>PLOH01000077.1:0-29212 GCA_003142955.1 Opitutia bacterium | reverse complement strand
TGGAGCCGATGAGCTACAGCGTCCAGCAGATCATTCTGTCCACGATGATCATTGCGCTGGGGGTCCATTCAATGGCGGCCAATGCCTACTCGGGTCGCGCGCAGATGTTCCAGATCACCTTCTCCTTCTCGCTAGCGTTGGGGGCGCAGATCCTGATGGGTCACTGGACCGGGGCGCGGCGGTTCGTCGACGTCGACCGGCTCTACTGGAAGATCGTGCGCCGGGCGACGCTCGTTGCCTTCCTGTATGCCGGCACGGCGTGGCTGTTCTCCGAGCGGGTGCTGGGTTTTTTCACCGCCGATGAATCGATCCGCCAGCTCGGCCGGTCGCTGTTGTTCATCGCGGTGTTCTACGAGCCGGCGCGCGCGGTAAACATCATCACCGGTTTCGCCCTCAAGACCGTGGGTGACGCCCGCTTTCCGCTCGTCGTCGGCACCACGTTCATCTGGGGCATCCTGCCGGTCGTGTATTGCATCAACCGGGTCTGGGGACTGACCATCGTCGGCTTCTGGCTCTGTTTCGCGGCCGACGAGATTATTCGTGCGGGCATCAATCTCTGGCGCTGGCGCTCTGGAAAATGGCAGGGCATGGGCATTGTGTCGCCGGTGAGTCCAACTCCGCCGGCCGAGTGCGATTCCACCCCAACGCCGGGCTAGAGCGGTTTAAATTGAAATGTGGCCGAGAATGCGAACGTAGCTGCGAGCGCCAGCGAATGGACAAACCATCCGCTCGCTGGCGCTCGCAGCTACACTTTTTCTGAAACCGCTCTGACCGGCGTGTTGCCCAATCCGGCGTAGCCGCAAACAACGTGGAGGACGCTGCGCCGTCAGCGCCATTCCGAGAATCCGGCGGACACGGCGGTCCGCCCTCCAACAAAACCTCTGCGCGCGGCGACGAAGCAATCGGACAACAACACAAATGGCGCGAGCCATTTGTCAGGAAAGCGGCGGGTTCTGCCTGTGGGTTTCTTACAAGCTGTTGCCGAAGTCCTTCTTGAACTGCTTGACGAGGCGGTCGGGCCAGTTGCTGGTCGGGGCGAGCCGGCCCATGAAAAAGCGGAGGACGGTCGGCTCGTCGACGAACTTCAATCCGCCAACAAGTTCACGGTTCTTGTACAGCCAGGTCAGGCGATCGAGGGCGAATTTTGTCTGGGACAGGGTGAAAACGCGGCGGGGGAAGGCGAGGCGCAGCAACTCGACGTCGGCGAGGATGTCATTACCCTGGTCATCGCGCACGCTGGAGATCGTGCCTCGCTCCATGCCGCGGATTCCGGAAATGATGAATAGCGCAGTGGCGAGCGCGCCAGCGGGATATTCCTTTTGCGGGACGTGCGGGAGGAAGCCCATCGCGTCGAGATGACAGCCAAGTGCGCCGGCCGGAGTGACCACGGGAATACCCTGTTTATCCAGCTCGTTGACGAGATAAGCGATGAACGAGGGCGACTGGCTGATGACGGTTTCGTCCGTGGTTTCGTACATGCCGACGGCCAGAGCCTCGATTTCGCGGACGGACATTCCGCCGTACGTGACGAAGCCCTCGAAGAGGACGACCAGGTCCCGCACTTTGAGGAAGAGATCCTTCTTGTTGGTGCAGATGCCGCCGCCGCGGGTCGAACTGACCTTGCGGCTGGAGAAGTAGATCATGTCCACGAGGCCACACATCGTGAGCAGGATGTCTTTGATCGAGGCGTTCTTGAACTTGGCCTCGCGCTGCTTGATGAAATAGGCGTTTTCCCCGATGAGGCTGGCGTCCATCAGCACCATGATGGCGTGTTGGTCGGCGACCTTGCGCACCTCGCGCATGTTCGCGATCGAGAAGGGCTGACCGCCGATCAGGTTGGTCGAGGCCTCGAGGCGGATGAACGGGATGCGCGCCGCTCCGTGTTCCTTGATCAGGGCCTTCAATTTATTGATGTCCATGTTCCCCTTGAACGGGAAACTGCTTTTGATCTTCAACGCCTCATCGGTGTAGATCTCGAAGATCTTGCCCCCGCTGATCTCCATGTGGGCCTTGGTGGTCGTGAAGTGGTAGTTCATCGGGATCACGTCGCCCTGCTTGATGAACGCCCGCGAAATCACGTTCTCGGCGGCGCGACCCTGGTGAACGGGAATCACATATTGCGTGCCGAACACCTCGCGCACGGCCGCCTCCATCCGGGCAAAACTCTGCGAGCCGGCGTAGGCATCGTCGGCCCGGAGCATGGACGACACCTGGTTGTCGCTCATGGCATTGGTGCCGGAGTCGGTCAGCATGTCCAGAAACACATCGAGGGTGCTCAACTGGAAGGTGTTGAACCCGGCGGCCTGCATGGCCTTCAGCCGCTCGTCGACGGGACGCAGATACAGCTTCTGCACGATGCGCACTTTGTGCAGCTCCAACGGGATGTCTTCACCGCTGAAAAATTTGACCTTCACAGGGGCGGCGGGGGTTTCGCTCATGAACGATGGGTGGGGTTGCAGGCGTTGAATCTAATGTGCGCGCCGGGAAAGTTCGACACGCAGGGGGAGCGCAAATCCTCAATTTCCCCGGCGGCAAGGTCACTCCCGTTTTCGGCCGCCACTGCAATCGAAAGGCAAGCTTATAGCCAGAAGCATAAGAGCTAAATGGAGGATCGACCTTGCGGATGCCTTCTTGGAGGGCGGACCGCCGTGTCCGCCTCTGCTCGGCAGGAGAATCATGGCGGTGACGGCGCACCGCCCTCCAACTTGGTCTAGCCTACGTCCGCCAGTTTCACGAGGTCGGGAGTGGCGGGAACGTCTTTAATGATCTGTGCGGGTGCCGGGCCGACGCCGAGGTAGCGTAGATTGGGCAGCTTGCCGGCGGCGGGCCAGCGCTCGCCGGCGTAGGCCACATCGAGTGTGCTCTTGAGCATCGCGGCGACATAGCGTTGCGCGTTGCCTGGCAGATCGCTGAAACGGCGTACGGCCGAGATGTCCTCGCTCCAGCCGGGGTGCGAAGTGTAGACGGGGCGCAGGGTCTTGCGTATGGCCTCATTGCGCGGCACGTGGGCGTAGCGCCGGCCGCCGGCGTCCTCATAGGCGGTGCAGATGAGCAGGTCGCCGCGCCAGTCTCCGGCATGGGTGAGGGCGTCGGATTTGTTGATCATCACGTCCTGGTAACCGCCGTAGCGCAGGGCGTCGCCTTTCTCGACGGCGTCGAACCAGCCGACCATGCGCTGGCGGCCGGTGCTGGTGCCGAACTCGATCAACTTGAGCTTCGCGGTCAGCGGATGCGCGTCATCCATGCGCGTGAGAAACGTGTGCGTGCCCACTTTGGTGTCGTAGGCCTTGCAGACGCCGAAGGCATGGATGCGCTGCACGGGCACGCCCGCGCTTTCAAAGAACTCGGGAGTAAAGGTGTGCGAGGCGGTGACGTTGGGCGAATAGCCGTGGCGTTTGTCGAGCCAGTAGGACTGGCCGAACTCGCCGATGACCGTCCGTCCGGCGCCCAGTTCGCGCAGGATGAGCTCGCGAACCTCTCCGATGTTCCGCGCCAGTGCGGTACCGGCCTGCCAGTAGACTTCGGTGAGCAGCGGGAGATTGAGCGCAAAGGGTCCGTCGCCGCGGAACCGGGTAAAATCGAACTCTGCCTGGTCAAACACGCCGAGTTGCACCGATTCGCCGTTGGCGCGCTGCTCGGCAGACGTGAGCTTGTCGAAGAATCCGGCGAACGTTTCGGGCGAGACGCGACAGACGTGCTGGATGAGCCGCAAGGCGCGATCGGCCCGTTGGGCGAGCTTGCGCGCGAACCAGTTCCGACCCGCATGGAAATCCGAAAACGTGATCTGCCACTGGCCCACCTCGTCGAGGTAGGCTGGCGTGATGCCGCGGCCCGTAGAGCCCCGGGGCTCCTCGGCCAGGATGTTCGTGCGATAGTCCTCCCACGCGAGGTCGAGCAGCCGGTGCGTGAAGTCGGAGACCAGCGTGCGTTCGTCGATGAGGAGACGCGCCAGGACGGCGTACCCCTTTTGTTCCAGTGGCCGGGCCTCCCACCAAATCTTGCGCGGGTCGGCCACCACGCCGCTGCCGATGCACAGGTGCGGCACCGTCGGGACCGCCACGCCGGCGGGCAGGAGGTTGAGCTTAATGCCGCCGGCGGTGTGGCCGGAATTGGCGCCGCCGTTGACCTTGAGAACGACGGATACCGGGGCAGCGGAAGCGCGCAACTCTTCGGCGACTTCCGGAATGAGCCGGCCTTTGCCTTCGTCGCCGAAGCTGATGCCGACGTCGGCGATGATCTGGCTGCTGAAGGGAGTAAGGGACATGGATCGAACGGCAGCCAGAGATTCCAAACCCCTGTTGCCATAAAGTTAAAAGGGGCGCCGGCTTTGCGGGGCAATCAAAAAGCTCTCTTGAGTACAGTGGCCGCCATGAGTGCGCCGTGCTCGGTAAAGGCCCAAGGAAGGTTGCGGCGACCACCCCGGCCGGTTCGCGGACTCATCGCAATTCGCGATGAGTCGTAATCAACCAGCTCAGATTCAATAGGTTTCACGCTCCGCCTAGGTGAGCCGGAAGCGGAAGTCCTCAGGGAAACGGCCAGCATTTCGTTTGACGGCTTCGTTCAGGCGGAAGGTCGGCACGCCGTATGGCGCGGCTGGATCGCTATCAAGCATCACGCGCTGGCCACGGTTGGCAGTCAGTCTGGTGTTCTACTGTTCGGCCGGCGGCGGCTGGATGGGCAGCTCCAAGATGAACGTGGCTCCGCAACCGATGCCGCCACTTTGCACCGTCAGCGAGCCGCCCAGCTGTTTGGCCGCCAACGCGCCGCTGTGCAGTCCGAAGCCGTGCCCGCTCTTCCGCGTGGTGAATCCCTGCGAGAAGATCCGCGTCAGGTTCTCCGGCGGGATGCCGATCCCATTATCGGTCACCTCAACCTTGACCCGGTCCGGGCCGGCAGCCTTGGCGCGCACAGTCACCTGTTTGTCCGGACGGTTCGCCGCCTTGCACGCGTACTTCGCGTTGTGCAGAAGGTTCACCACGATTTGCAACAAAGCGTGCTTGTCCACCGACATGGCGGGCAGCTGGTCGTAGTCCCGCACCACCGTGATTCCGTGACGCGCATAGGCCCCGCCATGCATCTTAAAGGAATCTTCCACCATATCGGACAGGGTGACCATCTCCACCACGCCGGAGATTCGGGCGTAGTTCTGCTGCATCGCCACGATCTCCTTGATGTGGTCGACGTTCAAGATCAGCCCCTTCAGTTCCTTGTCCAACTCCACGCGCTCTTCTTCCAGGATAACCGCCAGTTGCTCCAAGTAGGCCGGCACCTTGCGGCCCCGATCGTCTTCGGTGAGAAAATGGGCCAAATTGCCATTTTGTTCCCGCAGAAGCCGGGCCAGCTTGGACACGCCATCCGCCTTGGAGGTGCGCAATCTCTCGGCCACGACTCCGGCCGACACGTTGACGCTGTTCAGGACATTGCCCACGTTGTGGAGCACGCCGGTGGCCACCTCCGCCATGCCGGCGGTGCGTGAGGCCTGCACCAATTCGCGGTGGAGAGCTTCCATCTTCTGTTCGGTTTCCTTCAGCGACGTGACGTCCCGGCTGATTCCCACCAGGCCGATGATCTCCCCACCCTGATTCCGCAGGGGCAGTTTGCTAGTTAGAAACCAGCGCTTGCGCCCCTCCTCGCCGATGAGCGATTCCTCCCGTTCGAGGACCGCCTGGCCGGTCTGCAGCACCGCCTGATCGTCGGCAACGAACTTGGCGGCCACGTCTTTGGGGAAGAGATCGAAGTCGGTCTTGCCCAATGCGTCAGCCTCGGCCTTGCAACGCATATTCTTCAGGTCGGACGGATTGGCCAGGGTCTTGCAACAGGCGGTGTCCTTGGCGTAAATCGCCATCGGCAGGTTGTCGATCAGAGTGCGGAAAAGCTGCCGCTCCTGAAAAAGCTCGGAATTCCGTTGCGAAAGCTCGGCCGTGCGCCGCTCGACGCGCTGCTCCAGTTGGGCGTTGAGCGTGCGGTAGCGCTCCTCGCTGGCGGACAGCGCTGCCGATTTTTCCGTGGTCTCGGCGATTTGCCGCCCGAGTTGGGCGTTGGTGGTGTTGAGCTCGCGGGTGCGCTCGGTCACGACGCGCTCCAGACGCACTTTTTCGCGGCGCTCCAGGAACGACGAAAGCCAGGCGGCAAAGGCCAGTACGCCCATCGCTCCAACAACGTACAGACTCCAGGCGAGGGAAGTGCGGAACCACGGAGGCTGGATGGTGAAACTCAGGCGCGCCTCGGGGCCCACGGTTGCGCCAGCCACGGGCCGCACGTGGAAAACGTAGTCTCCCTCCTTCAACCGGCTGAACGCGGCCGAACCGACGTTGCCGGTTGAGACCCATTGGGCCACCGCCCCCTCGAGCATCACCTCGAAATTGACGGATGAGCCGAACGGATTGGCGGGGGCTGCAAAATGGATGACGAGCGAGTTGTCGGAATAGGGGAGCCGGCCCAGGGTAGATCCCAGTGCGAAAAGTTGGCGGTTGCTCGCGGCGAATTGGACCGACGTGATCAGGGCGTGCGGCGTATCGGCGGGAGGATTTGGCAGACGAGGATCGAAGCGAGCCAGTCGCTGGCTTCCCCACAACCAGACCACTCCGTTGTCCTCCATCGTAAACTCCGCGGATTCGAAACCGATTGGTACCGTCTCCACCGAGCGCTGGCCTGCGGAAGAAGCCTTGCCGAGCACATGCACCGCACCGTTGGCCGTAAACCAGAGACGGCCGAACACGTCAGGCGTCGGCCGTCCATTCCAGTCGGTGACGGCGGGGAAGCGCGCGATGAGATCCCGGTCCTCGATGAAACGATGCGTGGCTTCGTCGAAGCGGCAGAGATGACCGGGCATGTTGAAACGCATTTGACCGTCGAACAGGAAGTTCTGCACCCAGCCGTCGAACAGTCTGTCGCGGGTTCCGAATATCTCGATCGCCGGAGTTTGAAGGCGCAGGTCCATCCGGCCAACCCGGCTGGAACCCAATTCGAGCCAGACCACTCCGGCTGGGTCCACCACCGCGCGGTAGGTGTCCCCCAGTCCCGGCGCAGGATTTCGGCGGACTTGGTATCCTGTTTGCGTCCGTTGGATCCAACCCCATTCGTTGCGGGCGAAATAGAGCAGTCCTTCCGCGGTGGAGGCGGCCCCCACCCGCGCATTGGCAATCCCCGGGGCGATCGCTTTCCAGCCGAAGTCCCCGCGCACGAAGATTCCTGCATCATTGGCGGCGAACAACTGGCCCTCGACGCTGGTCAAGGTGAACAGGAAGCGTCCGGGGGGCATGTCCTCCTCGAACCGTTCCAGCCGTTCGGCCGGATCATAGACGGCGCGCATCGCCCGGCCGTCGGCCAGCAGCCAGAGCTTGCCTTCATGCCGCAGCGGTTTGGCGTAGGCGAGTCCGCTGGCGAGGAGGGGCTCGAAATTTGAGATGGGTGACGGAAACTGCACGCGGGCCACCCCATCGTTCAGCAGCGCCCAGAGCACACCGGTGGGGGCATATTCCAGCCGTTGCACCCGCGCCAGCCGGTGGTCGAGGCTCCGGTCGAGGACCTGCACCGTGCGGCCCTCACGGTCGAAGAAGACGATACCAACCGTGTCCACGGCAGCCGCGAGGAATTGCTCGCCCGCCAGGCACAAATCGCTGATGCGATGGCCGCCGCTCAGCAGGCCGGGGGCGTAGAAGTCGCGGAAAACCTTACCGTCAAAAAGCTTCAGTCCGTTGCCGTTCGTCCCGACGAGCAGTTGACCCGACCCGAACGGCGCACTGCACGTCAAACTGTCGCTGGCCAGGGTGTTCTCCTCCGAAACTTGGATCGCACCTCCGTCTCCACCGAGCCGATATAGGGCGCCAGACGCCTGGCTGCTGGCAAAAACCTGCTGACCCAGAGTGATGATCCGGTCGATGGCCCCGACGTGGCCTAGGACACGGGCGGTCTGGCCGGGGCGCCAACTCACGATCGCCCCGCTGCCGCCATACCAGTACCAGGCGTCAGGGAAGACGGCCACGTTGACCAAGGCTTCGCTCGGCAGCGCTTTGTCCGCCGGCAAAGTGATGGCCGGCGTGAAACGCAAGTGCGCGTCCTCTCCCAGATCAACCTGAACGATTTCTTTGCCCGCGCCGGTGTAGATGCGGCCCTGCTCATCGACCGCAACCTGGGTCGAAGCGAAGCCTCCCTGTTCGTCGGTATCCCGAAATGACTCCCAGCGTACACCGTCCCCCAAGGCAATCTCCCGCTGCGACTTCACCAGAATCCGGCCATCCGGAAGAAGATGGAGATCGGTCGGCTGCGAACTCAGGCCGATGGCTTCCGGCCCGAGCACGACAAAGGACGGCGCGCCCGACTCGACCATCCCGGCCTGAGCGGAGGGCATCGCGCACAGAGGTTTGCCGGGGAGGAGGATAGCAGCGAACGCGCCAAGCCAAGCGAGCCGAAATGCGCGCGCAGGACGATGGCGGATCTGGTCCGGATGCGACGGTCGTGAAATAGCCACGGAGAGGTGTTGCCCTACCTATCGGCACACCCCTGGTGTGACTTAAGTCCTTCGGCGGGCTTGGGATGAGGTGGCCCAGGCTCAACGAGGCAAGCCTCAGCCGGATGGGCACAGCAGGAAGGTCGCTGGCGACAGATGATCACCCGCCAGCGGGCTTCCTACACCCGCACACCAATCGGTTTGCGAGGGCACAAGGAGAATGGCCAGCAATCGCATCGATCCGGCCTAGAGCGGTTTCAGAAAAAGTGTAGCCGCGAGCGCCAGCGAGTGGACGAACCATCCGCTCGCTGGCGCTCGCAGCTACGTTCGCGTTCTCGGCCACAGTTCAATTTGAACCGCTCTGGATGCCGTCGGAGGCAGAGCGGTGCCCGCCGCCGATCACAATGGGTTCTTCGTCGAAACCTCGATCACGTCGTGCGGGGCGGCTTCCTTTTGGCCGGCGGCCGTGACGTGCACGTAGCGCGCCTTCTCCCGCAACTGCGTGAGATCGCGCGCTCCCAGGTAACCCATGCCGGATTGCAGCCCGCCAATAAGGTCGGCCAGCACGCTGTCCACCGAGCCGGAAACCTCCTTGAGCGCCTCGATGCCCTCGGCGGAAATCTTGCGGCTGGTATCTTCTTTGTCGTGACCGTAACGGGCGGCGGAGCCGGCTTTCATGGCGGCGAGGGTTCCCATGCCACGGTATTGTTTGTAGAGCTTGCCGTTGATCTCGAGGATCTCGCCGGGCGCCTCGCGGCAGCCGGCAAACAGGCCGCCGCAAATCACGGCGTCGGCCAGGGTGAGCGCTTTGACGATATCGCCCGATTTCGTGATGCCGCCGTCGGCAATGATCCGTGCGCCCCTGGACCGGGCGCCCTTGCTGGCGGCCCAGAGCGCCGTGAGCTGCGGGATGCCGACGCCGGCCACCATCCGGGTCGTGCAGATCGAACCCGGTCCCTGGCCGATCTTGATGGCGTTGGCGCCGCAGTCTGCGAGGTACTCGGCCCCTTCAGCACTCGTGACGTTGCCGGCGATGATCGTGAGGGTGGGGAAGGCACTGCGCAGCAGTTTCACCATGTCACCGACCCCGCGACTGTGCCCATGGGCCGTGGAGACGGCGATGGCGTCAATGGCCTCGTCGACCAAGGCGCCCACATGAGCGATGATCTTCTCCCGATCGAGCTCCCCCGAGGGTTGGCGCACCGGCGCGATTGCAGCGCCAACCACCAGGCGGAAATGGGCGTCGCGACTGGCTTTCCGCCGCGAACTGACCTCGCCGACAATCCGTTCGACATCGGTGCTGGTCACGAGCCCCCGCAGGTGGTCCTCGGTGTCGACCACCAGCATCTTGTTGATGCCGATGTGTTCGCTGAAGAACGTGTCGGCGTACCTTATGGGATCGCCGCCCAGATCGCTTTCGCGGACCGTGATGAGTTTCGCCCGCGGGGTCATGGCCTCGGTGATCTTCTTGGCGCGGTAGCGATCCTTAACGATGCTGCCGGGCAGGAGGCCGACCAGCCGGTCTTGGTCGTCCACCACCGGAAAAGTCCGGAAACCAAAATGGCGCTCGTCAATCATGGCGAGAACGTCGCCCACGGACAGCTTCACGGAGACCGTGATGGGATCCTGGATGAGTCCGTGGATGTGGCGCTTGACGCGGGCGACCTCCTTGACCTGCTCCTTGGCGGTCATGTTGTAATGGATCAGGCCCAGACCGCCGTTCAGCGACATGGCGATCGCCATCCGCGATTCGGTGACCGTGTCCATGTCCGACGAGATGATCGGAATCTGCAGGCGCAGCGTTTCCGAAAGGCTGGCCGCCAGATCGGCATCCTTCGGCAGGATCTCCGAGTAGAGCGTCGCCAGTGAAACGTCGTCGTAAGTCAGCGCCGTCGGCAAGAGGCGGGGGAAAAACTCGTCCGCGGCTGGGTAGAACTGCGGGCCGATCGGACAGGCAAGCGTGACAGGCTTAGTCATGGTTGCCATGGATGACATAATGGCGCTCCGAGAAATCTCAACGCCTTTTTTGAGCTTACGGATGGCGGGGGCTGCCAACGATTGGGCTGTTGGAGGGCGGCGCGCTGTCGCCGCCGAGGGCCTGAACGGCGCTGACGGAGCAGCGCCCTCCAACTGCCCCCCGGGGATGGTTTTCGGGCGCTTCCACAAAATCGTCGCCAGCGCGCACGTTCTGTACAAACAGCAACATGACGCCTCGCCATGCTTAATCGTCTGGAATTCCGCCGATACCGACTTCCCTTCCGCTCCGCCATGCGGACAGCCCACGGTTGGTGGCGGGAGCGCGATGGCCTGATCCTGAGATTGGAGGATGAAGCCGGCGGAGTTGGATTTGGAGAAGTGGCGCCGCTCCCATGGTTTGGCACAGAGACACTCGCTGAGGCCGAGGCGTTGCTGGCGAAGCTGGCCGGCGTGGTGGACGCCGGATGGGGCGAGCAGATTGAGGAGCGTTACGGGTGTGTGCGTTTTGCGCTGAGTAGTGCGCTCGGGCGCGAATCCGGCGTCCCCATGGTGCAGCGTCGGCCGGTGGCGGCGTTGTTGCCGGCGGGCAAGGCGGCCTGCGAGGCGGCGGATCAGGCGCTGGAAGCGGGCTATGTTGCTTTCAAGTGGAAGGTGGGAGTGCTGGACGATGCGGACGAGTGGGTGATGCTGGATGATCTTCTGGCGCGGCTCCCCGGTCATGCGAAGCTGAGGCTGGATGCCAACGGGGCGTGGACGACGCGGCGTGCGGGAAAGTGGCTGGCCCGCTGCGCGGAGCGGCCGATCGAGTTCGTGGAGCAACCCTGTTTCGCGGAAACTTCCCAGGGCGCGGCCCGGCAAATCCAGTCCGACGACGCATTGCTCGGGTTGGCGGCCGACTATCCGACGCCGATTGCGCTGGACGAATCGGTGGCAGGGCTGCCGAGTCTGCGGGCGTGGCTGGCGCGCGGCTGGCGCGGAATCGTGGTGGTGAAGCCGGCGTTGGCCGGCGATCCGGCGGGCGTGCTGGAGGTCCTCGCGAAATATCAGGCGGATGCGGTTTTCTCTTCCGCCCTGGAAACCGGCGTGGGTCGGCAGGCGGCGCTGCGGATGGCGTTTGCGTTCAACGGTCCGCAGTCGCGGGCCCTCGGCTTCGGGATGGGGCCGCTGTTCCTGGATGGCCGATTCGAGGGAATGCCACCCGTTCCTTTCCTTGGGCTCGAAGCGATGACTCATCTGAAGGCGGAGGTCCTATGGAACGCCTTGAACTAGCCCGGCTCCTCGGGGCGGACAAATCGGCGGGCGCGCCGCGCGACGTGATCATTGAAGAGTCGCAGCCGGTCCGGTTCATGCAGGCGTTTGGTGGCGCGGTGGCCGCAGGCGGGACGGTCTTTGTGGCGGATCCGTCGTGGGGCGACGTGGAACGGGCGCAGTTCTCGGACGTGGTGGCGCAGGCGCCAAGCGCCAATCGAAAAGTAAAGATCGAAGATCGAAAATCAGGAATTGAACACGGCTGGCTGTGTCTGCCGACCGGTGGCTCGAGCGGCGCATTGCGCTGGGCGCGGCACGATCAGGATACCTTGGCTGCCGCGGTGCGCGGCGGTTGCGAGCATTTCGCGGTCAGCCAGGTCAATGCTGTCGGAGTGCTGCCGTTGCATCACGTGAGCGGCTTGATGGCCTGGATGCGTTGTGCGCTCACCGGCGGCCGGTACGTCCCGTGGGACTGGGCGGATCTGGAAGCCGGCCGGTGGCCGCAGTTGGCGGAGGGCGACTGGTTTCTTTCGGTTGTTCCAACCCAGCTGCAGCGGTTGCTCGGCCGCCCGGACGCGACGGACTGGCTGCGGCGGTTTCGCGCGATTTTTGTCGGAGGCGGTCCGGCCTGGCCGGAACTGCTTGAACGGGCGGCTGACGCCCGCCTTCCGCTTGCCCCGGGCTATGGCATGACAGAAACGGCGGCGATGGTCGCGGCGCTGAGGCCCGAAGAGTTCCTCGCAGGCCGGCGCGGATGCGGATCGGCCCTGCCGCATGCGCGCCTGACCGTGAACGAGGAAGGAGTGATCCAGCTCACCGCGCAGTCGCTGTTCCACGGCTATTATCCGAACGGGCGCAAAGAGGCCGGTGCATGGTCCACGGATGATCTTGGCCGATTCGACGCCCAAGGGGGGCTGCACGTGCTCGGACGCCGCGATGCCGTCATCATTTCCGGGGGAAAAAAGGTCGAGCCCGCGGAGGTCGAGGCGGTGCTCCGGTCGACCGGGCAGTTTGTCGACGTGGCCGTGGTCGCGGTGCGGGACGAGGAGTGGGGCGAAGCGGTTGTGGCCTGTTATCCGGTCGGTACGACGGCGCCGGATCTGGCGCGCGTGAAGCAATGCCTCGCTGGCGCACTGGCGCCGCACAAGCGGCCCAAATATTATCTGCCGATCGCGTGGCCGCGGAATGCGCAGGGCAAGATCAACCGCGCGGTGCTGGCGGACGGGGCACAACAGGCGCTGGCGGAGCGAGGTCCGGAAATGTAGGAGCCTGCTGGCAGGCGATGGGATGATTCGCCTGCCAGCAGGCTCCTCCAGGATTAGCTCTTCGCGCTAGGCCGACTGCGCATTAATCCAGGCCGCGATGGCCTCGGGGAGAGCGTGGCGTTCGCGAGAACGGGACGAGATGCACACGTGTTCGGTCCGCAACCGCGCCGCGAGTTTCTGCGGAGGGCCGAGGCGGTGCAATTCGAAGCTGATGGCGTAGGTGTCCGGTCCCAGCAGCGTCGGCGTGAGCGTGACGCTGATCTTGTCGCCGCAGGTGAGCGGACGCAGATATTCCGCCTGGCTCTTCGACACCGGGACCACCACGGCGTGTTCGCCAAAGAAGGACTGCAGCTCGATCCCGGCGGCGGCCAGCGATTCCTCGTAGGCCTCGTGGCAGATGGCAAAGTAGTTCGGAAAGAACACCACGCCGGCAGCGTCGGTGTCGGCGAAGCGGATCGTGCGGCGGTAAGTGAATGCCATGCCGGCAGTGAATCCTGAAGCGGCGGTGCCGCAATCAAAAGCGCGGTCGGTGGCATGTGGCCGCGAACGCCAGCAAGCGAGTTTCATGGGTCCATTCGCCGGCGTTCGTGGCACCATGGGCGCGTGGTTCTCGCAGCAATGCGGCAGGTTCACCCGCTGGAAATTGGTCCCGCAAAAGGATGGCTGGCCGACTTGAGCTTTGCCGATCTCCCATGTAATAATGGACGTAGCTCCTGCATGAACAAGCACGCCATCGCCGGAATATTGAATGAGATCGGGGTCCTCCTGGAATTGAAGGACGAGAATCTCTTCAAGGTGCGGGCCTATCATGCGGGGGCGCGGGCGCTGGAAACGCTGGAGGAGGATCTGGACACGGTGATTGCCGAGGGCCGGCTGCAGGGCATCAAGGGCATCGGTGAGGCACTGGCGAAGAAGATCACCGAATTGCAGGCGACCGGCCGGCTGGAATTTTTCGAAAATCTGAAGGCCGCAACTCCTCCGGGGCTGGTCGAGATGCTGGAGATTCCGGGATTGGGAGCGAAGAAGATCAAGGCGTTGCACGCGCAGTTGGGGATCAGCTCGATCGAAGACCTCGCCCGGGCGTGTGCGGAAGGACGGGTGGCGGCGCTGGATGGCTTTGGTCAGAAGACCCAGGAGAACCTCCTGGCGGGAATCCGTAATCGCGAGGCGTATGGGAGACGCCACTTGTGGTGGGAGGCCTTTCGCGCGGCGGAACCGATCTTGCGGGGGCTGCGGGCCCTGCCGCAGGTGCGGCGGGCGGAACATGCGGGCAGCCTGCGGCGCGGACTGGAGACGGTGGGCGATCTCGATTTCCTGGTGGCGGCAGAGGAGTGGGCGCCGGTTGTCCAATGGTTCGTGTCACGCCCGGAGGTGGCAGAGGTGACCGCCAAAGGGGAAACGAAGGCGAGCGTGCGCTTCACCAGCGGCCTGCAGGCGGACCTCCGCATCGTGCCGCCGGACCAGTTTGTCTTCGCGTTGCACCACTTCACCGGCTCGAAGGAGCACAATGTCCAGATGCGACAGCGGGCGCAGGCGCGTGGGCTCAGTCTGAGCGAATGGGGTCTGGTCCGGGCGGAGGGCGAGGGGACGGCGAAAGAAAAGGCCGGGGCGAAACGCGGCGGTGTGGGCGTGGGACCCGGCAGCATCCAGACCGAGACCGCGCTCTTTGCCGCGCTTGGACTGCATGACATCCCGCCGGAACTGCGCGAAGGCCTGGGCGAAATCGAGGCGGCGGAATTGGGCGGGTTCCCGCGGCTGGTTGAGGCCGGCGATCTCCGCGGCGTCTTTCACAATCACACGACAGCCTCGGACGGCCGGAATTCGCTGGCCGAGATGGTCGCGGGAGCCCAGGCGCGCGGTTGGGAGTATTTTGGAGTGGCCGATCACTCGCAGGCGAGTTTTCAGGCCAACGGCCTTGATGCGGCCCGACTGCGCAAGCAGATCGCGGACATTGCGGCGCTCAATCGTTCGGGCCGGTACCAGATCCATGTGTTCGCCGGTGTTGAATGCGACATCCTGCCGGACGGCCGGCTGGATCTCGACGAATCGGTGCTGCGCGAGCTCGACTATATCGTCGTGTCGGTGCACTCCGCGTTCAGCCAGAGCGAGACGGAAATGACGGCGCGGATCATCCGCGCGATCGAGCATCCACGGACGACTATGCTCGGGCATCTGACCGGCCGGTTGCTGCTGAAGCGGGAAGGGTACGCCGTAGATGTCGCCAAGGTGATCGACGCCGCGTTGGCGAACCGCGTGGCGATCGAACTCAACGCCAATCCGCAACGGCTTGACATGGACTGGCGGCACTGGCGGGCCGCGGCTGGACGCGGACTGCTCTGCGTCATCAATCCCGACGCGCATGACGTCGCCGGCCTGGACTATGTCCGGGCGGGGATCAATGCGGCGCGAAAGGGCGGATTGACGGCGGCGCAGGTGCTCAATACGCACGGACTTTCCGAGGTGCGGAAATATTTAATAACCAAGAATCCGATGGCTGGCGCCGTTGGGGTTAAGACCTGAACCGTTCACTGGCGTTGGGGGCTCCGGAACCTGAAGGCACCGCCTAAGCCGTATCCATTCAAATTGAACAGGTGGTCACTGTTTGGAAGTGATTGTCGTGATGAACAATTGCGGACCAATACACGCGAGCCAAGAGGCTCTTCGCTCGCTTCGACAATGCCGCGGTGAATCTGCGCAGTTTCCGGCCGCTGTGGCGCTGGACGCTGCAGCGACTCTCTCGTCGGCCGGGCGGCTACTGCCTGGATCTGGAGGGAATAGGGGCAGTCGCCCGCCCGGCAGGTGCGCCTAGCCGGTAGCGCCGTAAGCCCAGGGAAGGGTGGTCATCAACTCCATGAGTAGGGTCTTGCCGGTACGGTCGTCCGCCAGGGAGATCCGAAAACGAGACTTGAGCCGTAGCATGGTCCAAAAATGAAGTCCGCCCCTCGACTTTCACAACCGACTAATTAGTTGAATGATGCGAAGAACGGGCTAAAACGCAGGGATATATAACTATCTGATCGGCGGAAGAAAGATGAACGCGTTCCCTCTCATTTTCTCGACGGTTCGGCGGCAAGGCAGTGACCGCTTCGTCGAGCTGCGCGAGGAAGTCGGTGGTCGGGTGTTGCTCCACACGTTAAGCTTAGACGAAGCCACCTTCGTCAGGCTAGAGCAGGCCTTGGCGCCCCGTCCGTTTGCGAAGAGAAAGAAAGAAGATGACGTGCTTTGCTTTCGCAGTATTGAGACGCCAACCGACGATCCCCGGCGATTTCTTGGCCTGACGATTGTGAACATTGGCAGTCGGCGACACTTGAAGATCGAGCTTACTCCGGAATCGTTCGCCGTTTTTCAAACCGCTTACGATGCTTGGAAGTCACGGTTCAATGAGAGCCGATCCAACACGCCGCTGCAGACGCCAACCACCATCGCACCCGCTGCTGGCCCACCCGTCGCGCCGCCGTCCAGTGCGGGAGATCGTTGAAACGTTGGGCAAAGAAAGCCCCTCAAATATACGTCATCATGAACGATAAAACATTGAAGGTTTTCGCTTCTGTCGGCGTTGCCTTGGGCGGAGCACTTGGCTTGGCGGGAACGTTCGCCCCATCGGCTTCCCTTCGTGGCCTAGCTTGGGGCATCGATGGTGCTGCGCTTGTCATGGCAAGCGCCTTGCTAACCGTCCATTTTTACAGGCTGGGTCAAGATGTCGTCGCGGCGGCCTTTATCGTCTGCTTTGCGGTTGGAGATCTTGTTCATGTTTGTGCCCTTCGGCACGGTCTTGGGGGTGTTCACAATTATCGTTCTCAGCAAGGAGTCGGTGCAGAAGTTGTATGAGAATCCGCTTGCTCCACCGTCGTCGCAGTCGCCGACCCAATCAGTGACGCCCCCTTCGGGGCAGGAGGAGCGCCAGCCGTAGAATGTGGGTCACTTCAACGTTCGCCGAGATTATGAAAATCCGTTTATACGCTCTCGCACTACTCTTTATTGCTCAGGGTTATGCCGCAGCGGAGTCCACGACTTGGCAACAGCTTTGCTTCCTTCTCGATGTGAAGAGAGAATCGAAGGCGTTTCACCAATTCAGTAGTGAGTGCGGTCTGCAAGCGTTCGGGAAACGCGATGGGAATTACAGCGGTCGCGATGGGATTTACGTGAACTGCGTTGGTGACGATGTCATTTATGTCGGGGTTCGCGTATCGGAGAGTACGATGAAGTTGCCATTCGGCCTAAGTGAAAAAGATGACATAGTTTCTGCAACGCGGAAGCTAGGGGTTGCCCCGACGGAAGAGCAGACGGAGAAAGCCCAAGAGTATCTCGAGTTGCTCGTCCCCAGGCACCAGCTTGTCCTGCAATTCATGGACGGTCGGCTTTCCAAGGTTGGGAAAAAGAGGGCGAACCAGATATCGCAGCCGCCGACCTCGTCCGTCACCCCCCGCCTCCAGCCGGGCAAGAGCAGCGCCAGCCGTAGAGGTGACTGGCCTTCAACGTAGCCACGAGTGAACAGATGGTGCGAAATAGATGAGTACAAGATCCTGTCTTTTCGTCGCCGCGAGCCTCAGCCTGTGCAGTCCTTCAAACAGTATGCCGATCTCTGAGCAGTATGCGCATTTTCGGGAGTCGCACGCGGTCGCCCACTTGACGGTCTCGGGCAATGAATGGACCTTCATCGATACCGGCACGGGCAAGCAAACCGTGGTGGTTCTCCCGGGCGGAGGAGCCATTGAGGCCGATTGCATGTTTCCGGTTGTGTCAGCACTGGAGCGACAGTATCGAGTGATCGCGATTGGCTACGCGCCCACAGCAATAACCGTTAAGGAGGTTGTTGAAGGTATCCGGGCGGTTCTGGATGACCGTGGCGTGGAGCACTGCTGCATGCTCGGTCACTCGCTCGGCGGCTTCGTCGAGCGTGCATTCGCGCAGGCCTACCCGCAGCGCGTCGATTCATTGATCATCGCGAACTCCGCGGTCTACACGCCGGGCCGAATGCTTCTCATCAGAATCCTGCTGCCGGTCGCTATCGTCTTGCCGCAGTCTGTGCTGGCATCGGCGATCCGCTCCAAGTTCGAGCGCCTCTTGCAGACGGTGCCGGAATCGGACCGTGAGTTCTGGATGTCGTACGTAAACAAATCCGAAGTAATGAACCCCAAATCGAGGGGCTTGCGCAGCCAGCTGCGTGTCATGCTCGATTTCCGGGACAAGCTGGCGACGGCGACCGGTTGGAACGGCCGTGTTTTGATCATCGAATCCGCTGAAGAAACAGGATTCACCTTGAAGGAACGTCAGATTCTGCGGAGCTACTACCCCGGCGCTACGATCCACATCATCGCAGGCGCAGGCCACTTAAGCTTCATCACCCACACCGAGGAATTTGACGGGACTGTCGGCAATTTCCTCGCTGGGAGGAAGAGCTAGCAAAAGCCGATGTGGAGGGGCGGCGAAACAGTCCACCCATTCTGAACAGCACCCCCGCCATTGACGTCGCGCTGGAACGAGGTGTGCGCATGGTAGAATGCCGTCCTCGTCAAAGCGTCTTGCCCACCGAGAAGGCCTTCCCCACAAACGCGCCGACGCCATAGTAGGATTGCGTGTCCGGCGTGAACACCAGCGGGTTCATTGTCTTGATGTCCACCAGCCCACCTTTGCCCAGCACGGCTTCTTCAGCTTTAACATCCAGAATCTCCCCGACAAATTGCGTGTGCAGCCCCAGCTCGAATGTGTGCGCAAGCCTGCACTCCAGCACCAAGGAGAACTCTTGGACGTACGGTGCGTCAACGAGGTCACTTTTCACCGGTGTCATGGCATCTGTGCAACCGATGAGAACAATGGTCAAACTCGTCACAGGAGGGACGGGGCGGCGTGGCGTCCATCTTGACTGCAGCCAGCAGCGCCTTGGTCAGGTGGGGTGGTGGGGTCATCACAGTCCAGCCCAAGGTTTTCCCGGAGCAATGGCCCATCAGGGGAATCCAGAAGCGCGGATTCAGCCTTGGCATGGTCCTTACCGGACCTCACCCGAGATTTTCAGAAACCAATAATTAGTTGAACGATGCGAGGAACAGGCGTACACGCGATGGCGTACCCCTTGTTCGGCAAAGGAAGAGCTATCCCATGAAAATTGCTGAGTTTTTTGGACGTGCGTACCAAGACGCAACCTACCGGCGCGAGAAACTGGAGGAACTGCGATACTTCAAGAAGGTTTGTATTGGCGGATTACCGAACAAGTCTCCACTGCCGACCCCGGCCAACGTCACCCCGCCAGCTGGCGCACCGGTCGCGCCGCCGACGGGCGCTGCAGGTCTTTGAACGTCTAGCATAATTGAATATGAAGCACGTCGCTGTATCGCTCTCGTCGGCTATTGTGGTGCTGCTTGCAGGATGCCCAAGTGTTCCGCCGATCCCCGGCGGGCCTGCCACGCGGGAGATAGCGAACGGAGTTGTGGAGCATTCGGCATCTGGCATGCAGTTTCCACTCACTTGTGGGGGTTTCACGCGTGCTGGAATCAGGCAGTATGACGCGGGCGGGCTGGATGTTAGCGCGGCATATAATCTGATGTCGCCGCGCACTCCGATTACAGTCACGGCTTACGTTTTCCCTTCGCCAGCCCTGCGATCAATTGGTTCACCGAAATCAGTCGTCGACGAAGCAAGAGAGACGTTAGCTCGGGGGGAATTCCAGCGATGCAAGAATGAGATTATGCAGGCCCACAGCGGAGCGCAGCTGGCCAGTGAATCCGATATTCCTGCACTGGCCACTGGTTTGGATCAGCCAGGATATTTCGCCAAGTTCGCTTACACGGAAATCTTCGCAGGTCGAGCAGGTCCAGTTGAGTCCCTCCTTTACGTTTACTGCTACGTTGGCAGCGTCTGGACAATCGAATATCGCATTACGTATCCCGCTGAAGTCGACCCAGGAGCAGCCGTAAATCGTTTCCTTCAGGAATTTCGGTCAACGATTAGAGAGCCAAACCGACTGTTGCAAGCGACGCCCGATGCAGTCCCGCCCCAAGCGGGGCAGGAGGCCCGCCAGCCGTAGGTCGCGGTTGTCCATCTTGGTTTCGAAATAGGATAGATCTGCCGATCATGATGAAATCCCCTCGTGCGGTTCGGTTGCTCGTTTGGGCGCTTTCGACCTTGGCGCTTGTTCTGTTGGTGCTCTTGTGCGTATTCCGTGGCCGCGCAGCCTTGGGACCCTGCACACGGTATCTGATGCCGCAGAAATGGGCGGCGGACCAACATGCTCGGGGCTTGGCGTTAGCGATGAAAGGCGAGCATAGCGAAGGCGAAGAGAGCATGCGGCAACTGGACCAGGCGGTTGCCGCGCTGCGCGCGGCCCTCGAAGTGCGCACCCGGGAAGCGTCTCCGCAGAAATGGGCGGGGACGCAGGGTGATCTGGGTAACGTGCTGCTGGCGCAGGGGCAGCGAAGTGCAGGCGCGGAGAACGTGCGACAGCTAGGCCAGGCGGCGGCCGCGTATCGCGCCGCACTCGAAGTGTTCACCCGGGAAGCCTACCCAAAGGACTGGGCTGGGATGCAGGATAATCTGGGCGTTGCCCTCCGATTACAGGGCGAGCGGAGCGAAGGAGCGGAGAGCGTCAGGCTGCTCGGTGAATCGGTGGCTGCGCACCGCGCGGCGCTTGAAGTTTGGACGCAGAAGGCGTTCCCGCGAGAATGGGCGCGTGCGCAGATTAACCTGGGCAATGCGCTGGGGACGCAGAGTGGGCGGAGCGACGGCGCGGAAAGCGTGCAACTGCTGTGTCAGGCAGTGGCTGCGTATCGCGCAGCCCTCGGAGTTTACACGCGGAAAGCTGTCCCGTACGGATGGGCAATGGCCCAGGGTAATCTGGGCCTTGTGCTGCAAATGCAGGGCGTCCGCAGCGAGGGCGCGGAGAGTGTGTCGCTGCTGGGTCAGGCGGTGGTTGCACAGCGCGCGGCGCTCGAAGTTTATACCCGCGAGGCGTTGCCGCAGGATTGGGCGCGGACGCAGAATAACCTTGGCCTTGCGTTACGAGCGCAGGCTGAGCGCACTGAAGGCACGGAAGGCGTGGAACTGCTGGACCAAGCGGTAGCTGCCTCTCGTGCGGTCCTTGAAGTTTTTACTCGGAAGACGTTCCTGCAGTACTGGGCCAAGGCTCAGAACAATCTGGGAATTGCGCTGCAAATACAGGCCGAGCGAAGCGAAGACGAAGAAGGCGGGAAACTGCTGGACCAGGCGGTAGCCGCGCATCGCGCGGCCCTCGAAGTCTATACCCGGGATGCGTTCCCGCAGAATTGGGCGGCGACCCAGAGTAGTTTGGGCTTTACCCTGTATATGCAGGGCGAGCGAAGCGAGGGTGCAGAAAGCATGCGCTTGCTCAGCCAGGCAGTGGCCGCGCACCGCGCAGCCCTGGAAGTTTGCACTCGGGCAGCGCTCCCGCAGTTTTGGGCCGGGATCCAGAATGGTCTGGGCATTGCGCTGCGAACCCAAGCCGAGCGAAGTAAAGACGCGGAAAGTGTGCGTTTTCTGGACGAGGCAGTGGCCGCGCATCGCGCGGCCCTCGAAGTCAACGCCAAGGCAACGCTTCCTCAGGACTGGGCTGATACCCAAGATTCTCTAGGCCATGCGTTGCTCGACCAAGCAGAGCGCAGCGAAGGCGCGGAAAGCATGCAGCTACTCGGCCAGGCGGTAAACGCGTGTCGCGCGTCGCTTGAAGTGCGCACTCGGATGACGCTCCCGAATGACTGGGCGGAATCGCAGAAAAATCTGGGCAACGCACTGCGGGCGCAGGGCGAGCGGAGCGAAGGCGCGGAAAGCGTGCAGTTGCTCAACCAGGCAGTGGTCGCATTGCACGGAGCTTTGGAGGTCTTTACGGCGGAGGCGTTTCCCTACGACGATCGTTTAGCCCGCAGAGACGCTAAACGGGCGGAAGAATTGTTGCAGCGGCGACAGGAAAAACAGGCCAATTCAGAGACCCAAACGTCGCAGTCACCGACCCCGGTTATCACGCCCCCAGCGGGGCAGGAGGCCCGCCAGCCGTAGGTTGTGATTGGCCGTTCAGCGTAGGCCAAGAGATGAGCGCGAAAGGTGAATGCGAGCACCCTCTGCCGCCGCCCCGCCCACGACGAGGGAACCTAATTCCTTGAGCAGTGCGCTGCCGTTATCAGGGCTTCCCCGACTTCAGCTTGACCATTTCACCATCCACAGTGAACCGGCCATGGCCGTGATGGTGGATGGTCTTGGGATTCTTTTGCGTGGGGTCGAACCAGGCCTTGAGTACTTCAAGGACGAACAGGTTAAACTTGTTCGCGAGACGAGTATCAGCCACCCGACATTCGAGATTCGCGAAGCACTCGGCTATTAGGGGCGGCGAAACGCGCTCTGCTGGCACCGGCGTGAGACCGAAGACTTCGAACTTCTCCACCCTGCGGCCCGAGCAGTTGCCGACTACCACAACTTTGGGCGCTAGCGCCAGTGCTGGAATGGCGATCACGCACTCTTTCGTCGCCCGCAACGCGGCAAAGCTGTAATTGGCGTCGCTGACGACACAGGCAACCAGCGGCGGCTCAAACTCNNGCCCTTGTGGGCGGTCGTCAGCAGGACCACCGGGCCCGGTTCGAGCAACTGATAGACTTTCGATAGAGGCAGATCTTTCATCGGGAGTTTTTTGTCAGAAGTGACTAGCATCATTGCGTTTCTAGCGGCACTTTCTCTATCCAGTCCGGATCGACATGTCTGCGCATATAGTCGTCTGCGTCTATCATGCAGAATTTAACTCCTTGGACGACCACCCTTACGAGTTGGAAGTCTGGATCTATCTCCCTGACATTTTGAGGATCATTGCCCCCTCCAACACCATATCCCGGGAGTGGAATGCCCGTTCGCCCGAGAGTATTTCGCATCCGGTAATTCCAGAATCGCGTAATCTCAACGAATGACCGGCCTTTTTGCTCCTCAATAGAAATATCCACTCTGCATCGCGCGACCTGCATCTCGTCCCGATATGGCGCATTCTTGGGGGGGATAACGTCCTTCACCTTGTCCGGCATTGCGTCTAAGAAAAGTCTGGCAACCACGTGTCGTTGCACATGGACCCCCCTTTCTGTCTTGTCCCCACTTGATCCCGGTTTCACTGAAATCCACTGTATCGGTCCTTTGATCGGCAACAGGAAACATCCGCTCAGGATCTCCAAATGCGCCTCAAGGCGTTGTTTCACTTCATCAAGAGGCAGATCGACAACTACGCTCGGGTTCACGATATTATTGATGCCGACTAAAGCACCCGACGTCTTGTTGTCCCAAGGTGCATCCGAGCCTCCATTGGCAGCTCTAAGGCCACGCCACGCAAGAGCCGCTGCCATCAACAATCCCAACACGGTTCGAAAGATCATGGATCCGAGATTTTTTGGCATCCGACCGGGATTCAAGTCCATTATTCTCGGCAAGCAATCTCCGTCCGGACGATCGCCATCTTCGATAAAAGTACAATCAGCTGGAATCGGGTTGGAAAACGAGTCCGTCGGCGGGAACAGGCGTTTCGACAATCTCCCGGAAGATGGCCGCAATGTCTTCCAGCTCGGTTGGCCCGAAAGCGAGAAAATCGACATCTTGTGTAGGCCGGGGAGCTTTCTCGTCCCACTGGGCAAACAACATTGCGCCCTTGAGCAAAAATTTATCGGCGTGCCGTGACTGGCTCAGGCGATAAAGCAGCCGCTCGACGCCAAAGCGCACCATGAGCTGATTGAAGGATTCGTCGCGCCGCTCGGCCACGGCGAGCAGACGCGCTTTGACGGAGGCCGCCAGGTTCTTTGGTGCGGTCATGTGAGCATTTCAAGATAGGGCTGAATGACGTGGCGGACGCGGCAGACCCGGGCCGCCTCGGCGAGTTGTTCAAGAGTGAACTTCTTTGCCCGCCAGCCTTCGCGGAGTGATTCCACCGCGACTTCCAGTCCGATTTTGTGGCGATATTTAAAGCAGTCCGCGACGGTCTTCGCCGGATCGTAAACCCGCAGGGTGGCGCGACCAGCCCGCACCGTCATGACCCCGTGCGAGAGCGCCGGCCCGGAGAAACGCACAATTCGCATCCGCGGATAGCCCGCCCGCGGACGCCAGGCCTTCACGTCGATAGCCATCCAGACCCCGGCGGGGTTTTGGGTGCCGATACCGTGGTAAACTAGCGCCGAAAGGAGGCAGAGCACACCGTGGGGCAGGCGCAGGCACGCGAGTTCCCAATCGTGCGTGCCGCTGATTTCCTGATCAACCAGGGCATACACGCCTCGGGCGCGGCGCACCAGCCGGCCTTGCCGGACGAGCCGACCGAGGTAAACGCTCGGCAGCCCGCGTCGTTTGAGATCGCGGGCGCGGATGTTCCCCTGCTTGCGGACGAGACGCTCGATGGTCTGGATTTTGGTGGGCATGTTACAAAACATAGTTAGATATGAATAACTACCTATGATTAGCAACATAATTACCTTGAATCCCTCACCGCCCATCGCGCCTCCATTGTGTCGCCGCCGTCAAGCTCCGCTTCGCTCTCCAGCTTGACCGCGGCAGGGGAGGCGCGGTTATTATCGCACGCCGGACGCGAGCGGTGTCGCCAACGCCAATCCCGAACAGATTGACGGCCCCGGCCTGCTGCAATCCATCCAGGTCGAGCGACTGCCGGACGCCGCCGGCTCCGCCAGCGAGCACCTGGGCATCATCAGCCGTCTCATTGAGGACACGCTAGCCCGTGAAGTGCCGGACGAAAATCCCCGCAAGTCGATCTATGCCGAGCTGGTCCGCCAGATCGAACCGGTCATGCAAGGCTACAACGAATCCGGCGAGTCAGCGCGTTCGTCCATGCGGGTTGCGGCCTTCGCCATTGCTTTCAATCTCGACTGGTATGCGATAGGTTAAGGCAGTCTAGGAGATGCAGCGTACCGTCACGTCTTCGGACCTTTGAGTTGAGCCGAGGCCGACATTTCCGCGGCGACGAAGCGGGTGAAATCGCTGATGTCATGGCGGACCAAAGCGTTTTCCAACGCCGCCATGTAGGCTTGTCGGTGCTCGACGCGGATGACGGTCCACGGATACCCGCCGGAGGCGAGAAAGGAGTTGAGGATGAACCGGCCAATGCGGCCGTTGCCGTCCGAATAGGGATGGATATAGACGAAGAGGAAATGTCCGAGGACCGCCTGGACCCCGGCAGATGATTCGGCGGCCAGGAGCGCAAAGAGGGTGTCCAGCAGTTCCGGCACGGACTCATACGGCGGCGGCACGTGTTCGGAGCCCCGGATGAATACGGGCCGGTTGCGGTAGCCAGCGAGCGCATAGGCCGGCAGCAGGCCCGCCTGGACGGACGGGCTGAACAGCGCGCGATACCAAGCCGGCAGGTCGCGGTTGATGGTCGCGGCCGCAGGCTGGCCGCCGAGGATTTCCCGCAGGCTCGTCATGACCGCCTGGAAAGTCTCGTAATAGCCTTTCGCGGCCATCGCATTCACTTGGCCCTGATCGGCTCCATCCGTTTCCGGGTTCCATTCGCGGGCGGCAATCTGCGCGATCAATTCCGGCGTTACCTGATAGCCCTCGATAGAAAGGGAGTGGTAGGCGTCGTGCGTGTAGATTTCGGTCACGCGACTGAGATAGGTGTCGGCCTGGGCAGCGCCGGGCGCCGCCGGAAAGAGTTCGTTCACGACCGGACGCATGTGCTGCCAGAGGGCTTTCAGCCGGCCCACATAGGGCGAGGTGAAGAGCAGTCCGGCGGGCAGTCGCGGCGGAGCGGCGAACGGGTTGGTTTCATCGAACTCGAGACCGGCGGCGGTCAGGTCCGCGGCGAGGCGGTTGGCCTGCTCCGTCAGGCCGCAGTGCCGAAAGGCGCCGACCAGCCGGCCGGCCGCAGCGGGGGAACCCGCCTCGCCCAACAGGACGCGGCTGAGATCTTCCGGGCGGACAAGGCGCAGGGCGATCTCCGCGCTGGTGGCGGAATGCCGGAAAAAGCCCGGGCTGACCCGCACGAGCGCCAGAGCCAGCGGCATGACCTGTACGCCTTGCCGAAGTTCTGTCGGCTTGGGCAGGTTTTTTTTGTCGGCATAGATCAGCAACGACGTGCGGTTCGGAAGCTGCACGGTCGATGTGCCCCCCTTGCCGGCAATGACGATCAATTGCGAGGGCGTCTGGGTGTTGCCAGTCCACAGGTCGAGCGAGTGCTCGGCGGACAAACTGTAGTTCATGCCGAAGCGGTGGCGCAGGTAGGCGCTGGCGAAACCCCAGAAATGCGCGTGCCAGAAGGCCGTATCGCCGGGCTCCGCCTGTGGGGTGGTCAGGGCATACCAGCCTTTGATGACCTCCACGAGGAAACCGCGTTTCGTCAGCAGCAGGCGATCCGGCCGGGAAATGTCCGGGCCGCGAACGACCTCACCGGTTGCGCTGGCGCGCACTCGTTGCAGGGCGATGGCTAGGGCTTGTTGAGGTGTTGTCATCGGCTTTGTTTTGCAGCATAAGATAACTATGTTTTACCGATTACGTCAACTTTGTTTTGTGACTTCTTGTCGCTTTGTTTATCTGCAAATTATTTCTTTTTTATCTACACACAAAATAGTTACGAATTAAATAACGCAGCAAGTATCTCTTGATTTTTGCTGTCGAAGTGGCGGTGGTTGATCGGTATAGCGCAAGAGGTGTCGCCGGAGCTCCGCGCGCCGTTCCCTGATACCGATTCCGACGTTGTTCATGACCCCGCTGGGCGGAGCCCCAAGTGAAGCCCTGCGAGGTTGTGAACAACTCGGCCGGCGACGTGGCTCTGCCACCAGTCAGTCGAGCCGGCCGGCAACAGTTTTCGTTCCCTCATGCGATCAGCAATTGTCGCAGATCACCGCGCCAGCCGGCAGTTCATTTCCATCCCACTTTCCCGGCACGTGAACGATCCCCGTTCCCTGTCGCCCGTGAGCAATCGCCGCAGATCATCGCGCGTGCCGGGATTATTTTTCGCAGCCACTTCCGATACCGTTCATGACCCTGCGGCGGAGAAATCCCAAGCCGGTCTAGCTACGTTGTGAACGGTTCGGTCCGGCGGCAGGCTCGACCCTTGCCGCCACCCGGCCCTGGCGTGCAAACGGTCTCCGGCTCCCCTTGCCACGAGCAACTGCCGCAGATGACCGGGCGCGCTGGGCGCCTTCGGTTCAACGCATGAGAGAACATCATCCTTCGAGGATCCCTGTATCAGGTTTGCGCACGGCCGAGGTGAACGGGTGATAAACCAAAAAAAGGAAAGCCCATGAACTGGAATGAGAATACCCACTTCGCCGCCCTCGACTGGGCGCGCGAACATCACGACGTGGTGGTGTTGAACCAACACGGCGTTGTCGTCGATGCCCTGCGCTTCGATCATACTCCCGCCGGCTGGCAGGAGGTGCGCATTTTGCTGGCCAAGTATCCCGGCCTGCCGGTCGCCATCGAGACGAACCAAGGACTCACCGTTGAGCAACTGCTCGCGTGTGAAGTCCGGGTTTATCCAATCAATCCAAAGTCGGCAGAGCGGTATCGCGAGCGCCATGCTCCCAGCGGAGTCAAGGACGACTACCGCGACGCGTGGACGATGGCCGATGCGCTCCGCTTGGATGGCGGCAGATGGCGTCCCTTGGTGCGCCTCGACCCGCGCATCGCCGAGCTACGGCTTCTCTGCCGCGACGAGATCGCGCTCATCGAGCAACGCACGGCGCTGGTGAATCAGTTGCGCTCCGCGCTACACGACTATTACCCGGCGGCGTTGGAGGCGTTCACGGATTGGACGACACCGGCAACGTGGGCGTTCATTATCGCCTTCCCGACCCCCGAAGCGTTGCAGGCCGCCGGCAAGCGGCGGTGGACCGCCTTCCTTCATCTCCATCGCCTCTGGCGCGACACCGCACAACATCGGCTGGACGTGTTTGGTCGTGCGACCGCGCTGGTTGGCTCGCCGGCCGCCATCGCCGCGAAAAGCCTCTTGGCCATCACGCTTGCCCAAGTCCTGACCGCGCTCGAGAAGAACTTGAACGAATACCGTCGCCGCATCGCATCCGTTTTTGCACAGCATCCCGACCATGCGCTGTTCGGCTCGCTGCCGGGCACCGGCACGAAGATCGGTCCGCGATTGCTCGGCGAGATCGGCGACGATCGGGAACGCTTCCCCGACGTCGAAGTGTTGCAGTGCAACGCCGGCACCGCGCCAGTTACCGTCCAGTCTGGGGCGAAAATCTACCAACGCCTGCGCCACTCGTGTAACAACACCCTGCGAGCCACGGTTCATCACTGGGCCAATCTGAGTCGGCAACGCTGTTCGTGGGCGGAGGCGTATTACCAGGCGCATCGCAAGAAAGGAAAGTCCCATGCCTGTGCGGTGCGGTGCCTCGGTCAGCGTTGGCTGCGTATCCTTTGGAAAATGTGGCAGACGCGCACGCCTTACGATGAAGCGTTGCATTTGCGCAACCAGATCAAGCACGGCTCCTGGCTCGCGGCTGAAAAACCAGCTTCGCCGGCGTGGTGACATCCGCGTGCGAGAGGGCTCTGTGCGAACCGCCCTCTCGCGCTCTCCTGCTCGCCCTCCCGCTGTGCGCCGGGTCGCCTTGGGGCGACCGCTTCCGTTGGTCGCGGCAGGCCCGGTGCTCGCTCCGCCATTTTGTTGGCCAAACCGCGCTTGGAACTGCGCGCGTTCCGCCTACCGTTGCCGCATGAAGGTTCCGGACAGCGGCATGCCCGAGAAAAACTATTGGGAATCCTTGTTCGATGTCTCCTTGGTTCTCGACCGATTGGGCGTCGATCAGACCGTGCGGAATGTCGCCGAAATGGGCTGCGGTTATGGCACCTTCACGCTCCCAGTTGCCCGACGTGTGGCAGGAACCGTATTCACCTTCGACATCGAGCCAGCCATGGCCGAGTGCACCCGCGAGCAAGCTACGGAAGCGCGCTTGGACAATGTGCATCCGACGCTGCGGGATGTGCTCGTGCACGGGTTTAATCTGCCTTCAGGAAGCTGCGATGCATGCCTGCTGTTTAACATCCTTCATTTTGCTGACCCACAGGCCCTTGTCGCCGAGGCAGCGCGGGTGATTGGGCCGGGCGGACGTGTGCTGGTGATGCACTGGCGTTCTGACATTCCTACTCCCAGGGGGCCTGACATAGCGGTTCGCCCGCGGCCTGTGCAGGTGCAAAGCTGGGCCGCGGCGGTCGGGTTGAGCACGGGTCTGACCCTTGATCTGCCACCCTGGCATTTTGGCATCGTTTTGTCTAAATAGGAGGGCGCGGGTAGCGGCTTAAAAGAGGGTTGCAAACCAGAGAACATCTGCGGCGCTTTGCT
>PLOH01000091.1:30212-37837 GCA_003142955.1 Opitutia bacterium | reverse complement strand
TCCGGATCAGCGGACGCGATGATGGTCGTGGCGCGACCAACGACACTGCGGCGAGAGACGCATCCGAAATACCGCGAGTCGTGGCTGTCGTCGCGATTGTCCCCCATCATAAAATAGCATCCGGGCGGCACGCAGATCGGCCCGAAGGTCCGCCACGCCGGCCGGGCCGGCAGGATTTGGACCGGGTGTGGCCGGCCGGCAAGTTCTTCCTCGGCGAGCATGGGAGCGCGCGGCAAACCGGGGCGGGTGAGTCCCGCGGGCAGCGGCGCATAGGCGAGCGCAAGGCCGTTGAGGTAGAGCCGATCGTTGCGGGATTCGACGACGTCGCCGGGCAGGCCGATCACGCGCTTGACCAGCCGGACTCCATCGGCGGGTGAGTAGAATACCGCGACATCGCCGCGCTGCGGGTCGCCCCATTCAGCCAAGTGCCGCGTGCTGAACGGCACCTTCAAATCGTAAGCGAGCTTGTTCACCCACACGAGATCACCGGGCAAAATCGAGGGCATCATCGAGCCGGATGGAACGTAATTCCACTCGGCGAACGAAGATTTGAGCGGGAACACCACGGCGGCGACGATGCTCAGAGGCTGGACCCATTCCCTCCAGAGCCAGCGGGCAAACCCTTGGAGCTGGAGTTTCAGGTGGTGCATGGGATTAAGGACCGGCTTGCGCGACGATTGTTTCCCGCTCCGACGCCGCCTGCCGACCATCACTGCGGCGTTTTGCGCAGGGTGATCGTGCCGTTCATCGTTGCGATCTGGATTTCGGGACCGCCGCCATTCAGCGTGCCGCTGACGACCTTACCACCGGAGATCGAGGGCAGCACGGGCGGAAAGGGAGGAATGGGAGGAATGGGAGGCAGTGGGGCGGGAGAAGGCATGCCCCGGGCTTCCGCCACTCCTTCGCGTGCGGCGTCCGCGGCCTCCCGGGCGACGTCGCCCGCTTCCCGCGCCGCCTCCCCGACGGCCTCGGTGGCTTCCCGGACGGCGTCGCGGATGTCATCGTGCCAATCAGAGTCATCCGATTTATCGGCGGAACGATGGGAAATGCGGACGTGTTTCACGATCCGGCCGTGGGCCGCTTCCGTCTTGGTGATCAGGGCCTTCTCGTCGAAATCGGTCAGCACGGCGCCGTTTTGCGTGCGCAGACGCACGTTGGCTTTGGTGTCGGCGGGAATGCGCACGTCGACTTCTCCATTCATTGACGTAAAGGAAAGCGGCTTGCCTTCCGCCACTTTGATGAACGTCGCATGGATTTCGCCATTCATCGTTTCGACCAAGGCCGAGCCGGCGATCTGGTCGAGCGTGACCTCGCCATTGAGGCTGCGGATGTCAGCGTCGCCCTCGATATTCTTGACGTCGACCCGGCCGCCAAAGGTGTTTTCAACGACGACGGAAGTATTGCGGGGCGTGGTGATGGCGAGGGTGGCTCCGGAGGACGGATCCGGACTATCGCCGCCCAGCTCGATCGTGATCACGTTGTCCTTTTCCGTCGCGGTATAGGTCGTTTCGGAATCGAGCCGGCGGAGCCCGGCGGAATTCTTCGCCGATGCTTGCTGCTTGTTCTTGATGTTCGAGACAATCGTGACCGCTTGGGTGTCGGCGCCGGTGACCGTGATATCGCCCCACATGACTCGTAACCGGAGTTTGCCGGGTTTGGTATGATCGCTGAATTTGAGTCGGGCCGGCGAGAGCGTTTTCCCCTCGCTGCTCGTGTCGATTTCGATGGCGGGGGCCTCAACGTCGACCGATTTACCGGCGGCAACGACGTTGATCTCGGTGTTCTTGTTGGTCGGTGCGGCGGGGGCTGCGGGAGTCGTTTGGGCGGGTTCGGCCGCCCGGGCAATCAAACCCGCGGCGGGAAGGCAGAGCAGGACAGTGGCAAGACGAAGGGTGGTATGCATGACTGGGGGATGTTAGAGATGGATGGGAAAACCCTGGAATTGCGGGTTGAATCAGAGTTGGGCAAGGGCGCGGCGCGCGGCCTCGCGGACCGCCTGGTCGTAGTTCTGGTTGCGGCTGATGCCCTCGATCGTGGCGAAGGCGGCTGGGTCGCGAGTGGCGGCGAGAAAGTCAATCATGGTCACCTGCACCAGGGGTGAAGGCTCGCGCGGAAGCGACGCAGTGACAGCGGAACGCACGGCCGGTTGGTCGGCGCGCGGATAGAGCGCTTCGAGCGCGGACAGGCGCACGTTCACGCTGGGATCGAAGGCGAGGGAAGCGAGGAGTCCGCTGACGACCTGCTGGTCGTTTTGCTTGAGATTCAGCGTGGCGAGCACGATGCGGAGCCGCTCGGTCGTGGATTTCTGCTGGAGAACCGAGTAGGTGACGAGCGGCGCCATCGAATCGACCTTGTTCTGTAGTTCGGCGATCCTTTTCTCCGTGGCCGGGTCGAGTGTTGGGCGGAGATAGCGCGCCCCAAACAGGAGGCCGGCCGCAAGCAGGCCACACGCCAGGGCGAACTGCAGGGCGGGGCGCGCCGGCAGGAGGGCGGAAAAGAAGCGATCGAGACGGCTGCGCATCGCCACAAACGGGCTGCGCGAATCCGCCGCGCGCCGGTGGGTCTCCAGCATGGCGTAAAATTGGGCGCGGAGGCGCGGGCTGGGTGCGACCGGCGGCAGACGGTCGAGCTTGAGCGAGATCTCCTGGAGGCCGGCCCATTCCCGCTGGCAGCCGAGGCACGTCTTCAGGTGTTCGCGCACGGCGCTGGCATCGGCGGGGGAAAGGGCGCCATCCTGATAATCGAGAAAACTTTCCTGGACGCGTTGGCAATTCATGGTGGGAAAAGGCGAAAGTGAGAGTGAAAGTGAAAGTCGGCGTGAGGGCGCAGATGAAGAAGGGCCCAAGGTGGGCGAGTCAGGCGGCCGGTTCCCGGCTGAGTTTGAAATAGATATCGCGCAGCTCCTTGAGTGCCCGGTGGGCGCGCACTTTCACGGCACCGACGGATAGTTCAAAAAGGCGCGCGATCTCCTCATGCTTCAGATGCTGAAAACGCGCGAGCACGAGCAACTCGCGCTGGTCGGGATCGAGCGCGGCGAGGGCGGCTTGCAAGCGCTCGGTATCGTCGGTCCGCACCGCGCGATCAGCCGCGTCCGGCGCCTCATCCGGCACCGTGTGAAGATCGTCGGGATCGGTGGCGTGCGGCGCGGTGCTATTCCGCCGGAAATGATCGGCGGCGACCTTGCGAGCGAGGTGATAGATCCAGGCGGAAAACCGGCCCTCATCGCGGTAAGTATGACGGTATTTGAGAATCCGATAAAACACGAGCTGGACCAGGTCCTCGCTCGCGGTGCGATCGCCCGTGTGGCGCACAAAAAAGCCGTAAAGCGGCCGGTGGTGCCGTTCGAAGAGGTCGCCGAGCTTGTCGATTTCGCCGGCGCGGACGGCGATCATGAGTTCGTGGTCGGAGGGGGAGTCCACAGCTGGCAGGACGGATTCAACCATGGGCGGGCACGGTTGAACATGTAATTGTGATTGGAGGGCGGCGATCACGGCGGATAACGGGCATGGCTGGATGTGGGTAGAAACCGGCCGTGCCGGAAAAGGTTACGGGGATTCTTTTTGGTTTATTCCAGGGCAGCCCGGAATAAGCTCACCGGAATGAACCGCCGCACCTTCCTCCTTCGCTCCGCCGGGCTGGCTGCGGCCGGCTTGTGGTCACGTTCCCTGGTTCGCGCGCAACCCCCCGGCCCTTCGAGCGGTTCCACGGGAGCCAAGCCGGCCGCCGCGCCCACCCCGTCGATCACCGCGTTCGAATCTTTGCGTCGCCATACCGGGGTTTTTACCGGCCGGGGAGGAACGATCGGCTGGCTGGCTTCGCCCTCGGCCCTGATCGTCATCGATACCCAGTTTCCCGATACGGCGGCGGCGTGTTTCGCCGGTCTGCCAGGCCGGGGCGACCGCAAGCTCGATGTGGTGCTCAATACGCATCACCACGCTGATCACACCAGCGGCAACCCAGTGTTCAAGCCCGTGACCGGGAAGATCGTGGCGCAAGCCAATGTGCCCCGGTTGCAGGCCGCCGCCGCGGAACAGAAAGGCACGTTGGCGGAACAGGTGTACGCGGACACGACTTTCGCCGAGGCGTGGCGCCACGATGCCGGCGACGAAGTTGTGACGGCCCAGTACTTCGGTCCGGCGCACACCAACGGAGATGCGGTCATCATGTTCGAGAAGGCCAACGTCGTGCACATGGGCGACCTGGTTTTCAACCGGCTCTATCCGTATGTCGACCGGCCCGGCGGAGCGAGTGTGCGCGGCTGGGTGCGGCGGCTGGAGGAGGTGCACCGCAATTTCCCGGCCGATGCCATCTATATCTTTGGACATGGCATCGCCAGGTTCGGCGTCACCGGGACCCGCGACGATCTGCTCATCATGCGCGATCTGCTCACCGCGCTGCTCGAGCATGTGCAGCAGGGCATTGCCGCCGGCCGGACGAAGGAGCTGATCGTGGCGCTCGACAATCTGCCGGGTTTCCCTGATTTCCACGTGCCCGCGCCCAACCGCCTGCCGGGCATCCTCGGCACGGTCTACGACGAGCTGGTGAGTTAGCAGCTTGGTCGTTTCCTGCCGCTGCTGATGCCGCAACCAAAGGGATACCGGCGGACAAATGCCAATGGTTATCCCCGTACTGTCAGAATCTGGAGGGCGGCGCGCTGTCGCCGTCGAGGGTCTGAGCGACGGCCCCTTGTCGCCGAAGCAGACCATGCCAGCACGTTTCAGGCTGAACGGCGCTCGTGTTCAACGACCAGCTTGCCCATCCGACTCGCGAAACCTGAAGCTCCCTCTTCTGACACGATTTCGTGGGGTACGGGGACCTTGGCCAGAATCTTGAGTGCGTTCTCGTAGCTCTCTCGCAGCTCAGGCGTCTGCGGTGCGCCTACCAGGAAATGCACGTGGAATCGTTCGGCATTTTGGACGCTGGCAATCTGACCGAGCCAGCGATGCGCTTTGTCCTTGATACTCTCGGCGAGGGCCAGATCAAGCGACAGGGCCTCGATGCAGTGCCACTGCTCGTTTTTGTAAGCGCGGGCAAACTCCACTTCNNACGGCGCTCTTCTCGTCGTATCGCGTGACGTACCGGACGAAGAGATCCTCCAATTTCTGGGCCGGCTCGTCGCAAAACCCGCCGCCGACCGGACCCCATTGCAGCGAGCTGTCGTCATGCGGCAAGACCGAGCGCGCGAGCGCGCCAGCGTCGGCCGGAATATCCTCCAGAGGCAGTTCACCGCGAAGGCGTTCCCCCATTGCCTCGATCCGGCCTTCGATGTAGCGCATGAGCGATTTGAAGCCGTCCCGGTTCATGTCGGGAAACATCTGGCTGATGCGCCCGTGGGTCTCGCGGCAGATGGCGCCCGCGTAGCGCGCTTCAAGTGCCAGCAGGACGACGCCGACATTGGCGAACTCGCCGGACACGACATCGTGGACGTACCGGAGAAGCGTGTAGGTGTAGGCGGTATTCATGAGGGTGGGATGGACAATGTAATCGCATTCAACGCGGACGCGAGTTCTGTGCGGACATCTTTCAGGTAGGATTCGATCCTGGAAGAATAGGTTTTCTTGCCTGGCCAGGCGTCGGGCAGCAATGCGATATAGCCGGCCAGGGTATCATCGGTGATCGCTTCCCATGCGCCTTCGAGGCGATTGAACAGGCTACGGTCCCTGGTCAGGTACGGACGGGCGAGATGCCGACTCAGGAAGGCGTAGCTTTCTGGCGCAAGAAACGTGAGGCAAAGCTGCCGCTGTCGGCGGACAGATCCTCGCATCCTGTCCGAAAATTGCTCCGCAAGGACACCGGCCGGAGCTCTCCCTATTTGCCGTCCAGCCGCGCGAGAATCTCGGAGGCCAAATCGCGGAACGCCTCGGCGCCGGTTGCGGCAGGGTCGAAGAGCAGGACCGGCTTCGCGGCCATCGGCGCCTCGCTCAGCGTGATGTTCTCCGGAATCACCGTGCGGAAGAAATGCAGCCGGCGAAATTCCGGCGCCTTCGGAAGGCGAGCCATCGTTTCCTGGTGGAAGAGGATGTGGCGCCGCACGCGCGAAAAAACGATGCCAAGGCAGCTGATGCGAAACTCGAGTTCTTTGCGCAGGTAGGCGAGGCGGTCCTGGAGCAACCCCAGTCCGATGGACGACAGGAAATCGGGCTGCATCGGCACGATGTAATAGTCGCTCGCATAGAGCGCATTTTGGGTCGCGGTCTGGAGATTCGGCGGGCAGTCGCAGATGACGAGGTCGTAGTCGGGCAAGACCTTCTCGAGCTTGCGCGCGAAAATGCGCTCCCGTCCGGGGCGCGCGGCGAGATCGAGATCCAGAAAAGTCAATTTGAGGTGGCTCGGCAGCAGGTCGAGCGTGGGCAATTCGGGCCGCACGCCGTGCACGATGCAGTCGGCGAGTTTCACCGCGTCTTCTGGTTTGCGCCGGCCCTCGACCTCGAGCAGGTCAGCCATCGTCCCGCGCTCTTCGGCCCATTTCTCCCAGGTGTCCTCGGCCATGAGGCTGAGCGAGGTATTGGTCTGCGGGTCGAGGTCGACGAGCAGCACTTTCTTCTGGTGGTCGCGCGCAAAATACGCGGCCAGATTGACGGCGCACGTGGTCTTGCCGACGCCGCCTTTCATGTTGACGAGCGAGATGACCTTGGCCTTGGGCATGGTGACTCCCTTCTTGGAATTGGGCGATTCCGGCGAAGCCAGCTCCGGAGAATTCCGGGGTGCGGGATGGGCCTGCTGCAACGTATTACGGGGCGGCAGCGTGGTGACAACACCGGAGAATCCGCGGTCGAAACCGGAGTCCAGTCTCCGCTCTCCGGTCTCGACGGTCGCTATCGGGTTTGACGCGCGCTTTCCGGTCCCCGGTCTCCGCTTTCCAGCCTCAGAGCGCCGTTGCCCTCGTCGAAATACTGGACACCGTTCAGTTCACTGACGTTCAGGTATTGCTCCCAGATCTGCCCGTTGCCGAGGTTCCGCTGGGCAGTGAGGCGTTTGATCTCGAACGACCGGAGCGGAGGCGCCGGCCCGACCAGCGCCTCGCCGAGCACCCGACCATCCCTTTGCGCGGCCGCCTTCGGGAAGCCGAGGATCCAAAGGATCGTCGGCGTCAGGTCGGTGTTGGCGCTGGGGAGCGGATCGCGCACGCCGGTGCGGAAATCGGGTCCGGCGGCCACCAGCGTATTGTGCATGTCGGTGGCCGAAAGGCTGGCGTGGTTGCCCTGGCCGGGGCCGCGTTCGAGGCCGTCGGAGCAGATCAACCCCGGCGTCCCGGTGGCGCTCCGGTCCCAGGACCAACGCAGCGCCACGACCACGTCCGGCGCCTCGGGCGAATCCAGGTGCCCGGTCGCGAGGGGAAACGTCCCTTCCATCGGTTCGCGGGCAAATACCACGCCGGCCCAATCTCGGGTCTGCACCCACGCGGCCACCCGGCGGCAAAGGACGGGATCGCGTCCGCCGACATAAAAAAACACCGTGCCGCCATTGCTCACCACCAACACCTGCCCGGGGTGCAGGCCGCCGGGGGCGATGCGCGTGGCATCAAAACCGGCGGCCGACAGATCTGCGGCGACGTCAAGGGCGCGCATGATCGTGGAGAAGCCGTGATCGGACACGACCAGGACGTCAGTGCTCGCCCGGGCCCC
>PLOH01000091.1:0-30174 GCA_003142955.1 Opitutia bacterium | reverse complement strand
GCCGAGCGCGGTGGCAAGATCCGTTTCCAGATGCGGCGGGAGCGCGGCACCTTCGTAGACGACGGGCGACGAAGCGGGGTCGTCGGGCCGCAGCGCTCGGTCGGCCAGCAGCGCGACCTGTTTCGCACCGGCGATCGCCGTGCGCATGCCTTGCGCGTGAAGAAACTCCGCCAAGGTTCCGATTGCCAGATCACGACCGCGCGTGAGCTCATCGGCGCGGCGGATCACCGAAGGGTTCTCGATGCTCACCGGCCGTTCCGGATCAATTTCCGGGCGGAATTCCTTGTTGCCGAGAACCGTGCTGTGCGCCGGGTACGCGCCGGTCGCAAGCGCGGTTCCGTTGACCTCCGTGGCGCTGGGATAAACCGGATGGTGCTCGGCAAAGAACACGCCGGATTGCGCCAGGGCCCAGAGATGGGGCGTGTTTTGCTCGCTCACGAAGTCGGGCCGCATCCCATCCCAGACCACGACAACGACCGGATGGCGGACGGGAGTATCGGCCGTGGCAGTGGCTCCCGCCGCGAGCAGTAATACCAATAACAGGGGAATGGATCGGAGGTGCATGGTGAGATTTGCTTCGAACGCGCCAGCCTGAACATCGCTGATCCTGGCTCGCTTTCAAGTTGCGAGTCAGGGTTGGAGCGCATGTCGGGCGTTGCGTAACGCGTGACAGAGTTCGAAACTTGGCGCATGACAAAATTGCGATGGGGAATTCTGGGGACCGGCCATATCGCCGGTATTTTCTCACGGGGTGTCGCGGCGTCGCGGACCGGACAACTGGTCGCGGTCGGCAGCCGGACGCAGGAATCGGCGGACCGATTCGCCCGCGAATTCGGGTTGGCGCGGGCGCATGGTTCGTACGAAGCCCTCCTCGGCGATCCGGAGGTGTCCGCGGTGTACGTCGCCACCCCTCACCCGCTGCACCTGGAATGGACGGTCCGCGCCGCCAAGGCAGGCAAACATGTGCTTTGCGAAAAACCCCTCGCGGTAAACCGCGGCGGGGCGGTGACGATGATCGAGATGGCGCGCGCCTGCGGGGTGATGCTGATGGAGGCTTACATGTACCGCTGTCACCCGCAGACCGCGAAAGTAGTCGAGTTGGTAAAGAGCGGCGCCCTTGGCCGGATCGGCCTTATTCAAGCCACCTTCAGTTTCTGCAACGACTTCAATCCGGACGCGCGGCTCTGGAACAAGACGCTGGGTGGCGGCGGAATCCTCGATGTCGGAGGCTATCCGGTCTCGTTGGCGCGCCTCGTGGCCGGGGCTGCGGACGGAAAGGCTTTTGCTGATCCGGTGAGTGTTGTCGGCGCGGGATGCCTCGATCCGCGCACCGCGGTGGATGTCTACGCGGCCGCCCTGTTGCGCTTTGCGAATGACGTGGTGGCCCAGGTAACGTGCGGGATCGGGTTGTTGCAGGATAATTCCGTGCGAATCTATGGCAGCAAGGGCTGGCTGCATGTGCCAGAGCCGTGGGTGACGACCCGGGAAGGCGGCACGGCGACTATCTATCTCCATCGTCCCGGCGCCGCGGTCCCGGAGGAAATCCGGATCACCGCGCCGCCGCTTTATGCGCTGGAGGCCGACGCCTTCGCGGCGGCGCTCGCGGCGGACCTGCGCGAAGTGCCGCAGATGACCGCGGCAGATACGTTAGGCAACATGGCCGTGCTTGACCAGTGGCGGGCAGCGATCGGGCTCAGTTACGACGCGGACAAGACCTAACGCCTTCCCTTCCGCCGCGGAGTCGAAACTCACCACCCCCCGGAGGAGCGGCGTGATGTCATTTAATAGATGACAAATAGGTGGCTGGGCGGGGTGGTCTCAGTATCCGCCGGCTGGCGACGGGGCGGAGCCGCCGGCTTCTTCGAGCACGAGTGCGACCGCGTTCGAGGTGCCGAGCCGCTCCGCGCCGGCGGCAATCAGGGCCCGGGCCTGCGCGAGCGTCTTGATACCGCCGGCGGCCTTGATGCGGATCGTTCCGCGGCGGTGGTCGGCGAAGAGCTTCACGTCGTCGACGGTGGCGCCGGCCGTGCCGAAGCCGGTCGAGGTCTTGATGAAATCGACGCCGGCGTCCTCGCACAAGGCCAGCGCTGCGAGCTTTTGATTCCGGTCGAGGTAACAGGTTTCGACGATGACTTTGGTCAAAAGCCGGAGCTCGCGGGCGACCGTTCCCAGCCGCCCGAGCTCGGCGGCCACCGCCGCGCGCCGGCCTTCGCGCAGGTCACCGTAGTTCATGACAATATCGACCTCGTGAGCCCCGGCGACTGCCATCGCGCCGATCTCGGCCTCCTTGCCGGCGACCGTTGAGCGCCCGTGAGGAAACCCGATGACGGTGCCGATGCGAACTGGGGAACCTGACAATACGGTGCAGGCGAGCGGCACACCCGATGGATAGAGCATGACCGCGGCCAGCGCGTGCCGGCGCGCGTCGGCGCACAGCAGGCGCAGATCCGCATCCGTGGCGTCGAGCCGAAGATTTGTGGAGTCGAGATAGCTGGCAAGGGCACCGGGCTGCATAACCTCCAGGTTAACCAACCAGTCGCCTGTGGAAAGCCGGGATTGCAGCGGTCACGACGCTTCCGTGTGCGCTCGGCGTCGTGGAGATGTTCTCCAGATCTTGCGAAATGGCCCCGGACTTAATCCAGGATTTCGTCCGCGGTCTCAACGACTTGAGCGAAGCGGTCGGCCAGGGCCACGAGATTGGCCCGATGGACAATGTCAGCCGGCACCACGCCGCCGCGGCCATCGGGCAGATCCCGGGTGGCGCACGCGGTGGCGACCACGGTGCAGCGGTAGCCGTGATCGAGCGCGGCGCGCACGGTCGTGCTCACGCACATGTGCGTCATGAAGCCGACGACGATGAGATGGATTCGGCCGGTTATTTTGAGCGTTTCGTCGAGCGTGGTGCCGGCGAAGCTGCTGGGCAGGTGTTTGACGATCACGGTCTCCGCGGGCTGTGGTACGACGGCATTGGCGATGGCGACATCCGGCCCGTTGGGATCGCAAATTGGACTACCCGTCCGGCCGTGTTGCTCGGATGCAGAAGGCGGGTTGATCATCTGCGCCAATCTGCGGAATCTGTGGTCAAAAGTCCCATCCTGGGGAAGCTGCCGCGCTCGGGAGGCAGCTTCCCTGCCACTGATCCCGCGCGCCGACCGTCTGTCTAAAGTTTGCCGCCGAAGGGCGGTCATGCTGTAGTGTGACAACCGATGGATTCCGCTCCCGCTATTTCCGTCCCGGTCGCCGAGATAGGCCTTCGCCAGGAGGCGAAGGAGCGGCTTTATGTCATCTGCCAGGTGGGCGGCTGGGGATTCTTCTTCACGCTGCAGGCGGTGTTCTCGGTATTGTTTTCGAAACCGGAAGATCACCACGATCCCGTGGAAACCTCGACGGTTCTAGTGGTGGTGACCGCGGTGGGGCTGCTGCTCACTCATTATACGCGCCCGTTGATCACCCGGTGGGGTTGGAAACAGCTCGGCTGGCGCCCGCTTGTGCCGCGCGTCCTGGCAAGCAGCGTGATGCTTTCGTTGCTTTGGAGTATGTCGACTTATGGCATTATCTACGGCGTCATGCGCACTCCTTGGACGGCGAAGATCAGCCCTCTGGTGGTGTTCAGCTTCACTTGGATTCAAGGCACAACGCTGTTTGTCGGCTGGCTGTGCGTCTATTTTTTCTATCACCTTTTCGACCGATTCAACCGTTCCGAGATCGAGCGCCTGCGGCTGGCCACGAGCGTGAAGGAGGCTGAGCTGCGGGCGCTCAAGTCGCAGATCAACCCGCATTTCATCTTCAATTCGCTCAACTCGCTGCGAGGGTTGATTGATGAAAACCCCGACCGGGCTCGGCAGGCGGTGACGCAGCTGGCGAATCTTCTGCGCTATTCCTTGCAGTCGGGTCAGCTGGAGACCGTGCCCTTCGAAGACGAGCTGCGCACGGTCAACGACTATCTCGCCCTCGAACAGGTGCGTCACGAGGAGCGCCTGCGGGTGCGGCTTGATGTCGAGCCGGGCGTGCTCAACCTGTCGATTCCGCCCATGTTGCTGCAGACCCTGGTGGAAAACGCGGTCAAGTATGGGATCGCACCGCGGCGCGAGGGCGGAGAGATCGCGATCATCGCGCGCTGCGAATCCGGCCAGCTCCGACTCCAGGTCACGAATCCCGGCACCCTGGCGGCGGGCGGCGGCTCAACCGGGGTCGGCCTGCGCAATGCCGCCGAGCGGCTGCAGTTGCTCTTCGGCGACCAGGCCCGGCTCGATTTGCGCGAAAACCCGCCGGGCTGTGTGACCGCGGGCGTCATCATCCCCTTGGAGACGGAGCCGGGCATGGGGGCGCGGGCCCTGGGTTCGCCTCGGGGTGCGGACAACTTCGGTCGGCAGGCGCGGCGGCCGGACCAGAAGACGGTGCTTCCCGCATGAAAGCCCTGCTCATCGACGACGAGCGCCTGGCGCGGAACGAGCTGCGCCGGTTGCTGGCGAAACACGCGGACATCACGGTGGTCGGTGAGGCGGCAAATGCCGATGAGGCCCGCGACTGCGTCGGCAAGCTGGGCCCCGAACTGCTCTTTCTTGACATCCAGATGCCGGGGGACGACGGATTCGCGCTGCTCGAAACGTTGGAGCCGCCGCTCCCGCAGGTGATCTTCACCACGGCCTACGATGAGTTCGCGGTGAAGGCGTTTGAGTTCAACGCGCTCGACTATTTGATGAAGCCGGTGGATCCGGTGCGTCTGGCCGCGGCGCTCGAGCGGTTGCACGACCGCGAGGGATCTCCGTCGGGTGCGCCTCCCTCCGCCGGGCGAATCGCGCGGCTGGCGCCGGAGGACAAGGTCTTCGTGCGCGAAGGTGAGCGCTGCTGGTTTGTCGAGCTGAAGATGATCCGCCTCATGGAGAGCGAAGGCAATTACACCCGGGTGCATTTTGGCGATGCCCAGCCGCAGCTGTTTCGTTCGCTTAATGCCATGGAAGAGCGGCTCGATCCCCGCTGCTTTTTCCGGGCCAACCGCCGCCAGATCATCAACCTCGCCTGGATCGACCGGATCGAACCGTGGTTCAGCGGCAGCCTCCTGATCCATCTGAAGGGCGGTTTGAAAGTCGAGCTCTCCCGCCGCCAGGCCCAGGCTTTCCGCGATCAGATGAGCCTCTGAACACAAGGCGGAAAAACGATAAAGCGGGAAATCGGAAAACCCCGAGGAGCCAAGGCGCCCATTTCAAATCAATTTCGCACGACGGGTTCCGCCGTTTTCCCGCTTTTCTTTTCCCGGCTTCCCGATTTTCGCTTTTCCCTCTTCCCATGATCCAAGCCCGTAATCTCACCAAGGTCTTTCACGACAAGAAACGCGGCGAGATCCGCGCCGTGGATGACCTCTCCTTCATCTGCCGGCCCGGCCAGATCTACGGGCTGCTCGGCGCCAACGGCGCGGGCAAGACCACCACGCTGCGCCTGCTCGCCACGCTTCTGCGACCGACCAGCGGCAGCGCCACCGTGGCCGGGTTTGACACCGTCGCGGAGCCGGAGCGGGTGCGGGCGAGCGTCGGCTTCCTCGCGACCAGCACGGCCCTGTACGGCCGGCTGACCGCGCGCGAGACCATCACCTATTTTGCCCGGCTCAACGGCCTGTCCGACGCGGCGATCGCCGAACGCGTGGCCCGACTTGCCGACGAGCTTGAGTTGCACGAATTTCTCGACCGCCGGGTGGAGAAGTTCTCGACCGGCATGAAGCAGAAGACCTCCATCGCCCGCACCCTGGTGCACGATCCCGCCGTGCTCATCTTTGACGAGCCGACCGTCGGACTCGACGTGATGACCGCGCGCAACATCATCCGCTTTGTCCGCGACTGCCGGTCCCGCGGCAAGACCGTCATCTACTCCACCCACGTCATGAGCGAGGTGGAAAAAATCTGCGACACGATTGGCGTCATTCATCAGGGCCGGCTGGTGGCGGAGGGCCCGCTGGCGGCGCTGCAGGAGCGCTACCACGAGCAGGACCTGGAAGAGATTTTCATCCGCGCCGTCGGGGCGGACAAGGAGGACGCCGCATGAGCCTGCACAATATCCTTACGGTCTACCGCAAGGAGCTCCGCGATTCGCTGCGCGATCGCCGGACGCTGATCTCCATGATCGTCATTCCGATGCTGATGATTCCCGGCATCATGATTGCTGTGGCGGGCATCACGATGAAGATGGTCAACAAGGCCCGCGAAGAGATCCCGACGGTGATGGTGCTGGGCGGAGACGACTCGCCGGTCCTGCGCGCGGCCCTGGCGAAGAACCCGAAGCTGAGGCTTGCGCCTTTCGCAGCGGATTGGAAACGGCAGATCTCCGACAAGCAGCTTCGGGCGGCGGTCGAGATTCCAGCCGGCTTCGAGGCCGCGCTGGACCGTGGGGCGCCCGCCGAAATCGAGATTTACAACTACGAGGGCGAGTTGCGTTCGGACCTGGCGGCCGGCGAATTGCGGGACTTCCTCAACGGTTACCGCGAAAAGACGGTGACCGACCGGCTGGTTGCCCGCGGATTGCCGGCGACTTTGGTGAAGCCGTTTGAAACGAAAACCCAGAATGTGGCGCCCCCGGAAAAGGTGACGGGAAACAGATTTGGCGGAATGATTCCGTACCTGTTCATTCTTCTCTGCTTCACTGGGGCCATGTACCCGGCGATGGATCTCACGGCTGGGGAAAAGGAGCGCGGCACCATGGAGACGATCCTCTGCAGCCCGGTGGCGCGGACCGACCTTGTGTTGGGCAAATTCCTGATGGTGCTGACGGCCTCGCTGACGACGGCGGTGGTCTCGATTGTCACGACGGGAATCACGTTCGTCATCATTGGTCTCATGGCCGGCGCCTCGGCGGCGGCCCGGTCGGGCGCGATGCCGACGCTCGATCCAGCCGGACTGCTGCTGGTCATGGCCTTGGTGTTGCCCGTAGCCGTGCTGTTTTGTTCGGTTTTGCTCGCCGTTTCACTTTTCGCCAAAAGCATCAAGGAAGCATCGAGCTATGCCACCCCCTTGATCATATTGATCATCGTCCCGGCGATGATGGGCATGATGCCCGGCGTGGAACTCAACGCCCGCCTGGCGCTGGTGCCGGTCCTCAACATCGCGTTGGCGAGCAAGGAACTGGTCTCGGGAGTTTTTCATTGGAACTACTTGGCCCTCATCTTCGGATCGACCTGTGTCTACGCCGCGGCCGCACTGGCGGTCTGTGTGCGCATGTTCAACCGGGAGGACGTGCTGTTTCGAACCTGAGGGGAACCCGCGAGGCACATCCCGCAAATTGCTCCGGCCGGCCCGGCGAACGTGGCGAAAGCGCCGTTGCCCAGGATAGTCTCGTCGCAACTCATTCGTAATAAGGCTTGGGCAAAATCCCTAGGGCGATCGCTGGGCGCGCCCGTAGGCGCGAGGGAGGCAACCCGGTGGCACTGGCGTCCGATAAAAACGGGTAAATCCGCCGGCAAAATGCTTAAATGCATTCCGTAAGAGCCGAGCCTGTTGTAGTTTCGCCTTCCTCTCTCAGGGTCTATCAATCTTTTTCCCGGCATGAATTCTATCAAGAAGGTCTTACTGGTGCACGGCGATCAGCCGGCCAGCCGCACCCTGACTCTCTTGCTGGCGGGGGCTGGCTACTATGTCCGGTCATGCGCCCAGCCAGATGCGGCCATCGAGGCCGCTCACGGCGAATGGTTCGATCTCTCTCTGGTCGCGGATCCGCTGCCGGAGATGAGCAGTTTCGGTCTCATCGAGGCGCTGAAGAAACTCCAGCCCAGCCTGGCGGTACTCCTGCTGGTGAACCAGCTCGAACTGCCGTCGGTGATCAAGGGTATCCGTGTTGCTGTTACCGACGTGCTGGCCCCGGGCAACGACTGGGCGCTCGTGTTGCAGCGGGTCAACGCCATTCTCCGGCCCGGCCAGGAGGCGGCGCCGAGTGAGGTCACCCCGGAGGTACTGGCCGAGGTGGAAGCCATTCTGGCTGAGATCGGCGGTGAATCCGCCGAGGCGGAATCGGCGGGCGACGGGCGCGCCGAGTGGGTGCGTCTGGTGAGACAACGCGACGGTTTGAAAAGCGTGGTGGAGCGGCTGGCCCAGGAGAAGACCGCGCTCGAAGCCGAATTGAGGAAACAGCTGGTGCAGCAGACCGACGCGGCGCGCCAGCAGACGGAGCTGAACGAGGTGCGGAGCGAGCGCGAGATCGTTGCAGCGGCGCAGACTTCGGTAGATGAGAAGGCTCGGGCGGTGGCGGAAGCCCGGGAAGCACTGGCGCGGGAACGCGCGGCGCTGGCGGCAGAACGCGACCGAGACCGGCCGGAGGAGGAAGTGCAACGCCTCAAGGCAGCGGAGGCGCTGAGCGATGATCTTCATTCAATGGAGAACAAGCGCTCCGACCTGCGGGCGGACGAGGTTCGCTTGCGGGAAGAAGCGGTGCAAGTGCGACAGGGGCAGATCCGCCTGGAAATGGACCGGCGGCAGTTGCAGGAGGATTTGGACCTGTTGCGGCAACAGGAGGCGAATCTCCAGTCGTATGAGCAACGGTTGCGGGCGATGGGCGAGGCCGCCGAGGCCGAACGGGTACAAAGCGCCGCTCCCTGTCCGTCCCGTGATCCTTTCCAACGCGACGCCACGCTGGAGGCGGCCTGGACCCGGCTCGATCGGGCCATGGATATGCTGGAGGCGGAACGGCGCAATTTCAGCGGGGAAAAGCTCATCTTGAAAGAAGAGCTGGCGCGGTTGAAGGCGAAGGAGGAGGCGTTGCAGCGGAGAGAGCAGGCCGTGGAGGCACAGCTCGGGCCGGACGCCGGTCGAGAGTTGCCGCGTGCTTCCATCCCGCAGGGACGGCTAAGGGTCGCCAAGGCGATCTTCACCAGCGGCAAAAAGTAATCCCGCTCCGGCGCCGTCCTTGGTTCCTGCCGGATGGCCGTCCTACACCCCCAAGGTGGAGGTCATTCTTGCAGGCACCGAGAGACCTTTGCGCAAGCGAACCTGCAGACAACCTTCAGAAGGGAATTGGAATGAAGACCGAAAAGGCTAGAGCGGTTTAAATTAAAATGTGGCCGAGAACGCGAACGCAGCTGCGAGCGCCAGCGAGCGGATGGTTCGTCCACTCGCTGGCGCTCGCGGCTACACTTTTTCTGAAACCGCTCTAGGCTGTCCGAGATTCTGGCGATTCTGGCGCTGGCGGGCGCGTTGCCGGCCGTGGGCCAGCTTCCGTTCTACCAAAGCCCACCACTACACGATCGACATCAACCAGCATACCGACCAGCTGAACCCGGCCCTGCCACCCACGACCTTGTGGGGCTACAACCCGGAGCGCGCTCTCGGCGTCCCTTTCGGCGGCGTTGTGACGCCGCGGCGAATGAAGCGGAGTTCTACTACCCGAACCAGCAAAGCGCTCGGATGATGTGGTATCACGATCACGCTGCTAGGCATCACGCGCCTCAACGCTTATGCCGGCCTCGCGTCAGCCTATATCATCCGCGACCGGTGGTCGTCGCTTCCGCCCCGATGAATTTTGTCGGATCCGATGAGGTTGATCCGGCTATCGGGCCAGGGTGAGCGCCACGGCGCCGGCCACGGCAATGGCTCCGCCGATGATCGAGCGGCCGGCCGGCCGCTCGCCCTCGAGCAGATAGCTGAACGGAATGATGACCAGCGGCGTGGTCGCGACGATCGGCAGCACAATCCCGCTGGGTGTGGTGGCCAGCGCCCACTGGTAGCAGCTCACGCCGATGACGGCCCCGCAAAGAGCGTTGACGAGAATCCACAGGTGGCCGCGCGCCGTGGGGGGTGCCGCGGTCTCCGCCGCTCGGCGACGCTGGACCAGGGCGCGCACGATAAAGAACGCCGCAGTGATCGCCAGGCCGCCGATCGTGCGTTGATAAGCGGCGGTGATTCCGTCGATTGACTCGCCGGCCTGGAGCGCGGCCTCCCCGGCGCGGCGGCTGACCACTGCGCCGAGGCCTTGGCCGGCGGCAGCGAGAAATCCCCAGAGGAATCCGATGGGTCGCACCCGGACACGGGCCGGGTGCTTTGGAGTGGGCATCAAGGCGAGCGCGACTCCCCCGAGGATGACCGTGCCCCAAAGGAATTGGCCGGAGGAAAGCCGGGTGCCGATCCATAGCCATTCGGCTACGATGGCGATCGGTACGGCCAGACATTGGCCCATGAGGATCGACAGCCGCGAACCAAGCACCGGCAAGGCATTGAAGCTGGCGAGGTCGCCCAAGCCCATGCCGATCAATCCACTGAGCATGAACCAATTGCGTCCGGCTCCGCCGAGCCCCCTTCCCAGTCCGTGTGCAAGAGCCCCGAGGCAAACCAGTGCCACCAGCAGCCGGCCCAGGTTGGCGCGCGTGATCCCGACCGCCGTGATCGACCGGTTCGCGAAGATCGTGGACAAAGAGAAGAAGATGGTGGTGAGAAACGCGCCGAGCATGGCCGAAGGGAAAACATGGGCGAAAACCTCCCGAGGAAAAGCAAAAGTGAAAGGGCCTCCGGCCTGCGCAATGTCTTTCGGCCTAATCACCGGGGGGTGTTGAGCCGATATCAAGGAATCCGCCATGATGCTCGTCGAACGCCACCTTCGCTTTTCAACCCCCGTCCTGTGCGCCGGGCCGGCCGGGGCGTTCTTCGCGTATGGCCTTGAAATCGCCGGTAATGCCGAGGCGGGCTTGGCGCGCCTCCGGGCGGTGGACGCCGATGGCCATCCTTCACCGTTCACTGTTCTGGTGAATCTCCACGAATTCGAGCATCTGCGCCGGATCTGCACGGCGCCGGCCGGCGTGGGCGTGCTTCCGGTGGGAGGGGGAACGAGTGTTTCTGGCTGCGACGAGGGCGGGCACCTGGTGCTGTGCGAGCAGGCGACCCTGGAAATTGAGCGCGACTCGCTGGGCGTGCTGGTGCTCGCACCCGGACCCGGCATCCCCTGGTCCTTGGGTGTGCCCGCTGACCAGGTAAACGGTTTTCTCGCGGCGCTTGAGGACTGCACCGTTGGCGCGGCGCTGGCCGCCGTGGCGTAGCACTTTTGCGTTTTTGGCAATAGCACAGACGTTGGGATAATGTCCAACGCCCTCCGGCCCCGTTTCACCAACCGGCTCGCCCGGGAAAAATCGCCCTACCTGCGGCAGCATGCGCATAATCCGGTCGACTGGTTTCCCTGGGGCGAGGAAGCCTTCGCCAAGGCGGGGGCCGAGCAGAAACCCATCTTCCTCTCCGTCGGTTACTCGACCTGCCATTGGTGTCATGTGATGGCGCATGAGTCATTCGAAAACGAGGTGATCGCCCAGGCGCTCAACCGCGATTTCGTGTCGGTGAAAGTCGACCGGGAGGAGCGACCCGATGTTGACCGCGTCTACATGACCTATGTGCAGGCCGCGACCGGACAGGGCGGATGGCCGATGAGCGTCTGGCTGACGCCCGAGCTCAAGCCGTTCTACGGAGGGACCTATTTTCCACCCGAAGACCGGTGGGGCCGGCCCGGCTTTGTGGCGATTCTGACTGCACTGGCCCAGGCGTGGGCAAACGAGCAGGAGCAGTTGCTGACTGAGGGCGAGCGGGTGACCGAAGCGCTCCGGCAATATTCCGGGAGCCAAAACTCCCAACGGCAAATTCCAAATTCCAAAGGCCAAACCCAGAATCCAGACCCGAAAAATCGAAACGCGGAACCGGACTTGGGTGTCCTGGTGGCGGCAGGCAACGAGGCGGGCAAAGAATGTTTCAGGCAACTCGCCGAATCATACGATGGCGCGCACGGCGGATTCGGCGGGGCGCCCAAATTCCCCCGCGCAGCGGTATTCAATTTTCTCTTCCGGTCCGCGGTGGGGCCAATCGCGGAAAACGGGAACCGCAACGTGGATAAGAGAGAAGGCGGAATTCTCTCCGGCACGCCCGATTTACCATCCGAAATCGCCAGCGCAGCCGTGAAGATGGCCACCCTGACGCTGCGCAAGATGGCCGAAGGTGGGATTCATGACCATGTCGGCGGCGGGTTTCACCGCTACTCGGTCGACGACGAGTGGTTTGTGCCGCATTTCGAGAAAATGCTCTACGATCAGGCGCAGTTGGCGGTCAGCTATCTTGAGGCGCGGCAGGCAACCGGGGACGAGCGCTATGCCTGGGTGGCCCGGGGCGTCTTCGACTACGTGTTGCGGGACCTCGCGCATCCGGAAGGCGGATTCTATTCGGCCGAGGATGCGGACAGTGAAATACCGGAGAGCGGAGATCCGAAACCGGAGACTCATTCAACGGGGAACAGCCTAGAAACGTTAGGAAGTGGGCCGGTCGACGCCGGCGGATCTCTCCGGTTTCCGGTCTCCGCTCTCCGCTCTCGGGAGCGCGCCGAGGGCGCATTTTACCTTTGGACGAAAGAAGAGATCGGGCAGGTGCTGGAAGATGGAGCGGGTTTCTTCTGCGCCCATTTCGAGGTGGAGGCGTCGGGCAACGTGTCGGGTGCGCGCGATCCCCATGGCGAGTTTCGCGGCAAGAACATTCTGCGACAGCGCCGGCCGCTGGCGGACACGGCCCGGCAGTTCGGGTTCGACCTCGCGACAGCGGGCGACCGCCTGCGGGCCGACTTCGATCGGCTGCGCGAAGCGCGCGCCCGGCGCCCGCGTCCGCACCTTGACGACAAGATCATTACCGCCTGGAACGGCTTGATGATCTCGGCTTTGGCAAAGGAATCCCAGGTGCTGGAAGAGGCGGCTCGCTCGCGGGCGTTGGCCGCGGCGGAGGAAGGTGACTGCGAGCGCCAGCGAGTGGATTATCTGGCTGCCGCCGTGCAAGCGGCGGAATTCCTGCGGCGCGAGTTATGGGACGAGGTCACCGGAGTGCTCTGGCGCTCGTATTGCGAAGGGCGGGGAAACGTGCCCGGCTTTGCCGAGGATTATGCGTACCTGATTCAGGGTTTGCTCGACCTCTATGAAGCGACGTTTGACATCCGCTGGCTGCAATGGGCCGGGCAATTGCAGTCCAGAATGGACGAACTGTTTTGGGATGCGGACCGCGGCGGCTACTTTAATTCTCGGGCGGAGGACCGATCCATCATCGCGCGATTGAAGGAAAACTACGACGGCGCCGAGCCGGCGCCGAGTTCGGTGGCGGCGCTCAATCTGCTGCGGCTGGAGGTCATGATCGGGAGTCGCGAAAATCCCGGTTCTTCCGGCTTGGGCCATGCGGAGCGGGCGGCACAGTGCTTGGAGGCATTTCGCAGTCAGTGGGCGGCCGCGCCCCACGGCTTGCCCCGGATGTTATGCGCGCTGAAATTCATGCGATGGCCGGCGCGCACGATCGTGATCGCCGGAGATCCGCGGGCCGGTGATTTCTGGGCATTGGCGGCGGTGACGCACGAACGCCTGGGTCCGCGGCACGTGTTGCTCGCCGCCGACCAGGCCGAAGGTCAGGCGTGGCTGGCGGTGCGCCAGCCCCATCTGGCGGAGATGAAGACAATCGGTGGCCGCGCCGCGGCCTATGTCTGCGAGAACCTCACCTGTCAGCAACCAGTGACCGATCCGGAGGCTCTGCGGCGGATTCTCTGGGGCTGACAGAATTCCATCAGGATTTGGAGGGCGGCCCGGCGCCCCCACCAGAGTCGCACCCCTCGGAGCGGATTCGTGCTCACTACTCGCTACTCGATGCTTTGCCTGCGGCCTATTTGTCCTCAGCCACTTGGAGCTGGGGCGTGATTTCCGCGCTGGCACCGGCTTCGACCACTTTTTGTACCGCCCCGATGATCGCAAGCACGTCAGGCCATCGCGCGGCGTACACCAGCAGGCTGATCTGGTCGGCGCTCAGCGCGGCATCGACCACGGCTGCAGCCAGTTTCCGGCAGTTCTGCTCGGCTTCCCGCCGGAAGGCCGCAATCTGCCGGCGCGCCGTCGCCACGGTTTCCGGTCGCGAGAACGGGATGCCGCTGGCCGCTTCAAGCCACAGCAGAGCCAGCGCCTGAAACTCCGCGGAATCGGCCGCATACCCCATCTTTTCCATCAGGCCGGCTAAGGTGTCGATCTTCACCCGCCGGCCTCGCTCGACGTTGATCACCGTGTTGCGGTGGCACCCGGCGCGTCTTGCCAGCGCTTCATGGCTAAGATTACGGGCTACGCGCAGCTGTCGGAAAAGCTGGGTGTAGTGCATGTCGGTCTCGATGCCGCCGCGTCCGGCGTTTGTCAACGCACACGGCGGAAAATTATAGGTTGACAAAAAATGGTTGGGCTAAAAGTGGTGTGCATGATGCCGAAAGATCCTTCAGGTTCCGCCACCTCCCATCGGGCCGCCTATCGAGTCCAGCTGACGGCGGCGTTGCTGGTTGTGTGCCGTAAGGTCCGGCGGCTTCAGACGTCGCCCGAGGCGCGGGCTGCGTGCGACGACATCGTTAGGGAACTGCGAACCCTGGCAGCCGGTTTGAAACGTCGCCCCGCCGGAAAACGCTAAGGGCTTGGCACGCCGGGCCGGCTCCGCTGGAGTGGGCGACCGCAATGAATGACGAACGGCTCGCCCGGCTGGAAGAAAAGCTCGCGTGGCTCCAGCGCCACGTGACGGCGCAGGACAAGGCCATGCTTGAGCTGGCCGAGCAGATCGGGCAGCTGAAACGGAAACTGTCGGAGCTCAGCCAGAGGCCGGGCGCAGAGTCCGCCCCCTCGCCCGAGAGCGACGAACGTCCGCCGCATTATTGACGGTCGGTCTGAAGGGCGGAAAAACGGAAGCCCGGACGGCGTCTTGCGCGGCTGAAGCCGCAATCCAAAGGGGAACGAATGGGTTTTCCCCCCGGATCGTTCTATCCGGGCGGAAGGGCCTCAAGCCGAAAGCTCCTGGTCTTTGCACTGCCATTCGGGCCAGCTCTTGGCGATGTAGCGCTGGCCCTCCTCGAGCACCGCGCGAATGAGTGGAGTCGGTTCGCCATGCCAGAGGGCGGCGATCTCGAGGGGCTCGAAGCCGTCCAACGGCAGGATTCTAACCTGGGGATGCCGCGCGACTCCGGGCAGGTTTACATTCACGCCAATGCCGTAGCCATCGGCCACATATTGCGTCACGTTTTCCAGAGAGCTCGCCTCGATCGTCGGCGGCCAATCAATCCGAATGCGCTGCAGGCCTTTCTTGAACAACCGGCTGATGGTCTCGACGGCAGGGAGGATGATCAACGGATCTGTGATGCGTCCTTGCGCCCAGATTTCCGTTGCCGCCTTGAACTTCGATCGCTTGTGAACGAGGAGCACCAATGGAACGCGCATCAACCGCAAGCAGCGAAGGTGCGCCGGCGGCCGGTTTTCGAGCGGCGTGACGGCGAGGTCAATCTGTCGATCCAGCAGCCACGCCTCCAACTGCGGCGTAAAGCCCGATTGCAGGCTCAGGCGCACGTCCGGGTGCTTTTTGCGCAGCAATTGGATGATCTTGGGCAGATACTCCCGCAGCACCAACTCAGGCGCGCCGATGCGAATGAGCGGCGAGGATCCCTTGCGGAGCCGTGCGGCGACGGTTTCAAGGTTTTCAAAGAAGGGCTGGATGTGGGCCAACAGTTGCTCGCCCTCCGGGGTTAAGCGGAACGGGTTCCGGTTGAAGAGCTTCCTTCCGAGATCCGCTTCGAGCAGGAGGATCTGGCTGCTGACGGCGGGCTGCTGAATGCCATAGGGAATGTGCCGCACCGCCCGACTGATACCGCCGTGGCACGCCACGTAGTAGAACAGCTCGAGATGATGAATATTCATCATGCGGCGGCACATTGGCAGCGCGCCCTCCGTTATGCAATGTCCTTCCCCTCGTCGCTAGAACGTGACGGAGACTTCCTGTTCGCTACCGGGAGCGAGCGTGAGCGGGCCGATGGGCGCCTCGATCTTGTCGTTCTTGTAGATTCGACAAGTTACCGGTCCAGAGGCATCCTCGGTTTCCCAACGCCAGCGGCCGATGGAGACGAATTGCAGCGAAACGCCTTTGGTCCAGCTCAAGCCGGCCCCCTCACCGCGCAGGTGGAGTTTGTTGCCGATGCCAATGTAAGAAACGACCGTGAGCCGCGTCCGGCCGTCGGCGGAGGAACTCGCGACCGGCTTGTTCTCTTCGGGAGGAACCTGGGAGAAATTCTCGGGCGGCGAGGGCTCGTCGACGACGGGTTCGGCAATCAGCTCTATCGGTGGCGGGCGCGCGACCGGAATTTCCACCGGAGGCGTTGACCCGACGCCCGGCCCGGCGGCGGTTTCGACCGGCGGGGTGGATCCGGTCCTGGGTTTTCTGGGAGCGCGCGGCTTGCGAGGTTTCGATGAAGCGAACGGCTCAGAGGTTTCAGGCGATGGAACCGGTGAGGCGGACTGATCGACGCTAACAAAGGGCGAAGCGGAGACAGGCGATTCGAAGGTTGGCGGCGCGACTTCGGGGCTGGACATCGGCAGCGACGCGGCAGCCGTGGCGGGTTCCATTGCTGCATCGATGGCTGCAGGCGGGACCATCGGCACAGGCGGCGCGATTACGTCAGGGACTGCGGAGATCGGGTCAACAATCGGCGCCGCCTCAGAAACCGCCGGCGTGGGTTCGGCGATGGTGGAAAAATCGCGGACGGTCGCGGACAGGGGATTGGCCGCCATGGGGGGCTCGGAGCCGGAAGGCGCGCGTTCCGAGAAGGTCCGCCAGTCCGGAGCAGCCACCGGTGCCGGGACGGAAACCGGCTCCTCCACGACCGGCGAAGCTGCCGCGGCCATGGGTTCGACTGGCATAGAGTCAGGTTCGACTGGCACCTGTCCCAAGCGCACTGGTGTCGGCAAAACAATGGCAGGTGGAGGCAGCGCGGCGCGGATGGATTCCGCAGCCTTCGCGGCTGCCTCCACCGCTGCCTGCAGCCCCGCGATCCGGCGGTCGAGGTCGGGGAGCGCAACCGCAAGCTTCTCCTGCAATTCGGCGGCGGTCGCGAGCTGTTGCCGGACGCCCGTCGCGACTTCCGTCCAGCTCGTGAGGGATTGGGTGATCTCCCCGGCGGCGGCGGTCTGGCGCTCGCTTCCCAACGCGCGCAGCTGTGCCAGCTCCTGTTCCAGCCGGGTCTTGTCCTTGTTCTCTGCGGCGACCAGCTGCTGATTGAATTCGGCGATTCTTTCCTGCAAACGGGAGGGCAGACGCTCGGCGGTCTGGACGTTCTTGGTGGCGATCTCCTCAATGGTCTTGAGCTGGTTGGTGGAATTCTGCAGGTGTTCGGACGCCGCGATGAGTCGTTTGAACTGTTCGCCCAATTCATGGCGCAGGGAGGTCGCGGCGTCTTCCTGGTCGCGCGCATAGTTGACGATAAATGGAATCATCAGCACGACAATCCCCGCCACGACGCAGCCGGTGATGACGAAGAGCGGCAGCGGTGAGATCGGATCGGAATGGCGGGCGGCGATGAACCAAGCGAGCGCGAGCAGCGCAATGTCGCTGAGGATGAACGGGAGCCTGGGCAGCCGCGGGGCGTTGTCGAATTTCATGGTTGGGTGCGCGAGGTGAAACTGCGGAACGCTCGCATTTTGCAGGTAGAGCGTTTCTGGCTCAAGGTAAAATCTGCCCCGGCCTCAAACGCGAAGATCCGGCAGCGGATGCCAGGGTGGCTAATAATGACGATCGGCCGGCCGGGTTTCCGCTTTCTCGTTTCCGGTCTCCCCTTTCCGGTCTCCGGTTTCACCAATGGCGCCACGCCAGCGCGCCAAGGGAAAGCAGCATGCCGATGCGGATGGCACCCTCGAATGTCAGGATCACCAGCACCCATTTGAGCCCACTGCCGCGGCGAAGCGCAAAGCCAAGTCCGGAGATGCCGAGCAGCATCAGGAATTGGAAACGGCCCAACGGCTGGAAAAGCATGATCGCCATCCATGTCCAGTAGGCCAGCAGCGCCAGGCTCCAGCAGACGGCCGCCGGCTCACCAAGGCCAAGTTCGCGCGGATCGATGCCCCGCGCGATTTGCTTGAGGCCCAGGTAGCGCTCCGCGATCACGAGCTGCCAGATCTCGAACGCGAAGAACACCGGGGCAAAGGCGAAGAGCAGGGCCACACGTTCAGCCTCGCGCGGAAACGGCCGGCTGCCAAGGCCGGAGCGCGACGTCATCTATTAAATGACAAATGACTCGCGGGCCGACGCGAGCGGCCCGGGCTGCGCTTTTCCCGCACCGTAGCAGCAAAACACTTTCCTGCTGCAAGGCGGAATGGAACTGGCAGCATGCCGGGAATGACTTATCGCAAGGCGACTTCGGCTGACTACCCGTTGTTGGGAGCGCTGAATCATCAATTGATTCGCGACGAAGGGCATCGCAACCCCATGAATGTGGCGCAGCTGACGGAGCGCATGCGCCGCTGGCTGGGCACGGGCGAATACACCGGGCGTGTCTTCGAGGAAAACGGCCAGATCGTGGCTTATGCGCTCTATCGGGCATTTGCGGAGGAAGTCTACTTGCGGCATCTGTTCGTGGTGCGTGGCCGGCGCCGGGAGGGAATTGGCCGGCGGGCGGTGCACTTGTTGCGGGAGGAGATCTGGCCGCGCGGCCATCGACTGACCGTCGAGGTACTCTGCGCCAATACGGCGGGCGTCGCGTTCTGGAAGGCGATGGGCTACCGCGAATACTCGCTTAGCCTGGAGATCATGCCCGACAAGCGGACCTTGCCCTGACGGGGTAGCGGGAAGGTCGCTTGCGACCCATGATCGCCCGCCAGCGGACTTCCTACACCGGCACACCAAACGGTTCGCGAGGGCACGAGGTGATTTGCCAGCAATGGCTCGGATCCGAGCCGGGCCGGGTCGTGGGAACTACGACGGCGGGGCCGACGCGACCGCCGGGAAAGCCGGCAGGCGGTTTGGCGCCAGCTCTGTGTCGCGGCGCAGATGACGGGCGCCGAGCAACCAGAGCAGGCCGGCGGCAAGGAACATGATGCCGACCACAAAAAACCCGGCCTCCATGCTGTATTTATCGCTGAGGACGCCAATGACCACCGGCGAGATCACGTCGCCCAGGAGGTGGATCACGAAGATATTGAGCGCGAACCCGGCGGCGCGCATGGAAGGATGCGTCACGTTGGCGAGGATCGTGTTGGTCGGGCCGGTGTTGAAAAACAGGCAGAAGCAGGCGAGGAAGATCAGCACCCAGCCGAGGGGGAACGGCGCCACGAGCACCGCGAGAAAGAGCGGGAAACCAGCCAGCATGGCCGCGCCTGACACCAGAAAATACGCGCCGGGGAAACGGCGCTCGGGGCTCGTGGAAGCCCCTGTCCCTGGCGAGGGCGCGAACGTCATGGCGGCAATGAGGCGGAGGCCATGGTCCGGAATTGCCTGCCGTGGTCAAGGACGGGCAGCCATCGGCGGTGCCAGCGGCAACCCGTTGCTGCCGTGGTTGACCGTGGGCCGAACGGCGCCGGGCCGCGACCGTCCGCCCGCAAAACGCGCGTGCACGGCAAAGGCGAAGTTGTCGAGCGCCCCGGCGTCCGCCGGATCGCCGTTCAACGACAGCGTCAGCGAGAGCAGGCCCTCCTTTTCCGCGGCGTGGAAGAGCTGGGCTTCGGCAATCTTGTTGGGCATGCATTCCAGCGGTCCCACGCTGACGACGGCATCGATTCGTCCGCGCCGCCAGTCGTCCACGGGTCCCCCGATCGTGAGCACGGCTTCGCCTTCCAGGTCGGTCCGGAGATAGCAACCGGCCGCCTCCAGCGAATGGCGGACCAGCGGCCGCTCCGGCCAGCCCAGCAGCGGCGCGACTGCCGTGTAGATGAGATTTTGGATACGCTGTTGCACCGCGCTGCCGACCCGGGCCCCGAGGTGGAATCCCGGGTCGTTGCTCCGGGCGGCCAGGTCGGAGTACTCGAGCCACTCGTTGAGCGGCGCGAGGCGGGCGCGCAGGCCGCGGGCCTCCAGCTGGTCGACGATGAAATTGTTGGCGAACGCATCGCCGCGAACATACACCTCGCCCACCACGAGCACCGTGGGCAGCGCTCGGGCGGTGCGCACGAGTGCGAATTCCCCGGCGGCGTCCGCAAGCAGCCGGCGGAGGCCGAACAGGCGGCCGGTGGCGACCTGCCAGAGTGCCGCGGGCAGGGACAAATCGCCGGTCACGATGGATTGAATCTCCCGCAGCAGGCGCGCAAAATTGCGGTCATAGATTTGCCGGGCGGCGCCCGGCCGGATCTCGACCGGCCGCACGTCGTGCAATGCGCCCTGGAGCAGATCGGAGGCCATCATGGCGGTGAAGATCAGGGCGGAAAGCCCGCCGGGCAGATCGTCGAAATAGCCCGTGTCGGCCGGCGACCAGATCCGCACGCGATCCGCCCAGCCGAGGCGTTCCAGCGTGATCTGATTGAGCAGATTATAGCAGCCCTCGCGGCACGGACCGTTCGTGGTGGTCATGAGGAGGGCGAACCGGCGGTCGGTGGTGCGCTCGCGCTCCAGCCGCTGGAGGAGATTGCCGAGGGTGAGACACATCGGCAGGCACTCCTTGCCTGAGGTGTGGCGCCGGCCACGGCGCAGCGATTCGGCGTCGGGCATCGGCAGGGATTCCGCCGGAAGGCCGAGGCCCTGGAGGGCGGCGGCCACCGCCTGCGAACTGGGGCCAATCCAGGGAATGAGCAGGGTCTCGCTTTGCCGGAGGATCTCGGGCAACGACGCCGGCTGCCGTTCGACCTGATGAAAATCGCGGAGCGAAGTCCCGGCGGTTGCGGCCGGCAGGTCCATCCCGACACAATGGAGAAAAGCCTCGATGCGCGTCTTCGTGCCCGCGTCGCCGGAATGGCCGTCGGTTTCGATGACGGCAAACGGTTTTCCTTCCATGATGTAGGCGAAGAAGTGGAGGTTGAAGCTGTCCGGGCCGCACGAGTAGTTGCTGCAATACAGGCTGTAGACGCCGCGCGCCCGGCGGATTTGGTGGGCGGCGCGCAGGATCCGCTGGCCGTGGCTCCAGTACATGTCCTTGAACGTTGGCACTGCGTCGTCCACCGGATAACAGTCGAGGGGAATGCCGATGGCTCCCTGTTCCCGCAGGAGGGCGGGCACGTTGGAATTGAGGACCGTGTTGTAGATCGTGTAGGGCCGGCCCAGCACGACCACGGGCGCAATCCCGTGCGCCTGGCAGAAATCCAACGCCCGCCGGCCGATATCGTCGCAGGCGTGCTCGAACTGCGCCTGCGCCGCGGCGGCCCGCCGGTGCGCGCGTTTCCAATCCTCGCCGGGACAGCCGGCCTGGGCGGCGAGCTGGGCGCAGCCGGCGAGAAACGCGGCCGACTCCAGATTTCCCGCGCCCACATCGATCACGGGAGAGAGCACGCGGGTGGTGGCGGTTTCCTTGAGATCCCAGCGCAACAGATCGGGACTCGCCTGCGCGATGGGGCAGGTGCCGGCATGCGGCTCGCCGTCCACCCGGGGCAGGCTGCGGATCATCGGCAAAAAGACCTGCTCGGCGCCGGTCTCCGCCATGCGGCTGACCAGCCCGTGGAATTGCTGCATCGGGGCGCAGAACGGGACATGGCAGTCCTGGATGCCGCGCTTGAGGGCGGCCTGATCGCATCCGCCCACAAAGCGGAGCGTCAAGCCAAGTTCATGGAGAAACGTGGCGAAGAAAGGAAACAGGCCCTTGAGCATGAACTCGTCGCTGAGCGCGACCGTGTGGCGGTGCGCCGCGGTTTCACCCGCCCGGCGGGAGGAAAGGCCGGAAATGAGTCGCTGGATGAGTTCTTCCCGTTCGCGGAACGGATCCAGGGCGAGATCGGGCAGCTTCTTGCGGCGCGTGCCCCGGTCGTGCAGGGCGCAGCCTCCGCCCCAGGTGAACACTTGTCGCCGATCGGCGACCACGGTTTGCAGGCGTTCAATCCGGCAGCGGTTTCCCGGCGCGCCGCAGCCGGTCGTGGCCTTGCAGGCGAAGGTGTCCTTGGCGCCGACCCGGGCGGTCAGGAATCGAGGCAAATCCAGGGCGCGCAGTCCGGCCAGTGGAAGCTCGCGCTGGGCCAGCAGGGCGATTCCGAGCGCGCCCACCGTGCCGGGGCTCGGCGGGATGATCACGTCGCTGCCGGTCTGCCGGGCGACCGCCGCGGCGAGGGCGTCCGACGAAAACGGCATGCCCTGGCAGAAGATGACCTTGCCCACCGTGCGGTTGCCCTTCACGCGATGCAGGTAATTCTGGACGATCGAGTCGTAGAGGCCGGCGATGATCGTGCGCTGGTCGACCCCGGCGGCCACCGCGTTGTCGATGATTTCGGCCATGAACACCGAGCAGTGCTGACCGAGCGAAACGCCCTCGCAGGCGGCGAGCGCCTCCTGTCCGAGCTGCACGACGTCGCGGATGCCGGCAAATTTTCGGCCCTGCTCGGCGATGAAGGAGCCGGTTCCGGCGCTGCAGGCTTCATTCATAGCGCAATCGACCACGCGCCCGTCGGCCAGGCGGGAGTACTTCGCATCTTGTCCGCCGATCTCGAAAATCGTGTCGACCCGCGGATCGTAGTGGACCGCGCCGGCCGCGTGGGCCGCGATCTCGTTGAGGACGCACACCGCCTCCTTCCCATAGCAGTTGGCGAGCAGCGAACCGACGATTTCGCGGCCGCTCCCCGTGACGCCGACGGCGAGCACGGGTGCCTCGCCCGCCCGGCTGTGTTGAAACCGTTCCAGCAGGGCCTGGGCGGCGGCCACCGGATTACCGAGGGTGTCGCGATAATCCTCCCACCGGAGGTCGCAAGTGGCAGCATCGATGGCGACGGCCTTCGAGCCGGTGGACCCGATNNGGCCGGCGGGTCAGGCGATGGACCTGGTTGAGCGAAGCCGCGAGCGGAGGCACGCGTTCCAACTGCGTCTCCGGCGGGAGCGCGATCAGGCTCTCCAGCGCGGGCACGGGCTCGGCAGCGCCGCGTTCCGCCGCGATCAACGCGCAGCCGAGCGCCTCGAAATACAATCCCGCTTCTTCGGGCAGCGCGAGCAACGTCATGGCATGAGCCGTGGCGAAGGCGCCGATTGCGCGCTGGATTCGCGGCGCGCGGCTCACGCCGCCAACGAGCACAAGGCGGGGCGGAGAAATGTCCGGCTTGAGCAACACCAGGACATTCTCCGCCACGGCGTCGAACAAACCGGCCAGGATGCGCGCGCGGTCCTCGCCCTTGTTCGCCAGGTGGGTCATGTCGCTCTTTAGAATCACCGGGCACCGGCCCGAGAGCGGCGCCGCGCCATCGGTCGCGGCGGCAATGGCGCTGGCTTCCTCGATCGTCAGCGAGAACCGTTCGACCAACTGGCGGAGGAAATTGCCGGTGCCTTGGGAGCAACGACTGTTTTCGCGGAATACTTCCACGCCGCCCGCGCGAAGTTCGAGCACCGAAAACCCGTGGCTGCCGATGGAGACCACGGTGGCGGGCTGGTCGCCGGCGAGATACCGGCAGGCGCGGGCCTGAGCCTGCGGCGTCGGCACCTGCGGCAGCCGGACCAGTTTGCCCAATCGACCGCTGACCGCGGCCGAAGCGACGGATGCCCAGTCCCATTCTTGCAGCAGTGCGCGCAGGCGCTCGGTCGGCTTCTTGTCGTGTTCAGCCAGGCGGCGGCGGCCCCACCGGAGGCCACCGGCATCATGCACGAGTTCGACGAGCTTGATGGTCTCGGCCCCAACATCGATGCCGAGAAAACGTTTGGTGTTTTGGCTGGATCCGCGTGGCGACGAATCAATCTGAAGGCAGTGGACCATGGCGGAGGAAGAGAGGGTTGAGGCCGAATCGAAATCTGTCGAGACAAGTGGAGGAGGGGTGTCCGTCCAGCCCGGTCGGAGAATCCATTGCGCGGTGGCGCCCAAATCGCAGTCGGCGGCTGGACATGGGCGGAGTCTATCCGATCTGGAGGCGGAACCGTTAATTGATAACTTCAATGCCCGGCATTGCGGGTGCCAATACCTAGCCTGCATGTTCCATCGTCTCGGTCGTTGCCACGGTCGGCCTCGTGCTCTCGGCAATTGTGACTTCGAGAATCGCAGAACATGCAGGCTACCGCTGTAGCCCGGAGGTGCCGGCCCTCGTGCTCGGCTGCGCCAGGAAATATTCGGCTCAGCTCGCGGTGAGATTCTCGTCGTCGGTGCTTTTTCTGGACAGAAGCTGCTCCAAGGCCATGGTTTCGCCGCGCAGGTTTTGCTGACGTTCCCGGATCTGGCTCTCGTAGGTGGGCGGCGGGTTGGGATTGCGATAGAATACGCCCGTATAAAGCGTCCGGCCGTATTCCTGCGCCAATTCCATGGCCCGGAGCCGGTTGGTGGCGTCGTGGCCCTCCGCCTCCAGCTTGCGCATCCGCATCCTCTGGGTTTTTAGTTGCGTGTCCGCATCCCCGTAGGTGATGCACGGCGACTGGACATTCACGAAGGCGAACCCGGGATAACGGATCGCCTCTTCAATCATCTTCGCGAGGCCCTCCATGTCAGCCGGCACGCCTTGGGCCACGAATCCGGCGCCGTAGGCCAGGACGTAAAGCAGCGGGTTCACCGGGTCTTCCATGCTCCCGTAAACCGAGGAAGAGGTTTTCTTGCCGCGCGGCGAAGTCGGGGACAACTGGCCCTTGGTCAGGCCATAGATCTGGTTGTCCATGACGATATAGGTTAGGTCGGGATTGCGCCGGATGGCGTGCGGCACGTGCCCGCCTCCGATGGAGAAACCATCCCCGTCACCGCCCGCCACCAGCACCAGCAGATCGGGATTCGCCATCTTGATACCCTGCGCGATCGGCAGCGCGCGGCCGTGCACCGTGTTGAAACCGTAGGCGGTGGTGTAGCCAGGAATCCGACTGGAACAGCCGATGCCGGAAATGAACGCGATCTCGTGCGGCGGCCGCTTGATGGTGGCGAGCGCCCGATAGATCGCGGTGACCACGCCGTAATCGCCGCAGCCGGGACACCAGATGGGCTTCAGGCTGCTGCGGAAATCTTTGGTCGTAAAAACCTCCGGACTTAGAGGGCATTCGGTGCTCATAGGATTCGTCGATGGGGCCAGCGGAATTGGCAGGATTTCAGCGTGGGTCAACCCCGCGCCATCGTGCGGATTCTCCCCAGGACCTCTTCGGGGGCGATGGGGTTGGCTCCGCTCTTGGCCAGCATTTCGTAGTGCGGAGGGACCGGCACCCACATGCGAATAATGTGGTACAGCTGGCCCTGGTGGGATTGCTCCACGACCAGACACCGTTGCAGCGGCGCAAAAAACTCCCCGTAAACCTCCTCGGCCACCGGATACAGCAGCTTGGGCACCAGCAACCGAACCTTGAGGCCTTCCGCCCGCGCCAAGTGCAATGCCTCCAACGCCGCGCCGGCGACGCTGCCCCAGCTGATCAAGCCGATCGTGGCGTCCGGGTCGCCTTTGAACACGAAGAGGTCGCGCCGCCGTTTGAGCGGGTCCATCTTCTTCAGGCGCTTGTCGTTCATGCGGGCATGGATCTCGCCGTTCGCCGTCGGCGCACCCAGTTCATTGTGCTCGATGCCGGCGGCGAGATAATTGCCGCCCTTCATTCCGGGATGACTGAGCGGGCTGATGCCCGATTCCGTGAACCGGAACCGCACGTAATTCTCCAGCTCCTGCGCGTTGGGTCGAAGGCGGTCGACCAGTTTGAAATTCGAAGTGTCGACCGGATCGACAATCTCTTTGCGCTGGGCGATCTCCTGGTCCGACAGCACCAGGACCGGCGTCTGATACTGCTCCGCGATGTTGAAGGCTTCCACCGTGACGCCAAACATGTCGGCGACGCTGATCGGCGCCAGCACCGGGCGCACCGTGTCGCCGTGCGCCGAGAATGCCGCGGCAAAGAGGTCAGCCTGCTCGGGTTTGGTGGGCATGCCCGTGGAGGGCCCGCCGCGCTGGACGTTCACACAGACGAGCGGCAACTCGGCGACGCTGGCGAGTCCCAGCATTTCGGTCTTGAGCGACAGGCCCGGACCGGAAGTCGCGGTCATGGCTTTGAGTCCGGCGAAGGAGGCGCCAATCGCGGCGCCGATGCCGGCAATTTCGTCCTCGGCCTGCAGGAGCGAGCCGCCGTACTTCCAGATTTCCCGGCCGAGATACTGCATGATTTCCGACGCGGGCGTGATCGGATAACCGCCGAAGAACTTGCAGCCCGCAAACAAAGCCGCTGCCCCGCACATCTCGTTTCCATCCGTCAGGAGCTTGCGGCCGGCGGCAGGCACCGGAGGGCTCAGGTGGCGCGCGTCGCCCAGCGGATGCTGCTCCGCATAGTCCAGCCCGGCGGCAAAGGCGCGTTCATTGCCCTGGAGCACCGCCTCGCCTTTCCGGGCGAATTTTTTGCGGATACCTTTCAGAATGCTTTCGCGAGCCAGCCCGAACCAGCCTGCCAGGAGGCCGAGGACCACGTTGTTCTTGGCCTGGAGTGTGCCCGCCGCGGTCATCGCCATGGCTTCCATGGGCACGGCGAGGACCACTTCCGGGATAGTGCCGCCCAGCGGAATCTGGGCCGGTTCCACCCCGGTCTTCGTCTCGTAGATGACCACGGTGCCGGTTCCCACCGGCAGTTCGCCGCCAAACCGGAGGAAATCTTCCCAGTTCAACACCACGGCGACATTGAGTGTCCCGCCGGGGTTCAGCACGGGCCGGGCCGAAACGCGCAACCGGCACGAAGACTCGCCGCCCCGGATCTGGGAGCCGAAACTCTTGGTCAGGATGGCGAAGTAACCTTCCGCGGCGGCTGCGCCAATCAACGATTCTCCCGCGGAGACAATGCCGTCGCCGCCGGAACCAGCCATGCCAATAATCAGGTCATCTACCATAAAATCGGTCAGGGTTTCGCGTTTGGGAGTTGACGTTATCTCGCATCTCTCCCCGGGAATCCCGAAAAAAACATCCGCATCAAGCGGGTAGCAGCGGAAAAATCAAGCCAACCCCGCAACTTTAGCAAAACTACTCGCGGCGGAACACTCCGGCCATGGCAGTATGTTCCTTTTCCAGGCTGCCACAGACGAGTTCGCATAACTTGAAGATCGTCGGGTCGGCGATGGAGTAGAAGACCTGCAGGCCTTCCTTGCGGCGTCGGAGCAGGCGGGACTCGGTCAGCGTCTGCAGGTGGCGGGAGATGTTGGCCTGCGTGCCGCCGGTCAGTTCGACCAGCGCGTTGACGTTCTTCTCGCCGTCGAACAGCAATTGCAGCAGCCGCAGCCTCATGGGCTCGGCCAATACGGCGAAACGGCGCGCCACCAGGTCCAATGCTTCCGAGGATAGTGGACGGGTCTTCATCGTCAGGCAGGACAGTGAAAGAGGGGCGGGCCTGATTGCAATGATATACGTATATGATCATATAAGATCTCAGGGCTCATTCACGAAGGGATTTGAAGGTTGGGTGGCGGGCGCTGGTGGGCGAGCGCCACCGGTTCGATGGCCGTGGCCGAGACGCGTTTGAACATCCGGCTGAAGGTGGGTTGGCTGGGCGCAGGATGGCGGCCCGTGGCCGGGTCGCGACGCACCCCCAGCACCCGACGCTGGGCTTGGGAGAGGCGCCGGGCGAAGGCCGCGAGATCCTTTTGGCCGCGCGGAGCGCTGGCGAGATAGGCGGCGGCGGTGATCCCCAGCAAAGCGTAGAGCAGATACACCTTTTCTGAAACCGCTCTAAGTGGAAATTTGCTTACGGATCGGGCGTTTATCGGGATTTTAGTTGAAACTGAGTCTCAGTTTTGTTTATTCAGCTGAATCTTTGCATGCCAGACGCCCCGGACAACAATTGCTGCCCTAAGCGACTCACTCCTCCACGTCTGACGCTTGCTGACTTGCCGGACGGCGAATCGGGTCGTGTCACCGGCGTAAAGGGCCGGGCAGAGCTTACCCAGAGGTTGCGAGAAATGGGTTTTTGCGAGTCCGCAACTATTCACAAAATAAGAGGTAAAAGCATGTTGATATGCGAGTTATGTGGAGTTAGGGTTGCATTGAGCGATCGCGCGGCGAAGAAGATCGAGGTCGAACCGATCCGTATCAAGGATCGATGATAATGGGTGCGAATTGCGGCGCCGGCTGATCATGGCATCGACGATCAAACTTTCAGAACTCGCCGTTGGATCAAAGGCGGTGGTTCAGGGAATGCCAGCGCAAGGACCGGCCTCGCTCCGCCTGCGCGAGATGGGCGTGCTTCCCGGCGTAGCCATCACACTCGTAAGGACCGCGCCCTTCGGCGACCCGCTTGAGATCCGAGTGCGGGGATACAACCTGACGCTGCGCAAGAGCGAGGCGGAGCACGTAATGGTCGAAATCTCGAAAACTGAAACCTGAAAGGCTGAAAACAAGCCGGTCGGCTTTCAGGATTTCCGCTTTCAGTTCTTCAGTCTCTTGGACTTTTCGATGCCTGAACCATCTCATCGTCCGCAGTCTTCGAAGCCTCATCCTTCCCCGTTGGCGGACCGGCGCACCCCGGTCTACGCGCTGGTGGGAAATCCGAACTGTGGCAAGAGCACGCTGTTCAATGCCCTGACCGGGCTGAAACAGAAAGTCGGGAATTATCCGGGTGTCACAGTGGAGAAGAAGACCGGCACCACCTATTCACAGCACGGGCGCCCAATCACCGTCATTGATCTGCCGGGCACGTACTCGCTGGCCGCGCGCTCACCCGACGAAGCGGTGGTCCGCGACGTTCTGCTTGGCCGTCGCGCCGATACCGCACAGCCCGATCGCATCATCTGCATTGTCGATTCCACGAATCTTGAACGGAATCTCTATCTCGTCCATCAGGTGCTCGATCTCGGCCGGCCGGCGATCCTGGTGCTGAACATGATGGACCTGGCGGTTGCCGCGGGGCTCAACCTGCGGGTGGCGCGGCTCGAGCACGAACTGGGCATTCCGGTCATCCCCTGCGAGGCGGCGAACGGCAAGGGCATCCTCGAACTCCGCCTGGCGATGAGCCGGACGGACCTGCCGTTGTCGCGTCACCGTTGGGACATTCCTGCTCCCATCGCGTCGGCGGTCTCCGAGCTGCAGGCTTCGCTGGTCGAGAACGACGGCAAGCAGCCGCTGATCGCCCGCGCCGAGGCGTTGTTGCTGCTCACCGACCAGAATGTGGTGCGCGTGGCGGGTTCGACGCCCCTCAGCGATCCCACCGCCGCGATTCTTGCCGGCTGGAAGCAGCGTTGGGAGGGGCAGGGCATTGACTGGTCCGGCACGCTGGTCAACAGCCGCTACGAGGCCATTGCGCGACTCTGTGCCGAGGTGGTGTTGCGCGCCGCCAGAACCGGCCCATCGGCCTCGGACCGCATCGACCAGGTGGTGGTGCATCCGCTCTGGGGCTGGCTGGTGCTGGGGGGCATCATGACCGCACTGTTCCTTTCCATTTTCACGCTGGCCGAATATCCGATGAACTGGATCGACGGGGCGGTCGCGGCGCTGGGGACATGGGTGAAAGGCGCCATGCCGCCCGGAGACTTGCGGGATCTTTTCACGGACGGCGCCATTGCCGGCGTGGGCGGGATCGTGGTGTTTCTGCCGCAGATCCTGATCCTGTTTTTCTTCCTCGGTCTGCTCGAAAGCACCGGTTACATGGCGCGGGCCGCATTTATCATGGACCGGTTGATGAGCCGGGTCGGCCTCAACGGAAAATCGTTCATTCCNNTGGTGACGATTCTGGTGGCGCCGCTGATGAGTTGTTCGGCGCGGCTGCCGGTTTACCTGCTGATGATTGCGGCGCTGTTGCCGGGCGACCGCGTTTCGGTCGGTGCCAAGGTCGGGCTCATGCTGCTCATGTATGCGCTGGGCACCTTTGGCGCCTTTGGTTTCGCCTGGTTGTTCAAGAAATACCTGCTCAAGGGTGAGCCGCCGCTGATGATCATGGAGCTGCCGCCTTACCGCTGGCCGCGGTTGAAAGACGTGTTGTTCCACATGCTGGAACGCGCCGGCCTGTTCTTGCGCCGTGCCGGTACGATCATTCTCGGCATCTCGATCCTGCTCTGGTTCCTGACGACGTATCCCAAGTCAGCCGGCGACGTCACGCCCCAGGCGCAGATTGCGCACAGCTTCGCGGGCATGGCGGGGCGGACCCTTGAGCCGGTGATCCGGCCGCTCGGCTTCGACTGGCGCATCGGCATCGGCCTGATCAGTTCGTTTGCGGCGCGTGAGGTGTTCGTGAGCTCGATGGGGGTGATCTTTGGAGTGGAGGACTCAAGGGGCAAAGACACGACGCCGTTGCGCGCCGCGCTGCGCCAGGCGCAATGGCCGGGAGGCGCTCCGCTCTTTACTCCCCTGGTCTGCCTCACGCTGATGATCTACTACGTCTTCGCGATGCAATGCATGAGCAC
>PLOH01000058.1 GCA_003142955.1 Opitutia bacterium | reverse complement strand
CTAAGGACCGGGAACCCGCGGTGCAAGCCAAGGTCGACTGCCCGCAAACCAGCCGGAAGCCGGCTTTCCTCATCAATCAATGAGCCTCCGGCCAATCATGTCTTCTCCCAACGTCTCACCTTGCCTGGAACGATCCGAAAAAGCGGATGCGGCTCCGGCAGCGGGATCCCCCGAGACTGACGAGCCAGCTGCGGCGCCCGCTTTCGCAGCTTCGCCTTCAGGTGATTCCACTCGTAGAGCAACTGACCGTTCGTCTCTGGAATCCGTCCCGGGAATCTCCGCCGGGAGATCTTGGTCGTGTCGAAGTGGTAGCCGCGACGCTTGGCTTCGTCGGCGAGGCCGGCGAGAAACGCGGCGATCGCTGCAAGCGGATCAGTCTGCGCGTTAAAGCGGACGAGCTGGGGGTGATGGCGGTACCCCTGGGTCCCTCCGGCGAGGACTTTTTGGGCGAGCAAGGCTTCGCGCCAGGCGGCGACCAACCCCTTCGGGTCGAGGAATCGTGGATGCACGGTCCAAAGTCGCATGGGGATAGCGTGCGAGCAACCCACGGGATGTCCACCAGGATGCGGTCATCTTCCGGTCACGGTCTTGACCTGCCAGCCGCGCTACGCCCGGTTACCTGCCCTTGCCTGCGAAAAGAAGTCCCCGTAGCATCAACGCTCGGCGGCGTAGCCCATACGTGAGCGTGAGCAGGCCGAAAAACCACAGACTGGGCGCACCACCACCACCACCGCCTCCGCTGGTACCGCTGCTGCTGGGCTGGGAAACGACGGCGTTGACCGTCAGGGTTGCCGGGTTGCTCGCCACGACGCCAAGACTATTGTAGACGGTGACCGTATAATATCCGGCGTTGCTGGTTTGAACACTCTGCAACATCAATCCGGGACTGGTTGCGCCGAAGATGGCGGCGCCATTGAAGGACCACTGATAGCTTGGCGCCGGCGTGCCGGTCGCGGCCACTGAAAACGAAACGTTCGCCCCCGCGGTCACCGTCTGGCTCTGGGGCTGGGTTTGGATTACCGGGGCCGATTGTGGCACGGCTTCTCGGATCGTCTGGTTGTTGGTGTCGGCGACGAAAAGATTGCCGGAGGCATCGGCGCCGATTCCCGTGGGATAGCTAAAACGCGCGGAGGCGCCGGTGCCGTTGGCGCTGCCGCTCGTGCCAGCCTGACCAGCGACGGTGCTGACGACGCCCACCGACGTGATCTGGCGGATCGTGTGGTTGTCGGTGTCGATCACGAAGAGATTACCTGTGCCGTCGATCGTAACATCGGCGGGATAGAAAAAACGCGCCCCGCTGCCGATTCCGTCGCTGCTCCCGCTGCTCCCGGCCCACCCGGCCAGCGTCGATACCACGCCGGTCGCGGTGATCTTCCGGATCGTGTGATTGTCCGTGTCGGCGACGTAGAGGTTTCCCGAGCCGTCGACCGCGATTCCTTCCGGAGCGAAGAAGCGCGCGGCGCTTCCCGCTCCGTCGGCGCTGCCACTCGCGCCCGCGAGACCGGCGATGGTGGTCACGGCGCCAGCTGGAGTGATCATCCGGATAGTGTGATTCAGAGTATCGGAGACGTAGAGGTTGCCAGCCGAATCGACTGCCACATCAGACGGAGAACTAAAAAGAGCCGCGCTGCCCGTGCCATCCGCGCTGCCCGTTCTCCCGGCGAGACCGGCAATGGTGGTTACCCCGCCTGCTGGGGTCACCTTGCGGATGGTGTCATTGTCCGTGTCGGCGACGTAGAGATTGCCGGGAGCGTCAACGCTCACACCCGTGGGGTGATTGAACTGAGCGACGCTGGCGGTGCCGTCAGTACTGCCGCTCACGCCGGCTTGTCCGGCCATCGTGGTAACAGCGCCCACCGGCGTGATTCTCCGGATCGTGTGGTTGTTGGCATCGGCGACGTAGACATTGCCGGAGCGGTCCGCGGCCAGATCGGCCGGGTCGTTGAACCTTGCAGCGCTTCCCGTCCCGCCAGCACTTCCACTCGAACCGGCAAGCCCTGCGAGGGTGGTGACCACCAGCGGATTTGCGACCACCAGAACCGCTGGGAGCGTTAGGGCGCTCCCGACGGAGTTGGTGACGACGCAGTTGAATGAATCGCCGCTCATCGCCGCCGTAACCGAGTTCACGGTGAGACTCGCCGTGCCTGATCCCGTGTAGGTCGCGGTGTCATTGAGGTTCGTCCAGGTGCTGCTTCCCATGGGCTCACGCTGCCACTGAAAAACGGGAGGCGGGTTTCCATTTGCGGTCACGGAGAAGGTGGCATTCTGCCTGGGAGACACCGTTTCGCTGACAGGCTGGACCGTGATTGCCGGCGGGAAGGCGACAGCGTCAAACGCCTGGGCTAATTGCCCGAAAACCGGTGTGCCAACGCCGGTGACCAAATCGTATCCGAACCCGGCGGTATAAGCGCCGTTGGTCCCGCCGGTGATGTCGCGCAGGGCCGTCGTGCCAATCAAGGGGTAAATGGAGGGTCCGAGCAGGCCGAGCGGTTGCTGGCCAGTCGCCGCGCGTCCCTGGTTGAGCATTGCGCAAAGGCTGGCCCAAATCGGAGCGCTGACGCTGGTCCCGCCATAGTTCTTTGAACTGCTCCCGTGAAGGACGATGAAACAGCCCGTGTTAGGATTGCCCACGGCCGACACGTCGGGAATCAACCTCATCGCGCCGGCGAGCACGCCCGGACCCGTCTGCCAGCTGGGACGGGCGAACACGCTGCTGACACCGCCGCCGCTGCCGCCGGAACCGGTGCGGGCGACGGACCAGGCGGACTCACTACTGATTGCGCCGGTCGAAGGGTCCAGAAACAAAGTCGTCCCGCCGACGCCGGTGACGCTCGGATCGTCGGCCGGCCATTCGGGCTGAAGCGGGGCTGACGGATCGTAGGACACGGGATTGGAATTGAGATTTGGATTGGAGCCACCATCGCCCGTGGAGGCAAAGACGGTCACGCCACCAGCTGCCAGCGAGGCAAAAACCTGCGCCTCATGATTCAACTGCCCGGGGGAGCTTTCGGATTCTCCACTGCCAAAAGACAGGCTCAGTTGGTGCAGGCCCGGTTGTGACGGGAGGTCCGCCAGGATTTGCTGGAAGGCCGCGCTGAGATGCTGCGACTCCAGATCCGTGGTGGCATAGATCCGCACCGTTGCGGCCGGGGCGAGCCCGCTCGCCAATTCGGCATCGAGGGTGGCCTCGGTGGCGTCAATGCCGGTCAGGGATCCGGAGATCACCTGAACCTCTTGAATATTGGCGATCGACTGGCCGATGCCGCACTGTGACCAGAACGATACCAGGTCGCTGTTTGCCGGAAACGTATCGATGACGATCGCAATCGTCTCACCGGCGCCGGTCAGATTTGTGGTGTTGGCACCATAGGCAGTGAGGATTTGTGCGGGCGTGTACGGCGGCGAATTGGACGTGAGCGAATTTGGCACGGCGGAGAGCGGAGCGGTAAACTTGTGGGCCCGCAAATGGGGCTGCAGTCCGTCGATGCCCAGCAGCGCTGGCGCGAGGGCGGTGGGAAGGCTGGGCGCGGTGATGGCCGAGGTGAACTCATCGCCGTCCGCGGCGACTCGCGCAAACGTCACCTGAAACACGTCCGCCACACGATTCACCGGACCTTGGGCGAACACGGACAAGCGGGTGGGAAATTCGTGGGTGATCGTGAAGCCCTGGGCGGTCAGCCAGCTGGCTATGGCGTCGTAATCGGCAGGCAACGGAAAGTACTTCGCGTCCATTTCCTCTCGCGAAATGAGTTCGCGGCGTGCCACGCGGGCGCTCAGCTCGGAGAAGTTTCGCATCGCCAGCATCAGTTCGAAGTCCATCGGAGCGGCGGTCTCCTCGGCTGTCAGCGTCGCCCGCGAAATTCTGGCTGGGCGCTGACCGACCGTTACCGCCGAGCTCCCTGGCGGGATCGCCACAATGCTGTCTCGAAAGCGAACACGAGGGGTCCTTTCCGGTTGACCCCACGCCTGCGATCCGAGGAGGGACAGGACGATGGCCGCGAGAAGTCCAACGAACCGCCGCGGGCGCCAGACGAGGGTAGGGCCGACATTCGTGGGGGCCCGGCTATATCGAATATCGAGGCGTAATATCATGTGGCGTACGTGGATGCGGACAGCATGTGCGGAATCAAGAAATCATAGGAATGGCCTGTCAAGGGGACAGCGACCGGCCCAGAGGGGTTCGCCAGTTTTTTAGGGGACAGTTTGTCGGGTTGAAGGCTCTTTGGGCTATTGCAAAATTCGGAATTCATGCTAGTTTCGGACCCCGTCATCCTTCGTTCGAATTCACACCTGGCAGATTACATGCCCCTATGCTCTCCAGACGATGAAGATCTGCGGCAGCCCCAGCGAGCCGCGGATCGCACAGGAGGGCAGGTAGTCGGCGCAATCACGAGTGTACGCCGGCTGGCGTTAAGGCGCTTTTTGCCGAAGATCGGCTGGTTCATGGCGGTCGTGTGGTGCGCTGGATGTACCGTCGTCGAGACGAACCAAGCCGCCTGCCTGCAACAGGCAATGGCCGGCAATCACAAGACCGCGATCGGCATTCTCAAACGGGCCAACGAGGAGATGTTGCCCTGTCGAATCAACCAGGGCGTCGCTGGCACCTCGTTTTCCAAGGACAACCTCTCTCTTCTTTCGCCTGCCGATGTGGCGGCATGGGACAAGATCCTGGGCGGCCTCGATGCCTACTGCGCGGCGCTGGCCGATCTTGCGTCTGGCAGCAGTTCCGCAGAATTCACCACAGCGTCGGAGAGTTTCGGGCTCAATATTCAGTCGTTGGTCAAGACCGTCAAGGAGTCCAGCGCGCCCTCGGTCGTTGAGGCCGGGACGGCCGTCACGGAGTTGGGCAGCATTCTTATCAAATACAAGGCGAGTCGCGAGATTCAGGCGATCGCAAAGGTGGCTGATCCGAACGTTCAGGCCGCGATCGGGGGTCTCATCGGAGCGCTTGGATTTGCGGGCCATCCTCCGGTGCGGGTGTCGCACGGCCTGTTGGCGACGTACGAGATAAGTTTCGCAACGTTCAATGCGGAGAGAAGTGTCAAGCGTTTCAAGGGCGACGCGATCGCGGGGTTCGACGGCATGGCGCCGGCGGAGCGACGCGCCGCCATCAAGGATTTCATCGTCTGGCTCAACGCCGAGCAGGATCACGAGGATTTTGTCGAGAGCATGACCGCGCTGGCGGCGGCGCTCGACAAGGCTGCGGCCGCCCATGCGGCGCTCGCCCAGGGCTCCAAGGAGTCGGTCGGCACGGCTTTCGCGGAGTTGCGCGCTGAGATTCAGAACACCGTCCAGATCTACCAGAAATACCAGGGAGGATAAGCAGCCATGGCCACCATCGCCGATCTCGAGGAACTCCAAGATGGAATTAGTGCGAGCATCCAGACGCTTCTGCAGGCCTACAACCAGTGCACCGATCCCGTGGAAAGCGCGACGATCTTGAGCCAGTCACAGCAGCTCGCGGCGCAGATGTCGCAGATCGAAACCAATCTGTTTCATCAGCAGACAATTCAGGCCGGTGCGACCGTCGATAACGCGTTCGCCTCGGCCAAAGGATTTACCGGCCAGTTGAAGGACTTGGTCAAGAGTCTCGACCGGGCATCCGACATCATCACGACCGGGGCCAAGCTCGTCGGTGTCGTCGCCCAGATCATCAGCGTTTTAGCCCTTTGAACCATGAGCGAATCCACCACTGCCGCCATCAAACCTCATCAACCAAGCAGCACTGCCACCGCCAGCTGGATCGCCGGCGTGGTGGTGGTCATCTGTATTGCCGGATTCCTCACGCCGTCGGGATGGAACTTCGTGGCGATCGCGCTCGCGCTCACCGTGCTGCTGCTGGTCCTCGGGCGCGCCATTGTCGGCCGTCCGCTTGGCGCCCTGGTCAACGAGCAGAACGTGATGAGCTTGTCGCGGTTGCAGATGGTGGTGTGGACCGTGGTCATTCTCGCCGCCTACCTGGCCTACGCGTTTGTGCGAATCGCGACGCGCGAGCCCAACCCGCTCGACATCAAGATCGACTGGCATCTGCTGGCGCTGATGGGCATCAGCGCGACCTCGTTCGTCGCTTCGCCGCTCATCCTGGACACGAAGAAAGACAAAGTGCCGGATCCTGCGGCCACCGCCAAAACGGCCTTGGTGGCCGGAGAGGAAGTCGCGACGGTGGAAACCAACCGCCAGGGTACGCTGTACGCCAACACGGACAAGATGGACGCGCAGCTGACCGACCTGTTTCAGGGCGACGAATTGGGCAATACGACGCACCTTGATCTGGCCAAACTCCAGATGTTCTTTTTCACGCTGATCGCGGCCATCGCCTTTATCGCCATGATCATCGCCAGCCTCACGGCCCGCTCGCCCGACCTGGGCAGCCTGCCCGTTTTGTCAGATGGGTTTGTCGCGATCTTCGGGATCAGCCATGCGGGTTATCTCAGCAGCAAGGGGCTCGATCACACCATGGTGAAATAGCGAGTCGATTGCGGGAGCCGTTTCTCCTTGGTTCCAATTCACCTTATTTGGCAAACGAACCGGCAAATCCTATGACCAATCTCCCGGCAGGTGCGCCCCTGGCGATCAGCTGGTTTCCGACCACGGTTGGAGGAGTCATCCTGTTTTTTTTCGTTCTGCTAGCCGTTTCCTGGTGGCTGATGGGAAAAGTCTTCCGCGAGCGGGACCTAACCACCTTGATTTTCCGGGGTATGGTGTCGGTGCTCGTCTGCATCGGCTTTGGGTTTTTCCAACGATCATTGGCGGATTTGATTCGTCGCGGGCCGTTGAACTCGGCGCTCGCAACGAAGGCGGAGGAGGATGCGCGCCTCCGGCAGAATATGCAGCGATGGGTGGCGGCGGCGGCCTATGACGTGTACTGGAATGCTCCCGCGACTGATGTGCGCAAAGTGATGCAGATGTCGCCGGCGGCGCGCCAAGAATTCGAGGCCAGCCAGGTGAACCCAGCGATCCTGGTCGAATCGGCGGTGCGAGGGCTGGCTTGGATGGCGCTGGAGCACCAGCATCCTTCTCCGTTCGGCCGCAAAGCATTTCCGCATGCGGAGCGTGGCACCAAGGTCCTGAATGACTTCACGGTTCTTCAAGCGCAGGCCATGTTTGATTTTGTCCGGATCGTGGGTCCGCCTTCGGTGCGCGACGCCCGGCCCTATCTCGAGGATGCGCTCGCCTATTGTCGCGAAGCGGCCGCGCCCGCGACTTCCGGATCCCCTTCCGGCAAACCCGCGGCGGGGCCGTACCCGTTTGTCCAGGCAACTCGGGAGACGTCCCGCGGTCGGGCATTCATCATCCGTTTGTCTGCGACCCGGACGCAGGTGATCGAAGCGGGTTCGGAGGAAGAGGCGCTGAAGATGGCGAAGCAACCCTCGCCACCCGCCCGCCCGTGAATCACTTGACCGGGCTCAGGCCGCCCCAGGGGGCCAGCCGATCAAGGGCGGGGACGAGCACCCGGCGCAGCTTGAGGAAATCCAGTTCGCCGGTCTGGCGATAAAGGACTGCGCCGTCCGCCCCGAGTACCAGGGTGTGGGGCAGGGCGCCGTTCCACTCCGGGTCGAGCGCCGCCATCAACTTGTATTTGTCCGTTTCTCCGAAAATCAGATTGCGGGTCGAGGCATGGTGCTGTTGCAGGAATTTTAGCACCCGTTCTTTTTCGTCGGGATACTGCGCCGCCAGGGTGACGAGCTCGAAATCCCGATTGCGATAGATCAGATTCGTTTCGATCAGCTGGTCGAATTCCGCGACGCAGGGACCGCACCAGGTGGCCCAGACATTGACGACGCGGATCTTGCCGGATCGGTTGGCGCGCAATTCGCGCAACGCGCCCGCGTCCGCCGCCTCGAGAACGACCGGTTCCTTTGCCACCTGGGCGCGCCAGCGCCGGTTGGGCTCAGCTTTATCCGCCCACTTGATTGAGCAACCGAACACCATGGTTTCCTTTACCAATGGATCTCGGCCCGCCAGGAGTGCGTCCAAGGCATCGCGCGTGTCGTGGTGCGTGGCTAGCTCCTCGCGCTCGGAATCGTCGATCCGGCCTTGAAAGCGCAGTCTCCGCGCGGCGTCGAAGATGAAAACATGCGGGGTGGCGGCCGGTCCATATTGCCGGGCGACTGCTTCAGTGGGGCCGTCGTCAAGAAATGGATAGTTGAAACCCCGGTTCGCGGCGCGGAGCTTCATCGAATCGAACGTGTCGTCGAGATCCGTGTAGCCTTGCTCATCGAGGCGGACGGCGTCGGGATTGTTCGGATTGATGGCGACAAAGGCCACTCCCCGGGGCCCATAGCTGGCGGCCAGCCGTTTAATGCGCGACTCATAAGCCTGCGCAGTGGGGCAATGCACCGAGGTGAAGATCACCACGAGGATCTTCGCATCGGCGAAGTCGGCGAGAGAATAGGTTTTGCCATCGACTCCGGGCAGGCTGAAGTCCGGCGCGGGCGAGCCCAGTTTCAGGGTGGGGTGGTCCGTGGGTTCCGTCGCGTGAGCGACAACCGCGAGGAGGAACAGGCAGGAAACAAACAGGGGCAGGCGCATGGCGTGATCGAATCATGATTCCGCCAAGATTCAAGACCCGTGCATTAGCTGTAGGCCAGCGAATGAGCCTGACCAACGGTTTCATACCCGACCTCCGCGAGGCAGCCGTACGAACGGAGCGTGAGCAGAGTCTGAAGGGTTAAAACGCCCTTCCATTCCAGTTCAGCTTCGGGCCAATCCTGCGGGAAAAGGCCGCCCCAGCTCCAATTGGGCGCCCACGCCCCATCGGCGCCCTGGCGAACAATCTCGAACTCCAGGTTGGCGCTCACCGGGCCGCACAGCAGCGGTGCCAGCAGCGAGTCGGCTCGCGGTGCGAGTGCCAGGGGCTTCACCCCGTATCCAATCCAGGCCTCTGGTTCACGCGCGACGATCATCGGGCCGGCCTGGCGGACGTAGTTCGCCGCTTGATTGCGCAAGACTGCTGGGACCGATGGGGTCTCTGCGAGGTGGATCACGCAGAGGAGGTCATGCATTTCCGGCCGGTCTGGGAGTCGATGGAGGAGTTCCTCCGTCCGGGCGGTGATTTCAGAAAGAAAGGTGGCGTCCACTGCTTCGCGATAGCGCCAGAGGTGCGCGACGAATTCGACGCTTGGATTGGCGGTGAAACCCGGTTGGCCGGACTCCGACCAGGTCCACCAGGGCGCATGCGGCCAGTCATTGACTGCACAAGGCACGGCGGGCCATCGGTCGAGTCCGTGATCGAAGGCCGCCTGGGTCCAGCGCAGCGCGGCGCCAACTAGGGGATCTCGGGCCGGAATACCGGCCTCGCGGAGATACTTGAGAGCAAGGGAGGTGGCCAGCGCTGACGACGCTGGCAGTCTGAAGTCCGGCTCCAGGGCGCAGCCAAAACCGCCATCGTCATTTTGGAAAGCGGCGAGGGCGTGGCGCACCTCCCCGGCCGGGGCGTTCTCAAAATGAAAACGAAAGAGCGCGCGCTCCAAAGGGCGGGCGCGCTGCAACAGAAATTCCTGGGCGTGCGAGAAGGATGCAGGAGTAAGCATCATGGTGGAGGAGAACTGCAGTTGGGAGGGACCCAGATGCTAGCGCCCGGGACCGGAATGGTCCACACTGTTTTGACGGTTTCGCTCATCGCAAATTCGGCTGGCGCCCGCCGGCATCGCGCGAAATCCTCCCTGGCATGAGCTTTGATCTCGTTGTGCTTGCGGCCGGCATGGGCAGCCGCTTCGGCGGTTTGAAACAAGTCGAACCCGTCGGACCCGGCGGCGAGCTCATTATCGAGTACTCGGCCTACGACGCCCTCAAGGCCGGCTCCAATCGGGTGGTGTTCGTCATCCGGCGCGACATTGAGCAGGCTTTCCGGGCCGCCATCGGGCGGCGGATCGAGGCGCGAATGGACGTGGCCTACGCGTTCCAGGAGACCACGGATCTGCCGGAGCCGCATCCGCCGGCGCCGGGGAGGACGAAGCCGTGGGGCACCGGCCAGGCGGTGCTCGCCGCGGCACCGCTGCTGCGGGGGGCATTTGCTGTGATCAACGCCGATGACTTTTATGGCGCCGCGGCCTACCGGGTGTTGGCGGGGCATTTCCGCGTCATGGGTCTGCCGGCGGGGCCGGCCAAGCCGATCTACGCATTGGTGGGCTATCCGCTGCGCCAGACGCTGTCGGATCATGGCACCGTGAACCGGGGGGTGTGCCGGACCGACTCGGCCGGCCGGTTGAGCGGAATTGACGAAGTGCTGAAGATCGAGCGCACGTCCGACGGGCGGGCCCGGGCTCCGCTGCCATGGGGCGGATGGCGCGAGCTCACTGGCGATGAACCCGTGTCGATGACCTGTTTTGGCTTTTCGCCGGAGTTCCCGGGGCAGTTGCGCGGCCGGTTCGGTGAGTTTCTGGACCGTTACGGCCAAAGCCAGACGGCCGAGTTCTATCTGCCGGTGGCAGTCGGCGACTTGTTGCAGGCCGGTTACGCTGATGTCCGCGTGCTCAGGAGCGAAGATGAATGGTTTGGCATGACCTACCGCGAAGACGTCCCCTCGGCGCGTGCGGCCCTGCGGCGGTTGATCGACCGCGGGGTGTACCCGGAGCGCCTCTAGGCTGGAATCGGGACCTGCGGGGCGGGGCCGGCCCCCGCGGCACTAAGGCGAAACGATGCAGTCGGATGTAGGGCCGCCGCTTGTCGGCGAGCCGTTCTTCCAATGAACTGTGGCCCGGCGACAAGCGCCGGCCCTACACTCTATTCGGTGATCACCGACATCATTCGTAAGGCGCGGTCCGACTGCCTGGATCCGTATCGGTAGTCTGCCGAAGGAAACCAAAGTTTTGGGGAGGGGTGCTGGGGAGGGGCGACAGCCCCTCCCCGCTCTGAACCGGAGTGAGGTGAGATGAGGCCCGTCAACGAACTGGGCTTGATCGCCATTCGGCGTTACTTTGCCGACCGACCGCAGAGACGAATGATGGATCCATTCCCGCGAGGAATTTTAGCCAAGCACTCGCCTGCGGTCGGAAGGCATCGGGAACGGCCATGCATACTCAGCTACCGGCGTCGCCGACGCCTCACACGATACGACCTGCAGCCCGGTCCCGCCAAACCAAAAACCACCATGAAAAACGATGACTACGCGGCCCTCGTGGCCTTGGACTGGGGAGACAAGACGCATGCGTTCGCCCGGCAGATCGCCGGAGCGGAGGACATGGAGCGCGGATCGATGGAGGCAACGCCGGAAGCCCTGCACGCCTGGCTGGAGCAACTGCGTGAATCCTGCGGGGGCCGGCCGGTCGCCTTGGCGGTTGAGGCCGGACGCAACGCGCTGCTGCACGCCCTGCTGGAGCATCCGTGGCTGACGGTTTACCCGGTGCATCCGGCCACCAGTGCCCGTTTCCGCAAAGCTTTCACGCCGTCCGGGGCGAAGGACGACGGCCCCGATGCGGTCGTCATCCTCATCCGGTTGCGCCTGCACCGCGCCCAGCTCGAGCCGCTGGTCTTGGACACCCCGGCCACGCGGGAACTGGCCGCCTTGGTGGCGGCCCGCCGCCGCTTAGTGGATCAACGCACCCGCACGGCCAATCAACTGGGCAGCGTGCTCAAGAGTTACTTCCCGCAGGCCCTGACGCTCGCCGGCGACGATCTGACCAAGCCACTGGCCCGGGCCTTCCTGCGGCGCTTCCCCGAACTGGCGGTGCTGCAAAAGGCTCGGCCCGCTACGCTGAGCGCGTTTTATCGCGAACACCATGGACGCTCGGCCGAGCGGATCGCCGAACGACTGGACCTGGCGGCTCGGGCCAGACCGCTCATCCAAGACCGGGCGGTCATCGCGCCCGCCTTGTTGGAGGTGGCGCTGCTGGTGGACCTGCTCGAAGTCTACGCCGGCCATATGGTCTTGCTGGAAGCGCGCATCGCCGAGGTCTTCGCGGCGCACCCGCGGGCGGAGCTCTTTGCCACGCTGCCGGGAGCCGGGCCGGCCCTCGCTCCGCGACTGCTGGTCGCGTTCGGCGACCTCTCCGCACGCTATCCCAGCGCCGCCTCCTTGCAAAAATACGCTGGCGTCGCCCCCGTGCGCGAAAAGAGCGGGCGGCAAACCTGGATCCACTGGCGCTGGGCCGCGCCAAAATTCCTCCGCCAGAGCTTCGTCGAATGGGCCGGCCAGACGGTCCCGCGCTGCGCTTGGGCTCAGGCCTACTATCATCAGCAAGAACAGGCCGGCAAAGCGCACCACGCCATCCTGCGCGCCCTCGCCTTCAAATGGATCCGCATTCTCTGGCGGTGCTGGCACGATCAAAAACCTTACGACGAACAGCACTACCTCGCCGCCCTCCACCGCCATGGCTCACCGCTTGCA
>PLOH01000090.1 GCA_003142955.1 Opitutia bacterium | reverse complement strand
GACATCGGCGGTCAAGAGCATCAGATCGGTGGCGGCGGTCTCGCGTTCGCGCAGGGCGGCGACGCGCTCCCGGCGCATGTTGAGCGCCATCAGCCGCGTCTCGGGGATCATGGCCGGGCCGGACATGCCGGTCTGATAACTCGCTTCCACGCTCGCGATGACTCGATCCAGATTCGGCAGCGCCGTGCCGTCCATATAGGCGATCATCCGGTCGCTTTCGCGGACCATGTAGAGCATCTGCGCCAGTTCGGCGGCAAGATTGAGTTGCTCTGCGCTCAGGCGGGCGCTGGCGGCCTGATTCCGCGCCGTGGCTGCGGCGATATTGGCCGCGATCTTCTCGCGCCAGATCGGTAGCGTCACGCTTGCGACCGGGCGGATCATCCGAGGATCGGCCGCAGTGTCGATCAGGTTGACCATCGCGCCCAAAGAGAAGTCGGGCGTGCCGGCCTTGCGCGCCACCTCAACGCTTGCCAAGGTCATCTCGACCATGGCGCGCATCTGGCCGAGTTCAGGATTTGACGTCTGCGCACGCCGCCAGAGTTCGTCCTCGCTGGGCAGCGTCGTGGGCACGAGCGTTGCCTGTGGCCACGCTGGATCGGCCTCCGTGGGCGCCAGCCCCAGCGCGGACTTGAATCGGGCGCGGGCCGCGGTGCGGCGGTCGCCCAGGGAATCGATTTCTGTCCGTACCTTGGCGATGTCATTGGCCAGCCGGACCTGCGCTTCGAGCGTAATCATACCCTGTCCGGTGGCGTAATTGGCGGAGGCGAGAGCCCCCGATTCTTCGAGCGAACCGGAGGCGGCCTCTCCCAGACGGATCGATTCATCGACAAAGGCGAGATCGATCCAAGCCTTCCGCGCCTCCGTCGCGGTCGCCAGCACGGAGGACACGAAACTCCGGTAATAAATCCCGCTAGACGCCGCCGCCTCGCGAGCCATCGCGTCGCGTTTTCCTGACGACACAAAATCAAACATCAGCCCCGGCATGAAGCTCATCAGCGTATCCGCCACATCCGCCTGAAACGTGAATTGCGGGTCGGGCAGGGCCCGCGCCGGAGCGATCGCCGCGACCGAGGCCCGCCATTCGTCGTAGGCCGCTTCGACTTGCGGGTGATTGAGCAAGGCGAAACGAACATAGTCCGCCAGCGGCGACTCGGCCGTCAGAACGGGCAGCGCCGGCTTTTTGCTCGCCGGCCGATAGGAGGTGCCGAGGCTGGCGACCTGCGCGCGCGCCTGCCTTTCCGCAGTGGAGGGGGCGACGGCGCAGCTTGCGAGCAGGACCCCAGGCGCGAGTGCCAAGAGAAGTTTTTGAGCGGATGACGAAGGTGGGTTCATTGGATCGACTCGCAGTGCGGTAGCTCCACCCACCGGCGTTTTTGCCGCGGGTCGGGGAGGTTGGGGACGCCTGTCTCAAAACGATGCGCGAAACGCCAGCAGCTTGTTCGATGTGATTCCTTCGCGAGTATTCCAAACCGGGACCAACACCGAGGCCGATTGGCCAGGTCAGAGACGAGCCCAGCCCAGGATTACCTTTCGATCGGGACACGAATTTCAGTTTCACAAGTTTCGGAGTCGGATCTGCGCGACCGGAGAGAGGATCTCAGTCTAGCTTTTCATATTGCAGCAGTTCGGGCTTGTTTTCGCGCAGACCGGGCAATTGCCCGCCATTTGGTTGGAGGTCTTGCCCTTGATGGTGGTGATGACTCCATCGCAACTCTTGCAGGAATGTTCTGCCCCCACCGTCGCAGAATGTGGCGACAATTTGCCGCTAGGATTGCTCGACGAGAATTGCTGGACCGGCTGGGTCCGGCATTTCGAACAATCCAATTTCGGATCTACCGCGGCTGGCGCAACGGTTGGAGCAACGGCGGCGCTCTGTTCATGCTGAAGTCGGACTTGCTGCCAGTATTGAGGGCCGGGACCGGCGTAAGCGCTGCCCGCAAGCACCAATGAGAGAAAAAGGCCGAGGGAACGGCCTGCATTTGAAGGGGAGTTAGTGGATTTCATGGTATTCCTTGAGCTTTGTTTATTGTTTTCATCAGGTAATACGCCGCCTGCAGCCGCTATCCCTCGTGCAATTATTGCATAAAGCTGCGCAGATCTTGCTGGGAGGATTTCCGCCATGGTGAAACTCCAAGTCAGATCTCCGCCTTCGTCTGGTGGTGCCCAATTTTCGATGGACACTATTCGCCGGTCGGTCGCTCGAGCAGCCTGCGCAGCCCCGGTCGGCGCACCGGGAGCACATTCCCAAAGACCCACGTTCTTCACCTCCCCTCGGGGGGATCAAGCCGGTGGGTCCGCCAACGGCAGGGAGAAATGGTACGAAGAAATCCGCAGGCGCTGGCGAAAATAGAAGCGGTGCGCCTCGTGGCGATGCGTGCCGGAATCAAGGGAGAACATGTGACAGCCGTGGGCGCGCGCCCGCGCGACCAGCCAGTCAAGCAACTGCCGACCGTAACCGAGAGAGCGGTTTTCGGCGTCGGTCACCAGGTCATCGACGTACAAAGTGCGGCCATGCGCGAGCATGTCCTGGACGCGAAAACCGCCGACGGCGCGGACCGTCCCGGCCTCGTCTGCCAGGAAGGCGAGGGCGAAACTCTCCGCTTGCATGGCGCGGATGCGCGCGACGAAGCCGTCGGGGCGAAGATGGGGGCGAAGTTGCTGCATGACCGGAAAGCAGCGGGCGATTTCGGCATCGGTCTTGGCGAGGCGGATGGTGGTCATGGGTCAAAGAGAATGCGCAAAGGGACAGCCGGCGAGGCGAAGAGGCAAGGATCGCGGAGGGAGAACCGAAGACGACAAACCATCGATGTCATCCATTAAATGACAAACATTGCGCTCCGGTTCTGTTCACTCTGAGTGCTGCGGTGAAACGGAAGGCCATCAGGAACCGCCAACCTTCATCGAAGAACGCCCGATGTCCAGCGCGTCCGCCGGTTTGCCGGGATCGGGCGGGGCGAAACCGGCAGCTGGGCGGGCGGCCCCGCGGCTTCGTTGGGTCGTGATGATCGCGACGGAAGCGACGATGACCGCCGCGGCGGCGAGCGTGCGCGCGGTGACGGGCTCACCGAGGATCAGCCAGCCGAGAAAGACGGCGACGAGTGGGTTCACGTAGGCGTACGTCGAAACCCGGGTCGGCGTGCTGTGCTTCATCAGCCAGACAAAACACGAAAACCCGACGAGCGATCCCATGACGATCAGATAGCCGAAGGCCAGCCAGGAACGGGCGGAGACGGCGGTGGGCGCAAACCGGGCGAAATCACCATGCACCAGCGCGACGAACATGAGGGCCGCGCCGCCGCCGAGCATTTGCATCGCTGCGCCCGTGAGCGTCTCGGCGGGTTGGCGCACCCGACGGCCGTAAATCGAGCCAAACGCCCAGCAGACGCACCCGCTGAAAATCGCCGCCAATCCGCCCAGTTTGAGTCCGCCAGCGGTGGCGTGCTGCCAGGGGGCCGCGAGCCAGGCGACGCCGGCGAAACCGAGGGCCAGGCCCACCCAGGTGATTTTCGTGGGACGGTGACCACCGGGCCAAATCCCTTCCGTCAGCACCATCAGCAAGGGCTGGGCACCCACGAGCAGCGCCGTCATTCCAGAGGGGATGAATTGTTCGGCCCAGGAGATGAGGCCGTTGCCGCCCAGAAGCAGAAAGGCGCCGATCACGGCGTTGTCGCGCCACTGGTGCGCCGTGGCCCGAAATCCACTGGTCGCGGTCAGCCATCCCGCCATGAGGCCGCCCGCGACGAGGAATCGGGAGCCGGCCATCAAGAACGGCGGAAGGGTAGCGACCGCCAACCGGATGCCGAGATAGGTGCTGCCCCAGACAACATAGATGACCGCAAAAGCGATCGTCAGGGCGGTGCGAGAGGGAGCGGAAGAGGGGAAAGCCATGGCGGAAAGGAAAAAGGACCGCGGAAGAGCACCGGGT
>PLOH01000028.1:9490-9958 GCA_003142955.1 Opitutia bacterium | reverse complement strand
GGTTCGTAGCCGCCTCTCACTAAATGAAGCCTATTCTCGATAGTCGCAAACTATTAGCATTTGCGACTCTCGCACATTGTGGCAGTTTCACTCAAACTGCCCGTGAGCTGTTTCTCACCCAATCGGCTGTGAGCCACGCCATCAAGTCGTTGGAGGACGAATTGCAGTGCCGTCTCTTCGAAAGACTCGGCCGCAAAGCCACGCTGACACAATCCGGAGTTCACCTATTGGAGTATGCCACTCGGATTCTGGAGGATATGCAACTTGCGCGAGCGAACCTAAAATCGATGGATCAACCTGAGAGCCCTCGGTATTCGGGCTCGTGGCAAAAAGTCGCCGGTCGTTGAGGGTTACGCAGGCCGTTTCTATGCAAATTGTAGGAGCGAGCTTCCGCCTTCGCTGGAAGCTTCGGCGGACAGGTGCTCGCGAACCTGTCCTCCGTAGGCTTGGCGAAGGAGGATTCCGAGG
>PLOH01000028.1:4790-9474 GCA_003142955.1 Opitutia bacterium | reverse complement strand
TTAAATAGACCCGGCTACATTGCGCCCACCGATCGCACGTCCACAAATCGTACGACCGCCCGATTCTCGGCGCGCGAGGGCGCCAGCAGGACGGCGAACCGGGCTTCCCAATCGTTCCGCTCTTCGCCGTCGATCAGCATCTGTGCCACCGCCCACTCTCCGGCGTCGCGGTCTTCAGCCCAATGCGTGTGTTTCGTCGAACGCCCCTCGGGATCCAGCCGGAATCGGCCTCGCTCCTCTAGGTAAGCGCTGAAAGCCGCTTCGATCCGGCGGGCCTCGTCCGAAGCCGGCTCGCCTTCCGCCGGCAGCGCCGCCTCTCCGGTCAGGAGGCGTGAAACGGCGCTCTCCCAATTGCGCCCGGAGACGTCCTGCAGAAAACCCAGAATCGCATTCCGCACGAGCCGCCGGAATGCCGCCACGTCGCGGGTCAGGTCGACGGCCGCCGGACGCGCCGGCTTGTCCGCGAGCTCCGCGGCGACAAAACCCGGGTCGCGCAGGCGCTCCCATTCCTCGAGCAGACTCGAATCAATCCCGCGGATCAGCTCGCGGAAGTAGATCTCCATTTCCACCACTTCGTCGGTCTTGGCCCCGTCGGGCACTGTCTGGGCCAGCACCTTCCAAACCTGCGACAGATGCCGGAGCAATAATCCCTCCGAGCGCTCCAGTCCGTAGGCCCGGATATATTCGGCGAACGACAGGTACCGCTCGTACATTTCCCGCGCGATGGACTTCGGCCGGATGTTCTCCTCCTCCACCCACGGATGCGCGGCGGCAAACGTGTTGAAGGTTTCGTACAGGAACTCGCGCAGCGGCTTCGGATGCTCGATCTCGTCGAGCTTGGCGATCCGCTCCTCGTAGGGCACGCCGGCGGCGCGCAGCTCGGCCATCTTGTCCGTTTTCAGCCGGTCGACCTGTTTCCGCAGAATCTGGTCCGGATCCTCGACGATGGCCTCGCACAGCGTCAGCACGTCGAACGGATAGTCCGGCGATGCCCGGTCGAGGAGCGGCAGCGTGTCGATCAGGTAAAGCGAAAGCGCCTGGTGCAGCGAGAAATCGTCCTGCAGTTCCACGTTCACCCGCAGTTTGCGTCCCGACGGCNNGTGACCCTAAACCGTGAAACCAGTCCTTCCATCGGCGCGGTGCGAAGCCGTTCGAACGTGTTCGCATCCCAGCTCACGAATCCGTCCGGCGGCCGGCGCTTCACGAGTTTGCGCTGCTTCTTCGCGTCCCCCGCGGCCTTCTCCTCGGCGCGCTTGTTCTCCACCACGTGCTCCGGTGCCTGCGCGACCACGTACCCGCGGTCGTCGAAACCCTTGCGGCCGGCCCGGCCCGCGATCTGCCGGAAGTCGCGCACGCTGAGGATCGCCGCCTTGCGTCCGTCGTATTTCCACAACTGCGTGAAAACAACGGTGCGGATCGGCACGTTGATGCCCAGGCCGAGCGTGTCCGTGCCGCAGATGAGCTTGAGCAGGCCCTGTTGCGCCAGGGTCTCGACGAGCACGCGGTATTTCGGCAGCAGGCCGGCATGATGCACGCCGATGCCGTGGCGCAGCCAGCGCTTCATCTCCCGGCCGTACGGGCTGTTGAACCGCACCTTCTCCAACGTCGCTGCCAGCGTGGATTTTTCCTCTTTGGAGCATACGTCGAGGCTCATCAGATTCTGCGCCGCCTCCGCGGCCTCGCGCTGGGTGAAATGCACGAGATAGACCGGCGCCCGCTGGCCGGCCAGCAGGGTCTCCACCTGCTCGGTCAGCGGCACCTCGGAATACGCGAACTCCAGCGGCACCGGCCGCACGTCGCTGCGCACCGTCACGGCGGGCACGCCCGTCAACCGTGTCAGCTCGCGCTCGAAAAACTCGGTCGGACCCAGCGTCGCCGACATCAACAGGAAACGCGCCTGCGGCATCGTCAGCAGCGGCACCTGCCAGGCGGAGCCGCGGTCGGGATCGGAGTAGTAGTGAAACTCGTCCATGATCACCGCGCGCCATTCCGCGTGGCCGCCGTGCGCGAGCGCCATATTGGCCAGGATCTCCGCCGTGCAGCACAGGATCGGCGCCTGCGGGTTCACGCTCGCGTCGCCGGTCATCATGCCGACGTTCTCCGGTCCAAAGTCGCGGCAGAGCGACAGGAATTTTTCGTTCACCAGCGCCTTGATCGGGCAGGTGTAGACTGACCGCACGCCCGCGCACAATGCCTTGAAGTGAAACGCCGCCGCCACGAGCGATTTGCCCGAACCGGTCGGCGTGCCAAGGATCACATTGTTCCCGGCAAACAGCTCGAGCATCGCCTCCTCCTGTTCGGGATACGGCTGGAGGCCGCGCTCGGCCACCACCGCCAGAAACCGGTCCAGCACCGCGTCCGGATCCGGCGATCCGGGAAGCGGCGCCAGCGGGGCGGGCGAGGCGGAAGCTGAAGGCATCGCTCCCACAAGGGCGCGCCACCCGCCCCGAGACAAGCCTCATGCGTGCCGCCCCGCCTGCGACTGGTGGTTCCGTCCCGTGCTTTCTCGCCCTAGAGCGGTTTAAATTGAAATGTGGCCGAGAATGCGAACGTAGCTGCGAGCGCCAGCGAGCGGATGGTTCGTCCACTCGCTGGCGCTCGCGGCTACACTTTTTCTGAAACCGCTCTAGGGCACCCGACGCTGACGTTACCCGAGGTGCCATCTTGGTGGTCCGATCGGACCAAGAATCTGTCCAACGGCTGGAATGCAAAAACTGAGAACTGCGTTCGGCATCCCATGCGGCAAGGCATTTGGTTGGACTGCCCTCGGCACCACGTTATCTTGTCGCTCTCCATGAAACGCCTCCTTCCGCTGCCGATTGCCGCCTTGCTCTTCGCTCTCATCGCCGTCGCCCAGCCCGCGGCGCCAATCCCTTCCGCCGATTCGCGTTATCAGATTCCGCCGACGAATGATGGCCTGCCCGGGGCCGGGCCGATCCGCCGGGCGGATTGGTTCCAGAAAACCTGGATCCAGCATCGCCGCGAGTGGGCGGCCCGCGTCGCCCTGGACCAGCACGCCCTCGTCTTCCTCGGCGATTCGATCACCGACGGCTGGGGCCCGGAGATGGGCGGCAGCTTCCCGGGCGTGAAAGTCGCCAACCGCGGTATCGGAGGAGACACTACGCGCGGCGTGCTGATTCGCTTGCACGAGGATGTGCTCGCGCTCCATCCCGTCGGCGTCGTCCTCCTGATCGGCACCAACGACATCGAGGAACAGGCCGAACCCGAGACCATTGTCGGCAACCTCAAGCTCATTCTGGCGGAACTGAAGAAGTCCGACCCGCGGATGCCCATCGTGCTCTGCGAGGTGTTTCCCAGCTCTGCCTCGATGAAACGTCCCGCGGAGAAAATCCATCGGGTCAATGAACTCTACGCCGAGGCCGTCAAAGGCGATCCCGCGGTGACCGTGCTGGACACGTGGTCCCTGTTTGCCGACGCCAATGCCGACGCGCCGGCCAGCCTGTTTCGCGACCTGCTCCATCCCAACGCAGCCGGTTATGCAAAGTGGGCGGCGGCGCTGCGCCCCGTCCTCGCCACCCTGGGCTTTCTCGAGACTGAACCGGACGCCTTCACGCCCGAACCGGGCTTCGTGAGCCTCTTCAACGGTCACGATCTCACCGGCTGGGGATTCCGGCCGACCCCCGCCGCGGACATCGAGGGAGCAAAGCGCTGGCAGGCCAGCGATCCGCATGCGGCCGCGTGGCCGATCGTCACGAAAGCGATCTGCTTCGATGGCCAGACCGCCAGCAACGACGGCCGCTTCCTCGCCAAGGCCCGACGCCTGATCGTCGCCACCCCGACGGAAGGCCGCCGGATCCAGCAGCTCTCGACCACCCGCGAGTTTCCGAAGGATTTCATTCTCCGGCTCGAATTTCGCGCGACGCCGAACGCCGACAGCGGCATCTTCATTCGCGAACCGCAACTGCAGTGCCGCGACTACCTCGTCGCCGGACCGTACAACAAGCTGACGAAATACCGACCGCAGGACTGGAACGAAATCGAAATCACCGTCCAGGGCGGCACGGCGCGGTGCACCTGCAACGGCGAATTGCTGGAGGAGGCATTTCCGGTGCCCGCGACCGGACCGATCGGCCTGGAAGGCGACCGCGGCCAGATGGAATACCGCCGCATCCGGATCAAGGAAATGCCGTAGGCCGGATCGATGTCGTCAGATGCAGGGCGGGATCGCCCTCCTTCGCCAGGCCTTCGGAGCGCAGGCCGGATCCCGCCGCAACGCCGAACACGGGTAGTGCGCGTTGTCCCCAACGCGCTCGTCTTTCCTGCACTCTCTATTACGGCGCTCCTGCCCGTCGGCCGAGTCGATGGTCCGATCGGACCATCAATCTGACCAATTACGTTCATCCTTGCCTTCGAGAACTCGGGCCAAAACCAGAATCGCCGCTGCCGCGGCGCGGGCGACGGCGAGTTCGAAATCTGAGGGGCTGTCCGAAAAGTCCGGGAAGAATCGTAGGGGCGCAGGCTTGCTGCGCCCATTTCGGAGGGCGCGACAAGTTCGCGCCCCTATGGATGCCCCGCAGAAGCGACGTTCAACCGACTTTTCGGACAGCCACCAGGGACTACGACGCTCCACCTGTTTCCGCCGCCTCCCCTTTTGGTTGGCCAAGGGATGGCCATGGGCATAATGGCGCGGAATGCACGATGTGTGGCCGACCTTTCGCGCGTA
>PLOH01000028.1:0-4778 GCA_003142955.1 Opitutia bacterium | reverse complement strand
TGCAGAGTGGACACCTTCCGTTTACACTCGGGACCGTGCTGGCCGGGCTGGTCGTAGTGCTGGCGGTGCAGGCTGGTCTGCGCGTCTACCTCGATGTCTTGAATGCGCAGATTGAGACCGGGTTCACCTGTTATCTCCGTGAGCGATTCTACCGGGCGATGGTGGGGGCGGACTGGCTGTTCTTCACCCGGCAGCGCTCTTCCGACATCGTCCAGGCGCTCACCGAGGAACTCCAGCGCGTCGGCTTCGGCACCCAGCAACTGCTTTCGCTGGCCAGCCTCGCCGGCATGGCGGTCGTGCAGGTGGCGCTCGCGTTGACGCTGTCGCCGACGCTTACCGCCCTCGCGCTGACGTGCGGTGCGGCCGTGGCGCTCGCGCTGCGGCCGCTGGGGCGGCAGGCGCACGCGCTGGGCCGAATCAGCCAGGAGAAACGGGCTGAAATGGCGGCGGCCGTGACCGAGCACCTGGGCGGCATGAAAATCGCCAAGAGCCACGGCCGTGAGGCGCACCACCTGGAACTGTTTTGTCGGGTCATTCGCGACATCGCCGCCCACTGGGTTCGGGCCATGCGCGTGCAGGCCCGCTCGCGCGCCGGCCTGGAAATGGGCACGGTGCTGGCGCTGTGCGCGTTTCTTTACCTGGCGGTGGCCGTGGTGGGGATCAAGCCCGCCGCGCTGGTCCTGCTGGCCTTCATCTTCATGCGCCTGGTCCCGCGCATCGCGGCCATCCAAAGCAGCTGGCAGCGGGTGCTGCAGGCGCTGCCGTCCTTTGAGGCGGCGGAGCGGTTGCGCGTGCAATTCCTGGCGGCGCCGGAACCCGCCTGGCCGGACGCTCCAGTACGGATCGCGCTGCGGCAGGAGGTGCGTTTTGAGGACGTCTCCTTCCGGTACAGTGACGAACGGGACGCCGCGGCGCTGCAGGAGGTAAACCTGGTCATCCCGGCCCGTCAGGTGACGGCCGTCTGCGGTCCTTCCGGCGCCGGCAAGAGCACGCTGGCGGATCTGCTGCTCGGTTTGCTTCAGCCAACGACGGGACGCATCCTGATCGACGGCGAACCGCTGGCCGGCCCGCGATTGCACGCCTGGCGCCAATCCATCGGCTATGTGCCGCAAGAGACGTTCCTGTTTCACGACACCGTTCGGGCCAATCTGCTGTGGGCGCGGCCGGAGGCCACGGAAGCCGAGGTGCGCGCGGCCCTGCGCGCGGCGGCGGCCGAGGAGTTTGTCAACCAGCTGCCGCAGGGGCTGGACACCGTAACCGGCGATCGCGGCGTGCGGCTCTCCGGCGGGGAACGTCAGCGGCTGGCGCTGGCCCGCGCGGTGTTGCGCCAGCCGTCAATCCTCGTGCTCGACGAAGCCACGAGTTCACTCGACACGCAGAATGAACGTTTCATCCAGCAGGCACTCGAGCAGCTGCATGGTGAGCTGACCATCGTTCTCATCGCGCACCGCCTGTCCACCGTGCGCATCGCCGACCAGATCATCGTGCTGAAAGGCGGCCGGATGGTTGAAACGGGTGCATGGGATGACCTGTGCCAGCGCGAGGGCGGCGTATTTCGGGAGCTTGCCGCCGCCGGAACGACTAGTTTGCAGTAAAGAGGCGCTTTCACTTGGCCTGTTTTTTCTCGCCGCAGCGCCGCCGCTGCAGAAAACACCCGGGCTTCTCAACGGGTGATCACCAACGCGGCATCGGGCGCGTTGAGCTCGATGCCACGGAGCGTGCTGCCGGCAATCACGGTGAAAACTTCGCGCGGATATCGCAATGCCGGCCTGCCAACGCAAGGACCAGCGCGAAATCACCCAAGGAGGGCCCGGCATCGCCTAAGCTGGCCTCATGCAGTTGACGTAGGGTCGCCGCTTGTCGGCGGACCGTTCACCCATGGACAATTGGCCCGGCGACCCAGCCTTCGCCAAGGCTACGGCGGGCAGGCCAAGCGCCGGCCCTACACACCATTTGGTGCATGCTATCGTCGTCTGAAAAGCGTCGGTCAACTGCATGATTCCACCTGAGGCGTCATGCCCCTGGCCGGCAGTCCGTTCGCAGCCGCCGTTCGCCTGGAAGCGGAATCCGGTCCCCAAGTTTGGCGGGCACCGGCAATACCGGATTTGACTCCTCGAACGGATCGCGGCGCACTGCCCCAGGCCGCCGATCGGACCCGGCGGCACGCAACGCCGTGACCAACGCCACGTCCCGACCGCCGGGAGCTGCCGGGATGCGCCTGATCTCGCGGATCGCTTTTGCAAGCACGGGACTGTTGAACGGTCGCCCTGGAGATTCCCCCTCGAAACCGGTGAGAGCAAACGCGCGCCGCGTTTCGGGAGCCCGCATGAAGTACTTCCAACAAAACCCGCTCCGCAGGTTCTCCACCATCGCCAGGGTGATGCCCACATCGATCGCGATGACGTCCGGCGAGACCCAGCCAGTCTGCGGATTGAAGGCGTCGGCAAAACCATATCGACCCCACACCCGCGCTCCTCCGACCTCCAGCATCCGGCGCAGGGCCCGCAGGCATTCCTGCGGGGCAAACGGCAACGAACCCCCCGGAGCGCAGGGGACCACCGTGCCGTCCAGCCGGTCGGTTGATCCCTCCGGACTGCCCCAATTGACATAACCTCGCGCGCTGTCCGACGCGGTCAGACCCCACAGATCACCCGACCAATGATCGAATCTGGTCGACTGCGTCGCACACCACTCACGCTGGGCCAGCGTCGCGTCCACCGAGTTCTCCCAATAGTCGACATACTGATCGTGCTTCCCGCGAAAATCGAACCAGGCGTGGGAATATTGATGCGTGAACAAGGCCGACGAGTTGATGTACGTGTGGGCGCCGTAGACGGTCACCGGTTCCCGCCGCCACGCGCTCCAGCACTCCGCGGGCAGGGAGTTCGCTGGCGCACCGACTCCGAGCAGGTACAACCCGAGCAACTCGCTGTAGCTGTCCCAGCGATCGACGAGAAACCCCGTCTCCGGCTGCCAGCCATGAGAAAGGGTCCGGCCGCCNNCGCCCCTTGGAGGAACAGCGCCGTGTCAATCGTCGACGCTTCGCACCGCCACACCCGCGCTCCGGTGTGGATATCGACAAAGTGATAGATCCATCCGTGTTCCTCGGACACGGATCGATCGACGGAACGGAGCACGGCCAGCACGTGCTGTGTCGCCGTTTTCCGGTCGAGCCAGCCGCGGTCGAGGCCGACACACCAGGCGGTTAGGGCAAAGCCCGAAGCCGCGATGCTGGCCGGGGCGAGGCTCGGCGAACCGTCGGCTGGCGCCCGATCGCGGGTCAAACCCGATGCGGGATCCGTGTGATCGCAGAAAAAGCGGAATGCCCGCCGCTCAATCTCGTCCAAAAACGCGCTGTCGCCGCGCAAGACGAGGCCCGGACGCGACGACGCCGGGGCAAAGATCAAAAACCCGGCAAACACCCCAGCGCACGCGCAACGCGCCACCCAGAGTCGCCGGCGGCGCGGCGGGCGGGCGACTGGGGCGGAAGGGACGTGGGCTTTGCTCTTCACACCCAAACATCGGCACGCCGCCTTCAAATACAAACGATGTTATGCGATTAAAAGGCCGACGTCAGTCGGCTCGATAGGTAGGGCGGGTTTTCCGCAACCCGCCAAACGCACGTCGCCCAATCCAGGCGCGTTAGGGATAACGCGCCCTACCTCGTGATGGTGTCGAAGCTACGCCCTGTCACGCTTACGCCAATTCCTGATATAGTGATGGTAAAACCAGAGCAGCGGCCGCAACGGAAAATAAAGCCAGAACAGCCTGTCGGGCAGCGGGAATTCCTTGAATTCGTCGGTCGAGAGCAAACACGATCGCCAGGACGCCCTGCGGGAAAGTCGTTCTCTATTGCGGCCAAGAAACATCACATTCTTCAGCCGCACAGAAAGCGTAGAGTATGCCTCTTCACTCAAGAGCATGGCTTCGACGGATTGACTGGCCATATCGCTGGCGGACTGTTGGCGCCCGATCAGCTCAACCAATGGCTCTGGGATCCGGATTCCATACAGCCAATGGACAAGCAACCCGGCCTCGGCCAGAGGGCGGGAAAGGTCAAACCGGTCCGCCAGCGCGAGCAGGTTATCCCAGGAGAAATCTCGTTCTTGTGCTAGCAGGACAGCCACGTCAGCCAGCCACTTGACGCGCCTCCATTGATGCTTTGATCCATGGTCGCAGAGAAACAGCAGCAGGGAGTCGTCTTTTAGGGTCAGGAACTTGGTCCCCATCCAAGCCATCGCCTGACAGTGCTTCCACAGTTCAGCCACATGCTCCGTCTTCCACTGGAGAAGACGCCAGTGCAGTTCAACCAACTGATGACGTTGATCATGGGTGTAGCCAAAGTGATGACTCGCGCGCAGAAGCCATTTCTTCCGTCTAGGAGTCAGTTCACAATCCGGGCTAACGAGTCTGTACCCGCCGCTCCTGAGAATCTGGTCTGCTTCGTCCAGCCGTTCCGGTCTGACTAGGAGATCGAGATCCCGGGTCGATCTCATCGCCGGGTCGTCGAACAACTGGACCGACAGCATGACTCCTTTCAGCGGGATCATCTCGATTCCGCGCGCGCCGAAAGCCCCGTGAAGCCGAACCAGTTCCGCCGCCTGGCGGAGCGCATGCCGACACGCCTCGGCCCGACGTGATTTCAATTGCTCCTCTACGCGATCGGGGAGCTGGGCGCCGAGCGCACGGCGCAAAGTGTCATGGGGCGCCATCACTCGATGGCGATCAACCAACGACACGAACTCCTCCCAGTCAATGCCGTCGTGACATGCGGCCCT
>PLOH01000158.1 GCA_003142955.1 Opitutia bacterium | reverse complement strand
CTTCTTCCGGACAGCAACGATGGTGGCGTCCTGCAGGTGCGCTGCGTCCAGCCCATCTGCGATCCGCAAGTAGGCAGCCAGTCGGCGCGCCCGCGGCACCGCGCGGAGGCGGCGCTCCAACAAGCGGTCTGCGGCAGCACCGGCCCGCGCTGGATGCAGGTAGATCGCCGCGGCAATATCGTTGCGCTCGGAGCTCGTGAAGCCTTGGAGCCCCTCGCTGCGGACAATTTCGTAACCCGCCCGGGAATGCCGCCGAGGGCTAACGCCGTAGCCGATCTCGTGCAACCGGCACGCCGCCTCCAAAAGCGGACGCTCTTCCGCCGCAACGCCAAGCGACCCAGCCGTCGCGTCAAACAAATCCAAGGCCAGCGCGGTGACGTGGCCGGTGTGGGCCTGTTCGTTGCCGTGCTTCACGCACAATTCCTCGATGGAAAATCGGCGTAGGGGTAATCGAGTCATGGTACCGGAACAGACGGTGGAATAATGCCTCGGCCATCCTCTGGTCTCAAGCCAAAGTGAAGTCTTGGCGCGCCTTAAGGCCCAGTTCCGATGATGAATTAACCTGCTTGTAACGTCCGGGATTCGTGTGAACGCCACTTTGTGTCGACGCTCCCTCTCCGAGATGACTGAGAATAGTTCGTCCCAGGAAGCTCGGGATGGCGTCAATGCCCCCAAATCACTTCACGTTGCCGATGTCCGGGCATTCTCGGAACCGATGCCACCGACTGCCCTCTCTGCTGAGGCGATTCCGTTGGAATCCCTCGTGCATCATCATTGGTCGGTGCTCTACGATACCTCGTTCGACGACGCCCACCGATTTTTCAGTGAACACAGTGTCGACTTCATGGCGTTGGTCCGCGACGGACGCGTCGCCGGACTTTGTTCCCGTGGACAGCTCGGTTTCATGTTGGGATCGCGCTACGGCTTCGCTCTTTACAGCCGCAGCCCGGCGCATCTTGCGCAAGTTGACCACCCCCTTGTCTTCACCCGCACGACGCCGGTCCGCCAAATCCTCGACCGGACGTTGGAGCGCAAGGGTGAAGAATTTCACGAAGACGTCATCTTGGTCGACGAAGATCGTCGGCTGCTCGNNGCAAAACCTGGAGCACTTTCAGACAAATCACGCGCTGCGGCAAACCCAAGGGCTCTATCAGGGGTTGTTCGCGAGCAACCCGCTCGGCCTCGCGCTTCTCGACCCGCAAGGCGTAGTACAAACCCACAATCGGCGATTCGCCGAATTGCTGAACGTCGATGACAACCCAGGTAGAAAATTTTCCCTGATCAGCCTCGTGTCCGAACGCGAACATCTCCTGTTCCAGAATCTCCTCCAGGCGCACGAACGCCATCTCCCGACGCCCGCGGCCCATGAATTCACCCTGCGCATCTCTGGCCGCGGCCCTCGCCTTTTCCGCTTCACTACTCGCTGGATCAGCGAAACCAGCCAGATTTGCGCCTGCCTTGAGGACATCAGCGATCAGCGGGCCGTGGAGCGGCATCTGCGGCGCCAGGAAAAGCAGCTGCTCCTCGATACTCTCGTCGGCGGAATCGCTCACGAGCTGAACAACAAGTTAACCCCGGTCATGGGCTTCTCCGAGCTGCTCGAACCAACCCTCGACGAGCGCTCCCAGCTCTATGTCAGTTACATCAACAAGAGCGTGGTCGAGGCTTCCAACATCATCCGCCAGTTGCTCCAACTCTCGAAGCCCGACTCCGGCCATCCCCAAGTCGTGGATTTGCGCAAGGTCGTCGAAGAATCGTTGGTCATGTTGAAGTTCCAGATTCGAGAAGCAGCCATTCGAGTTCACCCCACTTTCCCGGCCGAACCGGTAAACGTTTTGGCCGACAGCGCGCAACTCAAGCAGGTGCTCATGAATCTCACCATAAACGCGGTGCATGCCATGAATTCCACTCCGGAACCGGAGCTCTGCATCGCGGTCGGCCAGCATGAGAATACAGCGACGCTGGCGGTAAAGGACAACGGTGTGGGCATTTCGCCCGACATCATGGGCCGCATCTTCGATCCATTCTTCACTACCAAAGCCCCCGACAAGAGTTCAGGTTTGGGCTTGAGCATTTGTTTTAGCATCGTGCGGAAATATGGCGGCGAAATCTCAGCCGAAAGCGAACCCGGATCGGGGGTCACTTTCACCGTCAGCCTGACCGTGGCTGCCGGCGTCGCATCGGACCTTGCCATTCAGGAATCCGAGCCTCCGGTTCAGCCGGGAGAGTGGGCCGATTGCAAGGTACTGGTCGTGGAAGATGAGGATGTGCTGCGCAAGCTGCTTCAAGAAGTGATCCGTTCCCACTTCGGTTGCCGGGTCGACGCCGCAGCAAACGGAACCGAGGGTCTGGCCCGCGCGATGAATGATCAGTACGACTTAATCGTGTCTGATATCCGCATGCCGGAAATGAGCGGCATTGAGCTCTATTTGCGGCTGCGTGAATTGCAGCCGGCAACCGCCGGACGATTCTTCTTTGTATCCGGCCGCGCTGGGGACGAACAGTTCAACTAGGAGGTCCGGCGTTGGAATGTGCCATTGGTGGCAAAGCCGTTTACGATGGCGCGCCTGGCGGCCGCCTGCCTGCCGTTTCTGAGGGCCGCCCGGCCCCCTGCCTCTCCAAGCAGCGGGTTGACGCGGGAATAGCCTAAAGACAATCTCCTGCCTTCAAGAACGATCGATAATATGCGCCCATCCCAGAGCCTGATAGATTTCAACAAGCAAATCCTGGTAGGGGAGACTGGCGCCTTAATCGGAACTCCGCTCGCTCCATTTTTTACTGCGCGCTTTACGGCCAACCCATCGATCATCTCCTTCTCTGCAGTTCTCGGCGGGCTGGTAGCCGGATCCGTCGGCTGGCTCATTGTGAAGATGCGCGACGAGAAGAAGCGTGGGACGAATTCAATGCTCCAGTTAACCGGCCAAATCGCCCTTTTTAGCCCGGCCGCGTTCCTGGTTGGCCTGACCGTGTACCAACCCACGCTGTTCCTGGTGGCACGTCACCTGATCAAAGACGGCGAAAGGGTTGTTTATTCCGCCCTAATTTCGCAATTCGCCGCGTTCTCTTTGTTTCTGGTAGCCATCAATTTTTACCGGATTGCCCTGCACCGGTTCGCCGGGAAGCAGATCTGACCTCTCACCAGGTGAACATCGTCTATGCGTTGTCGGGCGAGGGCCGGGGCCACGGATCATTGGCGAGAGCCGTATTGCCTGTGCTCCAAAGAGCCGGCCATCGGCTAAAAATCGTCACCTACGGCCAGTCACTCGGTCAGTTGGAAGACTATGATGTGCTGCCGATCAGAGGCATAAAACATTACTATGACCGCCACAGCCGGCTCTCCCTGCTGAGATCCATCGCCAAAAATGCCGGCGTGCTGTCTTATTATGTCTCGAATTGGAAAACTATCCGGAGGCAATTGAAGGATTTCTCCCCGGACCTTTTCATCGTAAACTTTGAACCGTTCACGCCTTTGATCGCACGCTCTCTCAAGGTTCCCGTCCTGAGTTTCGATAACCAGCACGCCTTGCTGTGTCTCAAGCAACGGGTGCCGGAGGGACTGAGGATGTCAGCGTGGACGACCAAGACCGCCATTCGGTTGGTTGCCCCGAGGGCGGAACATTATGTGGTCATCACGTTCTTCCCGATCGAAAACGACCGGAGCAACGTGCACGTCGTTCCTCCGGTGGTGAACGACGAGATCCGGCAGCTCTCACCCGGCAACGGGAGCAAGGTACTGGTTTATCTCAAGCATCCGAATGCGCGGTTTCTGAAGATCCTCAGGCAGATGGACGGACAATTCCTCATTTATGGTTATGATACCGCAATCACGGACGGGAACCTGACCTACCGGGTCTTCAACAGCCAGATGCCGGCTGAACTGGGCGACTGCAAAGCGGTCATGGGAACTGCGGGACTTTCGCTGATTTCCGAGGCGGTGTGGCTGAAAAAGCCTTTTTTCGGAATCCCGCTGAAGAACGAATTCGAACAGACCATGAGTGCGATGGCGGTCAAGCAGATGGGCTTCGGGGATTTCTCCGAGGATCCCACAAAGGAACAGATCCAACAGTTTCTCGGGAATCTCGACGGCTATCGCAGGTCGTTGGGAGAATATCGCTTCGATCCTGACGCCGCGGCCAGAAAACTCCTTGAGCTAATTGCTGCAACGCCGGGTCGGGATTAGCCGGAACCGCGTAGGAACGTCGCTCGCGACCGATCACCCGCAAGCGGGCTTCCTACACCGGCACACCGATCGTCTCGCAAAGGCCCGAAGAGAATTTCCAGCGATAGCATGAATTCCGATTAGTGGCTTTGCGGATCGCATTTTGCAGCCGATCTTCTGCCAACGATTAGCGGTTATTGGGAAAGGCCAAGGCCCGCTGAATTCAATTCTCGCAATCCCTCGTGGCCCCTTCCGCAGAGATTCGCGGGTGTAACCCCTGACATGATTCAGTATCTGTCAGGATAGAAGGTCCTTCCACCGCAAAGGCCGAATGGCTGACGCAGTCTTATGCCAACGGATGCTCACCCCAATCGGAACAACTTCGGAAAGTCCCCCGCGGCGCAAGGCAAAAGCAGATTAATCCCGCCCATGTTTTCTTATTTGAATCGGACGAAAAGAGGCTATGCTCCACCTCCCCTATGAACCCGACAATCATTGTGGACGGTCAGGTGGGATACCTCTTTGAAGCTGAGAAATTCGGCTCGATTTGTTTCGTCCCAAAGGACCAGGTCCTTTTTTCTGCCGATGGCATAGCCGTCATTGACGAAGTCCGCTATTTTCAAAGTGGCTGGGCACTACGCAACATGCGCAGCACATCAATCGAGAGTGCCGGCACCTATCTGTTCCCAAATCCCGGGAGGTTGATCTCGGATTTCAGTTCGGCGCGGACCAAGAGTTTCCTGTCCGCGCTAGCCTCGCATTCAATCCATCCATTCCCCGCAAGCGTGGCTCGCTGAACCGTTTAGTGGTCCGCGTGGAGGCTCTGCCGTTGATCAAACCCGCGACCGTTCGCAGCTTCGAGGTTCTTCGATCGGAATGCCTCGATCGGCGGTTGCCACCCATTTGACCATGTACGATCCGGAGAATTGCTCCGGGAAATCGGCTCCGTCCACTTCAAAGCCCATTTTTGTCCAGAATCCTATTGGCGACCCTCCGTCCAAGTCTGCAGCCAGCAGCTGAATTCTCCTGATGCTCGCAGGCAATTTAGCGGACCACTCCTCAAAGATTGCCCGTCCTCGTCCTCGCCGGTGATGCTCTCGTGGGATGAATATAACATCCACCCAAGCAGTGTCTCCGACCAAGTGCGCGGAAAGAAAGGGTGTGTTCCCAAAAATCATCGGAGCCGGTGGTTTGCCAATACGAGGATTCAGACCGTCAAACGATGAGTTTGCTCCCGCATTCCATGGTTCATTTTGAGACGGCACCGTATTCCAAAGAAAGATATCAGTCGACCGATATGGCCTGGTGTCCGCGGTGCCTCGCCGATGGCGAGGTGCCGTGGCATCGGTTGGCCGGTTCGAAGCACAGAATGGATCCGACTGGGTCATGTGTGAAGGGCGTGTTGCCCAAAGGGGCGCTCAGCACTGAGAAATCGAGACTTGGACGGTCAGAGTGATAATTCTCCCGAGTTTGGCGACAAAGCGGCGCCGCGGGTCGGAAACAGCGCCGAGAGCCCGGGCTGACTGGACCCTGACCGGACTTTCGATCGCCAGTGGTCCCCGGCCAAGGGCACGCACGAGGATTCTCACGTTCTGACAGGCGGCAATCAACCAGTCCTGGATCTGCTGACGCCAGAGGCGCCGCCACCGCGCGCGTTTGAAGTGATGCAGGTTCGCCGCCTGGGCGAAGCTTCTTTCCATGAGAGAGCGGCGCCGACGGCGGTCACGACGCGCTTCAGGCGTGCGCGCTTGTGCCCAAGCTCGCTCGATCAGTTCTGTTCGTGGTGGCGCATAATCGTGCGGCCCGCCTGCGCCTGGGTACACTGGCGGTGCAACGGGCAGGCGCCTTTGCGCGTGGCATACTCGGTGGCCTGGCGGCGTTCGTTGAAGCGGCGCGGGTGAAGCGTGTGTCCGGCTGGGCAGGTATAAACGTCGCCAGGGGCGTCGTAGACGAATTGTTCGCGCGGGATCAGATCGCGGTCGGTGTGGCCGCTGCGCATCGGGGCCATGTGCGTGGCGATCGCGCGGTGCTGCAATTCCCGATAGGTCGCAACGGTGCCGTATTGCTGGTCCGCGACGACGGTCGCGGTTGCCGCCCCCGTGTTTCGTTCGTGCTGGGCCACGAGCGGGAGAGTCTGCGTCGGTTCAGGGACATCGCCGGCCGTGGTCACCACCGCGGTGATCACGCCGCAGCGATCGTCCACGGCGCGATGATGCTTGTAGCGAGGGCGAGACTCGCCGCCGTATTTATGCCGGATGCAGGGCGCGTCGGGATCGGTGGCGCTGCAGAGGGTCTGATTGACCGGCTGGTAGTCGGGATCACCGAGCGCGCCATCGAGTTTGCGCTCCTCGACCGCGTAAGCGCGCTTCAACGCGGCCATCAGCTCCGGAGAGGAACGCACCACGGAGTCTTTGCTGGCGTTCGCGTCAACCAAACTGCCGTCGAGATGGAGCTTGCCGCCAGCGACCAAGCCCGCGCGCGCACACTGTTCCACCGTCCGGACGAAGAGCCGTTCGAAGACCTCCCGGCCCCAGCGGGTACGCGCCTTTGATAGGACACTGTGGTCCGGCACCTCGTCGTCGAGTCCGTAACCCAGAAACCAGAGGTAATCCAGCCGTTCAGGCAGCATCCGCATGAGCTCGCGCTCGCTCTTCACGTTGTCGCAAAAAAGCAGGAACATCAGCTTGAGGATCACTTCCGGGTCGATGGATTGGTTGCCGTTATATCCGTAGCAGCCGGCGACTTCCTGCCGCACAAAGCTGAAGTCGACTGCCGCGCGGATGGCCCGCAGCGGATGGTCGCTACGCACGCGCCGATCAAGATCGACCCCGTAATTGAATAACTCCTTCTGCCCCTCGTGTCGTCCCATCATCTTGCCGACGTCAGACCGACCACTACTCCGAATGTTCAATTATTTAGACTATTTGGGCAATACGCCCGTTACACATGACCCCGTCGGATCGCACGGTTCGGAGGTTGGGGCAACCTGCCATCAGGCCTTCCAGCATGGCGGATTTTGCAGCCAAAGAAAGAATCGACTTTGCAGCGGCGCGCTAATTTACCTCGATCAGGCGGTCGCCCGCGTCGAGCTGGCGGACAATCTCGGGCCAGACCCGCTCCATCGTGGCCAGCAGCGTCGCCGTGCGGCAGTTGCCCAACCGCAGCCACACGACCGCCACCGGCTCGGGCCGTAGAAGCGTGAGGCGCGCAAAGTCTTCGTCTTTGGAAACGATGACCGCTCCCAGGCTCGCGGCCCGCGCCCAGATCGCCATGTCGGGCGCCTGCCCCAAATCAAGCGCGAGCACGTGCTCGGCTTCGCCTCCCTACGCGCCAATCCAGCGGGCCAGCGCGGCCGGCAGCTGGTTGTCGACGAGGAAACGTTTCACGATGCGCGCAAAACCACGTGGTCGTTCTGCACGGCGGCAAATTCCAGGCACGCCCGGATGTCGTCGGTTTCCAGGAACGGATAATCGGCCAGGATCTCCGCCCAGCTCGCTCCGTGGGCGAGCAATTCAAGCACATCCTTGACCCGCAACCGATAGCCGCGAATGCAGGGCCGACCGCCACACTTGTCGGGCTCGACGGTAATGCGAGACAGCAGCACGTTCATAGGCGGCTAGTGTGCGGAGTTTGCCGCTGGCGGCAAGTCTGCCGATGCGTCTGGGGCGTTCTTTGCCTGTCCGTGCGGATGGTCTCCGCGAGGACCTGGTCAACCGTCATGGGCCTGCCTCCAACTCTGGAAGTCTTTTCTTCGTTGGCAACTGCGGATGGTACGATCCGATTGTGACCCCTTTGGCTTGTTCTTACCCCTGGTGAAAATCAGCGACTTGCGATTAGTTCGCCAAGCCTCGATTTTATGCCGGATTCAAAATAAATCCCGGACGCGGTTCTACTCGCACGCAGGCAAGGGCGAGCCTCAAAAACGCGGTACGCTCGGCCAAGATCACGGTCTCAACTGTCGGCGCCGAAAGAAGAGGACGGCGAGCGTTTTCCGAGTTGCTATACACGTATAGCACGGCTAGGTTTCCGCCATGCTCGCCATCCGACTCGACAAAAAGACCGAGGATCGCCTCTCCCGACTCGCCCGCAGAACCGGGCGGACCAAGACTTTTTACGCCCGCGAAGCTATTCTGGAACACTTGGAAGACCTGGAGGACACCCATCTGGCTCTCGACCGTCTGGCTCATCCTGAACGCATCTATTCGGCGGCGGAGGTAAAGCATGCGCTGGGCCTATAGTCTCGACGAGCGGGCTTTGCACGAGCTGCAAAAACTGGATCGTCAGGCCCAAAAGGACATCATCGCGTACCTGGACAAGCGCATCGCCACCAAAGAAGACCCGCGCCGTTTCGGGAAGCCGCTCAAGGCCAATCTGACCGGGCTGTGGCGTTATCGGGTGCGCGATTATCGCATCCTCTGCCAGATCAAGGACGGGATGCTTCTCGTCTTGGTTGTCTCCGTCGGTCACCGCAAAAACGTCTACGATTGAGCTTCGGCTTTTGTTAGCGCTGCACCTTGCCGCGACATGGGTCTTTGCGCCAGGCGGTTCTATGGTTCAACAAAGCGCCAAGGAAGGCTTTGAAAGAGAATTGTATTGGGATCCTGCGTTGGGGATAAGCGCGCTAGTGTTCAAGTCAGGCAACCAACGCCCCCGCGGGCCGAAGGTTGCCAAAAG
>PLOH01000116.1 GCA_003142955.1 Opitutia bacterium | reverse complement strand
CTAGGCAAGAGGAACAGCAGCACGGCGAGGATATGGCAGGCGCTGCCTCCCAGGACGAAGCTATGCCAGAAGGCGTGATGATAACGCAGTCGTTGCCACCGGTAGAACACCACCCCGACACTATAGCACAGACCGCCGGCCAGCAGCAGCCAAAGGGCGCCGTCCGGCACCGCCGCGACCAGCGGTTTGGCCGCGATGACCATCAGCCAGCCGACGAAAAGATAGGCGAGGGTTGACACGAGCCGGGATCGCTCGCCCAAGAAAAATTGATAGACCACGCCCGCGCCGCAAAGGCCCCAGATGACGCCGAACATTGTCCACCCCCACGGTCCGCGCAAATTGGTCAGAAGAAACGGCGTGTAGGTGCCGGCGATAAGCAGGAACATTGCGGCGCGGTCCAGTTTGATAAAGAGGCGTTTTCCGCGGGCCGAGCGCCAGGCGTGGTATAGGGTCGAAAAGGTGTTGAGCAGCAACAGGGTCAGGCCGAACACGGTGAAACTGACGACGTGCCAGGCGTCGCCGCGCAAACTGGCAAACGCGATGAGCAACGTCAGCCCGGCGATGCTCAGCCCGAGCCCGATTCCGTGCGTCACCCAAGTCGCAACCTCTTCTCCGCGGCTGTACCGAAGCCCCGCCGTCGCCGTCGCAACCGCCACTTTCCCGGCCGGCTGCTTGCGCGTCTGCACCACCGAGCGATGGCGCCGGACCGCGCGCGTCGCGATCTCGTCGAGGCGGCGGATCATCCCGATCGGACGGGGGCGGCGAAACTTGTCGGGAGCCCATTCTTCGCCGTCGGCATAAATGGTGTGCGGAATCACGCAGGTGCCAAAAGCCCAGTCGGCCAGCGGGAGGCCGAAAAATCCCGAGATCGATTCATTGCAGTCAATGACGGCATGATGGCGGAGATGGAAGCCATAGACGGGGCGCCAGAATCTGCCCCAGCGCGGATGCTCGATCAGCGGCGCCCATTTCTCGAACGGCCAGTGATCGATGGCGTGGACGATTTCGTAAAGCGCCAGCGAAGTAGCCAGCGCGGCGAAGCCGGAGAAAAACCAGGGAAACGACGGCAGCAGCCATTGCAGCAACGCCAGGAGCGGCGTCAAGATGCCCGCGAAAATTGCCAGCGAATACCACGGGAAAAACGAGGCTTCGCCCTGTTCCGGGGTGGCGATTGGATATTTGTTCTCGATGAACAGGATGCTCCGTCCCGCGCGCCCCGGTTTCTGTCCGATGCGGGTCAACGCGTGGTGTCGGGTGTGCTGGCGGTAAAGGCGCCGCCCCCAGCGGATCGCCGGCTGGTGCAGCACGTAGCGGTGGAAGGAATACTCCTGGAAGCAGTTGAGCAGACTGATCGCGAGAAACGCCGCGACTCCTTTCCAAGGCGGGGCGAGGAACTGGTCCGTCCAAACACCCGGGGCGAGCAGCCGCAGCGCGGTCAACAAGCCGGCGAGGGTGATCAAAACGGTGATGATGAAGAGAGGCAGGCTGAACTGGTCGGGTTTCGCCTCGGGTGGCAGCGCGGATGGAGTCATGACGGCGTGAACTGACTGAGCAGCCGAAGGGCGGCGGCGGGTTTTCCGACTGGCAGTGGCGAGATGAACATACCCCGGTTCCAGGCTCGATCAAACCGGCGGGGGTGATTGTTGCGCGACGAGCGCCAGTTTCGTCTTCCCGGTCTGCCCGGCGGAAAGGCCCGCTCACGATGACGATGAGGTGGTGGCTGCGAGCGCCAGCGAGTGGCTCCTACCGGAAATCATGCGACGCCTCGGCGGGCAGGTCGTCGCAGCGGAGGGCGCGAATCTCCTCCGCCTGGATGTGGATCACGCCGTCGTGCAGTTGCAGCCGGCCGGCGATGAGCAGCGCCGGTTCCTGGGTGATCACCAACCGGCAGCGCTCGAAGAGTTGCGGGCGCACGACGGCATTCGCCACGCCGGTTTCGTCCTCCAGACTGACGAAGACGAAGCCCTTGGCGGTGCCGGGACGCTGGCGGCAGATCACACTGCCGCCGATGGTGACGCGCGAGCCGTTGCGGAGGGCGGCCAGATCCGCGGCCCGGAGCACGCCACGGAGCGTAGCCCGGATGGCCTTCATCGGATGTTCGCCCACCGTCAACGCCTGGGTGTGGTAGTCGGCGGCGAGGCGCTCGAGGTGCGTCATGGCTTCGAGCGGGGAAAGTTCGCCGCCCGCGCTGTCCTCAGCGACCGCGCTGAAAAGATCGTCGGGGGCGGGCGCGCCTTCCACCAGCCAGAGCGCCGCGCGCCGGTGTCCGGCGAGGGCGTTCAGCGCCCCGGCGGAGGCCAGGGCGCGGCGCTCTTCCGGATCGAAGCCGGTCCGCTGCAGGAAATCCTCCATCGACGTGAAGGGTCCCTTGACGCGTGCGGTCAGCATCGCCTGCACCGCCGCTTCCCGCAGACCTTTCACCCGGTGCAGGCCGATCCGGATGGCGTCGTCCGCCTCCACGGTGGTCAGCCAGTGCGAGGCCGCGATGCAGACCGGTCGCGCCCGGACGCCATGGCGCCGGGCATCCTGGACCAGCGTCGCGACGCTGTAGAATCCCATGGGCTGGTTGTTGATGAGGCCGGCGTAGAATTCCGCCGGGCGATGGACCTTCAGGAACGAGCTCGCGTAGGCGATCAACGCGAAGCTGAGCGCGTGGCTTTCCGGGAAGCCATAGAGCGCAAACGTCGCCAGTGCGTGGAGAACTTCGTCGATTGCGGCCGGCGACACGCCGTTGTTCGCCATGGCGTCGCGCAGCTTTGCCTGCATGCGCTCCATGCGCGTGGACGAGCGCTTGAAGCCGATCGCGCGCCGCAATGCGTCGGCCTCGGCGGCGGAGAACCCGCCCAGCACCATGGCGATTTTGAGAATCTGCTCCTGGAACAGCGTGACGCCAAGGGTGCGTTCGAGGATCGGCTGCAGGCGCTCGTCGGGGTAGGTGACCGCCTGCCGGCCCGCGCGGCGTTCCAGATAGGGATGCACCGCATCGCCGTGGATGGGTCCGGGCCGGATGATGGCGACCTCGACGGCGAGGTCGTAGAACGTGCAGGGTTTCATCCGCGGCAGGGTCGCCATCTGCGCGCGCGACTCGACCTGGAAGACGCCGATCGTGTCGGCTTTCTGGAGCAGCGCGAACGTCGCCGGATCGTCCTTCGGGATGCGCGCGAGGTCCACCGGCCGGCCGCGCGCCTGGCAGATTTCCAGTGAGTCCTGCAGGGCCGCCATCATGCCCAGCCCGAGGAGATCCACCTTGATGATCCCGAGATCCTCGCAGTCATCCTTGTCCCACTGCGCCACGACCCGCCCCGGCATCGAGGCGTTTTCGAGCGGCACCACGGAATCGAGCTGGCCCTGGCAGATGATCATGCCGCCGCTGTGCTGGCCGAGATGCCGGGGGAGCCCGCGCAGGCGTTGGGTGAGCGAGACGAGCGCGGGCAGGCGCGGATGGGACGCCGGCAACCCCGCCTGCTTCAGTTGTTCGGTGAGCTCAATGGTGTGGGGAAAGTCGCCATGCGCGTACAGGCTGGAGAAGCGGTCCAGGATGTTTTCGGGCAGGTTGAGCGCCTTGCCGAGTTCCCGCATGATGCTGCGGCCGCGATACGTGATGACATTGGCGGTCATCGCGGCCCCGCGCGGGGCGTAGCGCCGGTAAACTTCCTGGATCACGCGCTCGCGGCGGTCGCCACTGGGCAGATCAAGATCGATGTCCGGCCAGGAAAATCGGCCCTCGCTGAGGAACCGTTCGAACAGCAGGCGTCCGCCGACCGGATCGATGGCCGTGATGCCCAGCGAATAGCAGACCGCGCTGTTGGCGGCCGAGCCCCGGCCCTGCACGAGGATGTTCTGCTCCCGGCAGAAATTACAGATGTCCCAGACCACCAGGAAATATCCGGCAAAACCCAGCTTGGCGATGAGCGCCAGCTCCCGGTCGAGTTGCGCACGCACCGCCGGCGAAATGCCTCCGTAGCGCTGCTGCGCGCCGAACCAGGTGAGCTTCCGCAGAAACGTGTCCATGGTTTCTCCCGGCGGCACGGGGAACGACGGGAATTCGTAGCCGAGGTTTTCCAGCCCGAACTCCAGCTGTTCGGCAAAGCGAAGGGTGTTCGCGACCGCTTCGGGGAGATCGGCGAACAGCCCCGTCATCGCCGCGGCGGACTTGAGATGCCGCTCGGTGTTGGGCGAAAGCAGCGTGCCGGCGGCGTCCAGATGCGTGTGGTGGCGGATGCAGGTGAAGAGATCGAGCACCTCGCGGCCGGCCGGGTTGGCGTACAGCGCGCCATTGGTCGCGAGCAGTGGCAGCCGGTGGGCGGCGGCCAGTTCCACCCGCATCCGGTTTTCGCGGTCCTCGCCGCGGACGAAGTGCCGCTGGATTTCCACGCCCAGCCGGTCGCGGCCAAAAATCGCCAGAAGCCGTCGCAGCGCCGCATCGGCGCCTTTCGGCCCGGCGCTCCGCCACGCGCGGGACACCGGGCCTTCCTCGTCGCCGGTCAGGGCGAAAAGACCGGGCGAAGCCTCGGCCAGCTCCGGCCATTTCACCCGGCTTTCGCCTTTCGGCGCCCGCAGCTTGGCCGTCGTGATCAGTCGGCAAAGCGCCCGGTAGCCATCGCGGTTCGCCACCAACAGCGGGAGCACCGACTCATCCTCCATCGTGAGCTCCACGCCCACGAGGGCGCGCAGGCCGGCTTCACGCCCGGAGGAGTGGAGCCGGACCGAGCCGTAGAAGCCGTCGCGGTCGCACAAGGCGAGCGCGCCGAGTTCCAGGCGGGCGGCCTCGGCCGCCAGCTCCTCGGGCGACGAACCTCCCCGCAGAAAACTAAAGGCGCTGCGGCCGTGCAGTTCGACGTAGTTCATGGTTTAGCGTTACGTAGCGCCAGTCTTCGACTGGCGTTCATCGTCTGCTGCGATGCAAGCCGCCAATCCGCCAGTCGGAGACTGGCGCCACTTCGGCATCGTGGAGCTGCAATGGCATCTGCATCGGGTCGATGGGGACGCGCCGCCAGAAGCCCGGGTGGCGCTGACGGCGCAGCGCCCTCCACAAAACGGATTAATCCCGATTTCGGATGCCGTTTCCCGATTTCCCCGGTTTCCCAATTTCCCGGTTTTCCCCCGTCGGGTCGCCGCTCGCCGGCGGACCAAGGTTTCCCGATTTCAACGTTTCCCGATTTGTCTGGAATGCTAGTCATACATTCCCTCCACCCACCATTGCCCGGCGCGGAGGCTCAGGCGGAACAGGCCGCCGCGCGCCAGTTCGATGTCCCACTCTTCGCCGGCCCAGCGCTCGGGTTTCCACCATTCGCCAGAACGGCGCCAGGGCCCGCGACGCCGCGTCACCTCGTCCTGGACGATGCGGCAGCGCACGAACGCTGGCCCCTGGGGACCGGTGGTTACCTCCGCTTCCACGGGTGGCCGAAAACGCCGGAGGGGAAGCCCGAGCGGCGGCAGGATTGGCGGCGGTGGCAGCGGACCCACCAGGTCGACCGGCTTCTCCAGAAAGAAGGCGTCGGGCCGATCGGTCGGCTCCAGTCCCGGGGTGCCTACCCGGTCGCGGCCGACCACGGCTGCCACGCGGGCCAGGGTTTCCGCAAAGCCGTGCGGATCGCGCAGCCCGGTGTCGAACAGCCCGTGCTGCCGCACCAGCGGACGCGTCGGGGTGATCGCCAGGCGAACGCCCTTGATGGCCGACTCCGTGCGGAGGGTCTCCAAATGCGTCTGCAGCGTGCGAAACAGGATGTCGGGGCTGGCAGTGGGCTCGGGCAGCCGGAAGCCGCGCTGGTAGGCGGTCTCGTCCACCAGCAGGAGGGCGAGCGCGAGTTCGGCCGCCACCACCCCGGCGTTGACGAGTTGGAGCGCGAGACGGTCCACCAACCGTCGCAGGATGAACAGCAACGGTTCCAAGGTTTCGACTTCGTGCTCCAGTTCCATGGCGGCGGCGAAGGTTGCGTCGGGCGCCCAGGGTTTGATCGGCCGGTCGGTCTCCCCGGCGGCGCGTTCCCAAAGTTCAATGCCCGCCTGGCCGAGCCGGCGCCCGACCTCGGGCTTCGGCAACGCCGTCAATGCGCCGAGCGTGCGGATGCCCCAGCCTGCGAGAATGGCGGCGAGGTCGGGCGGAGGATCGGCCAGGGAGAGCGGCAGGGGCGAAAGAAAGCCGCGTTCATCCCGCACCTCGAGGACGTATCTTTCTCGCGGCAACGATTCAGCCGGATGTAGGGCGGGATCGCCGTATCCCGCCCTACAACGCTGCGCCGGACTGCCGATGTCCGGTGCGCCGGCCCTTGTAGCCCGGGTCGCCGACCCCGGCCCGGCCTCAGCGAGGCCGGCTACAATTCCGGCCAGCCTGGCGGCCATGAGGGCGAGGAAAGGCGTGCGGGCCACGCCGGCCGCGGCCTCGAGTCCCAGTGACTGCAACTGTTCGACGGCGGCGCGGCTGTGCGGCAGGTGCGCGGTCGCGGCCTTTCCCGCCAGGTCGATGGTGCAAAGGCCGGCGGCGGTGGATTCCACCCGGGGGGAAAGGGACCAGGCGACGGTGAGGAGCGCGGCAGTGGCGTCCTGTTCGGCCGCCGCGGAACGCGCCAACAGGACGATGTCCGCGCATCGCGCCATCGCCTGCGGGGCGGTCAGACCGGGCGTCACGCCGGCGGCCCGCGCGCGCGCGCCGGCCGGCCCGACCACCGCTGGCTTGACGCGGTCATCGAGCAGCGCCACGGGCTTGCCGCCGAGGTCGGCCCGGGTGCGGACGATCGACTGTATTGAGAAGTCAGATACGTAAAGCACGGCGTAGCTCACGCGCTCCTCCTTGCCTCGTGGGCGTGGCGGCGCTGCACCTCGACCGGCAGGCGGCAGGCCAGCCGGGCCTGCTCCCCGGCCAGCGTGTCGAGGGGAAACGAGCCGGCGAGAGTGAGCCGCAGGCGGGCGCTGCCGACGAGCCCGAGCGGCGCTGGATGGCCATTCCCGATTTCGCCCGCCATTTCCCGGTTTCCCAATTTCCCAGTTTCCCGATTTTCCGCAGTGAACACCACCATGGCCATGTCGGTTCGCTCCAGGGCGCGCTGCAGGCGATACCAGGTGGTCGCGGGCACTCCGTGCAAGGCGCGCCCCGCGACGCCGCGGAGATCCACCATGACCAGGGCGAGATTGGCGTCCCGCACCAGGAGGTCGGCGGCGTGCATCGCCTCGTCCAGGGTGCGGCAGCGGACCCAGACGAGGTGCTGGAGCAACGGGGGCTCGTGCGATTGGGGATCAAAGGCGTCGAGGGCGTCCACGAGCGCCGCGCGCATCCGCCGCATTCGCGTCGCCGCCAGCAGGCGAGAGATCAGCAGCTGGCCGCCGGTGCTCGGCGCCAGCGCCACGACCTCGGTGATGCCTCCAACCGGCAGTCCCCCGTCCCCCGCCTCATCGATCGCCGCCACCCCGGTGGGCAGGGTGGCCGCCG
>PLOH01000132.1 GCA_003142955.1 Opitutia bacterium | reverse complement strand
ACCTCAGCACGCTGGCCCTGCATGCGGGCCAGGTTCCCGACCCGACCACCGGCGCGCGCGCCGTGCCGATCTATCAGACGTCCTCCTACGTCTTCAAGAGCACCGAGCACGCGGCGAATCTTTTCGCCCTGAAGGAATTCGGCAACATCTACACCCGGCTGACGAACCCGACGACCGACGTCTTCGAGCAGCGCATCGCCGCGATCGAGGGCGGCACCGGCGCGCTGGCCGTCGCCTCGGGCCAGGCCGCGACCTCCCTCGCGGTGATCGCCGTTACCCAGGTGGGCGACGAGATCGTCTCGGCCAACAACCTCTACGGCGGAACGTATCAACTGTTTCACTACACGTTGCCCAAGCTCGGCCGGACGGTGAAGTTCGTCAACTCGCGGGATCCCGACGCCTTCCGCCAGGCCATCACGCCGAAGACGCGGGCGATCTACGCCGAGACCATCGGCAACCCGAAGCTCGACGTGCCCGATTTCGAGGCGATCGCCAAGATCGCCCATGACGCCGGCGTGCCCTTCATCGTCGACAACACCGTCGGGATCGGCCTGGTCGCGCCGATCGAGCACGGCGTCGACATCATCGTCGCCTCGGCCACGAAATACATCGGGGGCCACGGCACGAGCATCGGCGGGGTCATCGTCGACTCTGGCAAATTCGCCTGGAATAACGGCAAGTTCCCCGAGTTCACCGAGCCGGATCCGAGCTACCACGGCCTGAAATTCTGGGACGTCTTCGGCAACTTCCCCGGGCTGGGCAACGTGGCGTTCATCATCAAGGTGCGCGTGCAGCTCCTGCGCGACCTCGGTCCGGCGATCAGCCCGTTCAATTCGTTTCTCTTCCTGCAGGGGCTCGAAACGCTGCCGCTGCGCCAGCGCCAGCATTCGGAAAACGCGCTCGAAATCGCGCGCTTTCTCAAGGCTCATCCGCTGGTCAGCTGGGTCACTTATCCGGGCTTGCGCGAAGATCCGAATTACCCGCTGGCGGCGAGGTATCTCAGCCGCGGATTCGGCGGTCTCGTCGGGTTCGGCATCAAAGGCGGACGGGACGCCGGGCGGAAATTCATCAACTCGGTGAAGCTGCTCTCGCATCTCGCCAACATCGGCGACGCCAAGACCCTCGTCATCCACCCGGCGACGACGACCCACCAGCAGCTCACCCGCGAGGAGCAGGAGGCCACCGGCGTGACGGAGGACTACATCCGCCTCTCCATCGGTCTCGAGGATGTGCGCGACATCAAGGCCGACATCGACCAGGCCCTCCGGCAGGCCGCCGGCTGAGGGCGGGCGGGCGCGCGGGTTCGGATGGCACGACCGGGATTTCAGGAATCTGGCCGGCTTGCCGTCCGGCCAGACTCCTGGCGCAGCAGAAAATAGGGCTGGTCGGTCAGCGTCGGGCCAAGGCCGGGATAAAGCCACGCCTGACCCGAGGCGTTGCTGAGCTCGAAGTAATACTGCAGCGGGTAGGGCGTATCGGTGTAGTCGGCGGGAATCGTCCCTTCGGCGCGATCCGGCTGCACATGCATCGTTGCGATGTGCCAGGATTCGGCCTGCTGGGTGTGTCGGTAGAACAATCGGACCGTCTTTGCTCCAAGATCATCGCCGGTGGGTGTCAGGGCTAGCGCCACGAGTTGTCCCCGGCGAAATGATGCCGGAGGCGTGTGGGCGATGTGGCCGCTCGGTCGCTGCGGACGGCCGAGCACCGCGGCGACGAGTGCAGCGACGTCTGGCGGCGGCGCAGCGGTCGTCGGACCGGACGGTGCAGCCTTCTGCTCCATCGCAGCGATGTCATGGTCGATCGCGGCCAGGCGATCCGACCAGTTGCCACGCTGGAACCACTCGCCGCCATAGGTCAGGTCAGGCACATAAGCCTTGGCGGTCACTTCGACGATGCGTGCCCAGGTGTCCCGGGCTGCCCGGTAGGTCTTAAGGGCGGCTTCCCGGGCGGCGCGTTCGCCCGTGCGGTCGTACAACGCGTACAGAACGGCGGCGCGGAGCTTTTCGCTGAAGAACAGGCCGAGTCCAATTTGCACGTTTGTATCAATCGCGAACCGGCGGAAAAATGGCTCGCGCAAGTCCATCGTCTGCGTGCTGGCCTGGGCGAGGCTCTCGGCGGCGGTGCGCGCCAGGTCCTCCAGCCACTGGGCCACCTCCACCGGCGAATATTTGCTGCTGACCTGGCCGGCGAGCAACTCGGTGGCGTAGTCGTCGATCCGCGCGAAGAGCTGGGGATCAAGCGGACTGACCGTGCCGAACCGCTTTGGGTTTGGGCTATCGGTGTAGGGCTCGGGCTGCGAAGCGTCGACAATCGACATGTTCACATACATCTCGGGCCAGTAGTTGTTGTTGGCGGCCGACGGGGCATGAGCGGTGGTGAAAAGCGGCAGGATGCGGCTGGCATGGCCCAACGCCCGCTCCGCGGATTCGGCGGCCGGGCCGTGCTCGTAGCGCAACTGGCGCTGCCAGACCTCCGGTGCGGCGGCGGGATTAAAAAGCAGGCGGCCCCAGATGCGGTAAGTGAACGCGTATTTCGCAAAATCGCCCTCGGCCGGCTGCAAGGACGGGTCGGCATAGCCATCGCGGCCGCCCGGCAATCCCGAGCCTTTGCGTCCTTTGAAGGAGAGCGGGTCGAAAATCTCGCATCCCTGGCTTCCGCAGAAGCTGAAGGCGCGACTATAAGCCGCCGCGAAGACCGGGTCGCCCCAGAGCAGTACCCGCTGGGTGCCTGGCCAGACGCGATGGACAATCTCGTAGCGGCGGTCCTCCCGGAGCAGGTCGCCGTAGCCATACCGGAGAAAGCTGCGGGCTCCTCCGCTTTGCACAAACGACCCGCTGCCGCGGCTCGGATGGGCCAGTTCCGTCGGGCGAATCGCCGCCTGGTGGTAGGGCAGACCCAGGTGTTCCGCCCAGAATTTTGGCGAGATGGTGACCGGCAGACCCGTCTCCAGCACCGCTTCGATCGTTGGTTGGTCAATACCCTTGGCGTGCAGGTCAATTCCCACGCGCCGCCGGCTCTGAACACACCCGTCGAAAACAGTTTTCCAAAAATCGTAGCTTCCCTCTGGCACGCCGCTCTCACCATGAATGCGAAACGTGACGCCGGTGATGTTCGGGCATTCCTTCAACAAGAGAGCCAGGGCGTCCCGGCAGTACGCCGCGTGGGTCTTGGGCGTGAGGCCGAAGATTGCATGGTTGGCGTTGGAACTCTCGGCCCACTCATAGGCGTGCGTCCAGAGCCCCAATTGAAAATCCAGCCCGCGCCCGGCCGCCTCGTCGCTGATGAACCGGAGCATTTCCAAGTTCCGTTCGACTTCCGAGGACGGCAGGTTGCTGACGCTCACGTTGTAGCCCGGCACGGAAACGAGAAACGGATAGGGAAAATAGAAATAAGTGTCGCGCAGATTGGTGGGCGAATCATAGCCCAGGCCGAGCGCGAGGTTGAAGCGATTGAACCGGTGGGCGGCGAGGAGNNGGATTGGCGGGACGCTCAAGGAGTGGCAGGGAAGGGCGCAGGGCGGACCAGGGATCCGTCGTCAGGGCGACGGCATCGGCAATCTCGGTCAACGCGTAGGTCAATCCACGGCTGTCGCTGCCGTTGGCAATCAAGGTTTCGTGCTGACCCAGCCGGCCGGCGATAATGGTCAACACCTCGGCTTCGGCGGACGCGGGGGCGCCGGCGTCGCGCGCCAAGGCGGAGGAGCCGGCGGTGGCGACGATACAAAGGTCGTCCGGCTTGGCCTCATCGAGCCGGGCACAGGTTCGCACGATGAAATTGCGAGTCACCAGCGCCTGGCGCAAACGGTCCACCGCCCATTGCGCCGGCTTCCCCGAAACGATGGCATCGGCGGGATCGCAGATGATCGCCACGGTCCCCGCGACCTGATGGCCGGGTTGCGCAACGGTTTGAGCGCGACCGCGCAGTGCGCCGCCGAGCGCGTATCCCGCCGTGGCCACCCCGGTCTGGATGAGGAATTCGCGCCGGTTCATGTGCCTGGCCCATATTTCACACCGCGGCTGACGCCGCAACCAAAACCGTGGCGGTCGGGCCATGGCGCCAGCCGTTGGAAAACGAGTCTGGCGGGACAACGAGACGACGGACTCCAGATGTCAGGACGGCCTAGGCAAGAGGAACAGCAGCAC
>PLOH01000060.1 GCA_003142955.1 Opitutia bacterium | reverse complement strand
TTGGTGTGCAGCGTGGCAAAAACGAGGTGCCCGGTCAGGGCCGCCTCCGTGGCGATCTTGGCGGTTTCCAAATCGCGGATTTCCCCGATCAGGATGATATCGGGATCCTGGCGCAGCAGGGCGCGCAGCAGGGTGGAGAATTTCAGGTCAATGTGGGCGTTGACCTGGCTTTGGGTGAGACCGGCCAGCTGGATTTCCACGGGATCCTCAATGGTGGAAATGTTCAGGTCGGGCTTGTTGATCTCGTGGAGCGCCGCATAGAGCGTCGTCGTCTTGCCCGAGCCGGTGGGGCCCGTGACAAAGACGATGCCGTTGGGATTCTGGATCAGGCGGCGGAACGGCTGCAGGATGGTTTGCGAGATCATCATCTTGTCGAGGGTGACCATCGATTTCCGGCCCGTCGTCGCGAGGATGCGCACCACCGACTTCTCGCCGAACAGGGTGGGGATCATCGAGACCCGGAAATGGGTCGTGCCCCCGCCCACGGCCATGGAGAAACGGCCATCCTGCGGGAAACGCGATTCGGTGATGTTGATGCTGCAAAGAATCTTGAGGCGGGAAATGAGCGCGCGGTGGAGTTTGCGGGAGAAGGTCAACACCTCGCGCAGCATGCCATCGACGCGGAAGCGGATGCGCGATTGCAGTTCTCCAGGCTCGATGTGGATGTCCGTCGCCCGCTCCCGGATGCCGAAGTAAATGATCGAATGAGCACCTGGATCAGCGAGGTGCTTTCCGCCAGGGCGGCGAGCTGCTCCTGGGAGTACTCCGGACGATTGAACAGATCCAGGTGTTCCAGGGCGCTGAGGCTCTCGCCAATGTCCTTGTCGTTCGAATAATGGATGGCGATCGCATCCTCGATCTCCCGCGGCGAAGCGAACATCGGGCTGATCGGCAGCTGCGCGATCTGGCCCAGGCGCCGCACGAGCGCCTCGTCCTCGGGCCTGGCCATCGCGACGGTGAGAATGTTTTCAATAACATACAAACCGATGGATCGCGTCTTGCGGGCGATCTCGTGCGGCAGTTTCTCCACGGCTTCCTCCGTGACGATGGAGGCGAACGGATCGACATAGGCGAAGCCGAGGGCGTTCGCCCATTGCCGGCAGGCCTCCTCCTTGCTGAGCAGCCGGGCCTCGATGAGGGCCTGCAGCAGCTCCGGGGTATCGGGGCCGTGCCGATCGACGAGAGCCTTCAATTCCTCCGCGAAGCTGAACCCCGGCACCTTGCGGATCAGATCGACAAAACGCTTATTTTTTGTCGCGGGCATGGCGGCGGCGGTTGGCGAACATTTTCTGGATCTCGACCTGATCGAGCGTCTCCATGGAAAAGGAAGACTCCCGGCGTTCCACTTCGATTTCCCGCAGCAACTCGGCGAGCGAATAGCGGACTTCGCTGACCTGAGGGCGCCCCTCAGGCGCAGGGGCGGGACTTGGGCCTGGCGTCATGGTTCAGGGTTTTCCGAGGTTTTCGCTGACGACGGCCGAGAGTTCGGCGAATATGGCCTCCTTCGGCGTATCCTTCCGGATGTAGCTGGCGGCGCCCAGCCGGAGGCATTCTTCGATCGTCTGCCGGTTCGCCAGCGACGTGAGCATGACCACCACGGCGTCCGGGTCCTGCGCCAGAATCGCCGACAGAATCTGCACGCCGTCCATTCCGGGCAGGTTCACATCAAGCAGCACGAGGTCGGGCGACTCCTCGGCGTAGCGGGCCAGGGCCTCCTCGCCATTGGCTGCCTCGATGATGACCGGCGAGCCGAGGCCACGGGCGAGCAGCCCAATGTATTTTCTCACATGAGGCTCGTCATCAACCAGCAGGATCTTTCCGGTGAATGGCATGCTTAGGAGGGAAGGGTTACGCGGAAAACGCAGCCGCGCTCGGGCAGGTTTTCTGCGGTAATGGCACCGTGGTGGGCTTCCACGATCTTGCGACAGATGGCGAGGCCCAGCCCCGTGCTTTTCTCCCCGCCGGTTGGTTGCACCGACGTGCGGCTGAAATCCTTGAACAGTTTGTCGTGTTCGCTTTCCGGAATCCCCGGACCTTGATCCCGGATGGCGATGATGAGCGAGCCGGGCTGGGCGGCGACCTCGACCATGACGGTGGAGCCAGGCGGCGAAAACTTTACTGCGTTGCTGAGCAGATTGTCCACGACCTGGCGGATCTTGTTCGGGTCCAGACGGGACAGAGGAGGCCGTTCCTCGGGCGACATGACGATTCTCGTCTGCTTTTTCGAGGCCTGGATATTGGCGAGATAAACCGCTTTCGCGACGATTTCGGCCAAGTCGGTGGCTTCGAGCGCCAGCTTGAGTTCTCCGGCTTCAATGGCGGTCACATCGAGGAGCTCATTAACGAGCAGCAGCATCTCCTGACTGGCGGAGTGGATGGTCTTCACCAGGTCAAGCTGGTCAGGCGTGAGCGTTCCGACCACGCCATCGCGCAGGAATTCAGCCAGCCCCCGGATGGAGGCGAGGGGATTGCGCAGATCGTGGGCGGCCATGCCGAGAAACTTATTCTTCGCGGCATTTGCCTTGCTAAGCTGATCGACGAGCAGGCGCTGTTCAGCCAGCAGCCCCCGAATTTGCAGATGGGTGCGGATGCGCGCGAGCGCCTCCTTCGGGCGGATGGGTTTCGGCAGATAATCGATTCCGCCGGCGGCCAGACCCTCCACGACGTCGTCGGAATCACTCTTGGCCGTGATAAAAATCACAGGCGCGGCGTTGTCGCCGTAGCGGCAGCGGAGTTCCCGGCAGACGGCAAATCCGTTGATTCCCGGCAGCAGGACATCGAGCAGAACCAGATCTGGAGTGCTGGAGGTGTAGAGTTCCAGCGCATTCTCCCCCGAGTCTGCCTCAATCACCTCAAACCCTTCGGGCAGAAGAATGCGCGAAAGAATCCGGCGGTTGAGACGGTCGTCATCAACCACGAGAATCTTCCGGCCTTTTCCCTCTAAAAGTGGGGCCGTTGCTACGGGGGCAGGCATCGTTTTTTGCAGGTACCTCTGCGGGCGTGTTGTCAGTGGGAAACTACGGCTAAAACTCGAAGAGATTTAGCACTTTTTTCCGAGAGTCATATCATCAGATACAGATATGTTGATATTTTACTTGCCCTTAGTCGAATCAACGTTCTTTTTAGCCCAAAATCTATGGCCAATTCATTCGTTTTCTCTTCGGAGTCCGTGGGCGAAGGTCATCCTGACAAGGTGGCCGATCTGATCTCAGACAGCGTACTTGACGCGTGCATCGAACAGGATCCACGAAGCCGGGTGGCGTGTGAGACGATGGTCAAATCGAATATGGTGATCATCGCTGGCGAGATCACGACCCAAGCCCAACTGAATTACGAACAGGTGGTGCGAGCCGCCATCCGTGATGTGGGGTACGTCCACGATGACGACGTGTTCCACGCCGACCGGGTTTTCATCAACAACTACCTCACCCGCCAATCGCCCGATATCGCGCAGGGAGTGGATGCGCGGGCGGCCGAAGGCAAGGAGACCGCCGAGCAGGGCGCCGGAGACCAGGGATTGATGTTTGGCTACGCCTGCAACGAAACGCCGGAGATGATGCCGACTGCGATCATGTACGCCCACCGTTTGGGCCGCGAGCTGACCAAGGTCCGCAAGGCCGGCCTGGTCAGCTGGCTGCGTCCGGATGCCAAATCGCAGGTTTCAATCCGCTACGAGAACGACAAGCCGGTCACCGTCGAGAACGTCGTCATCTCCACCCAGCATACCGCCAACGTCAAACACGCCGACATCAGCGAATTTCTGATCGAGTATGTGGTCAAGAAAGTCATCCCGGCGGCGATGCTCGACCAGAACACCAAATTCCTCATCAACCCCACCGGGCGATTTGTCGTGGGTGGTCCGGAAGGCGATTCCGGATTGACCGGCCGCAAGATCATTGTCGACACGTACGGCGGTTGGGGCCGCCACGGCGGCGGAGCGTTTTCGGGCAAGGACCCGTCGAAGGTGGATCGCTCGGCCGCCTACATGTGCCGCTGGGTCGCCAAGAATGTCGTGGCTTCCGGTCTGGCAGAAATCTGCGAACTGCAGGTCGCCTACGCGATTGGCTACCCCGAACCCGTGAGCATCTGGGTTGATTCCATGGGCACGGGCAGGGTGCCGGATGATGTCATCGCGCGCGCAGTCGCGAAGGTGTTCAGCTTCAAGCCGGCGAATATCATCAAGCAGCTCGACCTGCTTCGCCCGATTTACCGGCAAACCACCAACTACGGGCATTTCGGCAAACCCGACCTCCCGTGGGAGCAAACCAACCGGACCGCGGAACTGTTGGCCGCCGCGCGCTGACCCGGTGGCACGGTTGGTTTCGCTGATCTGCAATCTTCCCTTTTGATCTTCATGTCTTCTTCCACCACCGCTGCCCAACAAGACTACCGGGTTCGTGATCTTTCGCTGGCCGATTTGGGCCGCCGCGCCATCGAGGTCGCCGAAAAGGAGATGCCGGGCCTGATGGCGGTGCGCGAGAAATACGCGCACTTGAAGCCGCTCGCCGGCGCTCGGATCACCGGATCCTTGCACATGACGGTGCAGACCGCGGTGCTGATTGAGACCCTGGTCCAGCTGGGCGCATCAGTCCGGTGGGCGTCCTGCAACATTTTCTCCACGCAAGACCACGCGGCGGCGGCGATCGCCCGGACCGGTGTCCCCGTGTTTGCCTGGAAAGGTGAGACGCTGGAGGAATACTGGGAGTGCACTTACAAAGCCCTGGCTTTTGCGGGTGGCCTGGGCCCGCAGTTGGTGGTCGACGACGGCGGAGACGTTACGCTGCTCATTCACAAGGGATATGAATTGGAGGCGGGGAGCGATTGGGTGAAATCGCCGGCCGGATCCCAGGAGGAACAGGTGATCAAGGATCTGCTGCAACGGGTGCACCTGGAGGATCCCTTGCGCTGGCACGGGATCGTCAAGGAATGGCGTGGCGTCTCGGAGGAGACGACAACCGGCGTGCATCGCCTCTATCAATTGCACGAAGCGGGCAAGCTGCTGGTGCCAGCGATCAACGTCAACGACTCGGTGACGAAGTCCAAGTTCGACAATCTTTATGGCTGCCGCGAATCGCTGGCCGATGGCATCAAACGCGCCACCGACGTGATGATCGCCGGCAAGGTCGCGCTGGTTTGCGGGTACGGTGACGTCGGCAAAGGTTCCGCTCATTCGCTCCGCGGCTTCGGCGCGCGGGTCATCGTCACGGAAATCGATCCCATCAATGCGCTGCAAGCGGCGATGGAAGGGTTCGAAGTGGCGACGCTGGAGGAGAGTCTGGGCCGGGCGGACATCTACGTCACGTGCACCGGCAATTGCGATATCATCACGCTCGAACACATGCAGCGGATGAAAGATCAGGCGATCGTCTGCAACATCGGGCATTTCGACAACGAGATTCAAATGGCGCGCCTAAACTCGGCGCCGGGCGTGCAAAAAATCACCATCCAGCCACAGGTCGACAAGTACCTCTTCCCGACCGGCAATGCGATCTACGTGCTGGCGGAGGGCCGCTTGGTCAACCTCGGGTGCGCCCACGGGCATCCGTCATTCGTCATGTCGAACAGCTTCACGAACCAGATGCTCGCGCAGATCGACCTCTGGAAGAACCGCGACCACTACCAGGTGGGCGTCACCCGCCTGCCCAAGCACCTCGATGAGGAGGTCGCGCGCCTGCATCTCGAGAAGATCGGGGTGAAGCTCACCAAGCTGACGAGGCATCAGGCCGACTATCTCGGAGTGAAGATCGAAGGCCCGTACAAACCCGACCACTATCGTTATTGAGCGGAAGCAGGGCCGCGGATTTGGGTTTGCGAAGTTCAGTGCTGCGAGGCGCGAGACGATTGCCAGGCTAAACCGGGATCATGCAGTTGACCGACGCTTTTCAAACGGCAATAGCCAGCACCTAATGGAGCGTAGGGCCGGCGCTGGTCGCCGGGCCACTTGTCCATGGGAGAACGGTCCGCCGTCGAGCGGCGACCCTACGGAAACTGCCTGAGTCAGGCTGAGCCATGCTGCGGGGCCCAACCCGGATCTCGGCGACCCCGGGGCCGGCCGCACCGAAACCGGTGACAACAGAGGGGCGCAGGACCAGCTACTTTTTGCCCTTCGCCAGGATGGCCTCGATCTGATCCATGATTGAATCCATCCGGGCGACCAGCGCGCGATAAGGCGCCGGCGTGGCGAGGTCCACTCCGGCGCGTTTGACGAGCTCGTAGGGATGATCGGACCCGCCGGCCTTGAGCATGCCCAGGTAGGTGTCGACCACGCCGGGTTCGCCTTTGAGGATGCGGTCGGCGAACGCCTGGGAGGCCGCGATCGAGGTGGCATATTGGTAGACGTAATAAGCGCGGTAGAAGTGCGGAATGTAGGCCCATTCGATGGTGACCAGGTCGTCGATCTTCAGCACGCCCGCGCTGTCGCCGTGATAGCGGCGCAGCAGGTCGCCGTAGATCTTGCTGAGCTGCTCGCCGGAGAGGGATTCGCCTTTCTCCACCCGCTCATGGATGGCGAGTTCGAACTCGGCGAACATGGCCTGGCGGAAAAAGGTGCCGCGAAGGTTTTCCAGTGCCGACCCGAGGTAATAGAGCTTTTCCGCGTCCGTGTTCGCGACCTTGAGCATATGGTCGAGGAGCAGGGACTCGTTCAGCGTCGAGGCGATTTCGGCGACGAAGATGCTGTACTGCGCCGTCGGGTAGGGTTGCGCGCGGTTGGCGAGCACCGAATGCGTGCCGTGACCCCACTCGTGGGCAACGGTGGAGACCGACTCGTAGTCGTCGTTGTAGTTCGTCAACACGAACGGATGAACGTCATAGGCCGCGCCGTTTTCGTAGGCCCCGGAGGTCTTGCCCGGCTTGGGATAGTAATCGGTAAACCGGCCGTCGAGGCTGGCCGCGATCATCGCCACGTAGCCGGCGCCGAGCGGTTGCACCGCGTCCAGTACCAGGCGCTTGCCGGTCGCCAGGGGAAACGCCTTGTCGAGCTTCACCATCGGCGGGTAAATGTCCCAGTAGCGGAGATCGGAGAGGCCGAGCATGCGGCCGCGCAACTTGAAATAGCGGTGCAGCGTCGGCAGGTTGGCGTTGGTTTCCGCCACGAGCGTCCGGTACACGGCTTCGGGAATGTCGTCGCTGGCGAGCGCCGCCGCGAGGCAGCTGGGATACTTGCGCACGCTCGCGTTGAACCAGTCGGCCTTGACCTGGGAATAGAGCGAGACGCCAAAGGTGCGCTCATATTCGCGGAAGGTTTTCCAGAACGCTGCGAACACGGCCTCCCGGTCCGTCCGGTTGGGCGCGGCGCGCCATTTCGTATAACCAGACTGGTCCAGTCGTGCCTCGGTGCCGTCGGCCAGCTTGATGGTCGGCCACGCGATGTCGGCGTTGGCGAGAATGCCGTAGAGCGAGACCGGGGCATCGGTGATCAGGCCGGTGGCGGAGAGCACGCCTTCGGCTTCGGCGCCAAGGGTGTGCGGCGCGGCGCGCAGCGTTTCCATGATGGGAAAGCGGTAGGGGGCCAGGCCGGGGTCGGAATCCAGAAAGGCGCGCAGCTTGGTTTCGCCGACTGCCAGCAACTCCGGATTCACGAAGCTGGTGGCCCGGGAAAACTCCGTGCCGAGCAGATCTGCCTCCTGGTTGAGCTCGAGGGCCGCTGTATCCCGGGTGTTCACGTCGTGTTTGAGCGACGTATAAACGGCCATCCGGTCGAATTCCTTGTGCAGCCCATCAATGAAATCCATGGCTTCGCGCAGAGTCGCGGCACTCTCCCCCAGGCGGCCCTGGTAGTTCTTGATCTTGGGGAGTTCCGCGGCGACGTGGTCCTTGGCGGCGCGCCACGCGGCGTCGTCCTTGTAGAGAAGGGTAAGATCCCACACACTGGCGGGGTCCGCGGGCGACGGGGGTTCCACGGCCGGCAGGTTGGAGGGGAGGAGGAGTCCCAGGGTCATGAAGACGGGAAGCAAACGATGAAGTTGCATGATTTTATGCCGCCAGATTGCGCCGAATGCCCGGAAAAACGAGTCGAAACGCGAGGACGCCTCAGCCGGGCGGGTGAAAAAATGTGACTTTCACCTTGCCTGCCGGACCGGCAATATCGAGCTTACTTGTTCCCCCGGAACCCAACCCTTTACCCCGGGCGCAATCAAACGATTCGTCTATGAAATCCTACCAACCCGCGGACATTCGCAACGTCGCGATCGTCGGTCACGCGACCTCCGGCAAGACCATGCTGGCGGAAGCCATGCTCATGTGCGGTGGCGTGATCCATCGTATGGGCAGCATCGTGCAGGGGTCGACGGTTTCCGACTATCACGTGGGTGAGCAGCAGCGGCAGATTTCCATCCATACCGCGCCAATGAGTCTCGAATGGCAAAGCCGCCGGCTCAATGTGCTCGATACGCCGGGATATCTCGATTTCAGCAGCGAAGCGCTCAATGCCCTCCGGGTGGTGGATATCGCGATCGTCGTGATCAATGCCGCGCACGGCATCGGGGTCGGCACCGAGATGATGTGGGATTACGCCACCCAGTTTGGCATCCCGAAGATCATTGTCATCAATGGGCTCGACAAGGAAAACGTGGATTTCGACCTGCTGCTTGAGGAAATCCGCGAGCGGTTCGGCACCCAGGTCTTTCCGATGCAAGTTCCGATGAACCCGGGACCGGGTTTCAACCAGGTGCTGGACGTGTTGCGCAACGAAGTCTGCACCTATGCGGCCGACCGCTCGGGCAAATACGAGGAAGTGCCGGCGACCGGGGAATGGCGGACGCAGGTCGAGGCCCGGCACAAGGAGTTGATCGAACACATCGCGGAATCCGACGACACCCTCCTGGAGAAGTTTTTCAGCGACGGCAGCCTGTCCGAGGACTTGCTGCGCACCGGCATCCATCCGGCGGTGCAGAAGCAGGTGTTCATCCCGCTCTTCTGCACGTCGGGGGAAACGAACGTCGGCGTGGCGCGGCTGCTCGATTTCATCGGGCGGTTTGGCTCGTCGCCGGTCGACCGCGCGACGGCCGATGCGGTCGATGCGGACGGTCAGCCCTGCCAGGTCAGCCTGACCGGCAAAGATCCGGTGGCGTTTGCGTTCAAGACCCTGACTGACCCGCAGAGCGGCGATCTCTCGATCTTCCGGGTCTATTCGGGCGAGGTGCATACCGGCATGGATCTGTACAACAGCGACCGCCGGGTGAGCGAACGCATCGGCCAGCTTTACCGCCTCAACGGCAAGGCGCGCACGCCGGTCGACGTACTCACCGCCGGAGATATCGGCGCCGCCGTGAAGCTCCGGGATACGCACACCGGCAACACCCTGTGCGATTCCAAACGCAATGTCGTGCTGCCCAAAGTCAACTACCCGAAGCCGTACACGCAGGCCGCGTTGAAACTCAACTCGCGCGGCGACGAGGACAAGCTCGCGGCGGGGCTGGCCGCCTTGCACGAAGAGGACCCGGCGTTCGAGTCCAAAGTCGACGGCGAGCTTCACCAGACGATTATTTCCGCGCAGGGCGAACTCCACCTCGAGGTGCTGTTCGAACGGTTGAAGCGCCGCTACAAGATCGACATTGAGATGATCCCGCCGCGCATCCGCTTCCGCGAAACCATCCGCGCCAAGGCCGAGTCAAAATACCGGCACAAGAAGCAGACGGGCGGGGCGGGCCAGTTCGCCGAGGTGTGGATGCGCATCGAGCCGGCGCCGCGCGACAGCGGCGTCGATTTCACCGAGTCGCTCAGCGGCCAGAACGTGGACCGGGTGTTTGTGCCGTCGGTGGAGAAGGGCGTGAAGACTGCCTGTACCGAGGGCATTCTCGCCGGGTATCACGTCGTCGACACGAAGATCGATTTCTACGACGGCAAGATGCATCCCGTCGACTCGAAGGACATCGCCTTCCAGATCGCCGGCTACTTCGCGTTCAAGGAAGCGTTCCTCAACGCCCGCCCGTGCCTGCTCGAGCCGATCCACGAGGTCGAGATCAAGGTGCCGGACGACTGCCTCGGCAAGATTGTCGGCGATCTATCCGGCCGCCGGGGCAAGATTCTCGGCATGGACAACGCCGGCCGCCTGCAGGTCGTGAAGGCCCTCGTGCCGGCGGCGGAGCTGCATCACTACGGCACGGTCGTGCGCTCGCTCACGGGCGGCCGCGGGCTGCACGCCGAGAAGTTCAGCCACTACGAGGAAATGCCGGTCGAGTTCGAGCGCAAGGTCGTTGAGGAGGCCAAGGCGGCGAAGGCCGCTGCTGCCGCCGAGCACGGGCACTGAGCGGCGGGCCGGCGGTGGTCGTCGAGTGCGCCGGCTCGGCCAGCATCTTCATTCCTCTCCGTCGAGGTAGTCCAATCCTTCTGACCGGATCAGTTTGCGCTCGGGTGATCGCACCATCCACTTGCCGCTGTTGCGTTCCCTCCGCCAATTTGCCACGATGCAGCCGTGATCGCTTCGGTGCAGTTCAAGCATTTCAAGGCGTTGCGCGCGACGAGCCTTCGCCTCGAACCGTTCAACCTGGTGATCGGACCCAATGGCAGCGGGAAGACCAGCCTGATCCAGGCGCTGCTGCGGCTCCGGGCACTCGCCCGGTCGCCGGCGGAAATGGCGCGCCCAGCCGGGAGTGCGCTGTCGCCGCACCCACCCAACGATGCGCCCGAGATTGTATTCCGTTTTACGCCGCCCGACGCCGACATCGAGGTGCACCTGCGGGGCCAGTCCGAACAGGTCTGCGACGTCATCGAGGTCCGGCACCCTCCGACGGACGAGGCCCGCGCCCGCTGGTCCGCGTTGCGGGGCCGGCTGGAGGGAATCCGCGCGTATCTATTCGATCACTACGCGATGGCGGAACCGGCCGCGTGGTCCGAGGGCGGGGAGTTGAACTCGAACGGCGGCAACCTGGGTGCGGTGCTGGAGCGCCTGCGGGAGCAGCAGCCGGGCACCTTCGCGCAGCTCGAGACCGAGTTCTGCCGGGCGTTGCCGGAATTCTCGGGGGTGACGCCGCAGCGGGCGGAATCCGGGGTGAGGCTGGCGCTGCGATTGAAAGAGGATGGCCGGGGGCTGACCGCGGAGAACCTTTCGCAGGGCACCCTCTATACCCTGGCGGTGCTCACGCTGTCATTTTCTCCGCAACCTCCGACGGTGGTCTGCCTCGAGGAAGCCGATCGGGGCATCCATCCGCGGTTGCTGCGCGCCGTGCGCGACGCCTTGTACCGGCTCGGTTATCCCGCGGAGTCCGGCCGGCAGCGGGCCGCGGTCCAGATCGTGGCGACCACCCAGTCGCCCTATTTTCTGGATCTGTTTCGCGACCATCCGGAGGAAGTGGTCATTGCCAGCAAGAAAGGCCGCAGTGCCACGTTTGCCCGTTTGAGCGACCTGCCGAATGCCCGTGAAATCATCGCCGGGAGCTCGCTCGGCGACCTTTGGTTCAGCGGGATCCTGGGCGGCGTGCCAGAGGAATGAAATGAAGGTCGCCTTGTTGAGCGAGTCACCGGCGGACGAGGCAGCCCTGCGGGTGTTGGTGGAAGCGGTCTTGGCGGCGCCGGTCGCCCTGGTGCAACCGGGACTGCGGGCCCGCGGCTGGCCGAATGTCGCCCAGGTGCTGCCGGCCATCCTGCGCCACCTGCATTTCAACACTGACGCCGACGGGCTCGTCGTGGTGGTGGATGCCGACGACACCGTCGTGCACACGGCCGAACACGAGGCGCCGGGCTACTTTCATCCCCAGTGCCGATTGTGCCAGCTCCGGAGCGTCTTCCGAAAAACGCAGAAGCGCTTTCCGCGGCGACAGGGACGCGATCGCGTGCTCCGGGCCGTCGGCCTGGCGGTTCCGGCCATTGAGGCGTGGTATCTTTGCGGCGAGGATCCGCAGGTGTCGGAACTCGCCTGGCTGGAGGGACAGGCGCGCGGCGTCGCGCCCTACACGCGTCGCGAGCTCAAATGGCGGGTGTATGGGACGGACCGGCCGGGCCTGCTCTTTGAGACGCAACAAGCGCTGGCGAGCGTGCGCCGTCATCGGGGCGATCTTCGCCGGCTGGAGGCGGATTTTCCCCATGGATTTGGCGCCATGGCCGGCGAGCTGCGGGGATGGCCGGGGGAGGCAAAGAAAAAGGAACCGCAGGCGGTGTCTGCGCTTGAAACGTCGCCGCCTTCTCCGCCATAACTTGCCGTTCCGTTTACTCCATGCCCCAAACGCAACCCTCCGCGCGTTCACTGGCAAGTCTGCTGGTCGCGCAGGCTCAGGTCACTTTCAACAGCAGCGCGGCCAGTCTGATGCTGCTCGCGCTGGTCCAGTTTCCCGGCGTGACGGCGGGGACCGATGCGGACGGGCACAAGGGGTTGCTCGGTGCTTTGTTCGCCGCTCCGCTGGTGTTGTTCGCGCCGCTGGCGGGGTGGGTGACGGACCGGTTTCCCAAGAGCCGGGTGCTGAAGTTTGCGGCGGCGGCGCAGATCGTCCTGTTTGCCGCACTCGCGACGGCGCTGCGGCATCAGCAGCTGGCGCTGGCCATCACTCTGGTGGTCCTGCTCGCGCTGCCGATGGCGCTGTTTGCGCCGGCGAAGCGCGGCATCCTCCTGGAGCTGGTGCCGGCCGAGAAGCTTTCCCGGGCGGTGGGATGGATGGAAATGTTCTCGGTCTCCGCCCTTCTTCTGGGCGCCTATTTCGGCGGCAGAATGTTCGACCACTGGGCGGTGGTAAAAGGCGGGCCCTGGCAGGGCGCTTTCTGGACTGCCATGGTCCTGGGTGGGTCCTCGATGATTGGCTGGGCGTTGCTGCTGCTCATCCGGCGAACCCAGCCCCAATCGGCGGAACCGTTCTCAGCGGGGCTATTCGTCCGTCACGGCACCCAGATCATCGAACTGTGGCGAGCGCGGCCGATTTTGCGCGCGACGGTCGGAATCATGTTTTTCTATGGGCTTGGTTCCTACGCCTACCTGGTCTGCCTGCAGATCGGCGCCGGGGTCCACCAGGGTGGGATCGGATCAGCCTCGGCGGCCAGCGTGATGCTGCTCCTGATGGGCCTTGGCACAATCCTGGGAAATCTTGCCGCCGGCGCGCTCTCCCGGCGCAGTGTTGAGCTGGGGTTGGTCCCAGCCGGCGGCGCGCTGCTCATTCTGGCCCTGGTGGCGTTGGGGCTGACGGCGCACCTTCCAACCGCGGCGTTCCATATTTGGCTCGGTGTCGCCGGCTTTGCCGCGGGATTATTCCTGGTGCCGTTGTATGCCTTCATCCAGCGGGAAGCGGGCGACTGTCGACGGGGGCGGATCCTGGCCGCCGTGGGCATGTTGGACAGCTTCGCGGGTTTTGCAGGGAGCTATCTGTTCGTCTTTGTCGCCGGCGATCACTTCCTCGGTTTGGGTCCGTCGGCCCAATTCCTGGTGCTGGCCGGCCTGACGCTGGCGGGATTACTCTTCTCGCTCCGCCATACCACCCATCACGCGATCAGCCTGATCCTGCGCGGATTAAGCGCTCTGTTCTACCGGGTGCGAGTGGAGGGCGCGGAAAATCTGCCGGCGACCGGTGGCGCGCTGATCATTTGCAATCATGTTTCCTACATCGACGCCTTGATCCTCCAGGTGGTCCTTCCCCGCCGCACCTGGTTTGTCGCGTTCACTGGCGCCAGACCGCCGGCTTGGATGCGGCTCGTGTTGCGGGCCACCGGAGTCCAGGTGGTTGGCTCCCGCCAGGCGAGGGCCGCGGCGAAACGGGCCACGGATCGGCTGAAGGCCGGGGAGCTGGTCTGTGTGTTCCCGGAAGTGCAGATCAGCCGTTCCGGCGTAGTGATGGAGATTCGCAAGAATTTCGAGGCGATCGCCCATGCCGCGAAGGTGCCGGTGGTGCCGGTTTTCCTGGATCGATTATGGAGCCGGATGTTCGCTTTTTCCGGGCAAAAATATTTCTGGAAGCAACAGCATCACCGATTGCCGTGTCCCGTGTCGGTCCTGATCGGTCACCCGTTGCCGGGCGACCGGGTTGATGCGATTACCGTGCGGAAGGCGTTGTATGACCTCGGCGAGACTGCTTTCAGCGACCGACCCGAACTGCTCGGGAATCTTGGCCGCGAATGCGTGCGGTCGCTGGCGCGCCGGCCCTGGGAAACGCAGGTGATCGACTGCACAGCTGAGCCGAGCGTGGTCAAGGCTGGCAAGCTGCTGGCGGTATCGGCCGCGTTGTCGCGCCGGATTGTCGCGACCATCCCTGATCGCCGGATCGGCATCGTTTTGCCGCCGAGCGCGGGCTGTTGCGTGGCCAATCTGGCCGTGTTGCTGGCTGGCAAAATCCCGGTCAACCTCAACTTCACCGCCGGCCGGGCCGCCATCGAGGCCAGCCTTCGTCTCGGCGAAGTGACGACGGTGCTGACGGCGGAGATGGTGCAAAAGAAGGTGGGAAATTTTCCCTGGCCGGAAAGGACGCTTGATCTGCGGCGCGAGATCCTCGCCTGCGGCAAGCCGGCGATCTTCAAATGGCTCGCCGCGGTGTGGCTGCTTCCCGGCAAGCTGCTCGCGAATCTCCTTGGGCTGCCGCACGAGGGTGGGCAGGAGGAAGCCGGGCTCCTGTTTACGAGCGGCACGGCCGGCGAACCCAAAGGAGTACCGCTCTCCCACCGCAACATTCTCGGCAACTGCGCCCAAATCTCCGCCACGGGGATTCTGCCGAAGGAGGAAACCCTGATGGCCTGCCTGCCGATTTTTCATAGCATGGGCTTCACCGGGACCTTGTGGTATCCGTTGCTGCGCGGCTGCCGGATCGTCACGATCCCGAGTCCGTTGGACACGCGCAAGATGGCCGAGGCGATCGCCGCGCAACGGGTCACGGTGCTCGTCGGTGCGCCGACGTTTCTGCGACCGCTGCTGAAGAAGGCCGAACGGCATGAGTTGCGTTCGCTGCGCTTTGCGGTGTCCGGAGCGGAGAAGATGCCCGTGGAACTCCACGATGCCTTGAAGGAGCGGTTTGGCGTCGAACTGCTGCAGGGTTACGGGCTCACCGAAACCACGCCCGTGACCAACATCAATCTGCCGGAGCCCCTGAAGAAGGTGCGCGGAGCGGAAGCTCACCGCGGCCACCGGTTGGGCTCCGTGGGCCGGATGCTGCCGGGCATGACCGCCCGGATCGTGGATCCCGATACCGGGGAGGAATTGCCGCTGACGTCCACTGGCATCGTCTGGTTCCGCGGCGCCAATGTGTTCAGCGGCTACCTGAGGGACGAGCAGAAGACGCGGGCGGCGCTCCGGGACGGCTGGTTCGTGACCGGCGATCTGGGTCGCTTCGACCAAGAGGGTTTTCTTTACATCGAGGGCCGGGTCTCGCGGTTCTCCAAGGTTGGCGGTGAAATGGTGCCGCATGGCACGGTGGAGCAGAAGATCATTGAGGTCTATCAGATCGAGGAAGGCGAGGTGCCCAAGATCGTGGTGGTCGGGGTGCCGGACTCCACGAAAGGGGAGGCGATCGTGCTGCTGACCTCAATCGCGATCAATGGCGACGATTTGCGCGAACGGCTGTTTCAGGCGGGCCTGCCCAATCTGTGGATTCCGAAGATCATCCGGCGGGTGGAGGAGATTCCGCTGCTGGGTTCGGGCAAGACCGACTTTCGTGGCTGCCAGCGGCTCGCCATTGAGGTGGCGAAATAGCGTTTAAGCCATGGTCAGACGGAACAATGCTGTCGGATGAAGGGCGGGATCGCCGGTTTAGGACCGGCCTCGCCGAGGCCGGTTGCAACGCACGGGGCTCCCCAAGAGCCAAAGAGATTGCTCAAGTCCGCAGAGCTGGGGCGGAACTTGCCACCGCGGGCGCCGTGTCCTTAGGGGCGAAGGGAAGCTCCAGAATGAAAGTCGCTCCCCGACCGGGGCCGTCGCTCTGCGCCTTAAGCGTGCCGCCCATTTCCCGCGCCGCCAGCGCACTGGAGTGCAGACCGAAACCGTGGCCGTCCTTGCGCGTGGTAAAGCCGTGGGAGAAGATCCGCGTGATATTCTCCGGGGGAATACCGATACCATTGTCACGGATGCAAAAGCGAACCATCCCGCCGACGGGTTCGATGCGCAGGTCCAGGCGTCGATTCGCCTGGCCGCCCTCGTCGACGGCATATTTCGCGTTCCGAATGACATTGATCAGAATCTGCAAGACCTTGTGGCGTTCCACCCGGACGGCTGGAGTCGGCTTGAACTCCCGAACGACTTCGATGTCGTGCCGGCTGAGTGCGGCCGCATTCATGCGCAAGGCGTCCTCGAAAAGGTCGGCGGGAGAGAGCGATTCCACGACGCCGATCACCTTCGCGTAGTTCTGCTGCATGCTGACGATGTCCTTGATATGATCGACATTGCGTCGCAGCGATTCCAGTTCGGAGAGCAGGCGCTGTTGTTCGCCGGTAAGGTGGTCCGCCAGCGTGTCGAGGTAGGGCAGAATGCGCTGACCGCGGGCATCCGCGGTGAGAAATCCGCCGAGGTCCCCGGCATGCTCATGCAACAACACGCTCAACTTTGCCACGCTGCCGACCCGTGAGTGGTGCAGACTATCGGCGAGAACATTGGTGGAGACGTTGATGCTGTTGAGGACGTTGCCGACGTTGTGAAGCACGCCGGTGGCCACCTCGGCCATCCCCGCCACCCGGGAGGCATCGACCAGTGTCTTGTAGGTTTCAGCCAATTCCTGTTCGGTTCGCTTCCGGGCGGTGATGTCCTCGAGAATCGTGATCTCCTGGATAATTCGTCCGGCCTCATCGCGCACGACCGCCACGGAAAGCCGGCCCCACACCAAACGGCTGTTTTTGAGGACAAAGCGTTTCTCCAACGTGTAGTTGTCGGTTTGGCCGGATTCGATCTGACGCTGCACTTCGCGGTGGCGCGGCAGGTCTTCCGGGTGGGTGAGCTCGGTGAGCAGGGCGTAGTCCGGTACCGTGGAGGCCGACAGGTCGAGGATCTTGCGGAAGGTGGCGTTGAAATGGTGCTCGTCGCCCAAGTCGGCGCGCTTCCAGGAAACACCGACGGGCGCATGCTCAAAGATGAGCCGGAATAGCATCTCGCGCTGCCGCAATTCCTCTTCCGAGTACTTGAGGTCAGTCATGTTCTTGCTGATGCCGAACGTGCCGACGATCTTTCCGGTTTCATCGCGCAGGGGCATTTTCGACGTCAACGACCAACCGAAGCGGCCGTCCAGGAAGACCTCTTTTTCCTGCAACCCAAGAATCGACTGTCCGGTACGGATGATCTTTTGCTCGTCCTCGAACGCCGGCCGGGCGTGCTCCTCCGAAAAGAAATCGAAGTCGGTCTTGCCGATAAGTTCAGCGACGCTGTTCTTGCCGAACAAGCAGGCCATCGAGTCGCTGCACCGGATGAAGCGAGATTGCTCGTCCTTGAAATACACGGCGTCGGGGACCGAACCCATGAAAATGTCCATCAAGCTGCGTTCGCGCTGCAGCTTGGCCTCGGCTTGCTCGCGCTGGGCCGTCTCGGCCCGCAGCCGTTCTTTGGCTCCTGCGAGTTCAGCGGCGGCGGAGCGCTCGGTCTGTTCCAATTCGCCAATTCGGGCGGTGAGTTGCCCGGCCCGCCGGCGGTGCCGACGCGCACCGAGGAGGCCGACGATGGCGCCGGCGGCAATCAGCAAAAGGACGGCCAGCAGGAGCCAAAACGGCTGATCGAATCCTGGAGGGAGGATTGCCAGCAGGAAATCGGGTTGGGCGGAAGCCTGCTGATGGCCGAAAATCATGGGGGAAAAACGCCTGGCGTCAGACCGCCATGGCCACGACGTTGTTCGGAGCGAGCTCACCCATCGTCTTGCCATCGATCTGCCGGCCCAGCGCCGTGATGAGCTCGGGCAGCGCCACCGGTTTGGAAATGTAATCATTCATTCCAGCAGCGAGGCAGGCTTCGCGGTCACCCTGCATCGCATTGGCGGTCATGGCGATCACATGCACCGGAACGGGCCAGGTGGCTTTGCCCGCGGCCTCCTCCGCCCGGATGAGTCGGGTTGCCTCAAAGCCATCCATTTGCGGCATTTGGCAATCCATCAACACGATGCTGTAGGGCTTCTGGCGCAAGGCATGCAACACGTCCCGCCCGTCGCCGACGAAATCGGCGGATAAGTCCATTTTCTTCAATTGGAGCAGCGCGACTTTCTGGTTCACGACATTGTCTTCGGCGATGAGGATCGCGACGGACTCGCGCTCGGCGACGAAAGGCGCGGGTGCCGACGGCGCAAGCGCAGGAATCTGGCTGGCGCATTCTGCTTCCGGGCTGAACTCTTTCCGCGCTCCGCGCATGACGGAAGCCAGGCAGTGGATCAGCTGCGAATGTTTGACCGGCTTGATCAGGCAGGCATCCAGACCGCGGCGGGCTCGCTCGGCGGAGCTGAGCCGGTCGCCCATCGAGGTCAGCAAGACCGATCGTGGCAGACGGGAGAATTCGGCAATCCGAATGGCCTCGGCCACCATGAGCCCGTCCATCTCGGGCATTTGCATGTCGAGCAGGACAATATCATAGGCGTTCCCGGATGTGTCCGCGGCGCGCAGCGCTTCCAGCGCGGCAGGACCGTCAGCGACTGCCAGATTGGCGACGCCCCAGCGAGCCAGTTGATGGTGCAGCACCTTGCGGTTGGTGTCATTGTCGTCAACGATCAGCGCCCGCAATCCCTTCAAACTGGCGCGCTCGGTATCATGGATTTTCTCGGCAGCCGCGTATTTGAGGAACGAGATCGTGAAATAAAAGACCGAGCCTTGTCCGATCGTGCTGCGGACGCTGACGCTGCCACCCATCGCCTCCACGATCCGGCGGCAAATCGCGGGGCCGAGTCCGGTCCCGCCGAATCGCCGGGTGGTGGAATCGTCCGCCTGCGTGAATGGCTGGGACAGGCGGGGAATCACCTCTTCCGCGATGCCAATCCCGCTGTCATGAACCTCGAAGCGCACGTTCGCAGATGTGTCATCCTGCCGTTCCAACGATACGTCGAGGAACACCTCGCCGCAGGAGGTGAACTTGATGGCGTTGCCGACCAGGTTGAGGAGCACCTGACGGAGGCGGAGTGGATCGCCCCGCAGCAGGGTCGGCACTTCTTCCCCGATCTGCGTGATCAATTCCAGCTTCTTCTGGGCGGCGCGGGCCGCGTGGAGTTCAGTCGCGCTTTCGACCACTTCCCAGAGATCGAAATCGGTGGTTTCCAACGTCAGCCGCCCGGCCTCGATCTTGGAGAAGTCGAGAATGTCGTTCAGGATTCCCATCAACGTTTCACTGCTGTTGCGCAGGGTTTCCGCAAAATCGCGCTGCTCGCCGCTCAGTTCGGTTTCCAGCAGCAGATTCGCCATGCCGAGAATGCCGTTCATCGGCGTGCGGATTTCATGGCTCATGTTGGCGAGGAACGCGCTCTTGGACCGGCTGGCCGTCTCGGCCGCCTGCTGCGCCAGATGAGCCTCCTCCTCGGCGCTCTTGCGGACAACGATTTCCTTGCGCAACTCCGCCGTGCGTTCCGTGACCGCCCGTTGTAGCGTTTCGAGCTGCAACCGGGACTGCTGGAGTAAATGCCATTTCTCCGTGAGCGCCAGGCTGAGCTGCAGCACTTCAACGTTGTCGAACGGCTTCTTGAGGATCACGAGTCGGTCGGACTGGCCGATTTTTGCGATCAAATCACCCCACGAATAGTCCGAGTAGGCGCTGCAAATCACGATCTGCAGATCGGGTTCTACCTCCCAGAGTTTGAGCGTGGTTTCGACGCCATCCCAGCCTGGCGGCATGCGCATGTCGACGAATGCCATCGCATAGGGCTGACCGGAGGCGGTGGCCTTGCGGGCAAGTTCTACACCTTCCTGGCCTTGGTAGGCGGAATCCAAATGGAAAGAGGTCGAGGCGGACGTGCCGGTGGAAGTGTCGCCAAAAATGTCTGCTTCCGCCAGCGCAAGAAGATCGACGGAACCTTTGGGCTTGAGGATCTTACGAAAATCCTCATGAATGGCCCGGTTGTCGTCGATGATAAGAATCCGGCGGTTCTTATTCGGAGAATCGGTAGGCATGGAAATCGGCAGCAAATCAACACGCATTGCCCTTTGGGACAGAGCTAAGGCGCGCCTCAATAACACTCTATCGGCAATTGTCGGACAAACTATAAGCCCGAATTTCCAAATCCCGCCGGGGGAACACCCTAATGCGTCCGTGTTGTCAGGTAGTGCACGAGTCCCAGCAGAAATGTGGTGTCGCCCGGCAGGGACCTGAACGCTCGCGAGGCCGCGGTTGACTGCTCTTCCGCCATCCGGCGTGAGGCCTCCAACCCGTGAAGCGAGACAAAGGTCGCCTTTCCGGCTTTCGCGTCCTTGCCCGGAGTCTTGCCCAACGTCGCCGCGTCGCCCGTCGCGTCGAGGATGTCGTCCATGATCTGGAAAGCCAATCCGAGGCAGGCGCCGCCGTCGCGCAGCCCCGCCAGCGCCGGCGGCGGCGCGCCGCCAATCAACCCTCCCAACACGAGCGAGGCCCGGATCATGGCGGCCGTCTTGCCGGCGTGGATTTGGCGGAGCATGGCGTCGGTGACGACGGCTGATCGCTCACCCAACAGATCGAGCATCTGACCGCCGATCAGGTGGCGACTGCCCGCGGCAGCCGCCAATTCCCTGCACAAAGCCACTGCCAGAGACGGTTGCGCTGCATAGGCGTCGCAGAGCAGGAAAAACGCGTGTGTCAGGAGCGCATCGCCTGCGAGCAGTGCGGTCGGCTCGTCAAACGCCCGGTGGCAGGTCGGGCGGCCCCGGCGCAAGTCGTCGTTATCCATGCAGGGCAGATCGTCGTGAATCAGGGAGTAAGTGTGGATGCACTCCACTGCCACGGCTGCCGGGATGGGATCAACCCGCTGCTCTGCATCGAACAGTTCCGCGGCGGCCAGAACCAGGACCGGGCGCAATCGTTTGCCACCGGCCTGCAGGGAGTAACGCATCGCCCCATGGAGGCGGCTTGGATCAGCGTCTGCAGCAGGGAGCATCCGATCAATCCCACGCTCGACTCGATCAATCAGACCAGCAAGTTTGATGGTGAACTCCATGGACGAATTCCTAGTCTGCCTAGCTTGATCCCCACGCAATGCCCACGCTTGAACCGGTTTGCAAACGCTTATTCTCCAATCAGCCTTCGGTGGTGAAATGCCTGGTCGGCGGCGTGCTGCTGATGATCCCGGTGGCGCATTTCCTGGCGTTTGGTCTTCTTTTCGCGCTGATCGATCAAGCGCGGCGTGACCAGAATCCTGAATTGCCATCATGGGGCGGGTGGCGGCGCTTGTTTGCTGACGGGGTAGTGGCTTTTGTCATCTTTCTGGTGTTGGGCGCGGCGCCCATTTGCGCCGGATGGATCTTGTCCTGGCCATTGCGCTCTCTGGCCATCGGGCCGCTGCGCTTTCTTCCTTCGATCCCAGGAGTGTTGCTGGCCGCACCACTGACGGCGGCCGGAATTTATCGGTACCAGAGCCGGAAGGGCTTCAGGGCTGCCTTTCAACTCGCTGAACTGGCGGGGATGCTGCAGTCCAGCCGCGAAGGGATTTTTTTGCCAACGCTGGCGTTGCTCGGGTTCGTGTTGGTTGGTTACCCGCTCATGCCCATCACCTTGTTCTTTGGTCTGGCGGGAGTATTCACATTTTATGCGATGTTTTTCCGGATGATAGAAGAGTCTCGCAAAGGCGGGACGCGTTCGCCATAAACCTGCCGATTCATTCATGCCGACCTACGAGTATAGCTGCCTGAAATGTGGCAAAACTTTCGAGGTGTTCCAATCGATGAAAGACGCAGCGCTAAAGACCTGTACCTGCGGCAAGAAGGGCAAGGTCAAGCGTCTCCCCGGCCGTGGGGCCGGCATCATTTTTAAGGGTAGTGGTTTTTACGAAAATGACTACCGGCGGCACCCGGTCAAGGGCGATCAGGGCAAGGCTGGCGGAGGCAATGATGGCAAGAGCCCTGACCCGACGCCTGTGACACCGCCCCCTTCGACTCCCTCGACGACTCCTGCGAAGAAGTAACGTCAAATCCCGCCCAAAAGACGAAAGGCTCCCATGGTTTCCAGCAAGATTGAGAGGGCCAAACATGGCCCCAGCATGCTTGAAGTGTTGTTTGGCGCGACGCTGAGTCTCGTGCTGGGTGTCGCGGCAGCGCTGTTCTATTTGATCGTGCAACCGGTGCAGGTTGGCCCTCCCGAACCAAAGGCCATCCCAGGCGGCCCGGTCGCCTATACCAAAGGCACCCAGGACGAGGAACACGGCAAACAGTGGCTGCGCAAGAAGCAGCTTTTCACGGAGGGGACTACGGTGGACCTCAATGAGGATGAACTCAATGCCTGGATCACGGCGGGAACGGCGCCCGAACCGCCCAAGGCCGTCGCCGCCAAGCCGCCGGTTCCCGCGGCGCCTGCTGATGTCGCTGCGTCCGGCAAGCTGATCCAGTTCGGCACACCCAATTTTCGCATCGCCGACAAAATGCTGCAGATTGGCAGCGAAGGGGAGATCGATCTGGATATCCTGGGGATCAAGCGTCCGCTTATCCTGCAGGCGTCGGGGCGGTTCGAAAAGACGGCGGGGAGAATTGCCTTCGTTCCCACGCAGTTCTACATCGGCAGCTGTCCGCTGCACAAGCTGCCCGGCGTGGCCGTGTTCGTTTTCGATCACGTGATGGCGGATGTTAAAATTCCGCAGGACATTGCAGCGGCTTGGAAAAAACTCGCCAGTGTTTCCATTCAAGAGAACTCGCTGTTGCTGACGATGCCATGATCGCCTGACCCGAGGTTGAATCCGTATGTCCGTTTCCGGCCGCCCGTCTTCGCTCCGCCGTCTGCTCCCACCAATCAATTCTACTGGGTACCACGTCCTGCTCGGATGTGTGGCGATTTTCGTGCTTGGCCCGCTGGGGGGAATTTCGGCGGCGTTCATGAATTTCTCGATCGGCTTCTTTATTGGAGGCCAGGTGCTGGCGGGGATCTTGGGCAGCACGATCACCCTCGGGTACGGTCCGGAGGGCAAACATGGCGCCAACTACATGCAGACAATGGCGGCTTCGGTCGCGGGCATGTGCGGGATGGCGGTGCTGATCCAGGCCCGCTACTGGTTGGGCCTTCCGGAGGTGGCGGCCTGGCAACTAGTCCTCTACTACACCTGCATCGGCATGTTCGGCGTCGGCCTCGGAATGGTCTACACCCCGATCCTGGTCGATCGGATGCAGCTGTCGTTTCCTTCCGGACTGGCGGTGGCGAACATCCTCCGCGCGCTGACGGACAAGAATCTTTTGAAAAGGTCGGTGGCCAAGCTCGGCGGAGGCGTTCTGACGGGCTATGCCGGAGGGCTGGCCTCCTGGAAATGGCCGGTGCTGGCGGACACGTTTGGCCTTTCGACGTCGACTTTCGGCGCCGGCATGATCGTCGGTGCCAGGATCGCGATCCCGGCATTGGTGGTGGCCGGGGTCGGCGACTGGCTTAAGCCTTATTTGATAAGCATCGGCTGGCTCGAGGCCGGCCAGCCGTTCCGCAAGATCGGCTTCATCATCGCGCTGGGGACCATCCTTGGCGCCGCGATCGTGGACATCTGCCTGATCCTGGTGGAAGCCGTCAAGAAGTTGACCGGGAAGGAAGCCCCGCCGGCCGCCCCCCAGGAAGACTGGAAGCGCGTCAACGTCTTCCGGCTGGTTTCATGGGTGATGTTTTGGGGCGTTGCGGTGGCAGTCGTGGGTCACACAGTGCTGGGCGAGCCCATGCGATATCTGCTGGTCTGCATCGGGCTCGTTTTTCTGTTTGTGCTCGTCAACGGCATTTCGCTGGGCATTTCAGATTCGAATCCGATTTCCAGCGCGTTCGTGATGACCGTGTTTGTTTTGGCGGCCATCGGACTCACCGATGCGGGGACAGGTTTGATGTGCGCCTCCATCCTCTTGATCTCCTGCAGCGAGGGCGGCGACATGCAGCAGGACCGCTCCACCGGCTGGCGGCTGGGCACCAATCGGATCATCCAGTTCCGTTACCAGGTGATCGGAATCGTGATGGGATCCGTGCTGGCGGTGTTGCTGGCGAAGGTTTTTCTCAGCGCCTATCCGGTGCTTAAGATCGACCAGTTTGGCCACCATGTCGAAGGCGCGCAGAAATGGCAGAGCGCGATGACCTACAAATTCGTTGGGGCCCTGCGCGGGATCACCACCGCTCAGCCGCATATCATGACGGCGTTGAAACTCGGCGTCCTCATCGGCTTGGGCACCGAGGTCGTTCGCAAGCTCGTCAAACGCCTGCGGAGCTACCGCGATTGGGCACGGACCTCAAGAGCCGGCAAGCTGTTTGATTTTGTGTTCGACGCGGTCTTGCTGCCCAGCCCGTACGCGTCGAGCTTTGGGGGCTTCGTCGAGTTGAATACCTGCTGGTGGTGGGCGGCTGGGGGCACCCTGGGGTCGGTCTACGAGACCATGATGACGTGGTTCAACGCGAAACGGGGAAAATCGCAGGAAGGCGGGGTTCCCGCCGACATGAGCACGACCTCCCTGATTGGCGGCGGGCTGATTGCGGGCGATTCGCTGGCGGCGCTGAGCGTCGGCATTGCCGGTCTCCTCAAGACGCTGCTGTGATCATCAGCCGGGCGAGTTTTGGGACCGGGCGGTTTGCACTCCACCTGCTTGCGAAGTACGGGGAACTTCAACGCTCAGCCAAAATCATGCAGTTGACCGACGCTTTTCCAACGACGATAGCCGGCACCAAATGGTGCGTAGGGCCGGCGCTTGTCGCCGGGCCAATTATCCATGGGGGAACGGTCCGCCGACGAGCGGCGACCCTAGTCAACTGCATGAGGCCGCTTAGGTCGGATTGCGGACGAGATCGATGACGTCGGCAGGTCGCAACGTGCCGGCGCGCGCCTGCACCGCACCCGCGTGCTGCCCAAACAGTCCCTTGCCTTCGACGAGCAGCCGTGCGTTCGACTTCGCTGTTCTCGCCGTCGGCAAACGCAGCCATCATGGCTACCGTCAGTACGGTCTTTTGCTCGGAGAGGTTCATGGAGGGAATACTCTGCCACACCACCGAAAGTTGCGGCAATTACGATCCGGCTGCTGGTTTCTATATGCCGGAGCCATTTTCCCGGATCAGCCAATCCCCCCGAACGATACATAGTCGTCGAGATCGAGGTGCTCGCAGTAGGTGCGCACATCGTCCCGATTTGGCCCGTAGCTGTTGATCCGTTCCGCGAGCCAGGCATGGCCCTCGGCATCCCCCGGGCCCAACGCCTCCAGCCAGCCCGACCACTGTATGATCTCGGGTTGTGCCCGCCTTGGGCTGAGGTGTTCCATTACCCAGGAAAACATCTCACCGTCGGACTTGCCGGTCTTGACGGCTTCGAGGAACGTCTGGGCGTTGATACCTGCAAAGTCGAAGAAATGGCGGTCCATCATCGCCGCCCAAACATACTGACCCTGCTTGCCCGCCGCAAACGCCCGGGCCTTGTCGAGCAATCTCGGCAAGTGAGCGAATCCGCCCAGGCGGACGCGCGGACTGCGCGGGGGATATTGGGTAAGGTCGGGCTCGCGATAGTTGATCATGGGGAGGGTCTGTTATCGGCAGGTCAGCTGCTTCACGCGAAGGTGGAAGCTCGCCTCCTGCAATTTGCAAAGATACAGTCTGGAGACAATTTTCCCGGTGATCCGGGGCTTAAGCGAAGTACAGCGCGATCAGCGCGCCTGCCACGGCCAGCCGATACCAGGCGAAGAGCGTCAATCCATGACGCGAGAGATAGCTGACCAGGAACCTGACAGCGGCAGCGGCAGCCACGGTCGCGACAACGATTCCGAGCAACACATGGGTCCAGCCGAAGACCGTGATCATCGCCGCCCCGGACTGAAGACCTTTGTAGACCGTGGCCGCGGTGAGTGTCACGAATCCAAGCAGAAAACTGAATTCAGCCGCCCGCGCCGGCTGCAGACCGGCGAAGTAACCGCCGACGATCGTCGTCATTGAGCGGCTCGTGCCGGGCCAGAGCGCCAGGCATTGCATGAGTCCTATCCCGAAAGCCCGCGACGCGGGAAGGTCGGCGGGATTCAGCGCGGCGCCCTCCGATTTCGTTTGTCGCTTCCGCCAGCGCTCCGCCGCGAACATGAGGAGGGAGCCGCCAATCTGGGCGGCCACGACGGCGCGAATGGAGAAAAGATGCTCGTCGATCCAATGATTTAGGAGCAGACCCACGACTGCGGCCGGGAAGAACGCCACCAAGAGATTGCGCAACAGGCGGAGCCCCGTCGGATCCCGCCCCAGCAAGCCCAGGCAAATCCCAAACAGTTGCGGCCAATAGAGCAGTCCGACCGCGAGGATGGCTCCAAATTGAATGACCACGGAATAGGTGTCGGCGGCCAGCTTGAGAGTAAGGGGCACGCCGGCGGGATGCTTCGTGGAGGGCGCCTTGGACCATAGCGGATGGCCGCTCGCGTCCTGCAGCGGCGTCTCCGAATCAAGATGCAGCACGTGGTTCGCGATGATCAAATGCCCGGTGGATGAGATGGGGAGGTACTCCGTAATCCCCTCGACCAAACCGAGGACAATGGCGTCACCGACGCTCAATTCCCTCGCCGGTTGACCATCCACCGCCGTCGTTGTGCCCAAAGGCAGCCGAAAGGCCGTGAGCAGCAGCAGGATTGCTCCAGCGAGAGAAAGCAGCAGAAAGCGGCGCATAGCCCGTTGCTCGGAAATTTGTTTGTCCGTGTCGAGTCTTATGATGCGGTTTTTTCGGCTTTTCTCCAACCCCGACGAAGGCAATGGTAGACGATGATATGCCCGACCTCGTTGTTCTTACCGCCAAGCTGGCCGCCCGGCAGGAGCTCGATTCCGCAGAAGTGGGCGAGGCGGCCCGGGCGCTGGCCAACGCCGAGGTGCCGGAAGCTGCGAAGTCGGATTTTCTCGTGGCGTTTGCGGACAAGGGGGAATCCCCGGCGGAGATTGCCGCCTTCGCCAGCACCTTTCGCAACCTGGCGGTCAATCCGGGGATGGAAAGGTGGGCGGCGCGCGCGATCGACATCGTGGGAACCGGTGGCGATCACATGGGCGGATTCAATGTTTCCAGCATGGTGACGCTGGTCGTGGCGTGCGCGGGGGTGCCGGTGATGAAACACGGCAATCGTGGCATCACTTCGAAATGCGGCAGCGCCGATCTTATGGCGGCGCTGGGCTTCGACCTGGCGGCGCCGCCCGAGAAGCTGCGGCGCGCCCTTCAGCAGCTCGGGTACGTGTTTTTCTTCGCGCCCAATTTCCACCCCGCGTTCAAGCATGTGGCGCCGGTACGCAAAGCGCTGGCCGCCTCGGGCCGGCGCACGGTCTTCAATTTTCTCGGACCGCTGATCAATCCCGGGCGTCCCGCGCACGCGTTGGTGGGCACGTTTTCAGAAGGGTGGGCGATCACGCTCGCGGACACCATGGCGAAGCTGGACGCGAAGGCGGGTCTGGCGGTCGCGGGGATGATCGACGCGGATCACGGCATTGACGAACTCACCACCGCCACGGTCAACCGCGTCCGCGGTTTTGGGCGCCTAGCCGCGGTGGATGGACATTGGGACGGAAAAGAGTTCGGGTTTTCCCTCGCGCCGTTTGCGGATATCCGCGGCGGTGATCTGCCCGCCAGCCTGGCCATCGTGGAGGCCATTCTCAGTGGCCGCGGCCCGCGGGGTCTGGTGGACACGATTGTCTTCAACGTCGCCGTTTCGCTCTGGATTGTCGGGCGCTATCCGTCGGTAGCGGAAGGAATTGAACCTGCGCGCCAGTTGCTTCTGGGCGGGGCGGTAAAGGCTAAGATCTCGGCCACGAAGGAATTCTTCTACGCATGAATCGCCAGTATTTTGGAACCGACGGAGTTCGCGGCACCTATGGCGGGCCCGTGATCAATGCGACGTTTGCCCGTCGCCTGGGCGCGGCCGTCGGCCGCTGGATGAAGCGCACGGCAACGGAGAAATCACCCGGGGCCGCGCCGCGCGTGCTGATTGGACGCGATACGCGGGAATCGGGACCGATCCTGGAAGCGGCGTTGGCGAACGGGCTTGCCACCGAAGGCATGGTGGCGGTCAGCCTTGGGGTCATACCGACGCCGGCGGTGTCCCGCGCCGTGCGGACCCATGGAGCTGCGTTGGGGGTTGTGATCACCGCATCCCACAATCCAGCCGGTGACAATGGGATAAAGTTTTTTGGTCCGGCAGGCGGCAAGTTGACCGATGCCGAGGAACATGCGGTCGAGCAGGAATTGCTCCCGGACGCTGGGTTGAACGACGGCCCCAATGGAGATGCCCCAGTCCAGATCTTGCCGGCCGCGGCGGCCGAATACATCGAGGCAGCATCACTGCTGTTGCCGCGGGCATGCCTGCAAGGCTGGCGCATCGTTCTGGATACGGCCAACGGTGCCACCTGTCACACCAGTCCGGCCGTGCTGCGGGGCTTGGGCGCTGAGGTCATTGGCCTTGGCACGACGCCGGACGGACGGAACATCAATGCCGGCGTTGGCAGCGAACACCCCGGGCAGTTGGTCACAGCAGTTTGCGGGACCGCGGCGCGGTTGGGCATCGCGCATGATGGCGACGGAGACCGGTGCATCTTATGCGATGAGCGGGGCGAGATCCTCGATGGCGACGAAATTCTGACCTTGCTTGCCGTCCATGCGCTCCGGCGGGGGACGCTGGCGGGAAACGTTCTCGTGGTGACAGTCCAGAGCAACCTCGGGGTTGAGGCGGCCGTGAAAGCAGCCGGCGGACGGGTGCTCCGCACGCCGGTTGGCGATCGCTATGTGAGCGAGCGCATGTTCACAGAGGGGGCGAAGCTGGGCGGCGAATCGTCTGGGCATTTGATCTTTGCGGAGGTCTCACGGACTGGCGACGGTCTGGTGGCGGCGCTCAAGGTGATCGAGGTGATGCTCGCCACGGGCCAGCCGCTCTCCACCTTGCGCCGGGCCCTCCGCAAATACCCGCAGCTCACGAGCGCGCTCAAAGTGGGGGAGAAACGGCCGCTCGAACAGTTGCCCGTCCTGCAGGCGACGATCCACGCCATCGAAGCCGAATTCGGCGAATGCGGGCGGGTTCTCGTGAGGTACTCAGGAACGGAGCCAAAAATCCGGTTGCTGGTCGAAGGCGAGGACGCAACGCGGGTCAAGTCATGCCTCTCGCGGCTGGAGGCGGCGGTGCGGGCGGATCTGCCGGCCGGTTGAGTCGCAGGAACCTGTCGGACTTCGCCCTCCATGTTCCTAATCAAATGGCTGGCGCCATTTGGGACGGACTTATGTGTAGCAGCGCGTGGGACCTAAGAAACGATTCCGTGGCAGCGGAGGTCAGCCGCATATCCGGGATTGCCGTTTTTTTGCCGCCGCCGGCCCGTTTTTTCAACCGGGGTAGGTTCGGTCGGCGGTTTTACGCCGCGGCCGCTAGGTTTTTGAGGGCGAAGAGCCGTTTGAGGGGATATTGTTCGCTGCCGCTCCCGCGCTTGTTGACCCGAAAGTCGGTGATGGGCAACTGCTCCACGGCATCGAGGATGAAGTGCACGATATGACCGGCCGGCACCCACTTGTGCAGATCATACGGCAGAAACATCGGAGTCTGGCGGTCCAACTCGACACAACGTGCGGGCCTACTGGTAGGGCACACCACCCAATTCAACGTTCAGAAGTCTCTTCGTAATATTTGCTCTCCAACCAAACGGCGTCCGCCGTTTGTTTAGCAGCATGGAAGGCGAAGCCCGACAGGCTGCTAGCGGGATCAACGCTGCGGATTGGTGAGACGGGCGGCCGACGGAGCCGCCGCATTATTGGTCGCCTTGGGTTCAAGGGCCTCGCGGTGCTCCCAGGCGCGGTTGATTTTCACGCGGCGCGCGGACCACGCATCGTAAAAAGCGTCGATCCAGCCAAGATGCCGCAAGTCCTGCAACAGATACGGGCTTTCCTTCGGCCGTTGCAGATGGGCGGCCTGGCAGCCGGTGCGGTAGCCTTCGCGATACTCCGGGCTCGCGTAGATTCTGGCGGAAAATGACTTGGCTTGTGACATGGGATAAACCGATGGGCGCTCTAGCCCGCGATTTCCTCCTGACCAATTGGAACGTCCGTTCCTTGGGGGAGGCATCGGCACTTGCTCCGCCCACTTGAGTTCATCCCAGCCAGTATAGGGGAACCCACCCGGGCGGAAACCGTGCGGACTTGACAACGATCGGGCCAGTCGCGCATGCGTGTGTCGCCCATGGCCGTCAATCCCCGCCAGCTGTCGCCCGCCCGCATCTACTGGACGGCATTCATCGGGCTGTTATTCGACTACTACGATCTCTATCTGTTCATCTACCTCGAACGGGTGCTGGCCGGGGAATTTTCGCTCACACCAAAGGCGAGCAACTGGCTTCAGTTCGTCGGGCTGGCTGGGGTGGGCGCCGGAGCATTGGGCTTTGGCTGGCTCGCCGACCGTTGGGGGCGGGGACGGATGATGCTGGTCGTTTTCGGTGTTTACGGGATCGGAATCGGCGGTCTCAGCCTCGCGTGGGGATTCTCCAGCCTGGTTGGATTCCGGTTGCTGGCCTCGCTCGCGTTGGGGGCGGAGTGGGGTCTCAGTCATACGTTTCTGGCCGAGCGCGTCGATCGGGCGACGCGCTATCGATTTGCGGCGCTTTTGCAATTCGCCATCCTGGGAGGGTTGCTTGCGGCGTTGGCGAAGATCTACCTGCTCCCATGGTGGGGTTGGCGGGGCTTGTTTGCTGCCTCCATCATTCCCATCGCGTTGTTGTCGCTCCTCCGCTGGCGATTCTTGAGCCGTAGCAATGGCGGCGGCGTAGGCCATTGTCCGGTGCAGCCGATTCGGATCGGCTCCCCGTTTTCCTCCTCCCCTGGTGAAACGGCGGGATCCGGTCTGCGCTCCGAAATCTCGGCAAAGGAGGGCGGTCCCGAGCTGACTCCGGTGGCATCGTTCCGGCTCCGTCGGGTCTGGACGGAGACAATCCGTCCCTTCGTCGTGTGTCTCGGCCTGGCCAGCCTGACGATCGCCAGCGGCACGATCAATGTATTCTATGCGAAGGACCTGCCCCAGGGCATTGTTTATACGCTCTTTTTCTGGCTCAATGTTGCTCCGGGAATGCTGTTGGGTGCGTGGATTGTGCGGCGTTTCGGCGTGGGACGGGCGCTGGCCGGCTATGCCCTGGCGTTGATCGCGCTTTCCAGCTGGGCCTGGCTCAGTAGCTGGTCGTCGCGCGCGCTCGCCTTTGCGCTGGTGCTGCCGCTGCTCAACGGAATCCCCTTCGGCCTCATGGGGGCATTCTTCAACGAGGTCTTCGGCGAACACCGGACGATGCTCTCGGGAACGGCCTATAATCTGGGCCGAATCGTCGCCGGATTGTCGCCGGCATTGCTGACCTGGTTGGGGCTGCACGACCGCGGGCGCTACTTTGTGTTCAGCGCCGTGTTGGGCGCCGGCGTACTGATCCTGAGCGCGGCGGCCCGGCGGCTGCCCGTCAGGCTCTGAAGATCGCCCCGAGTTTCCGACCGAGCAGGAGGCTGGCGCCGGCGATGACCAGCCCCAGGAAAAGCATGGCCCAGGTTCCAAGCGCCGAGGCGAGGAACCGGCCGTCGCCGAGCAACTGGAACAACTCGAAGATCGCCTTGGTGATCGGATAGTAGGCTTGCTTCTGCGCGAGCACGAGCGAGTCGGAGACTTCAAGCATGGCAAAGGCGAAGGCCAGCAGTCCGCCGGCGATGAGGTTGGCCATGATCAGCGGGAGCGTGATCCGGACCGTCGTTCGGAGCGGTGGACATCCCAGGTTTGCCGCCGCCTCCTCCAACGTCACGCTCGTCTGCTGGAACCCGGCGGCGGCCGAGCGGACCATATAGGGCAGGCGGCGGACCGAGTAGGCAATGACAAGCAGGGGGGCCGGATTTTCCACGGGGTTGAGAAAAGAGAACAGACGGCCGTCCCGGGTCATGGCAAGGTACCCGAACGCCAAGACGAGACCGGGCACTGCCAGCGGCAGCATGACAAGAAAATCGAGGATCGCGCGGCCCGCGACGCGGGTGCGCACAATCACATAGGCGATGGCGACACCCAGCACGACGTCGACCAGGGTGGACAGGCAGGAATATTTCAGGCTGTTCGCAATGGAGGGGACCGTGAGATCATGGCCCAGGGCGAGACGAAAGTTGTCCAGCGTGAAACGGGCCGGGAGCACGGTCGCGTGCCAGGCGCTGGAAAACGCGACGAGCACCACGCTGAAATTCGGCAGCACGGCGACCAGGGTGACGCCCGCAAAGAGCAACGTGCACGCCCAAGCCCAAGGGGGGCCGGGCGTTTTGGGTCCGCCGGCATGGGTCGACTTGGCCATCGTCGCGTAGCTCTCGCGTCCAAAGAGCCCTTTCCCCACGGCGTAGAGTGCCACGGAACTTGCCAGCATGATGAAGACGAGGGCGTAGGGGAACGGATTGCCGCCGAGCTCCTTCAGCCCCTGGTAGATTTGCACCGACGCCACCTGGTTGTAATCGAAGATGAGCGGCACGCCGAGCTCCGTGAAGGTCCAGATGAAGACGATCGTTGAGCCGGCAAACAGGCCGGGCCTGATCAGCGGTAACGTGATTCGCCAAAAGCGGCGACCGCCCGTGCAACCGAGACTCGCGGCGGCTTCCTCCATGGCTGGATCGACATTGGCCAGGGCGGCGAGGGCGTTGAGGTAAATCAGGGGATACAGACTCAGCGCCTCCACGAGGGCGACGCCCCAGAACGGACTCGCGGCGAACCAGTCGAACGTCCAGCCGGCCGGGCGGGCCCCGGTCGCGATGAGCAGGGCGTTGAGGGCGCCGTATTGCCCGAAGATCTGCTTGATTCCGATCGCACCGACAAAGGGCGGCAGGATCATCGGCATGAGCACCAAGGAGGACAGCAGAGTCTTGCCCGGATACCGGTAGCGATCGGCGATGAAGGCCAGCGGGAGGGCGAGCAAGAGCGCCAGCATCGTGGCGGCGACCGCGAGCAGGAAGGAGTTTTTCAGGCCGCCGAGATAGAGCGGATTGCGGAGCAACGCTCCCAGGAAAGCGAACGTGAGCCGGCCATCGGCATCGAGGAATCCACCCTTGAGAATCTGCCAGACCGGCCACAGAAAAAACGCGGCAAAGAACACCAGGCTGACGGCCAGCACGATCCGGGCGAACGATCTCGACATCGCGACGGAGTCTGTCCGCCCGAGGAACCGGGAGACAAGACTGAATTGGCGCCCCGGCGGAACGAAACTGAGCGTGCCGCCGAGATCGATTCCGTCCCGGGCTAATCCGCCGGGCGGCGCGCGCTTTTCTTGAGGTGCTTGATGAAGGCGGCGAGGGTTTGCCGGCTCACGTGATGTTCCATCCCCTCGGCATCCGCTTGCGCGATCGCCGCGGGCACGCCGAGCGAACCAAGAAATGCCGCGACGATCTCATGGCGGCGCCGGGATTCCCGGGACAACTTCAATCCGGCGGCGGTCAGAAAGATCGAACGATACGGCTGCGCGGTCACGAGCCCGTCGCGCTGCAGCCGCCGGATGGTGCGGTTGACGGTGACGTGGGTGACGCCGAGCCGGCGGGCGAGATCCGTCACCCGCGCCTCACCGGTGGAGGCGATCAGCTCCGCAATCAATTCCGCATAGTCCTGGGCGGTCTCCTGGGCATGCTCCTTGCGGGTGCGCTGCAAGCCCGGACGGGAGGCGGCGGGAGCGGTTCTGGCGGGGAAGGCCACAGAGAGGATTAGGCGCAACCGGTCGGAAAAGGGAAGCTTATTGACAAAGGGGGGGGGCGCTTGTAGCCACGGCTACAACTTGGAGACCAGGCAAAATAAATCGACGTCCGGCGAACCGCCGAAGGCGACGGCGGCGGACCGGGAGGGCGCGAACCCGCCGCCGGCCGGTTCCCTGTCGCTGGAGGGGATGCACGGTACCGTGGCGGTGCCGGCTGGCGTCGGCTTCTGGCAGAACTGGCGCGCCTTTGTGGGGCCGGCCATCCTGATCAGCGTCGGCTACATGGATCCGGGCAATTGGGGCACCGATCTGCAGGGGGGCGCCCAATTCAAGTACGGGCTGCTCTGGGTGGTCGGCCTCGCCAGTTTAATGGCGATCTTCCTGCAGGTGATCGCGTCGCGGCTGGGCGTGGCCACCGGCAAGGATCTGGCCCAGTGCTGCCGGGATTGGTACCCGCGCTGGACGCGCTGGCCCAACTGGCTTTCGATGGAGATCGCAATCGGGATGACCGACCTGGCCGAATCGCTCGGCAGCGCGGTGGCCCTCAACATGTTGTTCGGCATTCCGATGAAGTGGGCAATCGTCATCACGGCATTTGACGTTCTACTCCTCCTGGGTCTGCAGGGTTTTGGCATGCGGCTGATCGAGGCGGTGGTCACCGTCTTCGTGTTGACCATCGGTGCCTGCTACGGCCTCGAACTCTTCGGACTGGCGCAGACGCGGCCCGATTTCCTGGAAATGGGGCGGGCGATGGCTCGACCCGACTTCGCCCAAGCCGGTATGCTCGTGGTGGCGATAGGAATCATCGGGGCGACCGTCATGCCCCACAACCTCTACCTGCACACCGCGCTGGTGCAGACGCGGAAGTTGCAGCGCGACGAGCCGTCCGTTCGGCGGGCCATCCGGTTCAACACGATCGACACGACGGTGGCGCTGACCATCGCGTTCTTCGTCAACGCAGCCATCCTGGTGCTCGCGGCGGTCGTGTTCTACGGCAAGACCGGCGTCACCGTGGCCGGAGGCCAGAGGGTTGAGTTCAGTCCCGACAGCGATTGGATCCGCGTCGCGCACCTGACTCTGGCGCCGCTGCTGGGAACGACCCTGGCCAGCACCTTGTTTGCCGTGGCGCTTCTGGCCAGCGGACAAAGCAGCACCATCACCGGCACGATTGCCGGACAAGTGGTGATGGAAGGGTTCATGCACTGGCGCATCCGACCGTGGATCCGGCGGTTGATCACCCGGATGTTTGCCGTCGTGCCGGCGATCTGGATCATCAGTGTCCGCGGAAATGGCAGCGTCACCGATCTGGTCAACCTCAGCCANNACCGGCTGGGGAAGTGCCATCCTGATCACCGCCATGGACCTCTACACGCTGCCGGACGCGCTCAGGCAAGCCTGGGCGGTCATTGTTGGCCACTGAAGAGCGAAAGAGCTGCCATGTACGAAAAGATTCTCGTGACCCTCGAAGCGACGCCGACGGATCGCGCGATCATCGA
>PLOH01000107.1 GCA_003142955.1 Opitutia bacterium | reverse complement strand
CCGACTGCATCGTTTCGGCTAAGAGCCAGGGCCGGATCGTTCTCGGGTCTGCCGGTATGTATTCCATCGTCTTCGGGGCGCGATCTTGTCGCGCCTTCAGATATGGGCGCAGCAAGCCTGCGCCCCTACGACGGAGGGGTACGCGTAGGCGCGGCCGAGAATTTGCCAGCCCTGATTCGGCTCGTGGCGATCAATTGGCCGGAGCCGCGGCCGGCTGCTTTTCCAGAGGCGGAGCGGACAACACCAAGGTGAGGCGCTCGACCATCTCCATGCAGGTCCGCCCGTCGTGATAGGGGCATTTCCAGAGGCTGACCTTGTCCGGCGAAAGAACGGTGCCGTCCCGGGCCAGAAGGTTGTACCACTCGCCGTGCGTCCGATCGATTACGTGGGCTTCGATGAAATCCCAGGCGTGCCGGGAGGCCTGGAGAAACCGGGGATCGCCGGACAGTTGGTAGGCGTTGAAAAAGCCGGTCACCGCCTCCGCTTGCTGCCACCATTCCTTGTGCGTGTTCGTCAGGCCCTTGGGACCGGCTTCCGACAGCAGCGCGCCGTCGGCGTCCACGCCTTCGGCCAGCGTGGCGCGGGCGATTTCCACGGCGACGGTTTTGGTTCGCGCGATCAGATCGTGATCGCCCAGCACCTCGGCGGTCTCGAGGAGCAGCCAGCTGAATTCAATGTCGTGGCCGAACGAAATCTCGTCGGAGCGCGGCGTCCAGTCGTCGGCGAGGAACAGGCGCAGGTGATGGTTGGCGGGATTGAGGACGCGCGTCAGCATCACGTCCACGAGGTCGTTCAGATTGCCGCGCAGCTCCGGATCGGGCCAGACTCGCAGGAGGTTCGCGTAGGCTTCCATCACGTGCAGAAGGGTGTTCTGGGATTTTGATCCCAAGGGACTGACAAGGCTGCGTTCTGAATAGGACAGGCGCTTCCACTCCCGGGTGTACTCCTCGAAATAGCCGCGTTGGGCAACATCATGACCGTGGGACTCGAGCGTTCGATACAGCGCAATCGCGCGATCGAGCGGCGCGCGGTCGCCCGTGGCGCGGTGAAATTCCGCCAGCGCGTAAATGCCGAACGCCTGACCGTAAACCACTTTCCGGGTGTCGAGCGGTTTGCCGTTGGCTTTGATCGACCAATAGAGTCCGCCCTGTTCTTCGTCCCAGAATTTCGTCAGCAGGTCGTCGTAGGCCCAGCGGGCCATTTCGAGGCACGCCGGATCGTGGTACTGCCGGTAGGCGGAGGAGAAAGTCCAGAGAATGCGGGAGGTCAGCAGCGCGCCGCGGGGGGCGTTTTTATTGATCACCAAATCGTTGCTGATTTCCCCGTAAAAGCCCCCGCGTTCACGGTCCCGAGTGTACTTCAGCCAGAACGGCAGGATGTCGTTCTGAAGTTCGGCCGCGATATGCGAACGGAAGGAGGCCAGATCCGCCGACGACACATCGGGTCCCTGCGGCGAGGATACGGCAAGGGGCGATGGGGCAGGAGCGCCTGCCGCCGCGCCGGAGGCCGGCTGTCCGGTGGCACACAGCCCTGGAGTACCCGTTAGAGCGAAGGCGATGATGAACAGATTTGGTTTCATAGTTCCGCAGGACGTTGTTCCGGAGTTTCGACGATCGGCGAGCCGGAGGCAAGAGTTGATGGGCCACGCTCTCCCCGATTTCCACGGTCTTTTGTTTTGGACCGAGTCTCCTCTGACATGGGCGGGACGCCCATGCTACGTGGCACGGGCGTCCCGCCGTGGGTTCGCACGATGGTGTCTCAAAACAAAAGACCGTGCCCCGATTTCATGAAAACGGTGTCGCCTCGCACTGCTAAGGCCTTACATTACCGGCTCATGACGATCAAGCATACCCCCCTGCTCAAGGTGGCCATCATTGGCTGTGGACGACCGCGCGGCGCCGTCGGCGCCACGGGATTCGGCATGGGACACCGGCACATGGCCGGCTACACGGCCTCCGGACGGTGCGAGCTGGCCGCCGTGGCCGATCTCAGCCGGGAGAACGCCGAGGCGTTTGTCGCCGCGCACAATCCCAAGGCGGCGGTCTTTGCCGACTACCGCAAGATGATGCGCGAGGTTCGTCCCGACGTCGTGAGCGTCTGCTTGTGGCCCCACCTTCATGCCGAGGTCGTGTGCGCCGTGGCGCGGCTCCGCCCGCGGGTGATCGTGTGCGAGAAGCCCATGGACATTCATTGGGACGCTTGCCTGCGCATGGACCGGGCCTGCCGGAAACACGGCGTCCGGCTTGCGATCAACCATCAACGCCGGTTCAACCTGCCGCTGCTGAAGGCAAAACAGATGATCGACGGCGGCTCAATCGGACGCCTGGTCGCAATCGAGGGCGCGTGGCACAACCTCGCCGACGCCGGCACGCACGTGCTCGACCTGATGTTTTATTTCAACGGCGACACCCCCGCCGAATGGGTGCTGGGCCAGATCGATATGCGCGGCGCAACCAAGGTGTTCGGCGCGATCAACGCGGGGCACGGCCTCTCCGAATTCCGGTTTCAGAACGGCGTGCGGGCAGTCTATCATTTTGGTTATCAGCACGCCGAGCTCGGGTGCCTCTTGCGGCTCACGGGCGAGCAGGGCGTCATCGAGATCCTCTTTGACGCGCCCTGGCTGCGCTTCCGCCCCTACGGCCACGCCGGCTGGAAGGTGATCGACACGGGCGAGAACATTCATGACGACAAGGCGATCTACCGCGGAATTGCGGACATCCTCGCCTGCCTCGACGCGGGCACCGTCCCGCAGTTGGCGGCCGAACGCGCGCTTCGCGCCACCGAGATTATCTTTGCCACCCACGAATCATCGCGACGTCGTGGGCGGGTCGATCTGCCGCTGCGGCCGGGCAAGTGCGCGATGCTGTCGATGCTTGCGGCCGGCGAACTCAAGGCGAAGTTTTCAACCTGAATTCCTGCGATGTTCTCCTCCTTCAATCCCGGCCATGTGGGCATCAAGGTTTCGCTTCGCGAGGGGCTCCCGCTGGCGGAGCGCCATGGATTCAGCGGCTACGACGCCGCGCTGACGGCGCTGCACGATGAGGTCGTGGCGCACGGTGCGCCGGCGGTGCGCGAACTTTTCATTCACCACGGCCTGCGGATCGGGGCGTGGAACCTTCCCTTTGTGCCGTACCAGGTGACGGACGCCGAGTGGCGCGACTGGCTTGGACGGCTCCCGCCCCTGTTGGCCACCGCCCGCGCTCTGGGCGCGCGGCGCGCCGGCATGTGGATCCTGCCCGGAAGCGACGCGCTCGTGTTCGATGCCAATTTCAGATTTCACGTCGAACGCTTCCAGCCGGTGGCGAAGCTACTCGCGGAGCATGGCGTCCGCCTCGGCCTGGAGTTCATCGGTCCCGAGACCTCGCTGCGGAGTTTCCAGCACCCGTTTGTCCATTCCGTGGCGACGATCTCGGAACTGGCGCAGGCGATCGGCTCCAATTGCGGCTTGTTGCTCGATGCCTGGCACTGGCATTGCGCGAAGGGGACGCGCGAGGAATTGCACGGTCTCAGGCGTGAATTCATCGTGCAGGTCCATGTCAATGACGCGCCATCGGGAGTTCCCCGAACGGAACTCATCGACAATCGCCGGAAACTTCCCGGCGCGACCGGGGTGATTGACCTCGACGGTTTCATGCAGGCGCTGGCCGACGCGGGCTACGACGGGCCGGTGACGGCAGAGCCGTTTGATGCGGAGCTCAACGCGCTGCCGGCGGAGGAAGCGGCCGCGCGCACGGCGCGGGCGACGCGAGCCGCGGTTGCCCGGGCCATCCGCTCCGCCGAACACGCAACCTGATCGGCCCCGGTTCCGCCAACCATGCCGCCCGCCGCGCCCGGCTCCTTTCCATGCACTCCACTGGTCAACGCCTGGTCCTCGCCATTGCTGCCACTCTGTGTTTCGGTCCGCCGATCATGAGTGCCGCCGAATCGTCTCCCGCATCCGACTGGCTCGAACACGCGGTTTTTTACGAGATCTATCCCCAGTCATTCCTCGACACGAATGGCGATGGGATTGGGGATCTCCGCGGGATCATCGAGAAACTGCCGTATCTGCACAGTCTCGGCGTGACGGCACTTTGGATCAACCCGTGCTTTGAATCGCCGTTTCGCGACGCCGGGTATGATATTTCGGATTTTTACCGGGTCGCGCCGCGGTACGGTACCAACGAAGATCTGCGGACGCTCTTCGCCGAGGCGCGCAAGCTGGGCCTCCGCGTCATGCTGGACCTGGTGGCGGGTCACACCTCCGACCAGCATCCCTGGTATCGCGAATCCCAGCGCCACGAACGCAATCGTTACACGGATTGGTATATCTGGACCGACAGCGTGTGGACCTGGTCCGCGCCGAACCAGCAGGTCGTGGTGGGCGCCGCCGAACGCGATGCCAACTACATTCCCAACTTCTTCTGTTTCCAGCCGGCGCTGAACTACGGCTATGCGCAGCCCGATCCCAAATTGCCCTGGCAGCAACCGGTCGACGCGCCCGGCCCCCGCGCCGTGCGGGAGGAATTGAAGAAGATCATGCGGTTCTGGTTCGATCTTGGCGCGAGCGGGTTCCGCGTCGACATGGCCGGTTCGCTGGTGAAGAACGATCCGGACGGTCGCGCCACCGCTGCGCTCTGGCATGAGTTCCGGGCGTGGATGGACCGCGAGTATCCGGATCGGGCGCTGGTCTCCGAGTGGTCGGAGCCTCGGGTCGCAATCCCGGCGGGCTTCCATATGGATTTCCTCCTGCCGTTCAGCAAACCCGGGTACAAATCCCTCTTCCGGCCGACTACGCCGGAGGCGACGGCGTTCTTTGATTCGAGCGGTCGTGGCGACATCCGCCGGTTTCTGGATGAATTCGAACCGCTCTACGCAGCGACCAGGGATCACGGTTTCATCGCCATTCCCACGGGCAATCATGACACGGTTCCGCGGTTGGGTGACGGCAAGGATCCCCGCGAACTCGATGTGGCCTATGCCTTCCTGCTGACGATGCCCGGCGTGCCGTTTATCTACTATGGTGACGAGATCGGCCTGCGGTCGGTGGCGGGTTTGCCGTCGAAGGAAGGCGGATTCGGGCGAACCGGCGCGCGCACCCCGATGCAGTGGGATGCGTCGCCCAACGCCGGATTCTCGGCGGCGTCAGCCGATCGGCTTTACCTCCCCATCGATTCTGCGGCAGACCGTCCCACCGTGGCGGCGCAGGAGGGCGATCCGCACTCGACGTTGAACACCGTGCGCGCGCTCATCGCGCTGCGGCAGGCCCATCCGGCGCTGCAGGCGAGCGGAGCGTTTGCCGCCGTCGTGGCGCGCACCGGCGAAGTGCCGTTTGTCTATGAACGATCGAGCGGCCGGGAGCGGATCCTGGTGGCGGTCAACCCGGCGGCCCGGCCGTGCGAAGTGCGGCTGCCGGCCACCGTCAAATTCTCGGAGGTGCGGAAGCTCGCCGGCGAAGCCGAAGCATTTCAAGACGACGCCCGAGGGTGGACCGTGAAGTTGCCCGCAGTCAGCTACGCGGTGGTCGGGATCGATTAGGCAGTTTCCAGCTTCGCAGGAAACGGTTGGGCGATGGGTATTGTCGCGGGCGGTGGAACCCTCCATCGTGCGCGGTTCCGATGACGGCGACGACCGAATCGACTGCGCGCCATCACCGCGGGCTGGCGGTGATGTTGGCTGCATGTCTGGTTCGGCTGGCGCGCCGTGTTCGCATTCGTGGTGGTGTTTACCGGAGGCGTCTGGCTGGTGTGTTGGCGGTCGCTGCCGGAGACTCTGCCGCAGGAACGGCGCCAGCCGATGAACCCCAGGTTCCTCCTGCAGTCCTATTGGCGAGTACTGCGGACGGCTCCGTTTGTCGCATTATCCATCGCCGTAACGTTCAATTTCGCCGCGGTGTTCATTTACATTGTCGCGGCCCCGGTCTTCCTGATCCAGCACCTGCACGTGAGCGAAACTGGCTTCCTCTGGTTGTTCGGCCCGTCGACGTCGGGCATCGTGACCGGCGCCTGGCTGTCCGGACGCCTCGCCGGGCGTCTCTCCCGGCGCCAGACCGTCTGGTGGGCGTATGGGATCATGATCTTTGCAGCGGCGGCCAATGTCATCCTCAACGTGGTCGCGCCGCCCGGGCTGCCATGGAGCGTGGCGCCGATCTTCGTCTACTTTGCCGGCTCGGCGCTGGCGATGCCCAGCCTGACGCTGATGGCCTTGGATTTGTTTCCGGACCAGCGCGGTCTTGCCGCCTCCTGCCAGAGTTTCGTCCAGACTTCCGGCAATGCCATCGCCACCGCCGTGGTGGCGCCGCTGGTGTGGGCGTCAACGCAAACGCTCGCCGCCGGCATGGCCGTCATGCTGGCGGTGGGCCTTGGCGCATTTCTCGTCTATCTGGCCGTGGCCGGGTCAGGCGCCGGCCATGCCGAGGGGATCGACAACAGCAGCGGTGGATCTTGAGAGTCGGCTGTAAGGCGGGGTCGCCGTACCCCGCCACATTTCTAAAAATGGCGGGATCCGGCGATCCCGCCACACATCTAATTACAACGATCCGCTTTGGCGCGCCGCGGCTATTTCTCCGCGGCGAAGACGAGATAACTGTGCGGCAGCACGTGCACGTGGAACACCATGCGCTTCTCCTCGTCCGGCCGGCGCAGCCATGGATTGGCCGGCGGCGGTTCCTGTCCTGAAATCACCTCGCCGGTAACCAGATCGCGCAGCTTCGTGAAGCCACCAGCGACAGAGACTTTCACGTCAGTCTCGTGATCGAGAAACGATTCGACGATGAAGGTGTGGTTGTCGTAGGCAAACAGCGCGACTTGGCTGGGGCCGTCGATCCGGACGAAAAAGCCTTTCATCAAGACGTCCTTGAAGGCGCTCGTGACGTTCGGTGGCAGGCGGTACAGGTGGTGGAAATTGTCAGGCATCGTCCAGACGTAGAGGACGCCCTTGCCGTAGCGATCCATCAGCAGCAACGGGAAACCGACGTTGTCGGACATGGCGCTGACCAGCGCCCAGGCGTCGTTGGTATAAAAGCGGAGCTCCGGGAACAGCATACCGGAGGCGCGGGAATCTTCGCCCAGGCCGCTCCGGTTGCCCGAGCCAAATCCGGTGGTGTAGCCATCTGCGATAAACCGGCGTTCCGTGTACTCGACCTCGACGATGTCCTCGATGCCCTTGCCCTGCAGCGCGTGCAGCAGGCCGGAGGTGATGACGACGGACTTCCCGTCGTTGAGCTGCGTCTTGATCTTGGCGACGATATCCGGATCGAACTTGGCGGACTCGGTCAGCAGCACAAGGTCGGCGTCGGTCGGGAAAGTGGAGTACAGGTCGATGGGAAGACCGATCATGCCGAGGAAATTCGGGAGGAAATCCTCGCCGGAGGAGTGGTGAGGTTTGTAGCTCTTGATACCGATCGGCTGGCCGAGCTGGCCGAGGAAAGTGTTGACCTGGGCGAGGGCGGCGCCGGCCACGCTGGCCATGGTGGGCGGCGGCGTGCCCAGCGCCGCGCCAAATCCCCGGAATGGCGGCATGATCTTGAACAAATCAAAGCTGGTGGGAAGCGCCTGCCAGGGCCGCTCGCCGGGTTCGATGGGCTGGAGAAGGGCGGCCCAGTTAAAAAGGGTGATCTCGCGCGGCTTGGCGAACGCGGTATCCCAGAGCTGTTCGGCGTAACGATCGACATAGCGGTTACTGAAAGTGTCGACCCAGCCGCCGCCGTTGCGGCCGGGCGCAATGTTCTCGAAATAGCGGAGAATCTGGTAGCTCTCGTACTGCTGCAGGAACTGGTCGGTGAGGCCCGGATCGCGGGTCTCCGTGCCGGTGTAGATGCCGTCGAAAAGCCGCGACTCCTTGTCGAGATCGAAGCCGAGCCCCTGGAAGTGCTCGTACCAGTTGGGGAACTTGATGGTGATCTTCACCTTCGGGTTGACCGCCCGGGCCGGCTTGAGGAGGAGGTTCTCCGCCACGTCGTCCATCAGATCGAGGCGGAACTGCGTCCAGGTGCGGTTGCCCTTGGCCGCGATATCGGAGGCGTTCTTCGTGGTGACGAAGAAGAAGTCATCGAGGATGATTTCGTCAAAGTGGCGGGCGGTAAGCTCGGCTACGCGCTGGACGAAGGCGCGATCGTCGGGATTGGTATAGCAGAACGAGTGATACTGGGCTCCTCTATTGTCGGAGTAAGTGATGCCGCCGGCGACGCGCACGCCGTGATCCGTGAAGAACTTCTTCAGGTCCTCCAGCGTCTGGTCGTCGGCCAGCATCCGGTCCCGCTCGGACTCGATGTAAACCTTGTCGACCTTGAGTTGGCGACTGATGGTCTCCCATTCGCGCTGTCGGACCGCGGGGTCGGCCAGCCGGCGGACCATCATGACCGGGATGTAGATGGCGGTGTAGAAATTTTGTTTTGTGTCGGCGGCAAAAGCCGCGACGGGCAGCACGAGGCCAAAAAGCAACTTCCGGAGAAGCGAGCGAGCGAAGCGGGCGGGGTTATTCATGAAGAGGTCACTAGCGTAGTCCAGCGGGGTGGAACTGTCACGGTTTTCCCGCGCCAGTGGGTCAAAGGCGCCGCTTCGGTCGAGGTTCCCGGGACGCCATCCGGGGAACGACTGCCAGCGGTGCCGACTACCAGAGTGAGAACGACTCGAGGCGGCGTCGATAGCGGCGGCCGATCGTCTTGGGTGAGAAACTTCTGCGGATGTCGGCGGCCGCCCGCCTGCCCAGGCTTTCGCGGAAGCTTCTGTCGTCCTCCAGAGACCGCATCCAGTGGGCGGCCTGATCAATGTCGGGATCGGCCCAGGTCTGACCGCGCAAATAAGGACCGTAGTCGCAGTCGAGTGTGAGAAGGCGGTAGTTGACCGGACAACCATTGGTGACATTGACGAACTCGGCGGTGCCCGACCAATCCGTCGTGATGACCGGTTTGCCCAGGTACATGGCCTCGGCGACGCTGAGGCCGAACCCTTCGGCCCGATGCAGTGAGACAAAACAATCGCAGGCCTGCTGCAATTCGTAGACGGCGGTGCGGGGCAGGGTTTCGCAGATCAGGTGGGTGTTCGGCAAATCCTTCAATTCCGATTCGAGTTCGGCGAAGGCGACCGAATGCCGGTCCGGGTTGTGCGTCTTGACGACCAGACCGACCGGACCGCCGAGGGGGAAGGCCTTGCGAAATGCGGCGATCACCGCTTTCGGATTCTTGCGCTCCTGGGTCGAATTCAGATCGTAAACAAACAGGAAGAGAAACACGCGATTCGGCAGGCCGAACTTCTTGCGAAAGTCGCCCTTCGGCACCGGAAATTCGATGGCGTGCGGCATGGCCAGCACCGGTTTCGGCAGCTTGGCGGCGATGGCGGCGCGGGTGAACTCGGAGGGGCACCAGATCTCATCGAAGAAGCGATGCCGGTCCACCCAGCCGTCTGGAAATTCCGGCAGTTCCCACGCCCAAAAGCCGATATTGTAATGGTCGGCGCGGAAAGCCCGCCCGTGGAGATGATCGATGTCCTGCGACACCGGGGGATCGAGATGGAAGATGTTGACCGGATGCGGATTGGTCTCCTGCAGCCGGGTGGCGTAGGTGGTGTCGCCGTCGCGATTCAGGCAGTTGAGCTTCAGGTCGATGAGGGCGGCGGCCAGGCCCGCGGCATCGCAGGCTCTCGCCATGCATCGCACCGACTCTCCGATACCCAGTTCACCGCGGAACCAGCCGACGAGGTTCACTCCTTGGGGCGCAGCCAGCTTGCGAAGGCGGGGCGCCAGCGCCGGCTGATACTTGAAATCAAAAATCACCTCGTCGTCCGCAACGACCTGCGCGAGACGTAGCCGCCGGTTGAGCCGCTGTTGCCTGTAGCAGCGAAAAATCCGACGCAAGGGACGTGGGAGCGGCCACGTCTCGACGATGCGTCCAACCCACGCGAGGAAGTTCGTCAATCCGACGCCGACCAGGCTCACCTCGATGCGCGTCGGCCGGCCGGCGATGGCGGCCGGCGCATCCACTCCGAGATTGAAGTTGTCTTCCGGCAACGGGTAAACGACCACGGATTGCACCCCGTTGATTCGGAGACGCAGCCCGAGTTGACCGGCCGATTGCGGGTAGGCGGGGTCTGCCGGCGCGACGCAACCAGCGAGAAACAGATTCGAGACGGGAAAGTCCGGCGGCAGTTCAATCGTGGCATGGTCACGGAGCCATGCCGTGTCGGCATTCGGCTCATCAAGGAAGAACCGGTCGCAGCGATAGAGCTTGGACGCGGGCGGCGCGCTTGGGACCTCGCCCCCATGCAGGAGTTTTTTCCAGCGGATCTCCTCCCGCAACAGTGCATGGGCGGCATGCTGCCGGGCGATGGCGGGAGGGCGGTGCGCCAGGCCGATTGTCGTGGGCAGGCACGCCAGCCCGGCCCGCAATGCTTCCGTTCCCACGCGCAGCTGTCGGAACCGCACCGCCTCCCGCGCCCACGCGAGCGCCGTCTCCTGAAGGATGATCTCGCGCCAACGACTGCAAAGCCGATAGCTGTTCCGCTCATCACGCAAGGAAGCCGGGCCGCGCGACGAACTGACGTGGTGGCGTACGACACTGTCCAGACAGACGACGGCGCGTTGGCCGCGCGCCCGCAGTTTCAGGGCGAAATCGACGTCTTCGCCGCCATTTTCAAAGGCGACATCAAAGCCTCCCGAAACGAGAAAATCGGTCCGGCGCACGAGGCAGCAGGCGGCCGTGACCGCGAGAACAGTCCGCGTGCCGCGGGGGCGCGAAGGCAGGCGGCGGATGTGATCGACCTTGCCGTTGCGGTCAACGGCGACGCCGGCATGCTCGACGGCGCCGTCCGACACCCGGCGTTGCACGTTGCCCACGAGACCAACCCGGGGACGGTTGAGCGCGGCCAGCATTGGGGGAAGCCATCCCGGCGAAAGTACCAGGTCGTTGTTGAGCAGCGCGAGCACATCACCGCTCGCTTCCTGGGCACCGTGGTTGCAGGCGGCGGCAAAGCCAAGATTCTGCTCGTTATGGAAAACCCTGAAAGGAAGTGATAGCGATTCGAGCCAGGCCCGCGTGCCGTCGGTCGAAGCGTCGTCAATCAACAGGCACTCCCATTCCAGACCCGGCGGCAGCGAGCCTGGCAGCGCCGCCACAAACGCCCGGGTCAAGTCGAGGCGATTGAAGAGGGGGGTGATGATTGAAAGTTGCATGGGTGGCAGGAGGTGTCTCCGGGGCTCCGAAGTCGCGAGCGCGTCCCGGGGGAACGCCCGCAACTCTCGGGAACATCATCCTGATACTTCAGCCGGGCAGCAAGGTCTCAAGATAGCGGGCGTAAGGCGTCTTGCCAAGGAAGCGTACGCGGGCCCGCAGTTGATCGGCCGTGATCCAACCTTGGCGGAAGGCAATCTCCTCCAGGCAGGCAATCTTCAGGCCCTGACGGTGTTCGATGACGTGGACGAACTGGGCGGCCTCGATCAGGGCGTCGTGCGTGCCCGTGTCCAGCCAGGCCGTGCCGCGGCCGAGCAACTCAACATGGAGCTGGCTTCGCTCGAGATAGAGGCGATTGAGGTCCGTGATCTCCAGTTCACCGCGGGCGGAGGGCTGAAGCGACAGCGCCAGGGGGACTACCTGTTCGTCGTAGAAATAGAGACCCGGGACCGCGTAGAACGATTTGGGCTGTTTCGGCTTCTCCTCGATGGAAAGCACGCGGCCATCCGGCGCGAATTCGACGACCCCGTAAGCATGGGGATCCGCGACGCGATAACCAAAAATGGTCGCCCCGACAGCGCGCGCATTGGCAACCTCCAGTGACCGGGCGAAATCGTGGCCATAAAAAAGGTTGTCTCCCAGCACGAGGGCCGAAGGGTGGCCGGTCACGAAATCGGCCCCAATGTGAAACGCTTGCGCGAGTCCCTCCGGCCGCGGCTGGGCGGCGTAGGCCAGCTGAAGCCCCAAGTCAGAACCATCGCCGAACAGGCGTTGAAACAGCGGCAGATCCTGCGGCGTCGAGATGAGAAGGATCTCTCGGATTCCCGCCAGCATCAAAACCGACAGCGGATAGTAGATCATCGGCTTGTCGTAAACTGGCATCAACTGCTTCGACACCGCGATCGTCAGCGGATACAGTCGGGTGCCGGAGCCGCCGGCCAGAATCAGGCCGCGGCGGGAAAGGACGGGGAGAGGGTGGTTGGCCATGGGTTGGGGGTCAGACCGCGGTCATGCCTTCGTTGGGAATGATGGCATGCATCCATGTCCAGCACATTCCGTTTTGGGCATTTGGTAAATAGTTTTCTCATTCGCCCCGGGTGAAAGATCTGAAAATCGGGCGCTTTGGCTCTAGGAGCCCGTCGGACTTCGTCCTCCGTGCTCCTTGGCAAATGGCTGGCGCCATTTGGGACGGACTTGTGCGTAGCAGTGCGTGAGCCCTAAAAAGTGATTTCGTGTCGGCGGAGGTCGGGTGCAAATCCGGAGAAAGTCACTTATGACGACACCGGTCCGGTTTTCCTGGCCGGCGAGAGGTTCGGGCGGCAGGTTTACGCCGCGACCGCGAGGTTTTTGAGGGTGAAGAGCCGTTTGAGGTTATAGCTCACGCAGACCAGAGTCCATTCCAGTGCGACGTTGGCATGGCCCCTTAAACGAAAGCGCCGGAAGCCCATCACCTCTTTGATGATGCCGAAGACTGGTTCCACGGTTTGCTTGCGCAGTTTGTAAAGGAGCTTTCCCAGGGTCGTCTTGAGCCGGTGCGCCATCACTTCTTTAGGCGTCGCCTCCGGGCCACGCGGCTTTTTCCCCGCCTCGCGCTGCGCCCGGCGTTGGGCTTGCTTGGCCTGGTAATCGGCTGGTTGCGCGGCGGCTATCTCCTTGGCGCGTGCTTCGATGACTTGCCGCGCCTGCTGCAACGCCGCTTTGCGATCCTCGCGTCGCGTCAGCTCGGCAGGAATGTCGAGGGCTTCTTTGGTTTCCTGATTCTCGGCCTGTTGCGCTCGTCCGGGAACCAAAGCGCCCGGTTGCGTAACAGTAAATCAACAACGCGAGCATCATCCTGGGTGGATATTGCTCGCTGCCGGTCCCGCGGTCGTTGACCCGAAAGTCGGTGATGGGCCGCTGCTCCACGACCTCCAGGATGAAATGCACGATCTGACCGGCGGGCACCCACTCGCGCAGATCATCCGGCAGAACCATCGGGGTCTGGCGGTCCAAGTCGACAAAGCGTGCGGACCTACTACTTCGACGCTCTCCAGCAAAAATAGTTTCCACTGAACCTAAGAATATTATCGTTTCCGGAGCAAATGGCGAACGCCATTTGCCACTAGCAGCGCGGAGGACGAAGTCCGACACGCTGCTACCCGGTGCCCAACCGCTCGCGGGCGTATTTTCGTGCGGTGATGTCTGCAGCCCATTCGCGATGAGTGAGATACCAGTCGACGGTCTTTTCGAGGCCGGTGGAAAACGACTCGCAAGGGTTCCAGCCAAGTTCCCGCTGGAGTTTGGTGCAATTGATTGCATACCGCCGGTCATGCCCTGGGCGATCGGTAACATACGTAATCTGGACCGCATAGGACTGGTGGTCGGAACGCGGGCTTTTCCGATCCAGCAATGCGCAGATGGTTCGAACGATCTCGATGTTAGGCTTTTCACTCAGGCCGCCTATGTTATAGGTCTCGCCGACGCGGCCCTGGCGCAGGACGAGCCAGATCGCCGCGGCGTGATCTTCGACGTAGAGCCAGTCGCGGATCTGCTGGCCGTCGCCGTAAACCGGCAGCGATTTTCCCTCGAGGGCATTCAGAATCACTAGCGGGATCAGTTTCTCGGGAAAGTGATAGGGCCCGTAATTGTTGGAGCAGTTGGTGGTGAGGACGGGCAGCCCGTAGGTGTGGTGATAGGCGCGGACCAGGTGGTCACTGGCTGCCTTCGAGGCCGCATAGGGCGAATTTGGTGCGAACGGGGTTTCCTCCGTAAAAGCGGGGTCACCGGGTGCCAGCGTGCCATAGACTTCGTCCGTCGAGACATGCAGGAGCCGAAAGGCGTTTTTCCGCGGCTCCGGCAGCTTCGACCAGTATAGGCGCGCATTGTTGAGCAGTCGCAGCGTGCCGACGACATTGGTCTGGATGAAGGGCTCCGGTGAATCGATCGAGCGGTCGACGTGCGACTCGGCGGCGAAATTAACCACGGCGTCGATGGCGTGTTCCGCGAGCAGGCGGGCCACCAGCACCGGGTCGCCGATATCGCCCTGCACGAAAACGTAGCGCGTGTCACCGGCGAGATCTGCGAGGTTGGACGGATTGCCGGCATACGTCAGCTGGTCGAGGTTGACGAGTTTGGTCAGGAGCGGGTCGCTTTCAGTGAGACGCTGCCGGATGAAATTCGAGCCAATGAAGCCGCAACCGCCGGTGACGAGTAGATTCATGATGGGGAGTAACCGCGAAGAGTCATTTCTCCATGACCTGTTGGAGGCTTTCGCGCCAGTCGGGCAGCCGCAGGCCGAAATCGCGCGCGAGTTTGTCGCACGACATCACGGAGTAGGGCGGCCGCTTCGTTGGCGTGGGATATTCGGACGAACCAATGCCTTCGACCTCGCGGCACTTCCTGCCCTCCGCAGGCATGAGCTCGACGATGGCGCTCGCAAATCCGTGCCAGCTGGTCTGACCCGACGAGCACAGATGATAAACGCCCTGACGGGGCCCGTTTTTGGCCGGAGGAATCGTCCCCTTGAGCGCCAGCGCAGTCGTCTCCGCGATCATTCGCGACCAGGTCGGGCAACCAACCTGATCCTGCACGACGCGGAGCTTCTCGCGTTCGCGGGCCAGTCGCATCATGGTAAGCATGAAATTGCCGCCCCGCGCGCCATAGACCCAACATAGCCGGAAGATCAGGTGCTCGCAACCGACCTGTTGAATTGCCTGGTCGCCGGCGAGCTTGGTGCGACCGTAGGCGCCTAACGGATTCGGTGCGTCCTCTTCGGCGTAAGGAGACGTTTTTGATCCGTCGTATACGTAGTCGGTCGAGTAATGGACCAGCAGGGCGCCCCGTTTTTTCGCCTCGACGGCCATGATCCCCGGCGCCTCGCCGTTGATCTTCATGGCGCGGGTGGACTCGGTCTCGGCCTTGTCGACCGCAGTATAGGCGGCGGCGTTGATGATGATTTCGGGCGCACTGGACTCAATCCATTGCCGGATGGAGTCGGGGCTGGTCAGGTCGACGTCGGGATAATCGACGCAGACCAGCTGACTCATGGTTGCGAGCGTCCGGCGGAGCTCCCAACCAACCTGCCCGATCTTGCCGAACAAAAGGATTTTGCGTGGATTCATGGGAGAGGATAATGGCCGAAGGCGGATCTGGGAATCTAGAACTAGATTAAAACAATTTCTCCCGCGGCAGTTCTTTGAGCAGCGGCGCCCTGGCATCGCGTTGTGACAGCGTCGGTGCGGCGACCGGCCATTTGATGCCGACCTCAGGATCATCCCAGCGGAATCCCAGCTCATTCTGCGGCGAATATATCTCGGTGCACTTGTAGTGAAACAGCGCGGTTTCGCTGATGACCGCGAAGCCATGGGCGAATCCGGGTGGAACCCAGAACTGCCGCTTGTTTTCGCTGGTTAATGCCAGGCCGTGCCATTGCCCGAAGGTGCGGGATCTGCGCCGCAGGTCGACCGCGACGTCAAAAACCTCGCCCTGCCAGACGGAAACCAGTTTGCCTTGAGCCAACGGATTCTGAAAGTGCAGCCCGCGCAACGTCCCGCGCTGGGAGAAGGAGAAATTGTCCTGCACAAACGTCGCGTCGATCCCGGCGTCGCGATAGCGCCGCGCGTTCCATGTTTCCACGAAGAAGCCCCGCGGGTCGCCGTAGACATCCGGCTCGACGATCAGCAGGCCTTCCAATTCGCAAGTCAGGATTTTCATGGATTCGAAGGGCGCTCAGCGGGAGCATCTGCGCGGCAATGACTTCACCGATTGGTCCCCGCGGCTGAAGGATTGCTCAAGCCAATCGTAGGCGCCGATGTCGGGAAACAGAATTCTCATTGCCAGCTAGGAATACAGGATCGCCGGTGCAGGGAAAGCGGGAAGTGGTCTGTCACGGCGGAAGTCTAGGGCTGTTTCCTTTTCGGCCAGGCCGACGCATTTTCCTCCGTTGTAGGGGCGCGATCTTGTCGCGCCCTCGGAAATGGGCGCAGCGAGCCTGCATCCCTACGGCAGGAGATCGGACGTTCCAACCGAGAACGAATCCAGGCGGTGGAAGCCAGCGGACGTGGTTCAGTGGCTGCGCTGGCGCCAGGCCTCCACGATTTGCCGGATCGTCTCTTCCAGGCTTACGCTGATATCCCACTGCGGATAGTGCGCGCGCATCTTGCGCAGGTCGGAATAGTAGCAGATGTGATCGCCGATGCGGTTCTGATCCACATAAACCGAGGTCTGCTTTTTGCCGGTGTACTTCTCGGTGAGGCCGAATGCCTCGATGATCGAGCAGGAGTTCGCCTTCCCGCCACCAAGATTGTAGACCTCGCCGGCACGCGGCGCGGACACAAAGGCCGCCATGAAACGCGCGACGTCGAGCGCGTGAATGTTGTCCCGCACCTGCTTGCCCTTGTAGCCAAACACCCGGTATTCCCGGCCCTCCAGGTTGCATTTCACGAGGTAGCTGAGGAAGCCGTGAAGTTCGACCCCTGAGTGATTCGGACCGGTGAGGCAGCCGCCGCGCAGGCAGCAGGTGGGCAGGCCGAAATAGCGGCCGTACTCCTGCACCATGACGTCCGCTGCCACTTTGGAAGCGCCGAAGAGCGAGTGCTTCGACTGGTCGATCGTAAAAGTCTCCGGAATCCCATGAACGTACTCCGGATCGGCGTAATCCCAGCGGCTTTCGAGTTCGACGAGCTTGATGAGATTGGGGGCGTCGCCGTAGACCTTGTTGGTCGACATATTGACGAACGGCGACTCGGGGCAGGCCTGGCGCGCCGCCTCAAGAAGGTTCAGCGTCCCACCGGCATTCGTGTCGAAATCGTCGAACGGGATGGCCGCAGCCCGGTCGTGGCTGGGCTGCGCGGCGGTGTGAACGATGGCGGCGGGTTTGAGCTGGCGGACGAGCGCGAGCACGCCGGCCCGGTCGCGGATATCGAGTTCATGGTGGACGAAACCCGGCAGGTTCTCCTGCAGTCGGCGCTGGTTCCATCGAGTGTCGCCCTGTGGTCCGAAGAACACCGCCCGCTGGTTGTTGTCAAGGCCGTGGACCTGATAGCCCAGTTCGCGTGCGAAATAGACGCAAACCTCGGAACCGATCAGCCCGGACGAGCCGGTAACAAGGATGGTTTTGGCCATGGAAGAGTGACAAAAGACGCCAATTCAAACCAAGCCAAACGAATAGTGTGCGTCCGATCCTGACCAAACTCAACCGAGGCGGCCAAACCGGGCTTTGGCCCAGGCAACCAGCCAGGTAAACGGATCGCGGAACATCCGGACCTTCTTGCCCTGTTGGAATGAGCGGGATCGGTAGGTGATGGGAATCTCGATCGGCCGGTAGCCTTTGCGAATGAGCTTGATCAGCAGCTCCCAGTCGAAATCGAAGCGATTGCAGGTGAAGGTGAGGCCATTCAGGCAATCGCGGCGGAAGACCTTGTACATGGTGAACGGATCCTTCAGCCAGATGCCGAGCGATACGTTGATCAGCAGGGTGAACGTCCAGTGCGCGACATTGAGCACAAAGGCCTGGAAGGGCTGGTCATTGAATTTCCGGATGGCCCAACCACCCCGGCCGTGCCGCGAGCCGAGCACGAAGGCCTGCCGTCCGGCGAGGATCGGAGCCAGGAGGGTCTCGTAATCGGCCATGTCGTATTCCAGATCCGCGTCCTGGATCAACAAAATGTCCCCGGTGGCGGCAGCGAAGCCGGCGCGCACAGCATGACCCTTGCCGCTGGGCCGGTCTTCCAGGATGAGCTTCACGCGCGGATGATCGCGGTAACCGAGCACTACCTCTCTGGAACCGTCGGTAGAGTTGCTTTCGACAACCAGAACTTCGAGGCAGGCGCCGGAAATCTCTTTTGCCAGCAGCGCATCAAGGGTTTTCCGGACGGTGCCGACCTCGTCAAAAACCGGTACGATGACTGAAAGAGTGCAGGGAACAGGTGGTGGGTTCACTGGATAGCCAAGGAGATATCACAGCGTATAGCCGGCGGCAGCAGCATCCTTGGCAAACCCCTTGACGGTGTCGAGCGAAAGGGCGGCGAGGTCCGTGCCGAGGAGCTTGGCGGCCTTGGCCAGGATGTCATGGGGAACGGTGACGATGTGGCACCCACTTTCCTCTGCCTGGAAGATGTTCAACACTTCGCGCACGCTGGCCCAGAGAAGCTCTGCCTTGGGCTGACATTCCAACAAAGCGAGACTGGCGCGCATGAGCGGCACAGGATCGACGCCGGTATCGGCGATGCGTCCGGCGAAAACCGAAACCACGGAGGGCACCGCGGGATTGAGCGCTGTCGCCACGTCACGGACCTGCGCCAACGTCAAGATGGCGGTGATGTTGAGCTGCACCTGCCGCGCCGCCAGTTCGCGAATCAGCGGGAGCGACGGCTCGCCGCGCGAGTTGGTGATGGGAATCTTGACGTAGACGTTCTTCCCCCAGTCCGCCAGCTTGAGCGCCTGCCGCTCCATTTCGGCAAACTCATCGGAGAAGACCTCGAGCGAGATGGGCTTGGCGGTCACGGTCTGAAGGATGTCCTTGGCAAACGCCTCGTAATCCTTGATGCCGGCCTTCTTCATCAACGACGGATTGGTGGTCAACCCCTTGATGTAAGGCTTGGCGTAAAGATCGAGGATGCCGGCCTTGTCGGCGCCGTCGGCATAGATCTGGATCTTGAGGCTGTTGAGGGAGATCATGGTGCTGTTACTGAGTCCGGGGTTTTGCGTTGCGCAAGGATGATATTCACGGCGTCTGCGAAGGACCGGGCGGTGAAATCGGGTTGGTTCCGCAGCCCTTCGGAATAGCCGCCATCGATGAAGACAGTCCGGCAGCCGGCGCTCTTTCCGCAATCGACGTCACGCCAGCGGTCGCCCACCATCCACGAACGGGTCAAATCGAGATCGAGCTCTGCTGCAGCTCGCAGCAGCATCCCTGGCGCCGGTTTGCGGAAGCGCGACGGCGGGTCTTCGCGGCCGGAATCGTAGCTCACCTCGACTCGATCAATCGGGAGTAGCTCAACTAGCTTTGCGTGGATCGCATCGACCGCCGCCTGGGTTTGCGTGCCGCGACCGACATCCGGCTGGTTGGTGGCGACGACCAGCACGTAACCGGCGGCCTTCAGCCGCGCGCATCCTTCCGCAACTCCAGGCAGGAGCACAAACTCGTCGACCGAACCGGGCGGGAAAGGCTGGCCGTCGCGCACCACCGCGGCGTTGAGCGTGCCGTCGCGATCAAGGAATACCGCGGGGCGACGCGCGTCCCGCGGCGCCCCGCGGTATTCCTTCATTGGAACTGGATGAAAGATAATTTCTGACACGAAAGAAAGAAAGAGGGAATGGGTGCCTAAAGACCGGCTTCTGAGTCCCGCCGCGCCGCGGCGGGACCTGATCCGTGCGTGTCAGCGCACGGATTCCCACTTGGTCTGGTTCACCTTGAGGTCCGGATGTGACACGAAGAGATGCCAGAGCACCGCCTGAAAGGCCTCGGAGTGCGGCGTGACATTGTTGGGGTTGACCGTGGGCACGATGACACACGCATCAGCCGCCTTCGCGGTGTAGCCGCCATCCTTGCCCACCAGTCCAATGACCCTCGCGCCGACCTGCTTGGCGAGTTGGATCGCGGCGACAAGATTCGGGGACACGTTCTTCTCGAGGTTGCCGCCACCAACCGAAAGGATGAGCAGCGCGTCCTTGGCGTTGAAACGGCTGCCGCGCAGCCACTCCGCAAACACGCTGGCCCAACCCTCGTCATTGGTCCTGGCCGTGAGTTCGGAGACATTATCCGTGGGAGCGTAACATTCCAGACCGGCGATTTTCCGGAAGTCGTTCACCGCATGGGAGGCGTTGGCCGCGCTGCCGCCGACGCCCAGGATGAACAGCCGGCCGCCGCGGTCGCGAACGCCCCGCAGCTCGGCGACACATTTCTCACAGGCGGCCGGGTCGATTTTGGCGACGATCTCCGCCGTTTCCTGCAGGTGTTGGACTGAGTAGGACATGGGAGGAGAAAATCGGAAAGGCTGAAGGACTGAAAGACTGAAAGGGGCTCGATCTTCCGGGGGGAGCCCACCGGCTTCGCCGTTTTCATACTAATTGTAGGAAGCGAGCTCGTTCGCGACCTGTCCTCCGTAGGCCTTGCGAAGGACGATTCCGAGGTAATAATCGCCTGCTCCTCGACAAGCTCGGGGCCTGAGCCAGTCGAACGGGCAAGCAGGCTTCCTCCACCGATCACTTGATGACATCATTGCCCACGAGTGAGGGCGGGGTTCATTGAAGAGGGACGCCTCAGAGGGACGGCGTCTTGGCCGCTCGCAGCAGCGCATCGAGTTCGCTTAACCCTGCCGGCGAGCCGATTTCATAGAATCGCTGGCTTACTTCGTATCCGGCGAGATGGCCGGTTGCGACCAGGCGGCCGTAGACGTCGGCCAGATCCACGACTGCGTCCCGTGGCCACCCATCCAATCCGGAAGCCCGCAACAGGCCCAGGCCGTAGTCGATGTAGCGCATTTGTGGCAGCCGGTTCTTCTTGTCGTAGACCCGGATCTTTCCGCCTTCGAACCAGACGTTGCTGGAGTCGTATTGGCCCCGGTTTTCATAGACTGTCATCAGGCCTTGCCGGCCCGACGCCAGAAAAGCGCGGCCGACGTCGAGATAGTCGATCGGCAGGTAGGAGTCGCCATATAGGACGTAGAAGGCGTCACCAAGCAACGGAAGCGCGTGAATCAAGGCCCCGCCGGTGCCCAGGAGTTTCGGACCGTCGAACGAATAATCGATGTGCACTCCCCAAGACCGCCCGTCGCCATAACGGTCCTCGATCATCTCGCCCAAGTGGCCCACGCAGAGGACAATCCTGGTAAGACCCGCCTTTTGCAGCAACCGCAGTTGATGGGAGAAAAACGGCTCGCCCGCGACCTCGAGCAAAAGCTTCGGCACCTTTTCAGTCAACGGCCGCAGGCGGGTCGCGAGGCCGCCGGCGAGAATGGCGACGGGAAAATCGGGATACATCGGAAAAGCGAGAAAGCGAGAAGATGGGAAAGCGGGAAATTAGGCGAAAGCGGATAAGCGGAAAAGCGAGGAACGGAGGAAGGCTAACGGTGTTTAGCCTTGCGGTTGATGGTGGTGATAATTGCCAGCAGCTCATTGGCTTCTGTCAAGAGACGCTGTGCTTCTGCGTCCACTCCGATCTTTCCCCGGTCGCAAAGTTCCAGCCAGTATACGGTTTCTGCGGCTTCCTTCTCTGCGATGCCAGTCTTGTGAACGAAATCTTCCTTTGATTCAGCGTGATTAGCCTCACGATAGTTCGTGCCAACGGCGGTCGATGATTTCAAGAGCTGCCGGCCAACAACGTCGCCGACCGGAGAGCGGGGAAACTCGGCTACCAACCGGATCACGGCCAACGAGAACCCTAATGGGCGGTCCTCAAATTCAGTTTTCATCTCCCGACGCTCCCAGGCGCGTAGCATGTGGCGAGTCTTGAATCTCCACTGGATCCAATCGTTTCTCGCTTTTTCGCTTTCACCGCCTTTCCGATTTTCCGTCAGTTCTGCGTCACGACCTTGGTGCCCTCGAAGTCGAAGCGGAATCGGACTTCCTGCAGGCCCTTCTCCTTCATTGCGTGGCGAAGCATCGCCTTGTCCCCCGCGTAGAACATCAGGAAGCCGCCGCCCCCGGCACCGATGACTTTTCCGCCAGAGGCACCGTGTGCCATGGCGTAATCGTACCATGCGTTGATCTGCGGATTACTCATTCCGGTGGAACGGGCCTTCTTGTGCTGCCAATGCACGTCCATGAGACGCGCGAATTCAGCGAGGTTGCCGGTTTCCAAGGCGGCGAGGGACTTGAAGCCCAGTTCCTTGGTGAAATGAAGATTCTCCAGGATAGCCCGGTCGTTCTGTTTTGCCCGGTCGTTTTGATCTTTCAGGATGGTCGAGGCGGAGCGGGAGTAGCCCGTAAAGAAGAGGAGCAGGTTGTCTTCCAGGCTGAACAGCGTCTCCTCGGAAAGGTGCGCGGGGCGATATTCGACGCGGCCATCCTGGTGGAAAGTGAAGGCGGTAATGCCGCCGATGGCGGCGATATACTGGTCCTGCTTGCCGATGGGCTCACCCAATCGATTGATCTCGATATCGCAGGCTTGTTCGGCCAGCTCCACGGGCGAGATCAGATTCTTCTTGAAGGAGTGGAGTGCTTTGAGGAGCGCAGTCGTGAAGCTGCCCGAAGAACCCAGACCCGTGCCCGCCGGGATGTCGGCGATCGAAGTTATCTCCAGATTGGGGCGCTGGCTGTCCAGGGCGCGCAAGGATTCCCGGATGATCGGATGCCGAATATCAGCGACGCTTGCGACTTCCTCAAGAAGGGAATATTTGAGGAGAAACTGCTCCACGAAGCGCTGGTTAATTATGATATAGACATATTTGTCGATCGCGGCCGCGACGAGAAATCCGCCATATTCCCGATAATAGGAAGGCAGGTCAGTGCCGCCGCCGCCCAGTGAGATGCGTAAAGGAGAACGGGTGATGATCATGGAAGAAAAGCGGGAAAGCGGGAAAGCGAGAAGTCGGGAAACCGTGAAACCGGGGAACTGGGAAGAGGAGGGAAAGGCGGGGGAATGGGAAATCGAGAAATCGGGAAAGCAGGAAAGCGAAAGGCAGAAAAGATAAATCCAACAGCGAAAGATAAAATCGGAGGAGTGGAATGCGTTTGGGGACTTCGTGGTTCTCGATTCTAGGATTGGTTGCGGGGGCGGTCTTTCACGCCTTTCCGCTTTAACGCTTTTCCGCTTTTTTCTTCCCGTAGATTTTTTCGACGATCTCGAGGATACGGATGCCAGCGCGCAGTCCGGGCGATGGTTCACGGCCGAGACGGATATCGTCGATGAAGGCGGCGGTTTCAGCGGTCCAAGAACTATCGCCAGACGGAAACTCCCAGACGGTCATTTCAGGCGGGCCCATCTGGGGAAGCATTTTGTAGTAGATCAGGCGTTCGGGACCGTAGCTGCCGCCGAGGCCTTCGATGGCGATCTTTCCATTGCGGCCGTAGATCTCGAGGGAGAACAGGTTCTTCCACTCGGTGCAGCTGACCTGCAGCCAGGCCGTCTGTCCGGCGGCAGTCCGAAGCGAAAGAAACGCGTTGTCGTCGACCGGCATATCCCAGAAATAGGTGGCGCAATGGCCATCCACTGTCGTGAAATCGCCGAGGAACCATCCGGCGAGATCGATCAGATGGACGCCCTGATCGATTAGCTCGCCGCCGCCGGACAGCTTCGGATCGGCGCGCCACTCCCGGTCATAACCCTTCCGGCCACCATGTCCGTAGCGTCCGCGGACGAACAGGAGCGGTCCGACTGCCCCGGCGTCGACTAGCTCGTGCGCCTTTTGCAGGGCTGGATGAAAACGGTGGTTGTAGCCGAGGCGCACGCGCACACCGGAACTGGTGGCGGCACTCTGCACCTGGCGCAACTCGGTCGCGGTGAGAGCTCCGGGCTTCTCCGCGAGTACGTGCTTGCCGGCGCGCACGGCCGCCAGACTGACCGGGGCGAGCGCCGCATTGAGCGTAGAAACGATGACCGCGCTGACGGCCGGGTCGCGCAGTGCGACCGCATAGTCGGTGATGGCCTGACTTCCGGGATGCGCTCGGGCCAAGTCGGCGGCCTTGGATGTCTCCAGGTCGCAGGTGTAGAGCAGAGTGGCGCCGGGCAGCGCGGCGGCCCGCTTCCGGCCCACGACGCCACATCCGACCAGGGCAAATCCGATTGTGTTGGTCTGCATGGTTCCTGAGCTTGGCCTCTCTGGCAACCTAAGGTAGCGCCGGTCTTCGACCGGCGAATTCGCCAGTCGGAGACTGGCGCCACTCGCTGGTTTTGCCGCCTGCGAGCTGTTTAGCCTCTGGCCAAAGGCAGAACGCGCCGGTGTCGAGACAGCGTCCGACGGCGGCCTCCAAATCGGGCCGAAGCGATCGGAGATGAACGGACCGGTCGAAGTAGGGAACGGTCATGAAGTGAGAGTGAAAGCGAAAGTGAAAGTGGGAGGAAAATGGGGATGAAAGTGGGAATGAAAGTGAAAGTGAAAATGAGGGGGAAGATGTTGCCTGGGACGAGGAATACTAACCAGGCGGCAGACCAGCAAACGCTGTGACTGTTGTTGCTTGCCGGCAAGGGATTAGACTACATCACTCATAAAGTGTTCAGGCGGATGACCAAGATCAGATTCGTAAGATTCCTCACGGTCGGAGGGTGTACGGCTGTGGTCGATTTTGGTGTATTGGGGCTGCTCAGAGAGTGGATTCCCCCAACGGCGGCGTTTTCAGGAGCGTATGTTGCCGGGGCGGCAACCCATTTTCTGTTGAACAAGCATTGGACCTTTCGCTGTGGGCGCGCGGACCTCGCGAAACAGTTGGCCGAATACCTCGTCGTGATTGGAATCACCTACCTGGTGCAGTTGGCGGGATTCCGAGGGGGGCTGGCGCTTTTCAGCCACAACATTTATCTCGCAAAGGCCATGGCGGTGCCGCCTGGCACCATCGTCGGGTACTTCCTTTTAAAGATGCACGTGTTCAACGATATCTCATATCCCGCCCAGACGGAAGATTAGGCGAAATTATGCAGTCGGATGTAGGGCGGGATCGCCGGATCCCGCCAATTTGCCGAGTACGGCGGGGTTCGGCGACCCCGCCCTACAAATCTCACGCGGACCTACGAGCGGGGTGCGAGAATTACCCCGGCTGGCTGGATCCTCATTATGTTGGCGGCTTTGGGACCGTTCGCCGAAGGGTGTAAGTCTCGGTGTCGTGCAGCAATTGGCCTTTGCCAGAAAGCCGGTCCCACGAGTCCCATTGCGCGCTGATCAAGCGCCCGCTGATGCCATCGCTGGCCGGCGAGAGCAGCCATTCGACCAGGTCCAGCGCCCGGGCCAGCGAGGCGCCGCCTTTCTGTTTCTGTTGCAGGGCGGCCTGGTATTCGGCGTCGCCGGCCACCGCCGGCCCGAGCGCGACGATTTCGTCGGTCAGACGCGTGTTGATTGCGCCGGGCGCCACGGCATTGATGTCCAGCGGTGCGGCGTGCTCCTCCTCGGCCACGGTTTCGACGAGACGCACGACGGCGGTCTTGGCGGCGCCGTAGGCGGAGAAATTGGGGCGTGGCTTGGTCGCGCCTCCGCCCGAAAAGCAGACGATTTTCGCCCGGCGAGGGCCGGCGTGAAGCGCCGAATGAAAAGCGCGGATGGCGTAAAACGTTCCATCGAGATTCGTGCGCACGGTGGCGCTCCAACCAGCTGGATCAATCGCCGTGGTCTTCCCAATCGCACCCTGGACACCGGCGCAAGTCACCAGTCCGTCGATTTCCGGCCAGCGTGCGAGGATGGTGCGTGCGGCCTCGGCTACCTGGGACCATTCCGCCACATCGCAGCGCGTGGCGAAGAACGCGTCCGGATTCCGCGCCACGAACTCCGTTTGATCCGAGCGGGCCAGGCCCCAGACGAGGTGGTCACGGGAGAGGAGACGTTCCGCCAGGGCCCGACCGATCCCGCTGCTTGAGCCCGTCATTACGATGCGCATGGGGAAGTGAAAGTGAGAGTGAAGGTGAGGTTGGGAGGCGGAAGTAAGAGTGAAAGTGGGAGTGAGAGTGGGGGTGGCGGAGGCGCCTTGTCCGCGTCAGACCTGTGCCGGAGGCTTCCATGGTGAAAGGGTCGGATGTTGGCGTTCCAGCCACGCAACGACGGCAGGCCGCAGTTTCTTAGCGAATGCCAGCAACTCCTTCGCCTCGGTCGTGCTCACCCGCCCGGCTGAATCATATTCGGCCACATTGCGTTTCGTCCGGCAGGCGTCGAGGTAGTCGGCATCATGCTGCCATTCCTTGCCAAGAATCAGCGGCAGTGCCTGCAACGTTCGGTAATGCGCCAGGGTTTTCTCCGGTCGGTAGCCTTCGGCGTAAAGCAAGACGGTGCACAGCTTCAGCACCGCGTTGTAGGAAATACCAAATTTCCAGTCGGCCGATAGGCCACGGTCGGCATCCTCCAGGTCGCGGTCGACGATCCCGAATAGATCGGCGAGTTGCTGACGCGTCGTTTGATGGGGACGCAACCAACCGGCACTATGCCATTCGCTCAAGCTCATTTGCCCTTCCCTTGACGAAGAGTTTCGGCTGCTTTGCCACGTCTGCCACGAACGCATCTCCGACCTGCAGCCGCTTAGTCCACTCTTCCGGCGTCAGCACATGCGGGTTGATCTCACGTCCACATCGTACCACGGCTGGCCGCAGACGTGGGGCCAAGGCCCGTAATCCGGTCTGGCCGATGACCATCAGATCAATGTCGCTGCCCGCACCGGCTTCACCGCGTGCCCACGAACCGAAAACAAAGGCCAGTTCCACCCCCTCTAGCCCGCCAAGTGAGTCTGCGAGCACGGCGCAGACGCCTGCGGTTTTCACCACCATCCCGTGAAGTTCCGCGTACACGGGATGCTCCTTGTTGGCCTGAAAGAGCTTCCGGTTGCCATCGGCGCGGCTGCGGATCAGCTCCGCTTCCTCCAGTTTGGCCAGTTCGTCCTGTACAGTACCGAGGCCCAAGCCGGTGCGCCGGACAAGTTCGCGTAGGTGCAATTCGACCGCCGGGTCTGAGAACAGGACCCGGAGGAGTTCAGCGCGGACCTTTGGGAACAGGACGTTAAGTAGCAGCATAACGTATGGTTCTCCCTTACGATCGTAAGGTTTAAGCTGTCAACTTATTCCTGTCATCCCTGTCGATTTCCGACGCGAATCCCGCGCGATTCTCGGATAACTCTCACTTCCGTGCTTCGAACACCCAGCGGTTGGCTTCCAACCACCGCAGCGTCTTTACGATGCCCTGTTCGATCGTCAGCTTGGCCCGCCAGCCAGTCGCCCGGATCTCCGCAGTATCTAGGAAGACGAAAGGATTGTCGCCAATCCAGCCCCGGTCCCCGCCCGTGTAGCGAAGCTCTGGACTGAGGCCGAGTGCCTCGCTGATAAAGCGGATAGAATCGTTTACCTGCACGTATTCGGGGGTTCCCAGATTGTAGATCTTCGTGTGGTGCTTTGCCCCGATCGCGGTGCCGGATTCGATCACATGCATCATGGCGTCAATGCAGTCTTGAACATAAAGATAACTCTTACGCTGGGACCCATCGCCCAGCACGCGAAGCCAGCCAGGATGCTCGATCAGCTGCTTGTAGAAATCGAAAACGTGACCGTGGGTGTAACGCTCGCCGAGGATCGAAACAAAACGGAAAATGTAAGACTCGAAACCGAAGGCTTCGCCATAGGCTGAAACAAATCCCTCACTTGCCACCTTGGAGGCTCCATAGAGCGAGGTCTGGATGGGGAACGGTTCGTTCTCAGGAGTGGGAATGACGCTGGCCTCGCCGTAGACGGCTCCGGTCGAGGAGAACGCGATCCGTTTGATGTCGTTGGCGCGCATCGCCTCGAGTACATGAAAGGTTGCATTGGTATTCTGATCAATGTCTCGCCGCGGGTTTCTCGGACCGTACTGTACGTCGGCGTTGGCCGCGAGATGGAAGACAAAGTCGCAACCCCTCATCGCGGCGGTCAGTGCCGGCACATCAAGATTGTCTCCGCGAATTAGAGCAAAGCCCGGCTGTGTCAGCGCCCCGGCGAGAAATGGCTGCTGTCCGGTGGAGAAATTGTCCCAACCGACGACGACCCGGCCGTCCGCCAGCAAACGATCAACGACATTCGAGCCAATAAATCCGGCGGCGCCAGTGACAAAAACCTTTTGCATGGGCGTGAGGGTGAGAGGGAAAGTGAGGGTGGGGGGCAAAATGAAGGTGGGCGCGAGAAGGTGAGGCAGGGAATTGCGCGATCGAACAATTCAGAGAACGATGATTCAGTGATGAAGGCGTCTCAGATTTGCACGGTTGGCCAGCCTATTCTGGGGCCGTGAGCATTCCCAAACTCATCCTCACGACGCCTATCCTTCCTCAAATACCTCGGCGCGGGCGACAATAAACCTGCGCTGCTGGCGCATTCCTACCCAAATCGAGCGCAGCGTTTACGCGACGCAGAATCTCAGCGATGTTGCCTCCTGCGCGGTTGACCAGGATACCGGTGCTCAAGAGCATGCAAGTCGTGACCGAAAAGGCTTCATTGGGGGGTCGCAGCAAGAAAGCGGGAGGAATTACTACAAAGCAGTCGGCGATTTTCCGTGACACCGTCATGGCATCGCGGGATTTTTACCGAATGGAAGTCAGGGCTATGCGGAAAGTCTTTATCAGCGGCGGTGCGGGGTTTATCGGCAGCCACCTGACGAGGCGGCTCCTCGCGAGCCCCGAAATGGCGAAGGTGATCATCTACGACAATTTCTCGTCGGGAACCCGCGGTCATTTGCAGGAAATCGTCGGCGATCCGAGGCTGCAGATTGTCGAAGGCGACCTCAAGGATCTTGGCAAACTTACGACGGCGATGACGGGGTGCGGCACGGTGTTTCATTTGGCTGCCAATCCCGACATCGCCAAGGCAGTTACGCATCCGGATATCGATTTCTGGGAGGGAACTTACCTGGCGCAGAATGTCCTTGAGGCGGTCCGCGTAAACGGGGTGGGGCGCCTGCTTTACACCTCCGGAAGCGGCGTCTACGGCGAGCACGCTGACGTGGCGTTTTCCGAAAGTTTTGGTCCCTGCCTGCCAATCTCAACCTACGGTGCCAGCAAACTGGCCTGCGAGGCGTTGATCGGTGCGTATTGCCATATGTTTGGGTTGACGGCCCGTGCGTTCCGCTTTGCCAACGTGGTGGGACCCCGCCAGACGCACGGCGTGGGCTATGATTTTGTGCGCCGGCTTCGGCAGGATCCTACGCGGCTCCGGATTCTCGGCGATGGCTCGCAGAGCAAGAGTTACATTCATGTCGAAGACATCCTCAACGCGATGTTCCTGGCCAATGAACGGTGCCCGGTGGCCTACGACGTGTTTAATGTGGCGACGGACGACTACATCACCGTGCGGGAGATTGCCGACCTGGCTGCTGAGGTAACGGGGCTTCCCGCCGGCAACGTCCGCTACGAGTATACCGGTGGCGACCGGGGGTGGAAGGGCGATGTGCCCGTCGTGCGTTTCGACTGCCGCAAGATCAAATCGCTGGGTTGGAGCTGTCAGCGTTCTTCCGCGACGGCCGTGCGGGACGCAATGATCGCGATGCGTGGAGAAATCGCCCATGGCTGATCCGGGTTCTGCGCCGACGGCCGTCGAACATCTGTTGCCTCCGGGCGCCCAAACTGGACCGGTGGATCTCAGCATCGTCGTGCCGGCGTTGAACGAGGCCGTCACTGTCGGCGAGTTTGTGGACTGGTGCCAGGAGGGTCTGAAGCGGGCGGGCGTGACCGGCCAGATCCTGATCGTCGATAGTTCCACCGATGAGACTCCGCAGATTGCGCTCAGCCGTGGCGCCGAGGTGTTGCGCACGCCCAAGCGGGGGCTGGGCCGGGCCTACATCGATGCGGTGCCCTATATTCGGGGACGATGGATTGTGATGGGCGATGCCGACCTGACCTACGACTTTCGGGAACTCGCGGCGTTTGTGGAGAGGTTCCGTCAAGGCGCAGAGTTTGTCATGGGCAGCCGGTTTCATGGCAGCATCGAGGCCGGGGCGATGCCGCCGCTGCACCGGTATTTTGGCACGCCACTGACGACTTGGGTCCTCAATCGAATTTACGGCAGTCGTTATTCGGACATCCACTGTGGCATTCGCGGCCTCACCCGGGAGGCGCTGGCGAAAATCGATCTGAAGTCGCAATCGTGGGAGTACGCCTCGGAGATGGTTTTGAAGGCGGCCCGCCTGGGCCTGCGCACGGCTGAGGTTCCGGTAAAGTTCTTCAAAGATCGCGAAGGCCGGTTTAGTCATCACCGCCGCGCCGGCTGGCTTTCTCCCTGGATCGCCGGCTGGATCAATCTCAAGGTGATGCTCGTGTATTCTCCGGATTCATTTCTGCTGAAGCCGGGAGCAGTGCTGCTGACCGCGGGCTTGCTGCTCGCGTTCTTGCTGAGTTTCGGGCCGGTTACGGTGGGTGGCATCGGGCTCAACCTATACTGGATGCTGTTTGGCGTCACGTGCGCGACGCTCGGCTACAGTTCTGTCCAGATCGGGATTCTTGCGCGCATCATGCATGGTTTGCGCTCTGGGATTGACGGAACCGTTCAACGCCAACTTACCTACAACCGCGGTATGATCCTGGCCGCCCTGAGCTCGGGAATCGGTCTGCTGCTGGTAGGCATGCTCGCTTGGCATTATGTCAGGGAGGGTCTGAGGCTGTCGGAGTTGTCGTACCCGGCGATTTTCGGTTTGCTGATGATCATCCTGGGATTCCAGACTTTCGGCTTCACGCTCCTGCTAGAGATGGCACAGCGGGTGAAGGCGAGAAACGAGCCATGAGCCGGCGTGCCGCAGAATCATACGGGCAACACGGGGTGACGTGGGTCGACCGTTTCGGAGTCTGGCTTTCCCAGCGAGCGATCCGCCGCTGGTTGCCGGGGGGGCGTGACCTGGAAATACTGGAACTGGGGTGCGGCTTCCGGGCGACGCAGTTGCTGGCATTGCGGGACCGACTCAAGCACGGCACCGGAGTCGATTTCCGCATCGCACCGGAGTTGCGCGAGGCGGAGGGCTTTACCTTCCATGAAGGGACTATAGAGGAAACTCTGCCTGGACTCGCCCCGGGTTCGTTCGATGCCGTGCTCCTGATTTCCGTGCTGGAGCATCTTTGGGAGCCGCTGGCAGTGATCGGTGCGGCCCGGGGGTTGTTGCGCCCGGGTGGAGTATTGCTGATCAACGTGCCCACTTGGCGGGGCAAGTTCTTTCTGGAGTTCTCCGCGTTTAGTCTTGGGCTCAGTCCAAAAGTCGAGATGGACGACCACAAGATGTATTATGACAAGCGCGATCTCTGGCCGCTGCTCGTACGCGCTGGATTTCGGCCGAGCAAAATCCGGCTCGACTACCACAAGTTCGGGCTGAACCTTCTCGCAATCGCGCACGCTGAACCCGCCGCTCCATTTACATGAACTTTCTCCGTTGCGCCCGATCTTTGCTGCCCTTGGAATTGAAGATTCCGCGGAATCCGGCGCCTCGCCTCCTGGCGGCGACCGGGTATTTTCGCCTGCGCACGCGACTTGCCAACAAAGGCGTGGCGGTACGCGACCTCGATCTCTATCGGCCATTGTTTTCACCATGGGAAGGCGAGGCCGATTTCAAGCGGCTCTACGATCCAATTCGCGCGCATACGCTGGTCAGTCCCGAGCGTGGCTGGATACTGCTCCATCTGATGCGCCACGCCCTGTCCCTGCCGGGCGATTTCGCGGAATTCGGCGTTTTTCGCGGCGGCACGGCTTTACTGGCCGCCGAGGTCTTGCGGGAAGCGCACGATGCCAGGGGGCTGCATTTGTTCGACAGTTTCGCGGGGATGCCGGCGACGTCGGCCGGCGAGCCGTTTGCGAAGGGCGATTTTGCGCAAACGTCGGAGGCCGCGGTTCGGGCATTGGTTTTGCCGACTGGCGCGAACGCGAACTTTCACGCAGGTTTTATCCCGGACACTTTTCAAGGCCTCGATATTCTGCGGCTAGCGTTTGCGCACATCGACGTGGATCTCTATCAGAGCGTGCTAGACAGCATCGAATTCGTTTATCCGCGTCTGGTACCGGGCGGGATTCTGGTCTTTGACGATTATGGTTTTCCCAGTTGCACGAGGGCGCGCGAGGCGACCGACAAGGCGTTTACCGGGCGCCGCGAGAAACCGATTTACCTGCCCACCGGTCAAGCGATGGTGATCAAACTGCCCTGAAGACCCATGGCCGGCCGCGACAATTGGAACGATCACTGGGAGCATTTTGCGGTGGCCGCCAGCCGGAATCCTGCCCAGCAAATGCGTCATGCCATCATCGCCGGTTTGCTGCGACGGAGTCCCGGCGGCCGCGGCCTTCGCATGCTGGATATTGGCAGCGGGCAGGGCGACTTGCTGGCGAAGCTTCGGGATTTGCTACCGCAAGCCAAGCTGCTCGGATTTGAATTGAGCGCGAGCGGCGTTGAGATTTCCCGCCAGAAGACGCCCGGGGCGGACTTCGTGGTGGCGGATTTGCTCAAGCCGCCGGAAGAATTGAAGGCCTATACCGGATGGGCGACGGATGCGGTTTGTTCGGAGGTGCTCGAACATGTCGATTCCCCGGTGGATTTTTTATGCGCGGCGCGCCTTTACCTGACGGTGGATGCTCGGCTGATCGTCACCGTGCCCGGCGGCCCGATGTCGGCTTTCGACCGTCATATTGGCCATCGCCAGCATTTTACGAGGGACTCCATCGCCGCAGTTCTGCAGGCATCGGGTTTCTCCGTTGAGCGCATCTATCTGAGCGGCTTCCCGTTCTTCAACCTTTACCGGGGCCTGGTGATTGCGCGGGGTGGAAAACTGGCGACCGACGTTGCAACGGACGGAAAAGGGTTTTCGGCAAGGATGGCCAACGCGGTGATGGCAATGTTCCGCGGGCTCTTCCGATTCAATCTTATCGACTCGCCCCTTGGCTGGCAGGTTGTGGCGGTCGCTCGGCTCAGGCGGATGCCGTAGGCGATTTGGAATCCTCTTGCATCTCGGATACCTCCAAATCTCGATAGCATCTATCACCTCGGCTAATTCGCCCCGCTTTGAATAAGTCATCTTGCCGCGAACCCCCCGCCTCAGATTTGCCCGGCGCCACTATCGTCGTTGCGACGAAGTGAATGAATGTCCGCCGAATCAGCGGGCGTGATAGATCGACCGGATGGCGGGATGCCGGTATCGTCGACTGCAACTTCAATAAGATCGAACCAACTTGTGAAGCAGAATAGCAGCCAAAGTCCATAGGCTCCGGTGAAATATGCAGTGTTGATGCCGTGAAATGAGGTAATTTCCACGAGTGCGTCGATGCCGCGATCGCCAGAATCGCTGCCAATGCACTTACGCTAAGGATCAAGAAATAGGAAAACCGCCGCCGGACGATGGCAGTGATGCTTGTGGCTGCCGAGGCGACCGCAGATACCCCGCCGGCCCGTGGAGAAGACCAAGGATATAGTCGCAAGATGCGGTCGAGAATTGCTAGCCGTACCCGATCGAGCCAGCGTTGCCTCGGTGGGATCGGCGCCGACCCTTCCGGCGGTGCGAGTCGGCCGTGCGAAAAATCTGCGAACACCTTCAGCCGTTCTGCCGGCCCGATGCTATTTGGAACCTCAACCAGAATCTCACTGAAGTTCTCGACTTACACCACAGCGCGCCGCCAATTGTCAACAAGCGGAACGAAGCAACCCATCCGGAAGGGGCGGCAGAAACCCGGAGCGGCGCGGGCCGGCATCGATCAGGCCTCGGTTGTCCAGCATCATTGATTTCTCGGGCCATTCGGGCGTAAAGAGCCATGGCTTCTGCACCACTGTGACCGTGGCCAGAAGAAATCACCGCATCGCGCAACGCCCACAGGAACCATCCGGGTGAAAGCGCCACCGTTGTTCAGGTATAACGCGCAGAAGCGCGCCGAATCAGACCCTAAAGTCTGTTTACCGATTCGACCTGTTCCAGGATGTCGCGAACGGATTCTTGCACTCGGTCAGGATAAAACCTAGAGCGTCGAGGAATGCCTATCCCACTAAAGTGGAAGATCGATGAGTGTTCCGTCTACTTTGGACGCCTTCACGTGCGCGGGTGGTGCCATGTCGCAGGTACGACAATCCAATCAGTTGAATTGCGGTTCAAGGAAACCGAAGTGGCAAGGTCACTCCATTCGTATGGAATCCCAAGCGCGGACGTTGCCAAAGCTGTAGACCCATCCGCGGAGCGATGCCGATTCGACGAGTGGTTGGAGATTCCGACGGAGACACTGGGCAGAGATTTCTCGTTACGGGTTCGTCTTGCGGATGGCTCGGAAGTCTTAACCGGCTCGGCCCACCAAAACGCCAATGAGGGAGATCCCTATCACGTTTCGTGGGTCAGGTTTCTGCAGCTACTCAATGACATACCCGCTGGCGCCGTCCTTGAGATTGGCTCGCGCGCTAGGTCCGGCGTAATCCGGAGGAATTCTATACCTAGTCGGCTGGAATATGTGGGACTTGATATCCTCCCTGGGCCAAATGTCGACGTGGTCGGCGACGCCCACTCTCTGGAAAAGCTATTTGGGAGGGATCGATTTGTCGCGGCGTTTTCCTGTTCTGTTTTCGAGCATTTGGCAATGCCATGGAAGGTTGCGATAGAACTAAACCGCGTCATGAAGACCGGTGGGATCATCTTCACTCAGACGCATCAAACCTGGCCAGTGCACGAGGAACCGTGGGATTTCTGGCGGTATTCAGCTTACGCTTGGCAGACGCTATTTAATCAAGCAACCGGCTTTGAGGTCTTAATTGCCGCGTCGGGGGAGCCTGCGTCAATTTACGCTCTTCGAGCGAATCCCGTGACATCTGATCTCCCAGGGCAACCAGCCTATTTAGGTTCAGCTGCGATCGTCCGGAAGATCTCGGACACGAACCTAACATGGCCCGTTCCGACCGAAATAGCGGCCACTGGCTTGTATCCGAAAGGAGAAACGATTGTTCGGCTTCAATAGTCGCGAATCACGACAAGTTATTGTGGCCCGCTTGACGGCGGAAAGAGGAATCGCGTCGACTGAATAGATTGTCTTGCGAGAACGCACGCTGCCCAAATCCCCGTTGGGCAAGGCGTGCGATTGCCTGCTGGCAGCCGTTGACCGCGCATCTGAAGCATGGGGAGACCCGGCTCCTCCCAATCCGCATGGGCACCATTGCGATCGATCTCCCCCATGGGCCCATCGTGATGTCTCAATAGGCCCCATCAAGATCCCGTCGGGAGGCATTCGAACCGAACAGATACATCTCAGCAACGTCAGGGCAGGTAATACCGTTCGATCAGGGCCCAGCAACACACCGCCGAACTGAGGATCGCTAAGGTGCTGCCTAAGAAAATGACCAGCGGTTCCGAATCTCGGAACCCCTTGACGGCGGGAAAGCCGAACAACAGCGCAGGGAAGATGGGGAGCAAGTGGCGGCCCATGAGACCTTCTATCGGCGTGGCGGATCCTGGTGCGTTCCAATGAATATAGAGGGCGGTGTAAACCAGGAGAATCGAGGCGATACCTGCGCCGACCATTACAAGTCTGGTCCGCCGCCCGATTTCCGCCACCCGGTGCGATTCGAGGACCAGGCAGGCGAGCAGGCCACAGCCAAACAATCGGTAGAACCATCCCGGCATGAAAGTGTCATTCCAACCGAGCACGCCAACAAGTTGGTGGTAGGTGTCGCAAGCTTGGACCACCATAGTTCGGGCCACCAATGCAAGAAAGGCGAAGGGGTGACTTGCGAGGTAATAAATCTGCGCGCCCGGATCGATAGGAATGTCGCCCCTTCCTGGTACATACACTGAGACAATCACGCGGGTCCACGCGAGGACGGGCAAAAAGCAGACAAGCATCCAGGCGACGATGAAGCCGACGCGATCCCGACCCGGCCGCAGGCGCGGGCAGACGACGAAAAGGGGAATTACTGCAAGCGGCAGAAAAACGAATTTGGCCATGGGCAGCAGCGTGGCTATGGCAAGAATCACCGTCTTCTCTTTCCATTCCAATTGGCGGGCGGGTTCTACCTCCAGACGCACAAGGAGCGAAACGAGCAAGGCCGACCCCGTGATGAGCAAGCCGTCAGGGGCAACTGATCCCATAAAGTAGAGGGTGATCGGGGCGACCAACAGCAACAGCATGGACCAGCGGCAGATGGGCAGGCGCGTCAAGGCAGCATAACCGAGGCCGAGGGAGGCAAGGAATCCAGAGAGTCGCGCCAAATACATCAATCCCAACGGACCGACATGCAGGAGCCGGCCAAGGAACACCGCAAAAGTCTGCGGCAAGTACCCGAGGGGTGAATAAACAACGGTATGCGGAAACGGGGCAAATGCCCGAGGGGCCGTGTCCCAGCGCACCCAGGCCGGATTGAGTTTGTCCGTGAAGTAGGCTCGAGTGACCTTCCTCTCCGGATGCCCTGGCAAATCTCCCGGACTGGCCACCCCGTTGATGGGTCCGGGGATTTCGCCGCCGGCGCGGAGGCCTTGCTTTTGGCCGATGATCGTCCCTTCGCTCAGCTGGACCACGCGAAAGAAGTGCTCATATTCGTCGGGGGCTTGGAATGGCGGATTGAACAGCAGCAGGCCCAAACCGAAGGACAACGAAAGCGTAAGAAAGACTGCATGCGGCGTGATCCGCCGCACGATTTGTGCACGGTAGACCTGCGACGCCAGCCAGTCCTGAATCGCACCGAGCTTCGGATAACGGTCAACCAGCCGGGCTGAGCTGGCGGGTAAAGAACTGGCGGAGCCGATTCCCCAGATCTCAATCAACCCATACCAGATCGCGAACACGGCGAGCAGCCACAAACCATAGGCCCCGGTGAAATAGCTGATGGTGATCGCGGGGAATGAAGTGGCGTCGATCAATGCGTCGATGCTCAGCAGTGCCAGAACCGAGCTGCATGCGGCCAGGCTGAGAACTGCAAAATAGGAAATCCGTCGTCGAATGAATGTCGCACCAATCGTGGCTAAAAGGCCAATCAGCGCGGCTGCGCCGAGCCAAGGCGCCGCAAAGGAATACACCCAGCTGATCCCGTTGAGAATTTCCAGACGAACGTGGTCGAGCCAGCGTTGCGTCGGCGGGATCGCCGGCATGCCGGGCGCCGGGTTAAGGCGTCCCCGAGTGAGATCGGCAAACCGTCGCAGCCTATCGGACGGACCGCTGCTCGGCGGTGATGATGACGTCATCTGGTCAAAGGAAAGGAAGAGCTGCGCTGCTCTCCGAAATCCGGCCAAAAAAGGTGCGACATGCTCGGACATGAGGGGAGGCATCAGCCCGGAATGTCTTGGGCCCGCGGGCAGCACGCCATGATCGCAGGCCTCATTGATCTCCCGCGCCATCCGGGCGTAGAAAGCCATGGCGTCGGCGCCGCTGCGACCGTGACCGGTGATCGCCACTGCATCGCGGGTTGCCCACATCAACCAACCCAAGGGGATTTCCCGCTCGGTCTTCGGCAAATGAGTAAAGGCTCCGCACATCTCGGCCCAACCCTCCCCCTGGGGGCCGTCGAGAACGGGCCTAAGTTCGGCGAACGCGGGACTGACGGCATACAATCTCTCCCGTACATCGCGGGTGATCGGAGTAAGCGGGATTTTCTTGTTGGGCACCACCCGCAGCATCGCGCCAAAGGCATCCTTGAATTCGGCTTGTTTACATTCACACGTCGTGAAGACGCCGTAATAGCCGAGATTGATTGTGGCTACCAGGGTCACGACCCCTCCCCAAAGGACGGGCGGTAAAACCAGCAAGAGCAGCTTTGGACGCCGGTCAGGAGCCCGATCGCGCCAAACAGCCAGCGCAACGGTTCCCCAAAGCAGCGCGGCACACGGCAGCAACCAGGCGGCTTCTTCACGCGTCAGCCAGAAAGCCGCCCAGGCGATTCCCGTCAGCACCGCCCAGGGAACCAGTCGGCGCAGGGGGGCCGTGCGGCGAGCATACATCGCCACGAGTCCGGCGATGATCAACAGTACCAGCGCCGGCAGGATGTCCTGCCGCTGAACCCGCATGCTGACAACGCCGTTGTAGGTGATAGGATTGAAGAGAAGGCCGGCAAAAAGTCCGAATCTCAGTCCCCGAGACGCCACCAGCGGCCTCAATGCACGGGTCAGCAACGCGCACGCCGCCGCATAGAGCACTTGTTGGGCGGCGAACAGGGGAACGCCCAGCAAGAACACTCCGGCCATAAAAATGGAATACATCGGGCCCTTCGCCAGAGTGAATTGGCTGTAGGGGCCAAGCCATTCGCCCCGCAACAAGGAGTCCGCGAGATTGACGAACATCTCATCATCCACGATGGATCCGCCGATGGCGCAAATTGTCTGGGCTGAAGTCAGCCAGAGCTTGAAAAGAACCAACGCTACTGCCGCTGTCGCCAGCCAGGCGCCAGCTCGTGCTGGCTGCCATGCTGCGACCTTGCGGAACCATGGAAGCAAGCTGGACATCGCGAGCGCGGTCAGGAAAGCCAAGACAAAGGCGGACAGCGCAGCCATGATCCGGTGCCAGAGGGCGAATCGCGAGGTAAGTTCAAACGGGCGGTCGCTCGCCAGAAACAGATAGGGGTCGTTTGCGCCCGCAGTTGTGCGCACTTCTATGCCGCCGTCCTTTTGCGTCAGACTGGCAATCTGTTGAATCGGCTGAAGCTGTGCGGACGTGAATTGCCGGACGACCCGGCCATCGCGATCGACAATCCTTGCATTTGCTAAAGTGACCACCCCCTCACGATCGATCGGGTCGAAACGCAGTTGCCAGTAAGTTCCGGTCGGCAGATCGAATCGATAGATCTCGGGAGCTCGCTGTGCATGCAGCGGATGCCGGCAGGAATTCGCTTCGTTGAAGCCATGACCCAAATCATAATATACTTGAACATTCCCATCGATGCTGGACGTCAGGACAATTTCAAAGAAATAGTGTCCTGGCTCGGGGGAAGATGAACTCGCGAAAGGCAA
>PLOH01000038.1 GCA_003142955.1 Opitutia bacterium | reverse complement strand
GCTGGCAGGCCGGCAACATTCAATGGCCCGTGCCGCATGTCCTCATCGACGCCGGCGGCACGATCACCGGCAATGGCTACGATGGCGAGGTGTTCCTGTTCATCACGCTCACGCCGCCTGCCACTCTGCAACCCGGCGAAAGTGTCACCCTGAAGGCGGCCGTCGAATGGTTGATGTGCCAGGAGGTCTGCATGCCCGGCGAGGCCGCGCTGGAATTGACCCTGCCCGTGGACGGCGGCCCGCCGGCACCGCATCCCCGTTGGGGCGCGAAGCTGGCCGCCGCGCAGGGAAAACTGCCGCATGCGCCTGACGGCTGGCAACTCGCCGCCACGCGCGCCGCGAAGAGTGTGACGTTGACCGCGCGGCCGCCCGCCGGGACGACCTTCGCGCCGGGCGACTTTCATTTTTTTTCCGACGATGGGTTGATCGCCTATGACAAGCCGCAGCCGGTTAGCGAGCAGGCTGGCGCCTTTGTGTTCACGCTCCCGGTGGACGACGCCGGTCCCAAGGACGCCGGACGGCTGTCGGGCGTGCTCGCGCTCAGCAAGGGCGACGTGCCCGGAATCCGGGTGGACGTTCCGTTCGGCGCCGCGGCCGCGACGCCAGGCTCCGTGCCTCCTGCCGCCGGGACCGCGGCGAGCAACGGCCTCGGCGGCACGCTCCTGCTGGCGTTTCTCGGCGGGTTGATCCTCAACCTCATGCCCTGCGTGTTTCCCGTGCTCGGCATCAAGATTCTGGGCTTTGTGAACCAGGCGGGAGCCGACCGCCGCAAGGTCACGCTGCACGGACTCGTGTTCTCGCTCGGCGTGTTGCTTTCGTTCTGGGTGCTCGCCGGCGGGCTCCTCGCGTTGCGCGCGGGGGGCAAGGAACTCGGATGGGGGTTCCAGTTGCAGGAGCCGGGGTTCGTCTTCGCACTCGCGGCGTTCCTGTTGATTTTCGCGCTGAACCTCAGCGGCCTCTTTGAAATCGGGTTGTCCGTCACGGGAACCGGGGCGAGCCTGCAGATGCAACACGGTTACGCCGGATCGTTTTTCACCGGCGGACTCGCGACCGTCGTCGCCACGCCCTGCTCGGCGCCTTTTCTCGCGCCCGCGCTCGGGGCGGCGTTCTCCCAAACCTTTTCCGCCGGGGAATCTTTCCTGCTTTTCACCGCGATCGCTGTGGGCCTGGCGCTGCCCTACCTGCTGCTCTCGCTGTTTCCGCAGGCCGTGAAGCTCCTGCCCCGCCCCGGCGCGTGGATGGAGACGTTCAAGCAGCTCATGGCGTTTCCCCTTTACGCGACTGTCGGCTGGCTGCTCTGGGTGCTGGCCGGCCAGACCAAGGATGACGACTTCGCGTTGTTGCTGATCGTGTTTGGCCTCGTGCTGGTGGCGATGGCGGCGTGGGCCTACGGTCGCTGGACGCAGCACGGAGGATCCGCCGGCTGGCGGCGTTTTGGCTACGCCTTCGCGGCGGTACTGCTGGTGGCCGGCGTGGCGATCGGCTTTCCGGGCCAGCCGTCAAAAGACATCGTCTGGCAGCCCTGGAGCCCCGAGACCGTCGCCCGGCTCCGCGCCGAGGGGAAGATGCTCTATGTGGATTTCACCGCCCGCTGGTGCGCCACCTGCCAGAGCAACAAAGCGGTGGTGTTTTCGTCGCAGGCCGTGCGCGACGCGCTCCGCCGGCAGGGCGTTGTGCTGCTCAAGGCGGACTGGACCAGCCGCGATCCGCAGATCACTGAGGCGCTGGCATCCTTCAACCGCAGCGCCGTGCCCATGGACCTGATCTACGCGCCCGGCCGCGCCGAGCCCATCCTCCTGCCCGAACTCCTTACCCCCGAGATTGTCTCCCACGCCCTCCTACAAGCAGCGAAAAAAGACCAAATGGAGAAGATCAACTAAGATACCGGCCCTTTTTCTTGGCAGTTCCCACGGGGATTCGAATCGTATATGTTGTTTCTTGAGCGAGGCTCAAAAGCTGTTGGTAGTCACTCGCGGAAATTGACTTACGAGATTCTCGGCCGAAGAGATCGGAACCGAGCAAACGCACCGAAATGACCCTCCGGCAATAAATGGGCAATATTCCCGGCGCCATGAAAGTCTCCCTTCTGCTCGTTCGGCCACGAACTGACAGCGGTCGCTGAAAAGGGAAACATCAATTCCAGCACATTGGCAGGCCGCTGCAAAATAATCGTGGGAATGGTCTCCACGGGCGACGAGCAATGCCATCCGAGCATGACGATCGATCGCAGCATTCGGCATGTCATCGAGAGCGAAGCGCAGGTTATTTCCGTTAGCTGAATCGCGCGCAAGCGCGCTTCCTACACCAATTCTTTCGAGCGCTTACGACTTACCGCTTTCCGGTCACCTCAAATCAGCGCCACGCTCTTCGGCACCTGCACCACCACCGTGCCGGCGATCTTGTCATGCCACGACTGTTTGTCCTGGTCAAAGGCGACCCAGATGAAGCCGAGCCCCACCACCACGAGTGACAGGAAGCAGCCAAGCGCCCGGACGATCGCGGCCGTCCAGTCCAGAGGGCGATCGTCGAGCCGCACGACTTTCAAGTGGCAAATGCTCCCTCCCACCGTGGTGCCGCGGTGTTTCCACATCACCGCGCCGTAGGCCGCAAGGACGAGCAAGGCCCCGCCAAAGTTGAAATGCCCAAACGTGATCAGCTTGAGGACAACCACGCACAAAAAGCCATCGATGCATAGCGCGCCCATCCGAATCCAGAATCCAGCCCGCGGCAGCGTGGCGGCAGAAATCGGGGATGCCACAGTGGAGATCGGAATCGTGGGCGGAATCGGGCCCGCCACAACTGCGGCGGCTCCGGCAACCGCGGATACCACTGCGGGAGCAGGTGAGGGCAGCGCGCCGGCGGGGGGCGGGATCGCGGGAGCGGCCGGCGCGGGCTTGGCGCCATTTCGCCGCATGGAAAGAATCAACGTATAGATCACCGTGCCCAGGCCAAGAACGCTGATCAGCATTGCCACGACAAACGCCAGGATTGGCACCGTGTAGAGCAATGCCACGACGATGCCGCCCCCTAATACGGACACGGCAACGTGCGACCCCGGACCCGCTCCCAACAAACCCGTGAAGCGCCGGCCAAACCAGGCGAGCATGGCCGCCCGGCCGAAGAGCTTGGCAACAAAGAGACCGATCGAAAGGAACGGAATCACGAGTATTCCGATGCCCGTGATGGCCAGCAGCAGGAATACCAGCGGCATCGCCAACATGGTCAGCAACGCCGTCAGGATGACGTGTCCGGGCCGCTGTTCGAGCGTCTCGGCGCATTTCACCATCCCGCGAGGGAAGACCAGGGCCAGCAGGACATAAAAACCGAGGAAGGCCGCCGCGACCAGCCACGCCCAGGCGGCGCCGGGGTCAAAGGAAAGCAACCGGGCCTTCAACAGCGCGGACCTGACCCAGGCAAAGACGGGCCGGATCACCGGCAGTCGGACTTGTTGCACCTGGCTGTGCAAAATCGCGGACGGATCCTTCTTCATTTCTCCGCCCACGACAACGACCTCGCCGCCGACCTCGGCATCGGGTCCCAGGGTGAGATCGCCGCCCACGCACACGACCTCCCCTCCCACATGACCGTTGATCACCATGTTGCCTCCGACGGCCACTGCCTGGTCTCCGACCGACCCATTGACCGTGGTATTGCCCAGAACTGAGACCGCCTGATTGCCCACCGTTCCATTGACCGTCGTGCTGCCCCAGACCGAGACCGCCTGGTCGGTGGCCTCGCCATCAACGGTCGCATCGCCAAAGACTGCCACTGCCTGGACCGCCTTCTCGTCCTTTTCCACCAAGACGTCATGTCCCACGGAAACCCGGTCGCTTTCCATGCGCTCCGCGTGGTGCGAACGCACGTGTTTTCGCACGGAGTCCCGGATGGCGTCTCGCAGTTGGTTATGTTTGTCACCTGCGGTTTCTCGGGCAGTGTCGTCAAGCCGCCGGAGTCCGGAAGTCGAAGCATCCGCGGTCGCCGCCGACTGGGCGGCCTGGGGTGCCGGCGAGGTCTTGTCCGCGCCGGCGGCAACGACCGACGCGGGAGTGGCGCTTGTGGCGGCAGAGACATCTGCCGGAGCTACTGCGGCGGCCGGGGCGGGTGTGGCAGCAGGCTGCGCTGCCGCTGGTGGCGCGGCAGTATCGGCGGCCGGTGCCGAAGACAGTGGAGGCGTCGCATCTTCGCCGCGGGTGGCCAGCGTGAAGGTCAGCATGAGGGCGACCACGGCGCCCAGGGTGTTGAAAAGATTACGGTGTTTCATGGGTGGAAGGGGTGATTGGGATTCGAACGAGGGGGTTATCGATTGCTCCAAAGGGTGCGGTAGGCGGCGGCGCCAACCCCGACGAGCATGACGTAGAGGCCCGCGACAAATGCCGCGGCGCCATAGAACCACCACGCAGGGATCTCGCGCCCGATCAAGGCGAGGATGTCGGCCAGTCCGCGGCCGAGACTGATCACGGGGCGGATCACGCTGAGCACCGGCGCGAAAGTGTGGTTGAGTTGCGTGGTGTCGACGCCCGTCGGCAACCCCGCGCCGCCCAACACCACCAGAGCCGCCAGGGCGCCACTGAACAGGACGAAAAGTGCGCGCACCCACTGCGGCCAGTAACTCCACGATTTGTGCCACCACGGAATCGCCGCGCGGACTTCGAGGGCGGCGAGCACGCGGGCTTCGAGCGTGGCCGGGGCGTGCCGGTCCGGCAGGGAACGCAGCGTCCGGTGGATGAACTTCTCAAGCTCGTCTGGAGTCATGGGATCTTTCATGGCAGCAGGATTTGTGTTTCAAATTTTTCGTGGCTCGCCCCGCTGTGTTGCAGCGCCTTCGCCAGCGCTTCACGGCCGCGCAGGATGTCGGTCTTCACCTTGCTGAGCGACACCCCGAGCCGCTTCGCAATCTCGTCGTACGGCAACTCTTCGAAGTGAAACAGCACGAGCGGCACGCGCTGGTGCTCCGGCAGCTTCTCGAGGGCCCGCTCCACCCACGCGCGGCGGTCCGCCTGGCCCAATTCTTCGAGGAAATTATCCGGGGAGGCAAATTCAACCGCCTGTTCATCGCCGTCATCGTCGTGGCGGGTGAATTCGGAGAAGAAGCGCCAGCGTTTCCGGTAGCGCTGCAGGTGGTTGATGCTGAGATTCGTCGTGACCGTCTTGAGCCAGCCACCGGCCGTTTCGCTGGTCTGCAGATTGCCCCAATGCTCGAACGCCTTCAGAAATACGTCTTGGGAGATGTCCTCCGCCTGCGCCTCGTTGCCAAGGAGCCGCACGGCCGTCGTATAGACCATATCCTGATAACTGCGCATAAACGTGGTGAAATCGATCGGGGCGATCATGCCCACTTCGGTGACTTGCACTGGAGTGTCTTCGTTCATGTGCAATACACGCCCCGGCCGCGCAAAGTTGCAGAAATCTGCGGGAGTTCCGGGCCAGGGGTGGATCGGCGGCCGGGGGCAGGATAGTCCGAGAGCCCACGAACTGCCAAGGGGATAANNCCCCCCATGGCTACTTCCACCCGCTCTCCTACCGCCGTACCCTCGGCGGAATTTCTGCCGGTTGTTCCTGAGATTGAAACCGCGATCAACGCCGAGGGCGAGAAGCTCTTCGCGCTCATGGACGCCCATCCGGTTCCCGGCATCTTCTCGAAGAAAGGCGCCTATGCGCGCTTGATGGAGTGGTCGATGAAGGATCCGGCGTTCAAGACGCAGCTCTTTCGCTTTGTCGACGTCCTGCCCTCGCTGCCCTCGTCAGCCGATATCGTGCGGCACCTCCAGGAATACCTCGGCGACAAAGCCGTCGAACTCCATCCCGCTCTCAAGACCGGCCTGGCCGCCGCCTCGCTGGCCCCCGCGCTCGTGGCCAATCCCGTGAAAGCCCAGGTGGCGGAGATGGCCCGTCAGTTCGTCGCCGGCGAAACCACGGACGACCTCGTCAAACAACTCCGTCTGAACGCCCGCGCCGGGCGGGCCACGACGATCGACCTGCTCGGTGAAACGGTGGTCACCGAGGCGGAGGCCGACAGCTTCCTCCAACGAAATCTGGAGGTACTCAACGTCGTCTCCGCCGCCCTCGCCCGGGACCCGGATCCGGCATTCAGCGACCTCGGTCCGAAGGGACCCCTTCCGCGCCTCAATCTGTCGGTCAAGATTTCCGCCCTCACGCCGGATGTCCATCCCGCCGATCCGGAACAGAGCATTGCCGCGCTTAAGCTCCGGCTGCGTCCGATTCTCCGCCGCGCCATCGAAGTTGGCGCCTTTGTCAACTTCGACATGGAGAGTTACAAGCTCAAGGACCTGACGCTCGCGCTGTTCCGATCCATCCTGGAAGAACCGGAGTTCCAACAGCAACCGGCGGTCGGCATTGCCCTGCAGGCGTATCTGCGTGAATGCGAGCAGGACCTGCGCGAAATCATCGCGTGGGGGCGGCGCGTCCACCGGCCCTTCTCTGTCCGGCTCGTGAAAGGGGCCTATTGGGATTTCGAAACCGTGCTGGCCCGGCAGCGAGGATGGCCGGTGCCGGTTTGGTCGCGCAAGGCCGAGACCGACGCGAATTACGAGAAGCTCACCACCCTGCTCTTCGAGAACATCGATGCCGTGGCACCCGCGTTCGCCTCGCACAACGTCCGTTCGTGTGCCCACGCCATCGTCCAGGCCGGGCGCCGCGGCATCGATCCGCGCGCTTACGAATTCCAGGCGCTTTATGGCATGGCCGATGAGTTGAAGTCCGCCCTCCTCCAGCAGGGCCATCGCGTCCGCGAGTACTGCGCCATCGGCGCCTTGCTGCCCGGCATGGCCTACCTCGTCCGCCGCCTCCTGGAGAACACCTCGAACGAGGGTTTCCTGCGCGCCAAGAATACCGGCGAAGCCACGCGCGAGCAGCTCCTCCGGAATCCGGCAGAACTGCTCGATACCGGAAAGCGGAGACCGGATACCGGAAAGGTTTCAGCGCTGGTTGGGTTTCCGGTATTCAAGAACGCGCCCAACACCGACTTCACGATCGCCGGCAGCCGCGAGAGCCAGCACGCCGCCCTGCAGGACTACCAAGCCAACCGGCTCGGCCGGAAATGGCCGCTCATTATCGGCGGCAAGAAGATCACAGACCGTGAATACGTGTCATCGATCAACCCCGCCCATCCGGCTCAAGTCGTCGGCTACTGGGCGCGGGGCACGATCGAAGACGCCGAGGCCGCGGTCGCCGCCGGTCGCGCCGCCTTCCCGGCGTGGCGCGCCACGCCCGTCAATGAGCGGGCCCGGATGCTCGAACGCGCCGCCGATTTGATGGAATCGCGCCGCTTCGAGATCAACGCCCTTCTCATTCTCGAGGCCGGCAAGCCGTGGCTGGAGGCCGACGCCGACCTGTCCGAGGCCATCGACTTCTGCCGTTTTTACGCGGTGGAGATGCGCCGGCTGGCAATTCCGGTTGTCACGCAGCCCGTCCCGGGCGAGCATTGTGTCCAGACCTGGACGCCCCGCGGCGTCGGCGTGGCCATCGCGCCGTGGAACTTCCCGCTCGCCATCCTCACCGGACTCACGGTCGCGCCCCTTGTGGCGGGCAACTGCGTCATCATCAAACCCGCCCGCCAGACCTCGATCATTGGCGCCCTGCTGATGGAAGTGTTGACTCAGGCCGGCGTGCCGCCGGGCGTGCTGGCCTATCTGCCCTGCCACGGTTCGGATGCCGGCGCCCATCTGGTCGCGCATCCCAAGATCGATTTCTATGCGTTCACCGGATCCCGCGCCGTTGGCTGCGGAATCTGGGCGGCCGCAGGCCAGACCCCGCCAGGCCAGGCCAACCTCAAGAAAGTAGTCTGCGAGATGGGAGGGAAAAACGCCCTGATCATCGATAACGACGCAGATCTTGACGAGGCGATTCCGGCCGCACTCTACAGCGCTTTCGGCTACGCCGGCCAGAAATGCTCCGCCCTTTCACGGCTCATCGTGCTGGCCGACGTCTACGACCGCTTTGTCGATCGCTTCCTCGCCGCCTGCCCGACGGTCCCGGTCGGTGATCCGGCCGAACCAGGCACGGTCGTGAATCCGGTCATCGATGAGGCCGCGCAGAAGAGCATTCTCGGCCGGATCGAACAGGGAAAACAGGAGTCGCGGCTGGCCTGGCAGGCCCGGCTTTCCCCCGAGCTCCGGGCGAGCGGCGGATACTACGTTCCCCCGACGGTCTTCGTCGATTGTCGGCCCGGTCACGCTCTGGTGCGTGAGGAGATTTTCGGGCCGGTGCTGGCGATTCTGAAGGCGAAGAATCTCGGCGATGCCTTTGCCCTCGTGAACGGCTCCGATTACGCGCTCACCGGCGGACTCTTCTCGCGGAGCCCGGCGGCCCTCGAGCGCGCCCGGCAGGAGATGTTCGTCGGCAATCTCTATCTCAATCGCGGCATTACCGGGGCGGTGGTGGAGCGCCATCCGTTTGGCGGCTTCAAGATGTCCGGCGGCGGCACGAAGGCCGGCGGCAAGGAATACCTCCAGAACTTCCTGTTCCCGCGGGTGGTGGCAGAAAATACGTTGCGCCGCGGATTCACGCCGCCGGAAGAGGAGTAGCGCCGGCAACTTACCTATATCCGTTTCCGCGCAGCGCAGGCATTTCGGCTGAATCTTTCGGTGTAGCGCAGGCATCCCTGCCTGCCAGCGGTTATTTCCCGGTGTGGCAGGCAGCCCTCCAGCCTGCATCACGCGTCTCCAGAGCGGTTTATATCGAACTGTGGCCGAGAACGCGAACGTAGCCGCGAGCGCCAGCGAGTGGATGGTTCGTCCACTCGCTGGCGCTCGCGGCCACACTTTTTCTGAAACCACTCTAGAACTGAAGTAAAACTCGTACTTGCAGAAGGCCTCTTCGGCGTCTGCATCCTCCGCGTAGCGCAAACAACTTCCCCGCCGTCTTCCGTCGTGGCGCAAGCATCCCTGCCTGCTTCCATTCCCTTGCAGGCTGGAAGCCTGCGCCACGGCAGGAAATGCAGGCAGGGATGCCTGCGCTACTTTTCCATGCTGTCCGGCCTTCGCACCCGCGGATATCTTCCCCACCTCTCTGTCGAAGGTGCGACCTATTTCGTCACCTTTCGGTTGGCTGGCTCCTTGCCTCACGACCTTCTCGCCAGCCTGAAGGAACGACGTGATGATCTAATGCGACGCGCGGCAGCAGATCCGCAGGGACCAGCTGATCGAGAACGCCACCCGCCCTTCTCGTCGTTTGCCGACGAAGTTGACTCTCTACTCGATCAATCGACCGGCGAACTCTGGCTGGGCCGCCCGGAGATCGCCTCCCTCGTGGCCAGCGCGCTCCAGCATTTCGCAGGTCAGCGCTACCAACTTCGCGCCTGGTGCGTGATGCCGAACCACGTGCATGCCGTGTTGCGTCCGCTGGGAACCCACACGCTCGATTCAATTCTGCATAGCTGGAAGTCCTTTACTGCGAATGAGGCAAACCGGATGTTGGATCGTCGCGGCCGGCCTTTCTGGCAGCCCGAGTCCTACGATCACTGGATCCGCGAAGACGTCGAGCTCTCCCAGTGCTGCCGCTACATTGAAGACAACCCGGTCAAGTCCGGCCTATGCGAACGCCCCGAGGACTGGCCATGGAGCAGCGCATCGCGCCGCGATCTTTCGAGGTAACACAGGCAGCGTGTTTGCACGTCCGCTGTGCGTACCGCTTTTCGTGTGGCGCAGGCATCCCTGCTGCACCTCTCGGCGTGGCGCAGGCATCCCTGCCTGCCATCTTCTCAAGCAGTGCGGGGCCTCCACCGCAACAGAGTTGAGGCAGGCTGGGAAGCCTGCGCTACGACAAGACCCGGCAGCAGCGGAGCGTTCCCTCAGCGCAGCGACGTCTTGATTTGATTGAGCGCGGCTTCCGTGGCCTCCGCGCATTTCAGCAGCACCTCTTCCGTGAAACCCGCATGCTGGAGTTTTGCCGGAGACAGCTGCCAGCAACCGGCTTCACCGGGCAGTCCCTTGCCCAGCTTGGTCGCCACCCACCCGGCCAGATTAAGCCAATACGCTTCAACCGGAGCTCCCGGCGTGCGCATGGGTTCAAGATGATGGCGCACCGCTTCGCACATGCTCGGCGGAAACTTCCAATTCTCCATCAGGATGGCCGCGACTTCCGGGGCACTCAGGCCAAACATCCGGAGCTCCCACATGTGGAC
>PLOH01000153.1 GCA_003142955.1 Opitutia bacterium | reverse complement strand
GGCGGAGAAGCCCTGGCGGTAGGAAGCAGGAAGCTGTCAGACGCCGGGTCCGTCAGCTTCCTTTGGAAAAATGGCCGCAGCCATTTTTCTCTTCTGAGTGGCGGTGGGGCGGCTTGTCCACAAGACGCTTTCGGCACGACTGATGGCGCAACCAGAATCTGAAGGTGTTTTCAGCCTGGATCACGCATCTAAATGTTGGGCGGGGTCTCCTGCCCCCCCCCAGTTAACCGGGCGCGGCGGGGTCCGGCGACCCCGCCCTACAACAACGCAACCTGAGCCACTCGCTCGCGCTCGCGGCCACGATAAACCTATGCGGCGCCCCGTCAGACAAGATTTCTCGCCTCGCCCGGATGGCGGCGCCAAATTCCAGCCACTTTCCGAACCATGTCCGCCGCCGCTTCACTTCGCTTTCGTCTGCTGGTCAGTGTCCTGAGTCTTTTGCTGGTCGGCGTCACCTTGGCGGCCGGAGGGTTGTGGTGGCTCACGCGCCGCAGCCTCCCGCAGCTCGACGGCGCGGCGACCTTGCCGGGACTTTCCGCCGGCGTCACCGTGGAACGCGATGCCGCGGGCGTACCGACCATCCACGGCGCCACCCGCCGGGACGTGGCGCGAGCGCTGGGCTACCTGCATGCGCAGGACCGGTTCTTCCAGATGGACCTTTCCCGACGGCGGTCCGCAGGGGAACTGGCTGAACTCTTTGGCCAGGCGGCCGTTCCCGTCGACCGCGAGGCGCGGATTCACAGTTTTCGGTCGCTGGCGCGGAAAGCCCTGGCCTTGTTGCCGCCGGCACATCGCGAACTGGTCGACGCCTATGCCGCCGGCGTCAATGCCGGTCTGGCCGCGTTGCGGGCGCGGCCGTTCGAGTACACCGTGTTGCGCGTCCCGCCGCAGCCGTGGCAACCGGAAGACACTCTGCTCGTCGGCTACGCCATGGTGCTCGATCTGCAGGATTCCCGGGATCGGCACGAACAGATGCTCGCCGCGATTCAATACAGCTACGGCCGCACGATGCTCGATTTCGTCGCGCCGGAGGGGACCGAGTCCGACGCAGCGCTCGATGGCGGCACCGTTCCGCAGCCGCCGGTGCCAGGCCCCGAAATCATCGACCTGCGGAAGCGCAAGGCGGACACGGGAGCGGAATTCCGTCCGGATTCCCGCCTGACGCTGGACACGCCGCAGGATGACGGATTCGCCTCCGGTTCAAATGTGTTCGCCCTCGCTGGCAACCGGACCGCCAGCGGCTCCGCCCTGCTCGCGAACGATATGCACCTCCATCTCGGGGTGCCTGCTGTCTGGTATCGGGCGGCGCTGGTTTGGGATGAGGAAACTCCACACGCCAAATCCCAAATTTCAAACTTTGAACCTGGAACGGTGAACCCAGAACCCGTTCAAAATGTCCGGCGCGAGCCATGCCGCGTCACCGGGATGACCCTGCCCGGGATTCCCTTTGTTGTGGCCGGCAGCAACCGCCGCATCGCCTGGGGATTCACCAATAGCTACGCCGACACGGCGGACATCGTCATCGCGGAATCGAGCAGCCTCGACCCGCGGTTTTACAAGAACGGCGTCGAGCTCGCCAAGATGGAGGAGCGCAAGGAGATCATCCGCGTCAAGGGCGGCGATCCGGTCGAATCGATCACTCGATGGACGATCTGGGGACCGGTGATCGGCGACAGCAACAACGCCCGCTCCCTCGTCCTGCACTGGGTGTTTGACGATCCGGCTGCGCTCAACCTCAACCTCGTGGAACTGGAGACCGCGCCCGATGCGGCCACGGCGCTGGCGCTGGCGCCGCATTTCGGACTGCCCGCCCAGAATTTCGTCGTCGCCGACCGCGCTGGTGCGATCGGGTGGACGATCACGGGACTCCTGCCCCGCCGCGTCGGATTTAACGGTCGTCTGCCCACCATCTGGGCGTATGGCGATCGCCGATGGAACGGATACCTCCCGGCCGACGAATATCCGCGCGTCCTCTCGCCGCCGGCCGGCCAGCTCTGGTCCGCGAACAACCGCCCCGTCAGCGGAGCGGCTTATCTCAAGCTGGGCGATAGCGGCTACAACAACGCGGCGCGCGCGCGTCAGATCCGCGACGATCTCACGGCCCTGACCGCGCCGGCCACCCCGCGCGATCTCCTCGCGGTGCAGCTCGATGACCGGGCCTTGCTGCTCGAACGCTGGCAGAAACTCCTGCTCGCAATTCTCACGCCCGACGCCGTGGCCGCCCATCAGGACCGCGGTGAGCTGCGCCGCCTGGTCGCACAATGGAACGGCCATGCCTCGATCGATTCAGTGGCCTATCATCTCGTTCGTCGCTGGCGGGACTCGGTGGCCGCGCGGGTGCTCAGCCCCGTGTTTGAAACCTGTGTGGAGCAGGATGAATCCTTCGATTATCACCAGCTCAACTACGAGGTTCCGCTCTGGCAGCTGGTGCAGCAACGACCGCCGAATTTCCTCACGCCGGATTATCTTACCTGGGATGATCTCTTCCTCAAAGCCGTCGATGACGTGCTGCAATGGGCGGATCACCAGAGCCGTCCGCTGCAGCGCCTTACTTGGGGCGGACGCAACACCACCCGGATTCAGCATCCCTTCAGCCGGTTCCTGCCAGGCGTGCTCGCGCGCTTGATTGACATGCCGATGGTGCCTTTGCCGGGCGACCATGACATGCCGCGGGTCCAGGGGCCCGCTTTCGGAGCGTCGGAGCGTTTGGTGGTCTCGCCGGGCCACGAGGCGGACGGCATCTTCCACATGCCGGGCGGACAGAGCGGCAATCCGCTTTCGCCATTTTTCCGCGCCGGGTTCGATGACTGGGCGCAGGGCAAACCCACGCCGTTCCTGCCCGGACCAACGCGGTACACCCTGCGGTTGGAGCCGTGATGATTCTGCGCGGTATCGGATTCCCGCAGAACCGGCCGGTAGCGCCAGTCTGCGACTGGCGAATCGCCGGTCGCAGACCGGCGCCACGGTAGGCTTGCAGCTCCGCCGCGCGCAATGGCTACCGCCATCGGAGGTGGCGCAGGCCCCACCAGGTCATTTTCAGCAGCATCCAGCCGTGGCGAAACCGCGAAATATTGGTGCTGCCGTAGGTCCGGTCCTTGTAGCGCACCGGCACGTCACGAATGCGCAAATCGAGCAAGGCGGCGCCGAAGAGCAGGTTGAAATCGCCGAAGGGATCGAACTCCCCAAACGGCGCGATCCGCCGCGCCAGACGTTCATAGTCGGAGCGCATCAGCATCTTGGTGCCGCACAGGCTGTCCTTGATCTGCTGGCCCAACACATAAGTGAGCGCCCGGGAAAAAAACTTGTTCCCGACCATGTTCAGGAACCGCATCGCGCCCTTTTCCACCGGATAGATGAGGCGGCTTCCGTTCGCGAACTCGGCGGCACCCGATGCCAGGGCGTCATAAAACTTGGCCAGATCCTCGGGCGGCGCGGTCAAATCGGCGTCCTGGATGACGAGCACGTCGCCGCGCGCCGCACCGAGTCCCGTGCGCACCGCGTCCCATTTTCCCCTGCCGGTCTGCTGGAGCACACGAATCAGATGCGGGCCACGGTAGGCCGCCGTCTCACGTTGAATGGCCGCCCAGGTGTCATCGGTGCTGTGACCCTCGACGAAGATCACCTCCGTCCGCCGGCCGAGCACCGGAATCCGTTCAAGGGCAGCCCGGATGTTGCCGGCTTCGTTGCGGGCCGGCACAATCACGGAACAACTCACGTCACCCGCGAGCACCGGCGCGCGGCGCGGCCGCGCCGTGATGGCCGTCGTCACACCCAGATGACGGATCAGGGGCAGCTTCACCAGCAGATGATTGGCGAGTCCCGACAACAACGGCACTTCGAACGGAAAAAGCTGGAGGTGTTCGATCTCGACGACCTCCCATCCCGCCAATTCAAGCAGGTTGGACAGATCGTCGTGCGAGAGCCAATTGCTCGTCGGCTGGTGGCTGACCATACCCGCGCCGGCCGCCAGTCGGAGCGGAATCAGCCACAGCGAGTTGATGGTCGTGACGTGCAGACGGGTCCGCGGATGCGCGGCGTCATTCAGGTTTTTCAACGCGGACTGAATGTCGGGGAGGTAGCCGGTGAGGTAATCCAGAATGATGTGGTCGAACGGCTCCATCACCGGATCGGTCTCAATGTCAGCCGCCCGGAACTCGAGCGCGGCATCGCCAGCATGTTCCTCGATCGCCCGCGCAACCATTCGTGGACTAAAATCGAGCCCAAGGCCTCGCGCCGGCTTCAGACCCGCCAGGAGATCGCCGGCCCCGCAGCCCCACTCAAGCACATGGCCGCCCTCGGGAATATGGTGGCGGAAATGCCGCAAAAGCTGCGCATGAAATCCCCGCTGCCATCGACGCGGTCTTTGATCATGGTCGGTCACCCGGTCGAAATGTTCGCGCAAGGTGAGCTCGGGAGAAGGGGTCGACATGGAGAGCGGTGCCCCGCAGTGAGCCGCGGAGCCGCCGGGAATTCAAGGCTAGAGCGGAGTGCCCGTCCGCAAGCCAGTGGTTTTTGGAGGCCTTCCTGCTTTTATAGTGCCTCGGGTGTTGCGTGTGGTGGAGGGCGCTGCGCCGTCAGCGCCTTTCAGAAGTCCGGCGGCGACAGCGCGCCGCCCTCCACGATCTCTGATTCTGGCCGGCGGTTGGACCCGCTGCAACATCTCACCCTTGATAGGAAAACGCCGGCACGCCGCGCACACCGGGCCGCACTCTGAAAAGACCTCCGGCCAGCGGTTGGGCGGCCAGCTGTTCTTCGCTGAGCTTCTCTCGCGCCGAGGTGAGAAAAAGCGTGTCAAGCTCCGGCCCGCCGAAAGCGCAGGACGTCACGCGCGCCACGGGTAGACGGACGGTCTGCAGGAGTTCTCCCGTCCGCGGATTCCAGCGCGTCGCCGCCCAGCCGTCATACATCGCGATCCATAACATCCCCTCGGCATCAAGCGTCGATCCGTCGGGGCGCCCGATTCCCGGCGGAATTGAGATCACGGTGCGCCGGTTGGCAATGGCGCCCGTGACATCGTCATAATCGAAGGCGTCGACCCGCAGCAAGGGCGTGTCGATGAAGTAAAGCGTGCGGCGATCCAGGCTCCAGGCGATCCCGTTCGACGTGCCCACGTCCTGCAGCATCACCCGGATCGAGCCGTCAGCGTCCAGCCGGTACAGCCGGCCCAGTGGTTTCGGGCCCTTCACGAGCGCCATCGTCCCCGCCCAGAAACGCCCGGACGGATCGCACTTGCCATCGTTGAAGCGGACGACCTGCGGATCGTGCTCCGGGGGCCGCGGAAGCAATGCGACGCGGCCAGTGTCGGCGTCGAAACTCGCAAAGCCTTCCTGGAGCGCGAGCATGAGCCCGCCATGGGCCCGGGGCACGACGGTTCCGACTTTTTGGCCGACGTCGTAGCCGCGGTTCTCGCTCGTGGCTGGATCATACGTGAAAACGCGCTGACCGATGATATCGATCCACTGCAGGCACTGCACCGCGGCATTCCAGATCGCGCCCTCCCCCAGCGTAGCCGGGACGACAGGAATCGGTTCGACTTCGCCGGCATTGGCCATGGCAGGCAGAAAGCTAGCCGCTCGCGGCTCTCCGTATTTAACTAATAACTACCGCCGGCGTCGCGGGCCACGCGAGCGCTTCGCGGCGGGCGCGCCGTCCTGGACCGGAGGTTCGGCCGATGGCTTTTCGGCCCGCGGCTTCTCCGCCAGCTTCGACGCCTTGGCGTTCAGCCACAGTTCGCCTTTCGCGTTCCGATTCAGCCAGAGGATCTCGCCGGTGTGCTCCACAAACACCGGTTTCTCGCGGGGTTTCTCCGGCACCTTCAGACCGGCGCCGGTCAGCGCGGCGAGCAAATCTTCCGTTCGCTGGCCGAGTTGTTCGGCGAGGCGGCCCAGTTCCTCCGCGATGCCCCCGCGTTTGGTTTCCCGGAGCAGAAGCCTCACCGCGGCGAGGGGTAAGCCCACCGCCGGAACCACCGGAATCACCGGCGGGGCATCGGCGGGCGGTGCATCCACGGCTGCCTCCGGCTTCATCTCCGCCGGAGGCACGACGGCCTCGGGCGCAGACGGAACCGACTCGGGCGCCGGGCCGGCCGGCGGCGGCTGGACTTCATCGCGTTTTTCGCGCGTGTTGATCCAAACCTGTCCGGTCTTGTCCCGGTTGAGCCAGTAAACCAACGGACCGATGTCGACGAACACCGGCTTGTCGTTCGGACGGGAGGGGAGGACGAGACCAAGCGCCTCGAATGCCGCCACCAACGCCCGGGGTTCGGTCCGGAACGCCCGCGCCAGATAGCTGACGCTGCCCGAAAGTCCCGCGCCGTGACGGTTGCGCCGCATCGCCGGTCGCAGGCGATCCAGGAGCTCCGGTCCCTCCGGCAACGGATTGCTAATCTGCGGCGGCGCCGCCGCAGGAGATTCCTCGGCCAGGGGCGCCGGCGTCGGATTCTCCGCCGGCGGGGCGCTTTCCGTCCGCGCTTCCACGCTAACCGGCTTTCCCTCCGGCGGCGCTTCGGAAGCAACGCGATGACCCTGCGCCGGCCGGAAGACCGCCCGCGGTTTTTCGCGCGTGTTGATCCAGAGCTGCCCGCGGTGGTTCAGATTCAGCCAGTAAAGATCGCCATCGTATTCCAGGTAGACGGGCTCATCCTTGGCGCTCGCCGGAAGCGTGAAGCCGCACTCTTTCAGCGCCTCAATCAAGTCCGCCTCGGTCTGCTCGAATTTCTTCGCGAGATAATCGACGCCCACGGCCATGCCCGGCCCGCGCAGGTTCCGGCGCATGTGCGGACGGATCGCTTCAAAAAATGTCGGCAGATCCTCGTCGTCCTCCAGGTCATCAATCTCCTCCGTGCTCTCCGTGGCCGCGTCCTCCTCGGCGTCGGTTCCGCCCATCGGGCGCAAGGTTTCCTCCCGCGACAGCATCGAGTCGCGCCGCTCCTCGGCCTCCGCGCGGAGTTCATCCGCGCTCGGCGCATCGGCCTGGCGCTCCGGCGGCGGCACCGGAACCGCGCCGGACTTCGTCGCCGGCATGCCTCCTGCGACCGGGGCCGTTTCCACGACCCAGTCGCGCATTACCGGCCGGCGGGCCAGGCCATTGAAAGCCAGCGGATTTTCCGGACGCGTCTGAAAATGGATGATCTCCCACTCTTCTTTGCCCAGGAGGTTGAGGTGCTGCTCCAGCAGCTGCAGCGACCCGAAACCCAGCGATCCGCTGGTGATGATCTTGTATTCCCAATTTGGCATGGAGGACGAAAATGAACCCCACCCATCCCAGAACGCCGGGGCAAAGCCGAGCTAAAAGTTCGCCTAGCAGCCTGTCGGGCTTGGACGACAGGCTGCCCGGACGGCCCAGCGGAGCTTGGCCGAGGAGCTGCGCGGATTGGCCCGGCGTTCCTCTAACCCGGCGCGAACGATCTCTTCGCTGGCCACGGAATAGAACCCCGCGCGCAGGCCTTCGCGGAAGGCATGCTTCACCCGTCGGTCCTCGCCGGAATGAAACGTGAGAATCGCCACGCGACCACCAGGCTTCAGGCAGGAAGGCAGCTGGCGCAGGAACAAGTCGAGCACACCGAACTCGTCGTTCACCGCGATCCGGATTGCCTGAAACACCCGGCGCACAGAGTCATCGTCGGCCTTCGGGTCGTAGCGGCGGTCATGCTGGAGCAGAATGGCCCGGATCGCCTTGGCGAGCTGCAGCGTCCGGGTGAATGGCGTTTTGCTTCTGCGGGCCGTGAGCTCCCGGGCCAGCAGCTCGGCATGGGGCTCATCGGAGTTTTCGGTTAGCGCGGTGGCCAGATCAGCGGTGGATACCCGCGCCAGCCAGTCGGCCGCGGATGGCGGGCGTGAAGGGTTCATGCGCAGATCGAGCGGGCTGTCCGATTTAAAAGTGAAGCCTCGCGCCGGGTCGTCCAGCTGCATCGAAGAAACGCCGAGATCGGCGAGAACCGCGTCCGCGCCGTCGAGCCCGAGTTCCGCCAGCACCCTGGGCAGGCCGGCAAAGTTCGACCGGACCGCGGTGAAGACCTCCTCACCCCAACCGGCGGAGCGCAGGCGCGCGGCGGTTTTGGGATGTTCGATCGGATCGACGTCCAGTCCGATGAGCCGGCCCCCCGGGGCAATCCGCGCCAGCAATTCCCGGGCGTGTCCGCCAAAACCGAGCGTGCAATCCACGACGTGTTCGCCGGGTTGGAGGGCGAGCACACTCAGAATCTCGGCCACCATGACCGGCCGATGGCTGCCGGCGGGCGTCTTGCCCGCGGCGAGCACCTTGGCCACGTCGGCGGCATAACGATCCGGATTGAGCTCCTTGTATTTGTCCTCGAAACGCCGCGGATTCTTGCCCGCATAGCGCGGCCGCCGCCGGTGCGGCACCGTGCCTTTTGCCTGGGGTGTCGCGAACTCGGGATCATCCATCGAAGTATTCATTCTTAACCGCGTCTTTGCCAGATGTAGGAAGCGAGCTTGCTCGCGATTCCGAGAAAAAAACCGCCTGCAAGCAGGCTTCCTACACCGATCACCTTATGACATTGTCCGCGTTCATAGGGGGCGTTGGTTCGGATCTGCGTTCATCTGTGACATCTGCGGTTAAAGAGGATTGGGTTCTGACGAATCGGAATTGAACCGCAGTTTACGCCGAGGAAGCACTCCAGGGGTTGATCACGGGAACGCCGGTGCCGGCGAAGTCGGCGACGTTCCGGGTGACGAGAGTCAGGTCATGAACACGGGCGGTGGCGGCGATCAATGCGTCGTGAGGCGGCAGAGTGCGCCCGGCGGTCAGCTCGGCCGCGATCTCGGCCACGGCCCGATCCACGTCGAGAAGGTGATCGCCAAAACGAGGCAGTAGCCGCTCGCGATACCAGGTCTCCAGTCGGGCGGCAAAGGCGGGGTCGCGGATCGCGACCCGCCGAAGCCCGCAGCGGATCTCAAGCAGGGTAATGACGCTCAGGTAGGCCGGGACCGTGGCCACCGACGCCTGCCATGCGATGACTGCGGGATCAGCCCGCGCGCCTTTGCGCAGCTCGGAGACGACAACGGTATCGAGCAGCAGGCCGGCGCTCACGGGAACTTCACCGGCCGGTTCGGCTGGGTGCGGCGGTCGGGCAGATCAAGCTCGCCGTCGGCCAGGGATGCGTCACCGAGGGCGCTAAGGAGCGTGGCGGGCGCCGGTGAAGCGGTGGGGCCCACCGCGCGGGCCACCAAATCGGTGACCCAGGCGGAGAGCGACTTCGACTCATCCACAGCTCGATGCCGGGCCTCGCGGCAGAGTTCGTCGGGAAGCTTTAGGGTGACATTCATATTCTCGTGTTGCACGGTAGCACGATTGCACGGCCAGGCAAGGAGGAAAACCTGAGCGTGATGTCATGAACGCATCTGTCCGATTGACCGCAAAGCAGGCTGGGAAGCCTGCGCTACTTCCGCCGCCGCGCCAGGGGGCCTCGTCTACTATCGGGCCGCGCCGACCGGCGCCCGGAAAAAGCGATGATTCACCGGGCGGCGCTGCTCCGGAGTCAGGGGCGGCAGGTCCGGCAGCGCATCGGCCCGGATTACCCCGAGTTGCGCGCGGCAAAGCGCCCGAAAATCATCCCAGCGCACCGCGAGCACGCGCCCGGTTGGGATCGACGTCTCCGGAAGTTCCAGCGAAGGAGCGCGAACCACCTGCCGGAGCAGGCTGCGCCACTCGGTCAGCAGACGGTCGATATCGCCGCGGCCGGCATATTCGCTCGCTGCGGCGAGTTCTCCGCGCCGGGCCTTTTGCTCGACCAGCGCCCGCACGATCTCGGAGGCACCGCAGCCGTACTGCGGCGGCAATCCGTGATCGAGCCAGCCCTCGGCCGTGAACCGCCGGTAAGTCTGCTCACACACCCGCGCAAGGCGGCCGAGCGTGCGCGGATTCGTGCCGGAAAAACGGTCGCCCGCAAAGAGATTGGCACAATCGAACACGAGTTCATCCAACGGATACCGGATATCATCGAGCGCTGCAGCCAGCGCCAGTCCTTCCGGTCCCAGAAAGAACGAGACGAGTTCGCCACGCGGAGTCAGCACCAACGAGCGGTCCAAAAGGCCCAGTCGCTGCCACTGCCACAGGAGCGTCGGCTGCGCACTGAAGGCGAGGCATTCTTCGCGCATCGCGCAGGGCCCGCAGGCGGGAAACGGGTTTTTCAGCCGGCGCACCAGCCGAGCCCGGCCCGTATCCGTGCGCTGACCGCACGGCAGCTCATCCGCGGCGCGATGCGCAGTCGCCTCCACGCCGAGCGTGAGCGGTTCCAGCGCGAAGAAACGGCTGGCGACCGTTCCAGCGACTTCGGACGCGCTGCGGCCGGAGCGGAGCTGGCGCAGAATGAAGGCCCACGGGAGCGGAGCGGAGCGTCGGAGTTGCAATGGCTGCGCCCGCCGCAGTCGTGGGGCGTTGCCGCTGCAGAGGACGAAGCCTGTTTCGTCAAGCCCGCGCCGACCCGCCCGCCCAATCATCTGCAGGAGCTCGTGCGGCTCGATCTCGTGTTCCAGCTGGTTGAACCGGTAACTCGATGCCGTGATCAGCACGGAGCGCAGCGAGAAATTAATGCCGGCGCTGAGTCCCAGCGTGGCGACGACCGCGCGGAGTTGTCCGGCCTTGGCGAGGGGTTCGATGATGCCGGCCCGCTGCGCATAGGTCAGTCCACTGTGATGGTAGGCAACCCGCTGCTTCAAGACCTTCGCCAGCGCCGGACCGAGGAGATTCTCCTGCTCTGGCGTGAACGGAAGCGGATCAGCGAGCGGCAACTCGCGCGCCAACTGGCGGGCAAGACGCTCCGCATCCTGCCGGTGCGGCGCGAACACCAGCACCGGTCCCAGGCCTTCGCGCAACGCCCCGGCCACCCGCCGGCTCCAAAAACCCTCGATGCTGCGCGGCAGACCATGAATCAGGTCGTCGACCTCCACTTCTTCCAGTGGCACCGGTCGATCGTGATGCTGGATGATTTCTACGTTCCGGCCAAGCCGCTGCAACCAGCTCACAACCTCTTCCGGATTGGCCACGTTTCCACTCAGCAAAAGCAATTGCACGGACGGAGGCACGGACAGCAAAACGCCTTCGTAGTGGTTGCCCCGGTCGGGATCGGCCAGCCATTGATATTCGTCGACGACCAACAACCGGAACGGCAGGCTGCCGTCGAAGGCGACTTTGCCTGCCCCTAAAGGCACCACCTCGGCTGTCGCTTGAGCGTTGGGGACCATACCCGAAAGTCGCAACTGGCCGGGCACCTCCTGAAAACAACCTTGCACCGCCTCCAATGTTGCCACCACCACCGGCGCATCAGGAGCAATGGTGACGTCACCGGTCACGATCCCGGCCCGCCAACCACGGGCGCGCCACTCCGCGAATTTGTCGTTTGCCAGCGCCCGGGTGGGCACCGTGAAAAGCGCGCGCCGGGAGAAGTTCGTTTGCTCCAACCATCGTTCAAAAACGTAGGTTTTCCCCGCACCCGTTGGAGCATCGATCACCACGTCCTTCCCTGCCGTCAGGGCCTGAATCGCCTCGGCCTGCCAACGGTCTGGCAGCATCAGTCTCTGCAAGCCTTCAAGCGCATCAATCCGCACGCGCGGACCCTAAGCGGCAAATCCATGCCGTCAACCACCGCCTCCTGCAAACATCCGTGGTTGAATTCAATTGCGGGAAATGGAGTTCACGTTCAACGCTTGACATCAATGCATTCAAACGTTTGTTTTAAGTGATCGTTTCTATGTCGACAGAATCTCCAGCCACCCGTGATCGCATCCTTGACACCGCCGAACGACTGTTTGGCCAGCAAGGCTTTTCCTGCACTTCTCTCCGGCAAATAACTGACGAAGCCGGCGTAAATCTCGCCTCGGTCAACTACCATTTCGGATCGAAAGAAGAACTGTATAAGGGAGTATTAATCCGCCGTTTACGTCCGATCAATGAGGAGAGGATCAAGCTTCTCACCCAGGCAGAACAACTGGCGGACGAGCAACCTGTACCAATCCGCTCGATTCTCGAGACTTTCATCAGACCGTTGTTGCGGCATGCGACGGCCGGTTCTGCTGGAGGGATCGCTTTTCTGCGTCTGATAAGTCGAGATCTTACCGATCCTCAGCCATTTATGACTGCAGAGATGGTGAGGGAAATCGACCCGCTGATCGAGCGGTACACCAAGGTATTGACCAAGACATTACCCGGGATTCCGCTGGCAGAGCTATTTTGGAGGATGCAATTCACAGTCGGTGGAATACTCTATGCCGCTGCCCATCAACGGGATTTCGAGCGCATTTCGTGTGGTCTCTGCCGGGGGGATGACTTGGAGGGCTGTCTTCGCCGGTTGATTGATTTCTGCACAGCCGGCCTCGAAGCCCCGCTTTCGGATTTCGCTGGGAGACTTGCCACGCAATCTGGATCTGACGCCGGGCCTGTCCATCCATGATCCAATTCATTTGCGTGCAGATTCTTCCTCATTCGCCGAAAAGTTTCCTGTAAAAGAATTAGGAACAAGCCAGATATGTGCTACTCTTATCGAACTGACCAAGCCAAGCCATGATCGAAACCGTCATCGTACTAGCTTTGCTCTCCGCCTTGGTGGCGACCGAGCCGGATCCTGACCGGAATCCGAAGTAAAGCTATGTACCCCAATCGACCTTACCCCTTTATATTCAATAACAACCCAGGATAAACCAAGCGGGATTACCCGAAAGCATTGCCGATTGGGGCGAGTCCAGCCGGTGAGTGCGAAACGTCCGGCTTGGCGGACGCCGTGGCCAGGGAGAAATCAGGAAACGAGGTTGGACTTGAGGTAGTCCAAACTGATCCTAAGCGAGTCGAAGGGATCGTGCGGACAGGTATCCTGTTCGACGATGAACCACTGGCAGCCGGAGCGCTCGGCCTCGGCGATGATGCGGGCAAAGGGAAGCGTGCCTTGGCCGATTTCCGCGAAGAATGGCTTCCGATCCAGTCCCATCCCGTAGTCCTTGAGATGGAGAAACGGCAGGCGGCCCCGCATTTTGCGGCACCACTCAACGCAATCGCTTCCGCCGGCCTGCACCCAGTAGGTGTCCAGTTCGGCGACCACGTTCTGCGGTGCCGTGTGGGCGAAGACATACTCCAGAACCGGCGCTCCCTGGAATCGGACGAATTCGATGTCGTGGTGGTGATATCCGAGCGTGATGCCGGCTGCGCGGAACCGGGCGCCCGCCGCGTCGAGTTTCCGCACCAGGGTGTTGACGCTGCCGGCGTCGCCGAAATCGACGCCTTCCGGCCAAGCATAGGCCGTGAGCCGGCAGCCGAGCCGCTGCAGGGTTTCGATGGCTCTTTCAGGCTCGTCGAGAATCACGGGCGAGGGTTCGTGCGTGGCGCAGATGACGAGGCCCTCCCCGTCCATGATCTTGACGATCTCATCTGGAGGAACCGGACCCTGTCCGCTCAGTTGCACCGCCGGGTAGCCAATCGCCCGGATCTTCCTGGCGCTCGCGGCGAGATCCGAGGCGGTCTGGCAGTATTCTCGAACCGTGTAGAGTTGAGCGGCAACCTGGGAGATCTTCATTTTGAAATGTCAGATCTTCGGGCCGCCTTGCGCCGCCAGGCGGGCCCGCAGGCGCAGGCCGTTGATTCGGATGAAGCCCGTGGCGTCGTTCTGGTTGTAGCTGCTCTTGACGCCTTCCATCGACGCCACATGCGGATCGTACAGCGAGTACTTCGATTTCCGCCCGCAAGTGATGACGTTGCCCTTGTAAAGTTTGAGCCGGACAGTGCCGGTGACGAACTTCTGGCTCTCGTCCACGAACGCCTGCAGGCACTCGCGCTCGGGCGCGAACCAGAAGCCGTAGTAGACGAGCTCGGCGTATTTGGGGATCAGCGAGTCGCGCAAGTGCATGACTTCCCGATCCAGGGTGAGCGATTCGACCTGCCGGTGCGCGTGCACGAGGATGGTGCCACCGGGCGTTTCGTACACTCCGCGCGATTTCATCCCGACAAACCGGTTCTCGACAAGGTCCACGCGTCCGATCCCATGCTTGCCGCCCAGCGCGTTGAGGGCTTTGAGCACGCCGGCAGGCGACAGCTTCCGCCCGTTCACAGCGACACAGTCGCCTTTGACGAAGTCGAGTTCCACATATTCGGGGCGATCGGGCGCATCCTCCGGCGAAACCGAAAGCTTGAACATGCCCTTGTTGGCCTTGGTCGTCGGGTCGAACCACGGATCTTCGAGAATCCCCGCCTCATACGAGATATGAAGGAGATTGCGATCCATCGAGTAGGGCTTCTTCAGCGACGCCTCGACGGGAATGCGATGGCTCTGACAATAGGCGATCATCTCGGCCCGGCCGGGAAACTGCTGACGAAAGGCGTCGATCTTCCACGGTGAAATGATCGCGAGCTCGGGCGCCAGCGCCAGATAGGTGAATTCAAACCGGCATTGGTCATTGCCCTTGCCGGTGGCGCCGTGCGCCACGGTATCTGCCTGCACTTTTTTCGCGATTCCGACCTGGGCCTTCGCGATCAGCGGTCGGGCGATGGATGTACCGAGGTAGTATTGGCCTTCGTAAATCGCATTCGCGCGCACCATCGGATAAATGAAGTCGCGCGCGAATTCCTCGACCAGGTCCAGGGTGTAATGGCGGGACGCTCCGGTCTTGCGGGCCTTCTGCGGGAGCCCCTTCAGCTCCTCTTCCTGGCCGATGTCCGCGGCAAACGTGATGATCTCCGCGTCATAGGTCTCCTTGAGCCACTTGACGATAACCGAGGTGTCGAGCCCCCCCGAGTAAGCGAGGACGATTTTCATGGGAGGGCGAGTGTTGGGAGGCGTCTTCGAATTGGCAAGCCGCCTCAGCTTGCAGGGCGCGACCCAGCGCGAAACCGGCTGGCGGACAACGGAGTCCGTCAAGACGGCCGGCGTTTGCCGGAAGGTACCGCCGGTGGCGGGCTTGCCTCACGAGTTCCTCCTTCCGTTCACCGGCACGTCGGTCGTCCGTGGCGCTTCCCAGGCCGGTGCTGACAACCACGGCGCGAAGAGGGCCGCGAATCCGGGCCGGAGCCCCCAATATTCCGCCTTGTGCCAGGTCGTGAGGGAGGTTCCATTGGGAGCGCTCCTCATTCTGTACGCGTAGCCCGCCATGAGTTCGGATGGTCCCTCCGCCGATTCGCTGTCTGTCCCCTCCGGGTTTCGCCGGAGGGGGGCCTGGTGGTCGCGGCATGCGGGATTCGCGGGAATGATGGCGGCGCTCGCGTTGGTGCTGGCAGCCGACTGCCTGCGGCGGATTGCGCGCGCCGACACTGACTTGCCCCCGCTAGCCGAGATGGCGCGCGACGCCCGTGACGTCTATCTGCCGGCGCTGAGCGGCAAGCTCGGCGTATGGAACGCTCTCCTGCACGATCACGCGCCGGGTCTGCGGGTCTGGAAACTCGGCTGGTTGGCGCTTAACGGGCAGTGGGACGACCGCCTCCTGATCCTCGCGGCGGTCGCCGTCCAGCTGATGGCGCTCGGTGTGCTGTTCCTTGTTCTTGCACGCGTACTGGAGAGGCGGATGTTGGCCATGCTGGCCGTCGCCGCGACCGGTCTACTCGCGACGCCAGCATTGACCGCGGCACGCCTCACCACCGACAGCGCGTGGGCGGGCGGGTTCGTCGGACTTTCGCTGCTCCACTTGGGCCTGATGGGCAACTCCCGCGCCCGGTCGCGGGCTTGGTGGCTCGGCTGCGGGTGCGGCGCGTTGAACGTCCTGGGGACATCGGCCGGCATTGCCTCGGCCGCCGCGCTGGCGGTATGGAGCGGCCTCGCCATGGCACGCGACCGTCAGGCCTGGCGCCCCCTGCGGGCGACTTTTGCGAGCAACGGCGCGCTCCTGGCGGCCGGCCTTTGGTTGATCGCCAATCGCTCCGGCGCGACCGGTCCGGCAGCGTCGTTTTTCCCCGCGCTTCTTGCCCTTGCGTCCTCGCAGTTGGCACACGCCGTGTGGGTGCCGATCGTCTGGGCGCCGGCGATCATCTGCATCGTCCGCTGGCTGCACGCCCGCCCTGCGGCCCCGCCGCCGGCGCTGGCGCTCCTCGCGGTCTGGTCGCTGGCGTTGCTGGCGGCGCTCGCGGCCGTGCCCGCCGTGACCACGCCGGCGGTCGCCACTGTACTCGCGACCGGACTCATCATCAACGGCGCATGCCTCGCTGCGTGGCCCGCGGACGACCAAACCCGGCGCACGCAGCGCTTCGTGGCGGTCGTGCTCTGGACCATTTTGGTGGGCAACGCCCTGTTCAACCCCCGCGACGATGGCGCGCCGGTACTGACCGGCCCCGCCGCGGACTCACCGATCACGGCGGACCTGCGCCGGGCGCTGATTGCCGGCGATGCCTCGACCCTGCGTTCGGCGTTGGATGCGACTACCGGCGACATCTTGGCCGCGACCGAGATTGCGGCGGATCCGGCGCTGCGCCGGGTGCTGCCCGATTCGATCCGGCCGCCGCTCGCTCTGGCGGCAGAAGCGGGCCCACCGCTGCCGGCGTTCCATCTGGGCGCCGCGCCCGCATTGGGAAACCGCTGTGGATTGCCAGCGTATGGTACGTGGACGCCGTCCGGCGTCGCGGCGACCGGTGAATTCGTCAGCACTCCGCTCGAAACGGAGTCGCCGTTCCTGCAGATCCGGGTCTGTGGCACGTTGCGACCGCCCTCGACCTCCCTGATGCTCCGCACCGCCAGCGGCTCAGAAGTTGCGCCGTTCGACGCCGCCTTTGTCGCAAACGACCACTGGAAGCAGGTGAACTTCGCTGTCCCGCGCGGACGTTTTCGAATCGTCGCCCGGTCGACGAATCCGGCGGAGTGGTTCGCGTTCACCGCGCCGGTCGAGGTGGGGCGGCTGTCGCGGCTCGCCCGCAAGCTGCCGGGGTTCTGGCCGTGGGTTTTGGCCACCGGGCTCGTGCTCGGCAGCGGAAGCGCCGTTGTCGGAGCGGTGCGCGCACGTCCGGTGACCGTCGCTGCCTTGGAGTCAGCCATCGCCTGGCGGGTGGTGCCGTGGCTCGGGCTTTTCGCTTACGCGGTGTTTTTCTCTCATCACCTCGACTCGACAGCGGGGCCCAACGATTCCGGCGGCTATCTCAACAGCGCGAAGCTGCTGGTTGCGGGCCGCCTAACAGCGATGCCGCGGACGCTGTTCGGCCCGGGCGGTGGCGCGACGGATCCCGCGCTCTACCGGCCGAGCGCCTTCGTCGTGAACCGCGCGGGGCAAATAGCGCCCGAGTATCCGGTTGGCTTCCCGCTGGAAATCTGGGCGGTGGCCTGGTTGACGTCGCTCGAATTCGCCGTGCCGGCGGTCATTCTGCTGCAACTCGTGCTCGGCGTGGTCTTCACGCGGCAGCTGGCGCGGGCCTTCGGATTGCCCGATGGTTGGGCGTGGCTCACGGCGGGCCTGGTGGGCTTGAGCCCCGTGTACGTGTTCCAGGCATTGCAACCGCTGAGCGACGGCCCCGCCCTGGTCTGGGTGACAGCGGCGGTGCTCTGGGCGTGGACGAGCCGTGAGAAGCCATGGCACGCACTGCTCGCAGGGCTGGCGACGGCACTGGCGGTCCTCATCCGCCCGGCGAACGTGCTCTGCCTGGCGCCGGTGCTCGTCTGCCTCGCGGGTTCCTGGCGGCGCATCGCGTTGTGGATGGTCGCCGGTCTGCCGGGCGCCGTGTTTCTCGCCTGGTACAACCACACGCTTTTCGGAAGCTGGCATGCGACCGGCTATGGCGACATGAGCTCTGGGTTCGGCGCTGGTTTCATCTTGCCGACGTTGCGCTCCTACGCGGTGTGGCTGCCGGAGTTGTTCACGCCGCTGGTGGTCCTCGCGATCGTTGCGCCCTTTGTACGGTCGGTACCGGGTCGGGTGCGGCTGGTGTTGACGACCTGGGTCGCGGTGTATGTCGCGTTCTACGCCGCCTATTGGTGCACGTGGGACCACTGGTACAACATGCGTTTCGTCATGCCGGCAGCGCCGGCAATGCTCGTGTTGGCGCTTCTCGTCCTGCAGCGGTGGGTGGAGCGCGGAAGCGCCGCACGGTGGGCAGGCGGTTCCGCGGTTCGGACGGTTGCACCCGCGGTGGTCCTGGTCGCGGCGCTGTTCGGCTGGCTCGGTATACGCGGCGCCGCCCGGAAGGTGTTGTACTGGACGCACACGAACCGAGAGCACGCCGTTGCCCCGCTCTGGGCGCGCGACCACCTGCCCGCCGACGCCGTGGTGTTTGCGCGCCACGCGACCGGCTCGCTGATGTACTACACAAGCCTGACATTCGTGCGGACCGATCGCCCGGAAGCAAAGGACTCGCCGGTGCTCTTCGAGCGGATCGCCCGCGCCGGCCGGCCGGTGTATGCGATCACCTACCACTGGGAAACCCGCGGCTTTCGCTGGGAGAACGCCCCCGGCAGCGGGTATCCCGACCTGCCTGGGACGTGGGATCGCGTGGCTTCGCTCTGGGATGGCGACGTCTTTGTGTGGAAGCAGCGCCCACTGGCCGAGCCCGCACACAACACCGGAGGCTGATAGGGCTACTTGGCCAGCATGCAGAGAATCGCCTTCTGCACGTGCAACCGGTTTTCCGCCTGGTCGAAGATGATTGAGCGTGGATTGTCGAGCACCGCCTGCTCGACCTCTTCCCCCGGGTGGGCCGGCAGGCAATGCATGAACAGCGCGTCGGGCTTGGCGGCGCCAAATAGCTTCTCCGTGACGGTGAACGGCCGCATGTCCCGGACCCGCTGCCTGGCCTCACCCTCCAGGCCCATGCTGGTCCACACATCCGTGTAGACGATATCGGCTCCGGCCACCGCCTCGTAAGGATCGGTCGTGAAGGAAAAACTGACCGGGAGTCCACCAGCCTTGAGCAGCGCCTTGATCGGTTTTCCAGGCGCGTAGCCTTTCGGACCCGCCAGGACGATCTTCATGCCGAAAAGCGCCGCGCCCAGGATCCATGAGTTGGCCATGTTGAAGCGGGTGTCGCCCAGAAAAGCGATTTTGCGCCCCTGCAGCGAAGCCAGAAGGTCGCCTTTCGGACCCGCCCAATGCTCGGCCGCAGTGAACGCGTCCGTATAGATCTGACACGGATGCAGGAGATCGGTCAGCCCGTTGATGACGGGAATGTTCCCACACCGCGCCAACTCCTCCACCTCGCTCTGGGCATAGGTTCGCACCACCAGGCCGTGCACATAACGCGACAGGACCCGCGCCGTGTCCGCGATCGACTCACTGCGGCCGAGATGCAGGTCGTTCTGGTTCAGGAAGAGCGCGTGCCCTCCCAGTTCATGAATGCCAACTTCGAAAGAGACGCGCGTGCGCGTGCTCGCCTTGGAGAAGAT
>PLOH01000131.1 GCA_003142955.1 Opitutia bacterium | reverse complement strand
CGCCGTGCATCGTTCCAAGCTGATCGCCACCCATGAGTGAGATCAGACGCACGACTTTCGGGTTTATCGCGAGCTTTCTACTGGCGCTCGGTCTGGTCAAGGCGGCCGAGTCGTTCGATCCGGTTTTCTTTGGCGGTGGCCGGCCGCGGGTTCTCGACGATTTCGAGAAGACGATTGTCTGACCAACCGGCAGCGGAAGTTTTGTGATAGGCGAGGGGACCGCGACGGCTGGTCGCGGCGAGGGAGCTTGCTCTCGGGCTGCCCTTTCGCAAACCTGATATTATGCTGAATTTGGCCCCCTGGCGGTATCGGCGTATTTTCACCGAACAAGGCGGGCCGATCACACGCATTGAATACAGTGAGTTCCCGGTGCTCGGGCATCGCTGTTTTCAGGCTAACGCCTACTTGGCGCCTGAGTTGACGGGTAGTACGCGGCCGCAGCTCAATCTCTATAGCAATGCGGACGGAACCGGCACGCATCCGAGCGCAATGGTGGCTCGCTACATGGCGATCTCGGAGGCGCTTGAGCGTTGGGCGTTTCACGTGAAGGTGAACGACTTTGACCGAGATCTCTATGCCTTTGACCGCGACGCTTCGTCCAACGGCATGGCCGCATTTCCCGGTCTCTTCTCCAGTCAATGTCGGACGAAAGCGTACTGGGAGGCGCTTGAGCGATTCTGCGCGATCGCCTGGTGGGACGGGCGCCTCGCGGCAAAGGTCCGACCGACGAAATGGACGGACGTTTCGGCCGCGCAGATCGACCACCCGCTTGGCCGAGGCGTGATGGTGATTCTCTTCAAGCGGTGCCTGCCGGGCGATTTTTTCAGCTATGGGCATGCCGCCGGCAGTGATTTTGGCGCCGCCTGCCAAAGGGCTTCGATTGAACTTTGCCGCAACGAATATGTCCTGCGCAGCTACCGCGCCACGCATCCGACGTTTGGCTATTCGGATCTGTCGCAGGTGAAGGATATCTTTGAGCGCCGCCTCCTCTTCTTTTCGTTGCCGGAGGGCCATGCGCTTTTTCAGGAGCGACTCCAGGCAAAATCGCGCCGCCCGATTTCCTCGCCGCAGGTGATGTTCGACGGTCCCATTGTCGGCCCATGGTCCCGCTACGCCACAGTCTGGCGGGTCGCGCTGGAGTTGCCGACCATGGGTTACCTGGAACCTAAGCTGGAATTCTTCTTTTGGTAGAAGCGATCCATCGGATTCGCCCGAAGGTCGCCGGTGTCATCGACCCGTCGCAATCTGATTCGGTGAAGCGTTTGCGTTCTGGGGTCGTACCTCCCACGTCAAGATCAGGTGCGAGCTGACGCAAATCGTGCCTGGGTACCCTACCAAAAATTGAGTGTTCTGCGCTACTGCAAAGCCGGGACCGCGATATCTAAATGCAAACTGTTTTCCCTCAGACATAGATTTCATGATCGCCCCAGTTCTTCAGTATCGCGGCATCGGAGGAGCCAGCGCAGTGGATGCTGCGCCGTCTCCGTTGCGTGCGTCGATGTGGGTCGCGCCGCGGCGGCTGTTCCGCTGGGTGTTTGGGCGATCCGAGGGAACTGACACCAACTCGGCAGTTCGGGAGGATGTGCCCGTGACGATTCTCAACGCGCTGGACGACTGGATCTGCGGCCTCGATTCCGACGGACGCGTTCTCTACAGCAATGCCGCCCTGGCCCGCGATCTGTGCCCCACCCCGATTGCGCCGACGGGCACGAGATTCCTCGAACTAATTCCGGCCGATGCGCGCGACCTCATTCGCCCGGCTCTTCAGCAGGTCACCAGCACGGGCGTGACCCAGACTTGCGAGCACGAGACGCCGCGGTGCGGTCGCAGCGGATCATGGCACCAGTGGACGTTTCGGCCTATCGCGGAAAATGCGCTCTCGGACAAAAACGCTCCATGTGTGGTGGCGATTGGACGCGATATCACGGAGCAGAAGCGCCTCGAACAGCAATTTTTGCATTCTCAGCGGATGGGCAGCATTGGAATGTTGACCAACGGCATTGCGCACGATCTCAACAATGTGCTCGCCCCCGTCGTCTTGTCTGCCGATCTGCTCAAACTCCACGGTTGCTCCGAAGAAAACCGCGCGCTTCTGGATGTCGTTTCGACGAGCGCCCAGCGCGGTGCTGCTTTGGTCGCTCAGATGTTGTCGTTTTCTCGCGGGCTTGAAGGCGACCGGCAGGTGGTCGATTTGGCAAGCCTCATCAAGGAACTTGCCCGTTTCATCGATCGCACGTTTGCCAAGAGCATCCAGCTGCGCGTGGATGTCGCCCGGGATCTCTGGCGGCTGCACGCAAATGCCACCCAAATATTCCAGGTGCTGTTAAATCTCTGCGTGAACGCGCGCGATGCGATGCCGCAGGGAGGTCAGTTGACGCTTACCGCCAAAAACATCACTCTCGGCGAGATTACCGCCGCCGCCCTACCGGGTGGCACGGCCGGAAACTATGTTGTGTTGAGCGTCGCCGACACGGGCACCGGAATCGCCAAGGAGTTCGTCGGGCGGATCTTCGACCCATTCTTCACCACCAAGACGGTTGGCGCGGGAACGGGTTTGGGCCTGTCGACAGTCCGCGGCATCGTCAAGACCTGCGGGGGAGTCATCACCTTAACGACGCAGGTCGGCCGCGGCACGACATTTCATGTTTATTTCCCTGTCCACGCGCTCGCGCAGGAGGATCCGGCTGGACCGGCGATCCCTGAGAACGCTTTTGGCGCTGGCGAACACGTGCTCGTGGTGGACGACGAAGCATCGTTCTGCGATGTCACTCGCCGCCTGCTGGAGGAATTCGGCTATGTCGTGCATGTAGCGGCCAACGGAGCGGAAGCCGTGCGCATTTTTGAGGAACATCGCGTCGATATCGCTGTAACTGTAATCGACCTCGATATGCCGGTCATGGACGGATGGGCTGCGATCAAAGCTATCCGGGCCGTGGACCCACATGCCCGCATCATCACCGGAAGCGGTTCGATTGACTCGACAGGCCAGTTGGGAGACGAGGGCCTGGATGTGCGACTGAAGAAGCCTTATTCGATGGGGATCCTATTGCAGGCGCTGCGGCAGGTGCTAACCCAGCCAGCGCCACATTGAGGACTCCCGCGGTCGCGTCGTTGCCTAGGAGCTTGTCGGGCTTCGCCCTCCATGCTCCTCAACAAATGGCGGACGCCATTTGGTGCGGAGGGGTAGCTTTTCTTCCGATTCTGAGGAGAAGTTTTGAACTTTGG
>PLOH01000141.1:9040-25334 GCA_003142955.1 Opitutia bacterium | reverse complement strand
TAGCCGCTTAACGCACAACCCTTCCTTTGCGCGAGACAATCACCCGTGAAATAGCGGTCGAGTCGGTCGGATTCCTTGGGCCTCGGGCGCCCGCAGCGCATGCTCGACCGGGGCGATCAGTCCTGCCGACGGGTCTTGTCATCGGTCGGATACCGACCAAATTGCTTGGGTCGGGTGTTTGCGTTTGGTCCGGAATCACTGAAAGGAAAAATGGACTACATCAATCTCGGCAAAACCGGTCTCAAGGTCTCGCGCATCGGCCTTGGCTGCATGACCTACGGCGCGCCCGCCACCGGCGAACCGAAGGGAGGGCGGCATGCCTGGAGCCTCAACGAGGCGGACAGCCAGCCTTTCCTGCGCCAGGCCCTAGAATTGGGGATCAATTTCTTCGACACGGCCAACGTCTACTCCAGCGGGGCCAGCGAGGAGGTGCTCGGCCGCTTCCTCAAGCGCAGCACCCGCCGCGAGGCCGTGGTCGTCGCTACCAAGGTTCACGGCGTCATGCGCGAGGAACCCAATGGCCGGGGTCTGTCCCGCAAGGCGATCTTCCACGAGCTCGACGAAAGCCTGCGCCGGCTGGGGATGGACTACGTGGACCTTTACCAGATCCATCGCTGGGACTACGAAACGCCGGTTGAGGAGACCCTGGAGGCGCTGCACGAGGTGGTGAAATCGGGCAAGGTGCGCTATATCGGAGCCTCTTCCATGTATGCATGGCAGTTCGCCAAGGCGCTCTACCTCGCCGATCTCCACCATTGGACGCGGTTCGTCTCGATGCAGAACCACTACAATCTGCTCTATCGCGAGGAGGAACGCGAGATGATGGCGCTATGCCGATCCGAGGGCATCGGGGTNNAGGTCGTCGACCGGCTGGGCCAGGTCGCTGAACATCGCGGCTTGCCCCACGCGCAGATCGCGCTGGCCTGGATGCTCGGCAAGCCGTTCATCACCGCGCCCATCGTCGGGGCCACCAAGCCGCACCATCTCGAGGATGCCGTTGCCGCTCTTTCCGTGCGCCTCACTGCAGATGACATCTCCACCCTGGAGGAACTCTACGAGCCGCATCCGGTTCTCGGCTTCAGCTGAGGCTGCGGGCAGGTATCGGGCGAACCGGCAGGGCAGTAGGCGGAAAGCGGATCATACAAGTTGTCGACGCCATCATTCCAGATGAGGCCGCATATCAAACCATGAAAACCTCGCCGAACCAGCCGCCAATGCGAATGCCGGTCAGCGGCACGCCGGCTGCTAACGCACCCGTCGCGCCTCTTCCCGGCATCGCAGGTCGGTAGCGTTTCGGCATAGAATGATGAAATACACCGGCGACATATCGAAGTAATCAACCATGAGTACACCGAAAATTGTCGATTATACCGTAGTCATGGAGGAGCAAAGTCTCGATAGCCTCATCACGAAGGTTCGCAACCTCATCGGCGAAGGATGGCAGCCGCTTGGGCCGATGCAGGCAACCGGCACCATTTCCCAAAAGTTCTTCCAGACTATGGTCCGGCCTGACGACGCATTGGCTCGGCTTGGACACCGAGTTGTCGGGTCACCCTAGCACTTGGCCAGCCGCCTTCCCGTTTTCTCCGCAAGCGCACGAGTAATTGACCAGATGGATGTGCCGATACAGTGGCCGGACCCATCGACCTGCTTAGCAATCACGCCCGCTGCGGACGCACCGGTCGCGCCACCGCCTGGAGCTTTCGGTCGGTGACGATCGCCAGAGAAGACGATGCACATCGCGGCTAAGTCCGCGCCCACATTAAGGGTGCCCGGAGGGGTTACTCTGTCTCGGGCTTCGCGTTCTTGCGCCAGTCCACGGCACCAAACCGGCTGCTGCCGAGAAGAGTATAGACGAGGCTAAACGTCCCCTCCGATTGGTACCGGTCGGGGAGGGTGCCGTAGTGACCGTGGCGATGCGACTCGACATATTCGATTCCCAGCGCCTGGTGCTTGAACACCCGATAAGTCAGGCCGACGTTACCTCGAAAAACCTGCTCCGATCCGGTGCGGTCGTCGGAGCCTGTCCCACTTACGTAATAGTCACGCGCCGTGAAATCGAGCATGGTCCGACGGCCGAAGATGAAGCGCAGCGCGAGCAACCCCTGGGGGGTCGCACCATAGTGGTAGTCGCGCAGGCCGTCGGCCCGCGGAATGGTGCCGGCGGCGCCGAAGCCGACGCCGAGCAGGGCCGATCCCTGCATAGCCACGTGGCGCGAGAGCCACCACTGTTCGGTCGTTCCGAGCGAAAGCGCGGTGGAAGAGACGCGGAAAATCGGAGGAGCAATGTAATCGTAGCTCCCGTAGAGTCCCCAGATGCCCCGGTAACTTTCCCCAACCTCGTAGTCAGTTCCGTACAGGAGGCCGCGAACCATGATATCCTGGACAAAGTCGTGCCCGTGCGCGCTGGTCTGGCCCGCGAATTCGAACGCGAAGTAATCAAAGGGCCGATTGTATTCATAACCCGTCTTGCCCGGGAGTCCGTAGATAAAAGAAAAATCAAGGACCGCCTCCTTCTGCTCCCGGTCGGTGTAGGTGGACCCTTCGTTGAGCAGGAGGTTGTTCGTCTTGATGAGGTCCGTGCTGGCGCCCCAGCGCAGACGCATGAAAATCGCTGGATCATGGCTCGGGAACACGGCCTTGAAGCGGTCGCCAAAGACGAGGCGGTTGAACCCGATCGGCGGATAGATCGTGGCAGCACCAAGTTCGCGCCAGAATCCCGGATGTTCGCCGCCGTCCTCCAGCAGGAGGCTGGACATCCGAAACAGCGATTCACCCAGGAGGGCTCCGGCCGTGCCCGTCGTGATCTGGTCATTGATCGAGGGCAGGTCGGTTTCCCCGGCCATTTTCCAGATGAAGCTGCCGACGTTGCTGTAGATGAGCGACTGCCAGAACGAGACGCCGGTTGACCGCGCAAAGCCGAACATCATCGCGCCCTGGTAGGGATGGGCGAATTGATTCATGTTGAACGGGTCGGTATCGAAGACCCAGTGCTGTTCGTGCAGGTGCTCCCACGTGCTATGCAGCGTCGAATCATAGACGTCGTGTGGGATAGTGACCCGGTCAACGACGCTGAGCGCGGCGAGAAACCCCGGCACTTCGAAGGCCGGATCCACGTAGCTCTTTCCTTCACCGGTGTTCCAGTTCAGGACGGCGTCGTGTCCGAGGGACGGAACGACGGCTGGGACCGGGTCGGACGGGGCCGTTGTCTGGGCCCGGACCCCCGCCTCGATGGCGATGAGCAGGAGGGCCGCGACGGTGCGGCGAAGCGGAGGGAGGACCGGCCGAAGCCCAATGGACAGGGTGGAGGGAAAGCGCATGGTGTCTGGATCGGGGCTCCCGCGGAACATAAAGGTCTTGCGGCAGCGTCACAATGGGGTGTTCGCCCCGGTAGGATTGGGCGCTCCGGCATCCCTTTCCTCTTTCGCTCCGCGGATTTCTGCGTACGTTGGTCGGATGGGATCATTATGGACTGGCGCGCGCCCCGGGCTCCTTCTCTTGACTGTGCTGATTGCGTTTCGGAGCTCTGGTCTTGGCTCGGAGCCGGTCACCCCGGCATCGCCGGATTCAATCGCGGCCTCCGACCGCCGGCCCGACAACGCGTTCTCCTTGGACACGCTCCGGCTGTTTGCCGACGACACGGTGTACGTGTTTACCGGGCCGACCCGATGGGACGCAGGCGACTGGTTGGCGGCGGCAGGGGCCGGCGGATTTGCCATCGGCACCACCGCCTTCGACCGTTCCATCCGTGACTCCGTCCAGGCTCGCCGTTCACCGAAGCTGGATCGTTTCAGCCGGGCTTTTGAACACATGGGCGCGGACTACTCGTTCGTCGTTCTAGCGGGCTTTGAGGGATACCATTTCCTGGCGGATGACCAGCGCTCCCAAGCGGTCTTCGTCGACGGGCTCGCCGCCTCTCTGATCGCGTCCGGTTTCATTGCGCCTGTTCTCAAGTATTCCGTCGGTCGCGAGCGGCCATCCGACACGGCGAATCCCTACCGCTTTCGTCCCTTCACCAATCACAACTCATTTCCCTCCGGGCACACCACCCAGGCTTTTGCCGTCGCGACGGTAATCGCCGCGCACTATCCGACGTGGTGGGTCGAGGTGCTCGCCTTCGGATCGGCCGGCCTAGTGGGCTACTGTCGTGTCGAACAGAATGCGCATTTCACCAGTGACGTCGTTGCCGGAGCTCTGCTCGGATGGTCGGTCGCCCGCTGCGTCATAAAACATAACGACCAATCCAGGGCGCCGAAATTTACTCTCGTTCCCTACAGCGACGGCCATTCGAGCGGCGTTCTGTTTGCCAAGACCTTCTGAGGTGGACTCCGACGAGGGCGGTACCGTATCACCTCGGGAATGCACGTTGTTCAACATGAGCGCTCGAATGGAAAAACGCGGCGAAAGGCTGATTGAATGAAGAGGCAATTTGTCGTGAATTGCATGACTCCCCGTGCCCAACTCGCGATTACGTTAGGTTGCCCAGAATTGTGTTTTTGCCTTCACTTCTCTGAAAATACGTGCATCTTGTTTCTCGTTCTAAAACATTAACCATCAACTAAGTCCGCGTTATCGTGCGACTTAGCATTGCGGAGAGAACGAGGTTCGAATCCCCGTTGGGAGGTTATTGAAATCAGCGATATACACCCCCGAGGGTACCCAGAGTTGCGGGCTCACCTCTAGACCGGAGTCATGCGCCGGACACAGGATCAGGCCTGGGGATGGTGATCACCAACATCGAGAAGGACACGGCTGACGATCCCGGTGTCTGAGGACTGCGCGCCTTCTGTAAGATGCAGGACGCCCATCTGTGTTGGGTCAAAGAAGGATGATCTCGCCATGGGAATTGGTTGCTGGTCGCCAGTAGCCCCAAACCTCTTCATTGTCACCAATCGAGTCCGGTCCCGGTAGACAGGAAGCCTGTCGGCATCGTGCGGTGTTCACGGATACCAACCATGGGCAGCTATCTTCGGCGCACCATCCGCCTCGCAAGAGCAAGCAACCCGAGTCCGCCGCAGAACCAGAGGCTCGGCGCACCGCCGCCACCACCACCGCCGCTTGGAGCCGGCGTTGGGGTGATCGAAGTGACTGTCAACTGCGCCGCATTGCTGGTGGAGGAACCAACACTGTTTGTGACGGTAACCGTGTAATTGCCCGCATTTCCAGATTGGACGTTGGTCAGGCTCAGCGTGTTGGTGGTCGCGCCGCTGATTTGATTGGTCACGTTGGTCAGCAAACTTCCTGCGTAATACCACTGATAAGTCGGTACAGGACTTCCGGTGGCGACCACGGTAAAGGTAACGTTTGCTCCGGCAGCCACGGACTGACTCTGGGGTTGGCTAGCGATCTGTGGTGCGACAGGCGCCACTGCAAGACGGATCGTGTTGTTGGTCGTATCGGCAACGTAGACGACAATGGGACTGAGCGGCCCGGGCAATAGCCCCGCGGGGATCGCAACATCTTGGTGCACCGCAACTCCAGTCGGGTAATTGAAACGCGCAGCCGTTCCTACTCCATCGGTGCTACCGCTTGTCCCCGCCAGGCCACCCAATGTTCTGACAGCGCCGGCCGTGATTTCCCGCAGAAGGTGATTATCGGTATCCACGACATAAAGATTTCCCAGCAGATCAGCAGCCACGCTCGATGGATAATGGAACTGCGCCTGACTGTTGGCGCCGTCGGCGTTGCCGGCGACTCCGCTCTGGCCGGCAACCGTGCTCACGACACCGGTAGAAGGGACAAACTCGCGGATGGCGTTGTTATTGGTATCCGCTACGAAAAGGTTCCCGGAAGAATCCAAGGTCAGGCCCTGGGGGCCGTGGAACCGCGCCGCAGTGCCCGTGGCATCGGTGAAGCCGCTCGCGCCGACCCCGCCTGCAACCATGGTTACAGCACCCGCGGACGTGACCTTCCTGATCGTGAAATTCAGGGTGTCAGAGACATACAGATTCCCAGTGGAGTCGACGGCGATGCCTGAGGGCCCGTTGAAGCTTGCCGCCGTTCCAACGCCGTCCGCGCTTCCCGCAACACCCGCCTGACCGGCCACCGTGGTCACCGCGCCGCTCGCGATGACCAATTTGCGAATCGTGTTGTTGTTGGTGTCCGCGATGTACGCGTTGCCGGAACCATCCACCGTGATTCCCGACGGATGATTGAAGAGGGCTGCTGTTCCCGTGCCGTCGGCGTATCCGCTCACACCGACCTGACCCGCAAGAGTCGTCACGATTCCGGCTGGCGTGATCATCCGGATCGTATCGTTGTCGGTGTCGGCAATGTAGCTATTGCTGGAGCTGTCGACTGCGATTTCGGCCGGCGCGCTGAATTGGGAGGCTGACCCGGTGCCGTCGGCATGGCCGCTGATTCCGGCCTGTCCTGCCTGGGTAACGATGGCCAACGGAGCTTCGACAACCAGATTGGCCTGCGTCGTGGTGGCCGTTCCATTCGTGTTGGAGAGGACGCATTGGAATGCGTAGCCGTTTAGTCCCGCAGGCGTGGAGCTAACCGTAAGCGTTGCAGTGAGGGATCCGCTGTAGGTGCCATTGTCACTGAGATTGGCCCACGTTGTCGTCCCCGGTGCCTCCACTTGCCATTGATATGTCGGGGCGGGATTGCTGTTGGCAACAACCGAGAAGGTCACGTTGGTGCCCTGCGTCACCGTCTGGCTGGCCTTCGGCTGACTGGAGATCGTTGGGGCCGCCGGCGCCGGCTGGAGTGAGAGAACAACGGCAGAATATGGAGCGACCGAGAGGGGAAACGCCGATGCCGCATTGGTGATGAGGGAAGTCGCAATGTCCGTTGACCCGATGCCCATTTGCGCGGCGGTATCTTGCGGAATCCCATAGGAATAAACCGTCGCAGTCGGGATCGGAACGAAGGAAGTCAGGCTGATGTTGGCGCTATAAATGGTGCTCGGACTCTTGTTGATCACCAGCAGACTTAGCGATCCGTCTGCGTGCTGGGCAGCGTAAACGGCAAGCAATGGGTTGTCGCTGGCCGCATGCACAACCGTGTCTCCGCCGCGCACGAAATTCGCCAGCAGCTTCATTACGTAATAGGTCGGATAGGCGTCGTAATAGGTCGCTTCCCCCGTCAGAGAAGAAGGCAGCGAGAGGATGCCGTAGTCTCCGTACATGCGCCACCCGTACAGGGAGGAACTCATGTTGCCGGCAAGCGCCGTTCCCGTGCTGTTTGTATTCGGACCATTTCGCAGATCCCACCACAGACACGAATTGAACTCGGTCTGGAGCAAACTGCCCAGGCTGTCGGCCAGATAAAGCCCGTTGACAAGGCTGTTCATCTGCTTGCCAGGATTGTTGTGAACAGAGTTGTTTTCAGTGACACAGAGCTCCACGTTTGCAGCGGCGGTGCCAAAATAGTCGTTCAGCGGACCACGAAGAAGAGCGGCGTCAACTGACCAGCTCGTGGCGGCCGCACTAGCCAACTGTAGCAGGGTCGCGTCGTCTTCCTGCCCTGCGTTCTGCTCGTAGCGGTGGCAGATGAGGTAATCCGGCATAACACCGGCTTTCTTCATGGTACTTAGCATTACGGGCACCCATCCCGTTTGCTGCTGGAGGGTGACGGGATCGGTGACCGCCTCGTTCGGGTAATTATACGGGCCCTCGGTGCTCGTGGTCGCGACCGCGCCGATCCTTATGGTCGGATCGACTTGCTTCATCAATGTGTAGTACAGTGCGAATCTGGTACCGTATTCGACCGGATCATTCTTGACCGTCTGGATGTCGTACTCCCAGGTCCCATAGCACTCGTTGCCGACTTCCCAATACTTCAGGCCGAAGGGAGCCGACTGGTTGAGGCGCAGGAAATTCTGGCCATCATCAACTGCGAGCGGCGCGGACGCCCTGAGTGCCGACCAATAGCCGGCCGATCTCCAGTTAAATCCGCTGGAATCGACCCCGAGGCTCACGTCTGCGCTCGTACCTTGGAGCGTCGCATTTGCGTTCGCATATGCTACCCAGGCCGCTGCCTCTTGAGCCGTGCCCGAGCCGTAATTTACGGTGACGAAGACCTGACTGTTGAGGCCCGTAATTAGCGGCGCAAAGACATTGAATCCCTCCGGCCAATTCTGGGAGGTGCTGATTTGCATGTGGTTCTCCCAATTGTAATCATCGGCCATTCCCCCACCAGGTATGCGAATTGCGCGAATACCAGCACTGGTGCAAAGCGCGATAGTCTTGGCGTCGGAGGTCTGGGGATCCCACAGCACCGCGTTCGCGCCGAAAACCCGCTCGTCCACGGTGCGGACGGTTTTGGTGGTGTCGACGGTGAGATTGACCGTTTGGGCGCGGATGGCGACGGTGAACATGAGGCCGGTTGCCAGGAGCAAACTCTCTCGAATGGGAAGGCGGAGCGGCAGACGCGGCGGCGAAAAGGAGGGAAGATTCATGGCAAGAAGCAGGGTTGAGAGGCACAATGGGCGAAACTTTAACGACCGGACTCGTACCGGTGGGCCAACGGGGGTGAAAATCTGAGCGGATTGTTGGTGGCGTTGGAACGTCTTTCAATAATGGCGAGGATGGAATGGGATATTCCGGGGGCTGTGGATGGAAATCGTAGCCTTTCTTAGGCGCCAATGCCATATCGTTTCGTGCAAAGCCATACTCGCCCATGCATTCGGCCGGTTCCGCGGAGGCCTGTGAATCTTGGCTGGCGATTCATCGGTTCATACGTTCCAGGCGCTCCCGCAAATGGTCGAAGCGCACCCAATAGATACGCGCTCCTTTCCCGTCATCGCGGGTGAAGAAGAGATATTTCCCGTCGTCGGTCACACACGGTCCCCAGCGCCATTCTTTCGGATCGGGCCGATTTACCGCTGCGCCGAGGCTGCATAGCTTAGTCCAGCGACCGCCCGGTTTGTAAAAGGCGATGAATAGATCCGAGGCGCCGACGCATTGGAAATCCCGGGCACCAGTGAGCATCAGAATCGCATACGATTCGTCCGGAGCGATGAAGAAATCCATATCAAAACCGGCGAAGGGAGGACGCATGGCGATGTTGAATCCCAGTTTTTCGTCCACAGCTCGGCCGCCTGGCAGCGCCGCCCTGACAATGTCCCATTCCGTTCCCTCCTGGTTTGCGACCGAGAAGAAAATACGGCCGGTCCTGGTTTGTTGGAGATAGTGGCACTTTTCGACGGGTCGGAAGCTGGTCGGATTGCTCCAGCCGTTCGCATTGCGTTCGGCGATGCTGCCGTCGAGCAGGAGGCGACTTTCGTCGGGAACGAACGCCGGAGCGAGCAGGCCCCGGCCGGCTTGGACCAGTGTCGGAACGGACCATTTTCCTGCTTCATAGGTGAGGACCAATAGTCGACTGACAGAATCGACGTTGTAGCCATTCAGCTCGGTGTAGTAGATCGCGCGCTGGTCGTGGGAGATGGCAATGCGCTCGGCGGCGAAATTCCCCGGGCTAGTGGGGAAAGGGAACGGCTTGGGGGTATCTTCCGGCGGCGTCTTTCCGAGGTAGTTCCAAGCCTCGTTCTGCGCGAGCAGGCGGGCCGCAGAGACGAGGGCGAACAGAAAAGGGGTTTTGAGCTTCATCGGGGTATTGGATCTGTGCGAAATGCCAAATCCACAACACCGCAGAGGGGGTGCCCCCTTCAACGCAACGAACGAAAGAGAACAGCGGCTATGCATGCGATCAGACCCCGGCGGCCTCGGGATGCCGCCCCTGCTTGAGCAACCGTATCTGGGAATTGGCCGGTATCCAAGCCGCATGGCGTAGTTGCCGTGTGGGCCACTGGATCAGGTCTCGTCGCGCGGCGCGTATTGCCCATTTATTGCCCGAACGGGTCCATTTCGCTGCTTTTGTTCGGGTCTGGTCTTTTTGATCAGAAATCTCGTAAGTAAATAGCCGCGAGTGACTACCAACAGTTTAAGAGCCTCGCTCCAAAAACGGCATACACGGTTCGAATCCCCAAGGGATCTGGGCCCCAATCCCGAGTAAATACGATTTCAGTTCGGCCCTGCCCACGTGGCCGGAGCGGTCGATCAACGCTTTCAGCACAGGCTTGATGTCGCTGAAGTAGACGGGCGAGCCAAGAATGATTCCATCCGCCTCGCGCATCTTGGCAATAATGCCGTTAACGGAACCGTGGCGATCTTCGCGCCCGCCAGGGGAAGCGTCGACCGGGGGTGGCCTGCCTCGCTGAAGCTTCGCCGAAGGCTGGCGCGCCGTCCCCCGGATGAGGCGCCTGCCGGGAATTGCGAGTAGCGGATCGACCTTTGGACGGAATCATGCAAAGCTGATGTTTTCCGGTTTACCCCATGAATCCGATCATTCGCTCCCTGTTTGTCGCCGCGGTGTTCGCAGCACCCGGGCTTGCCGCCAATGACTCCGTGCCCCCTGTTCCACGCGAGCGTCTGCTCATGGACTCCAGCTGGCGGTTCGCCTTTGGGCACCCCTCAGATCCAGCCCGTGATTTCGACCACGCGACCGGCTATTTTTCCTACGTGACCAAGGCCGGCTACGGCGACGGTCCGGCCGCCGCGGGGTTCGAAGACCGCGGGTGGCGCCGGCTCGATCTGCCGCACGACTGGGCTGTGGAGGCGCCGTTCGACGCCAAAGCCAGCCCCAGCCATGGATTCAAGGCCATCGGCCGCAACTTTCCCGAGCGTTCCATCGGCTGGTACCGCAAGACGTTCGCCATCCCGGCGGCCGACCTCGGCCGGCGCATCAGCGTCGAGTTCGACGGCGTGTTCCGCGACTCGGTCGTGTGGATCAACGGCTTCTACCTCGGCCGCCAGCCGAGCGGTTACACCAGTTTCAGCTACGACCTGACCGACTACCTCAACTACGGCGGCGACAACGTCATCGCCGTCCGGGTGGACGCCACGATGGAGGAGGGATGGTTCTACGAGGGCGCGGGCATCTACCGGCATGTGTGGCTGGTCAAGACTGCGCCGCTGCACGTGGCGCACTGGGGCACGTATGTGACCACCGAGCTGGGCGAAGGCGCCGCCAAAGTCACTGCGCGCACGACCGTTGCCAACGACGGCCTCGAAGCCGCGACCTTCGATATCGAAGAGAGCATTGTGGATCCCGACGGCCGCGAAATCGCCACCGGCGCAGTGCGGTCGCTTTTGGTCGAAGCGGGTTCCACCGGCGAATTGCCCTGTGGGCTCAACGTCCCGCAGCCGCGGCTCTGGTCGCTTGAGTCGCCCGCGCTGTATCGGCTCGTCACGATCATCCGCGCCAGCGGCGCCGTGGTGGACCGTTACGAGACGACCTTTGGCATCCGCACCATCCGTTTCGACCCCGACCACGGCTTCTTCCTCAACGGCCGGCACGTCGAGATCCACGGCACCAACAACCACCAGGACCATGCCGGCGTGGGCGTGGCGCTGCCCGACGCGCTGCAGGCCTTCCGCGTTGCCCGGTTGAAGGAGATTGGCGTGAACGCCTACCGTTGCTCGCACAACCCGCCGACGCCCGAGTTTCTCGACGCCTGCGACCGTCTCGGCCTGCTGGTGCTCGACGAGAACCGTCTCATGGGCCCGAGCCCGGAGCAACTGGGCCAGCTGGCGAGTATGATCCGCCGCGACCGCAACCACCCGAGCGTCATTCTCTGGTCCCTCGGCAACGAGGAGTGGGCGATCGAGGGCAATATCAAGGGCGCCCGCATCACCGCTTCGATGCAGGCGTTTGCGCACCGGCTCGACCCGACGCGCCGTACCACGGTGGCCAACAGCGGCGGGTGGGGCGGGACCTCGACGGTGATCGATCTGGTCGGCTACAATTACATCAACCAGTCCAATCCCGACGAACAGCACGCGAAATTCCCGCACCAACCGGGCGTCGGCACCGAAGAGGCGACGATGCCTGGCACCCGCGGCATCTATGTCGAAGACCCGCCGCGCGCCCACGTTGCCTTCCTGTCCCCGGGCGACACCGGCGGTAATCTCGAGAAGGGCTGGAAATATTACGCCGGCCGGCCCTTCCTCGCCGGGCTGTTTTTCTGGACCGGATTCGACTACCGCGGCGAGCCGATGAAGTACGGCTGGCCCGAGATCTACGCGCAATCCGGCCTCTACGACGGGTGCGGATTCCCGAAGGACACCGCCTATTACCTCAAATCCTGGTGGACCGACGAGCCCGTGCTCCATCTCTATCCGCATTGGAATTGGGCGGGCCGGGAGGGGCAGGAGACCGCCGTCGTCTGCTTCAGCAATCACGAGGCGGTNNCCGGCGCGCTCGAGGCCCGCGGCTACCGCGGCGGCAAGGTGGTCGCGACGACCCGCGTCGAGACCACCGGCGCACCCGCGCAACTCGTGCTCACGCCCGATCGCACGGTCATCAATGCTGACGGCGCCGATGCCGTGGTCTTCACCGTCTCCGCCCACGACGCGCAAGGGCGCGCCGTTCCGACCGCCGGAAACCTGGTGGACTTCGATGTCACAGGCGGCCGGATCATCGGTGTGGGCAATGGCGATCCGGGCTGCCACGAGGCGGACCGGTTCACCGAGACCGTCACGCTGGTTTCGGTGGAAGACTGGCGCGGTCGCCTCGCGCCCATCGGCACGGCCGCGCCCTCGGCGCCGGAATCGCTGCAACCTTTCCCGCGCCTGGGCAACTGGCTCGCCCCGCTCCCCAAGCCCGGCGAAATCTACGATCTGGCCGGCGCGTTCACCCTGCCGGCAGTGCCCGCCGGCGCCAGCGTGGAATTGTTCCTTCCGGCACTCGGCACCAAGACCAACCTCTGGCTCAACGGCCATGAGCTGGCCCGCGACATCGACACCTCGACAGTCGGTCCGGCGCACCGGCTCGACCCGGCGCAACTGGTCGCGGGCGTGAACCGCGTGCAGCTCATGGTGACGCCCTTCGAGGACAAGCGGAATCACATTCCCGGGCTTACGCGGCTCGGCTTCGTGCATGTTGTGACACCCGCGCCGCCGGCGCGGCGCAGCCTGTTCAGCGGCTTGGCGCAGGTCATCGTGCAGTCCACGCAGGAGCCCGGCGAGATCCGGCTCACCGCGAAGTCTGACGGCCTGCCTCCGGCCGAAGCCACCGTCACGGCCCGGCCCGCGACCTTGCCCGCCGCCGTGCTGTGATCTGTGGTTNNCCCGGGCGGATTGTGATCGTCTTGCTCAACGTGAGCGCGCGGTCGGACGAGGAGTTGCCGACGAGCAGCTCCACGGGGCCGGGTTCCACGGTCCAGGCGTGACGCTCCGGGGACCAGTAAGCCAGATCAGCCGCGCGCAGCTCCAGGGAAACGGCCTTGGTCTCGCCGGCCTTCGCGGTCACGCGCTGAAAACCGCGCAGCTGTTTCAGCGGGCGTTCGACCTTGGATTCCGGGAATCGCACATACAGCTGCACCACTTCGTCGCCTTCGCGGGAACCGCGGTTGTGCAGGTCCACGGTGACGGAGATGGAACCGTTGGAATCGAGGGTTTCGGCGCTGGTTCTCAGGTGGTCGAGTTCGAACGTGGTGTAACTCAAACCATAGCCAAACGGATATTGCGGCTCGCCCCGAAAATACATGTAGGTGCGGCCGTGGCGCAGGTCGAAATCGTTCATCGGCGGGAGCTGGTCAAGGGACTTCGGCCAGGTCTGCGCCAGCTTTCCCCCGGGATTCACCGCTCCGAAGATCACATCGGCGAGGGCGTTTCCGAGCTCCTGGCTGGCGTGTGTCGCCTGCAGGATCGTCGTCGCCGACTCCGCCGCCCAGGGCATCGCATAGGGGAAATTCGCCAGCAGCACGACGACGGTGCGGGGGTTCACGGCGATGACGCGGCGGACGAAGTCCTCCTGGTCAGGCTGCAGCACGATCGCTTGGCGATCGATCCCTTCCTTGCCTTCGCTCGGGGAGCTGACCATCGCCCAACCGGCTTCGCTCTCCGGGGAATTGCCGACGCAGACGATCACGACATCGCAACTGCGGGCGACGTCGAGGGCCGCAGCGCCCATGTTCGAGACCCATTTCACGCTCGTGGTCGTATCGCGGCTGATCGCCTTTTCGATTCCGGCACGGGGAGACACGGAATACGGCGGCGTGCCGGAGTACCAGTCGAGCAGCACGTGATTGGCGTGCGGGCCGACGACCGCGATCGTCTTCAGTTTCGTCTTGTCGAGCGGCAGCAGGCCGGCGGAGTTCTTCAGCAGCACGATTGATTTCTGGGTGACGGTACGGACGAGCGCCTTCGCCTCGGGCCGGTTCCACGGCTCGATTTCATCCGGGCCGCCGCGACCGATCCCGGAGTAGGGGACGCGTTCGGGCGGGTCGAGCAGCCCCAGCCGGATCATGACGCGGAAGACGCCGCGCAGCGCCTGGTCGATCTCCGCCTCGGTGAGCAAGCCGCGTTGCACGGCCTCGGTGACGGGCGCCTTCTGGCGGTCGAGAAACTGGTTGATGCCGGCCTTGATGCAGGCGGCGGCGGCGGAAGGCAGATCAGGGAACGCCTTGTGGTCCGACACGAGGAGGCGCAGGCCGCCGCCATCGGTGCAGATGATCCCGTTGAGCCCCCATTCCTTCATCACGATCTGCCGCAGTTGCGGGTGGACATGCGCCGGCGTGCCGTTGACCGCATTGTACGCGGCCATCATCGCGGGGGCGCCGGCGGCGGCCGCCATCTCGAACGACTTCGCGTAGTATTCACGCCAGAGACGTTCGTCGAAATTCGACGAGCTGCTCTCTCGCCCGTCCTCCTGGCTGTTGGCCAGGAAATGCTTGGTCAACGATGCCGTCCGGAGATACCGCGGATCGGCGCCCTGCAGTCCGCGAACGAACGCGGCCGCGAGCGTGCCGACGTGAAAGGCATCTTCGCCAAAGGACTCTTCCGTGCGGCCCCAGCGCGGATCGCGGGCGAGATCGGCATTGGGCGCCCTCACGACGAGGCCGGCGCGGTTGTATTTGGGGCTTTGGAAAAGGAAGCGCGCCTCGATCGCCTCTTCCTCGGCCACCTGCCGGATCAGCTCGGGATCCCAGGTGGCGCCGAGCCCGTAGGCCTGCGGAAATTGCGTAGTCGGGGTCGGGTTGCGCTGGCCCCAATTGCTCGGGCCACCCTGGGCCACACCGTGATAGCCCTCGATGTGCGGCGAGCCTTTGACGCCCAGCCGGGGCACGTCGGGCCGGGTGCCCAGACAGTCGATCTTTTCCTCGAGCGTCATGCGCGCGAGCAGGTCCGTGATGCGCGCTTCCAGCGGCGCATCAGGATTCTGAAACGGCAGGGGGCTCTGGGCGTGGAGCGCGACGGCGGTGAGAAACAGCGCGGCGGCGCCGGCGATGGAGGCCGGTGGAATTTGCATGGAGTTGAAGATCGACCTGGAAATTACGGTGGCCCTCACGGATGGAGCGTGGCCGCGATGGTGGCCATTTCGGCGCGGCGGAGCCGGTACTTCCCGGCGGCAAGCGCGCTGAGCGCATAGCAGGCGGCGGGAAACAGAGTGAACAGCGCGATGATCCAGCGCAGCGTCTGCGGAGACTGGGTTTCCCCGCCGGAGATATCGGTGTAGAAAAACGGCATGTAGAACATGACGTTGTCGAAGACGATATGGCTGGCCGCATCGCCCAGCCCGCATATTTCATNNGTCTTTGCCATCGCCACGGTCATTCTTCTGCTGACGGTTCCTCTGCTGGCGATACTCAAGGGATATGCGGGCTTGTGCAAAACCGCCCCTCCGAAAAGAAACAATGCATCGTGCGCCACTGTGAAAAGACAGCTGGCTTAGGAAAGCCTGAGAGTCTTGCCCCTTCTCCTGCGGAGCGTTCTGGGGGCGGTTTTGCTTGTAGCCCGGATGTGCCGGCCCGCGTGCTCGGCCCGCGGATCGTCTACAGTCTGCACGCAAGCTACAGAGTAGAATGTGAAACATCCGGGCCAGCCCATAGCCGGTTTTTNNCTTTGGTGTATCCGCCGCGTACTTCGGCCCCAGTCACCAGGTTGATCAGCTTCGCGCCCGGCTTCTTGATCACGATGCTGCCGCGCGCCGCGTAGGGCAGATAAGACTTCGCGATGAAGGTGTTGTTGGTGTACGTGAACAGGCAGACCTTCGCCGGGCTGTCGAGATACACCGGGATGTCGCCCATCAACTCGCGGCGGATCTGGGAGAGAATCGGCTGCGGAAGGTGGTAGAGATCGTCGAAACTCTCCGGAATGGTGAGGATGAAGAACCGGCCCTTCGTCAGGCCCCGCACCTGCAGCAGCAGGGAGTAACGGTTATTGTCCTTATAAACGCCTTGGGCGATTTCTTCCGCGTCCACCAAACCGTAGGCCAGCGCCGGAATCGGAATGTCGCTGTCCGAGGAGTAAATGCCCGACGGCTCGGAATCCATGACTTCCCGATA
>PLOH01000141.1:0-9031 GCA_003142955.1 Opitutia bacterium | reverse complement strand
GGCGTCGGACTTCGCCGCTTCCGTCAGGAGAATCGTCCCGGCCTTGTCCGGGAATTCCGGAAAGATGTCCATCGGCACGCCGATCATGCCGAAGTAATGGTGCAGGTACATTTCGCCGGAGGCGTTGTAGGGCTTGTAAGTGGCGACGCCGAACGGCTCGCCCAGCTTGCCGAGGAAAGCGTCCACCTTCTCGCAGGTGTCGCCCGCTGACGCCGCCAGGATGCTGGTGATCTTCGTCGTTCCATCCGCCTGGCGCAGCGTCTCCACCAGGTTGCCGTAGCACCAGTGGGTGACCCCCTTCGGTTTGGCAAACAGCGTGTCTTCGATCTGCTCGGCGTACCGGTTGAACCGCTGGAGATCGCCGGGATCGAACCAGCCGCCGCCAAATTTGCCCGGCTTGATGTGCTCGAAGTAGCGCATGATGGCGTAGCTCTGGTACGGCTGGAGGTGCATGTTGCTGTTTTCGCCGTCCCGGGTTTCCGTGCCGGCGTAGATCAGGTCGAACGCCTTGGGCTGCGCGTCGAGGTTGTATCCCGCGAACTGGTATTGCTCGTACCAATTCGGCGGCTTGAAGATGAGCCGGACCTTCGGGTTGACGCTCTTGGCGTTCTTGACCACGAGATTCTCGCCCACCTCTTTCATGACCTTCAGGCGGTAATCGGTCCAGCTAAGGTCGCCCCTGGCCTTCTGGCACAGCTCGCAGCGGCAATTGAAGATCCACAGATCGTCGAAAATGATTTCGTCGAAGAGGCTGGCCGTGTAGGCCACGATCTTGCGGAACTGCTCGCGATCGTCCGGGTTCGTGTAGCAGAAGCCGGTGAGGTTGTCGCCGGGCCGGCCCAGTTTCGTGCACATCAGGCCGCCGGAAGTCTCGATGCCTTTGCTCGTGAAGAACTCCTTGACCTTCCGCACATCGGCCTCCGCCGTTTGCTGGCCATCCCGATAGGTTTCCAGCCACACCTTGTTCACCCTGATGGAGCGGCTGATGACGTTCCAGCTCTCCTCCATCCACTGGGGATCGGAGGCCATGCGGCGCATGTCCGCCAGCTCCACGAAGATCGCGAAGTCGAAATTTTGGTAGCTTTTGGTGATGGCCGCCGCCTGGGTTGCGGCAGGCGCGGCGGTCAACCGCGCCCACGGCATCGCCGCCAGCGCAGCCAAGGCGAAGACACCGATCCTGCCGACAGCGTCTGCCACCGACTTAATCCGCAAGTTCGTTTTCATATTGATGCTCCCTTCTTAAAAATTTCAGCGATAGCGGTACAACTTGACGCGTTGGATGCCGTAGTTGTCGGCTTGGAAGCGCAGCGCTTTCCATTCGGGCGTTTCGTCGCCGTTCAACCGGCGGCCCGGCACCCAGCGGCCATCCGTGTAAACGCCTTCGTCCACCGTGCCCAGGCCCACGTTCTCGGAGGGATTGGTTGCGGAGGCGAAGTAAACGTTCATGCCCCGGCCCACGATGATGAAGTCATCCGGCCCGGTTGCGATGAACAGACCGGCGACGCAGTCCGGCGTCGCGTTGGCATTGGCCGGACCGAACGAGCGGCCCGAATAACGCGCCTCGATGGTGTAGTTGCCCAACCGGACGGTCTTCGGCTTGCCGTCGCGCTCCAGCAGTACGGCGGTCATCGTGCCTTTGCCCTGGTTCTCCAAAATCAGCGGCGCGATTTGCGCGATGAAATCGTAACCGCGCGCGAACTCCGTGTCCCCGCCGGCGGACCGGTCGATGCCGAACGGTGAATAGCCGATGCCATCATGCTTGCCGAAGGCGTAGATCGCGTTGGCCACGCCGCGTGAATCTGCGTGGCACTCGGGGATGAAGAGCGGATTGCCGGAGCGCGTGAACCGCGCGCACAGCTCCTCGAATTCCGGCACGTAAAGGTCAGGCGCCAGGATGTCGATCGCGGGCGCGCCGGCGTGCCAGATGTCGATCACTTGGGGCAGCGGGCCGCCGCACGGATAGGTGCCCGGCCAGGCGTGGTCGCGCTGCTGCAACCAGGCGTTCACGTACATCGGGATGTTGTACTCCGCTTTCCCCGCCTCGGCCACCTTGCCGACGTACTTGGCGTAATGCCACGCCATGAAAATCTCGTCCACCGGCCAGTATAACTTCCGCCAGCCGGTTTCGTGCTCTTCTTCGGTCATCGGCGGGGTCAGCGTGCGCACGGGAATCTCTTTGCCCGCGGGTTTGCCCGGCCCGAAGACTTCCGTCCAGGTGCCCGACGTTTTGAAGCCGTTTGCCGCCCACACGTCGCGGAATTCCGAAATGAGCGAGTCTTTATGCTGCTGGAGGTAATCCATCAGCTCCTTCGGCACAGGTCCTGCGAACGCCTGGTTCGCCACGGGACTGTAATCGCGGGATTCTTCGAGGAGGCCGACTTCGTTTTCCACCTGGATCATGAGCACGGTGTGCTTCGTGCCATCGACCTTGCGCAAATGCCGCATAAACGCCGCGAAGGCGCGGGCATCGGCGTCGCGGTTGGCGTCGCTCAAGGGGGTCAGGGTGTTCAGGCTCTTGCCCTGCTCATTCTGGACGAGCGGGAATCGCGCCTGGTTGGTTTTGACCCAGAGCGGCTGATAGGTGGATTTGCCGTTTTTCCAACTGGCGAACCACAGGATGACCAGGTGCAGGTTGTTGGCGCGCGCCCCCTCAATCACGCCGTCCACGATGGTGAAATCGAACTTGCCCTCCTCGGGCTCGATCAGTTCCCAGCTCACGGTGGCGAGCACGGTGTTGAGATGCGTCGCCGCCAGCTTGGGCCAGAGCGGTTTCATGTAGTCGAGGCTGGAGGCGCTGGAGTTGTGCAGCTCCGCCCCGAGGACGAGGAAGGGTTTGCCGTCCACGATCAACTGCCTGGCGGTGCCCTGTTGCTGGAGGAGCGGCGGAGACGCCACCGGTTTCGTTGGCGCCGCCACCCCCGCGACCGCGATCGCGAGGCTGGCAAGATAAATGAGAGAGGCTCGAGGTTTCATCGTAGGAAAGGTCGCAACGCGACCGAGTTGGTTTGAAGTTTGAGGACGCGTGGTGGCGACCCCGGCGAACTGGTAGTGAATGTGAGCTCTCCTGGCTGTTGCGAAAAGTAAGCGCAAGTGGGAGGCACCCCAAAAGTTAGACACCGGGGATCGGTCCCGCTAGATAAAAAACCGATCCTCCCATGTCAAAAAGACGCCACCACACTGCTGAGTTCAAGGCCAAGGTGGCACTGGACGCCCTCAAGGGCATCGAACCGGTCCACGTGATCGCCGCCCGTTACGGGGTCCCTCCGACCCAAGTCACCGCCTGGAAGAAAGAGATTGCCGATCGCCTGCCGGAGCTGTTCGGCAAGAAGACCGACCATGACCCGCAAGCCGCGGCCGAGCGCGAGAAGGAGCTGTACCGCAAAATCGGCCAACTGCAGGTTGAGAACGATTGGGCGAAAAAAAGTTGAGGAGCTTGGACTGTGACCATCGCGGTGGCCTGCCGTACAGCACGCCCTTGATGTTAACGTCAATCATCCTGTCCCACTCGTCGGTTTTGAGGCGTTCCAGCGGAGAATGCGGCATCAGGCCGGCGTTATTGATCAAAACGTCAATCCGTCCGAACTGCTGCACAGCAGTATCGACCAATTTCTTCACTTGGTCACGGTTGGTGACGTCCGTCATGATCGCCAATGCCTTGCCCCCACGACCGACCAGCTCGTTCGCTAATGCTTGAATGCGATCTGCGCGCCGGGCACCGAGCACAACGGTTGCGCCCTGCGCCGCCAGATGCCGCGCTGCCGCTTCGCCGAGACCGCTGCTCGCGCCGGTGATGACGATGACTTTCCCTGCAATATTGTTACTCATGATTCTTGGCCGGCGCTTGTTGGCGCCTGATATTGTTCGTCTGTGACCTTCTCCATCCATTCGACGGCCTTGCCGTCAAGCTGCTCCTGAATCGCGATGTGCGTCATCGCCGTTGGTGGAGCGGCGCCATGCCAGTGCTTCTCGCCCGGCGGAAACCATACCACGTCTCCTGGTCGAATTTCCTCGATGGGCTCGCCCCAGCGCTGCACGCGCCCGCACCCGGCGATCACGATCAGCGTCTGACCGAGAGGGTGCGTGTGCCAGGCGGTTCGCGCGCCCGGCTCGAACGTCACCGCGTTGCCTGCCGCGCGCGCAGGAGGCGATACCGGAAACAAAGGGTCGATTCGCACCGTGCCCGTAAACCAGCCGGCCGGTCCTTTAATGGACGGTTGTGTTCCGCCTCGTTTGATATCCATGACGAACTCCTGTTTTTGATTGATGTGACGAATGGCGCAGCGCGGACGCCTGATCAGCGCCCGGTCCTCTTCACAGGCCGGTGCGTTTTTCGAGTTCCTCCGGATAACGTTCGCCCGCGATTTTGATCTTCTCCAAGGCGGCATTCAATTCCTTCAACTCTGCAACGGTCAGGACCAGCTTTGCCGCACCGATGTTCTCCTCTAGGCGGTGCAGCTTCGTAGTGCCTGGAATCGGCACGATCCAGGATTTCTGGGCGAGGATCCATGCAAGGGCGATCTGCGCCGGGGTGGCGTTCTTCTTCCCGGCGACCTGGGTCAGCAAATCGACCAGCACCTGATTGGCCTGGAGGTTTTCGCTCGTGAAGCGGGGAACGATGCTGCGGAAGTCGTTTTTCTCAAACTTTGCACTCTTGCCGAATGCCCCAGTGAGAAAGCCTTTCCCGAGCGGGCTAAACGGAACGAAACCGATACCGAGCTCCTCAAGGGTCGGTATGAGTTCTGCCTCGGGGCGGCGCCACCAAAGCGAGTACTCACTTTCCACTGCGGTCACGGGTTGTACCGCGTGAGCCCGGCGAATGGTCTTCACGCCCGCTTCGGAAAGGCCCCAATGACGGATCTTGCCCTCTTTAATCAGGGTCTGGATCGCTCCGGCCACTTCTTCGATGGGCGTCTTTGTGTCGACCCGATGCTGGTAATAGAGATCGATGTAGTCGGTCTTGAGGCGCTTGAGGGAGCCCTCGATCGAATGCTTGATGCCCTCCGGCTTGCTGTCCTGAGCCTGCTTGCCGTCAATCACCTTGATGCCGAATTTCGTGGCGAGAATTACCTTGTCGCGGCAGTGCGCGAACGCTTCGCCGACCAACTCCTCGTTGGTGAAGGGGCCGTACATTTCCGCGGTGTCGAAGAAGGTGACCCCGCGGTCGAACGCTGCGAGCAGCAGTGCGATGCTGTCCTGTTTCGTCAGCTTGTTGCTGTAGGCGTAATCGAGACCCATGCAGCCGAAGCCGATGGCCGAGACCTGCAGACCGCTTTTCCCGAGAAATCGTTTGTTCATGTGAGTGCTTCTTTCGTTGGGTTCCTGAAAGTTGAGACCGGCGCGTGTCCAATGACGTGAAGCCTATGCAGCCAGCTCCCAGCATCACCCGATATTCGCCCAGTGCCTGGCTGGCGATCGTCGAGGCCAAAATCATCATCACACGGGTCTTTGTCTCCAACTTGCTCTGCCGAATCACTTCGTCAAAAGCCCAATTATCAAAAAGCTCGATTAACTCCGGGTCGGTCTTTTGCAGCTTGGATTCATGGCCCGGGAAAAGCTCCTCGTGGTTTTTTACCGCGCTCCGCGTGAGAGTGATCTTCTTCATCTTGATGGGGCAATCGAGTGGTTTGTCGCAGCGAGTCTATCACTCCGGGACCTGCGCGTCTAACGGGAGATTGCTCGGACCACCGTACTATTGCGCTAAACGTGTCCCCTCGCCGGACGTTGCGGAGAATATTGCCCAACCGGGGTCATTTCGCTGCTTTTGGCCGGATCCGATCTCTTCAGTTAGAATCTCGTAAGTGAATTGGCGCTAGGTACTACTGACGCTTTTTGATCGGCATTCCAAAAACAGCATACACGATTCGAATCGATCTTGCTGCGGTTCTTGCATCAGGCAACCGGTCAGATTTGCGGCAGGACGATGACCCCGGCTTCTATTCGACACCCCAAATGAAGACCAACTGGCCAACCCGTGGCGTCCATCGTGTTGCTCGCAGACAAGATCAATCGGTCGTTGTCGATGGAAACGATTGGGAAAGATCGCAACACAACCGGACCACGAAACAACCGGCTCTGCCTGAATTGGCTCGGGAGAAATCCCGATGGATCCGAACGGGGCTGGTGTCAGGTCTTGGGTATCTCGGACCCTCTCAGACATTCATCTTCACAGCGGTCTGGTATTACCATGTCTGAATCGCGGCGAGCGAACTTTGCCTCCTTCTACCGCGCGACGCTTATACCGCTTCGGCGTTACCTCGCGCGGATGCTTGGAAACTCCGGCGATGCGGAGGATTTGGCTCACGATGCCTACGTCCGCATCTACGAATCGATGGATGTTGAGTCTGTCGACCAGCCGAAGGCCTATCTGTTTATCACTGCGCGGCGGCTTGCGCTGAACCAAATCAAACGCCGGAAGATCGCGCCGGTCGATGCTCGCGACGGGGCGAAGATCATTGAATTCGCGGAGGCGGGCGCCCCGGGGGTTGAGCGGGTGGTGATGGCCCGTCAGGAGTGGGCGCGGCTCGAAGCGGCCATTGAGGAGCTGCCGACGGGCTGTCGTAACGTGCTTTTGCTGCGCAAGCGCGATCAACTGTCGCACGAGGAGATAGGATTGCAGCTCGGCATTGCCGTCAGCACCGTTGAAAAACAGCACGCCCGCGCCCTGCGGCTCTTGCGGGCAACGTTGCGGGACGAGGGCGTGGCGGGCGGCAGGAACAACTCAGAATCCGGCTGCTGCGCCGCCGGGCGATGACGACCATGGGAGCCAATACACCAAGGGAACGCATCGATGAGGAAGCGTCGCTCTGGGCGGCGCGCATCGACGGCGGAAGCCTAAGCGATGGCGATCGCGCGGCGCTTGACGCGTGGCTGGCGGCCGACCCCGAACATCGCAGGGTGCTGGATAGTTACTGCGCGCTTTCAGCGCAGCTTGACGCAAGATTCTGTTCGGAAAAGGAGCCGGTGGCCGGAGCGCGCCGGCGCTGGCGGGTCGTCGCGGGCTCGTTGGCGGCAGCGGCCGCAGTCGTTGCGTTCGTCGCACTGCTGACCGGCCGGCCGCGCGAACTTGCGACCCAGACCGCGGAGACGCAGGCCGTCGTGCTGGAAGACGGTTCCCGGATGGAACTAAATGCCCAAACTTCGCTTGCCGTAAGCTTCCGCCGCGCCGAGCGGCGGGTGACGCTCGCGCGCGGCGAAGCATGGTTTAGCGTCTCCAAGGACTCCACGCGTCCATTTGTCGTGGAAACGCCTTCGGGAGTGGTGCGCGTGACCGGCACGGAGTTCGATGTGCGCGAGGCCTCGGGTGAAAGGACAGAGGTGACCGTGCTCGCAGGAACCGTGCATGTGCGGGCTTCCGGTGCCGCGGCGACGGATGAGGCGATAGCGCCGGGTGGCCAGGCTGTGGTGTCCAGCGGGCATGTGACGGTGCGGCAGCTGTCCGATAGCGCAGCGCAGGATGCGGTGGCCTGGAGGCAGGGGCAGACGGTCTTCGACAACACGCCGCTCGGCGAGGCGATCGAGCGCTTCACCGCTTACCACGCCAGGAAGATCACGGTCGACCCTTCGGCAGCCGATCTGCGGCTGGGCGGGCGTTTCAGCCTCAATGATCTCGACGGAATGCTGGAATCAGTCGAAAGCGTGCTGCCCGTGCGGGTGCTCCGTGAGCAGGACGGAGAAGTGCGGATTGTGGCAGCCCGGAAGCCGGACCGATAAATTCTTGCCCGCTGAATAGCGGGTTTGGCCGTTTCGATTGTCGTAATAGGTTGATGCGATCAATCAAGATACCCCTTCTGAGCGCTCTCTGTCTCGCGATGGCGACAATGGTGCGAGCGACGCCGGTGAATTTCGAATTACCCGCCCAGCCGGCGGCCACGGCTCTGTTGGCCTTCGCCAAACAGGCGGGTGTAGAGGTGCTGTTTTCTTATGACGATTTGAAGAAGGTGCAGTCGACGTCGGTCGTCGGCTCCTTCGAGCCCGACGCGGCGCTGGCACTTCTCCTGCGTGGCACAGGATTTGCGGCGACGCTGAAGATGCCGGGCAAGTTCGTCGTGAAACGGGATTTGGGGTCGCAAGAAACGTCCGAAACCCGCGGTTCTGCGGTTCTGGCAGCGGACGGTGGTGAGGTGCCGTCGAAGAAAGGGCCGGCGGACAAGGCCGATCTAGGCCCGGTGATTGCGTTGGAGAAGGTCATCGTCACCCCGAGCCAGTTCGGCGTTGCGAACGAACGAGGCACCACGAATGTCACCCTGACCAGTGAGGAGCTGGCGGCCCTTCCTCAGTTGGGCGAGGATCTTTACCGCACAATCGGCCGGTTGCCGGGGCTCGCAGCTGATGATATCTCTGCCGCGTTCTGGGTGCGCGGTGCTCCCAATAGCCAGGTGCTCTCGCGGTTCGACGGCGTTGATCTGATCGATCCCTTCCACTTGAAAGACTGGGATGGCGCCCTCTCCATCATCGATCTGCAGACGATTCAGAACGTCGATCTGATGACTGGCGGATTTACCGCCGATTACGGAGACCGGCTGGCCGGCGTACTCTCAATGGAAACCCAGAGTTTCACAGGGCAGCAACCGCTCACGACGCTGGGCCTCAGCGTGACCAATGTTCGCGGCACCAATCAAGGCAGCTTTGCCCAGGGTGACGGCCAGTGGATGGTTGCGGCCCGGCGCGGCTACCTCGATCTCGCGGAGCACCTCGCCCATGCCACCAACCCATTCTACCCGACGTACTACGATTTGTCAGCCAAGCTCGAATACAAATTGACTCCTGACCAGACGATCTCCCTGCACGTCCTGTATGCCGACGACTCCCTGCAAACATCGAACCGCGCCGATCTGCTCAACTACAACAGTTCCTATACCAACGGATATGTCTGGGGGCGTTGGCAAGGATCTTTGGGTGACCATTTGTCAGGCGAGACCGTCATTTCCCTTTCTCACCTCACCTGGCATGCCGACGGCAACGGCGTATATGGTGGGGTCAATCCGGTGACAGTGAACGACGATCGCAGTCTGACTCTCACCAGCCTGCGCCA
>PLOH01000011.1 GCA_003142955.1 Opitutia bacterium | reverse complement strand
GCCAGGAACCAATAGCCGCCGGTCCCGCCAAGGGCCAGGCGGTTGCCGGTTCTGTTCTTGGACATCAGGTAAATACAATAGATGAGATTGGGAACGGCGCCCGCGCACATCAGTGGCAGCCAGGTGGCGTTGTTCTTCCAGGTCTCGGAGGCGCCGGCGGCTTTGGCCAAATCCGCCAGACGGCCGCCATACTGCAAGCCCAACCCGACCAGCGCCGATCCCAGGCCGCTGATCGTGCAAAACACGAGCCCCTTCCCGACCGAGGGCTTCCCGGTGGGACCTTTGCCCAGCGCGGCTTCGCGAGCGCGGCCGGCTTTGGCGCAGACCAGCACGCCGACGATCACCAGCGCCACTCCTCCCATCACCGCCATACCCTGCGAGGTGAACGCCGTGCCCGTCGTGAAGAGCGGAATGAGCGCGCCCACCGCAGCCGAGATGCCCAGGATGACGGAGAAGGCCAGAGCGATCCCCACGGCATCCACCGCCAGGCCGAAGAACACCTGCGAAATTCCCCACCCGGCGCCGCAGCCCGCGGCGATGGCAATCGGCCCCGAGCCCGCATCGGAGTAGACTTGGCCCAGCGACGGCACCGTGAGCAGCGCGAGCACGGGGGGGAAGACGCAGAGCGCGAAGATGGTCCACGCCAGCCAGGTATTCTCCCACGCCCACTTTTTGGTGAACTTCATGGGCAGGGTGNNATCGCGCTTTGGTTCATGGATTCGGTCCTTTCGCCGTGATCGTATGAATGATACCACTGGGCCGGAATGTTCGGGCTTGGCGTTTTGGAGCGGCTACAAAGCGACAGCGTTTCGTAAAACCATGCGAGCCGCGGCCGTGTGCCATACTGGGATTGGGACTCCCTTGCTATCGGGACAGCTCTTTGAGATGCGTAGCAGGCTCGAGCGCTTCTATGGCGGATACTGAATACGAGCACCCAACGCCGGGTCGTCCTGTGTCGCCAGGATCGGTTCCCGAGAAGCGGAACGGCGCTACGCTCATCTGTGCCGTCGATCCGCAGGGCTTCATTATCACCCTGGACGTTCACAGGTGGGAAGACCACATAGCTAAGCGGCACCCTGAAATGTCGAAGCACCTGGAGCGTATTAAGAGCACTATTGAAGATCCACAATTGATCCAGGTGGTGGATGGATCGACGACGGCCTATTACTATAGACTGACCGGAATGGCCGAAAAGAAGGCTAGCGATCTTTACATCCTGGTGGTTGTGGACAGAAACGAGACAATGAAAACCGGAGTGGTGAAAACCGCACATCTCCTGAAAACCATCAAACCGAACGAAAGTAGGATTGTATGGCTGAAGCAAAGTTAGGAAACCTGGACATCCAATACGATCCATCCGCGGACGTGCTGTATTGCTCTTTCGGACCACCGCAAGAAGCAATTGGCGAGGAAATAGATACAGGCGTGGTTGTCCGCAGGAACCCGGAAACCAGCGCCATTGTAGGCATAACGGTCATAGACTTCTCCCGGCGATTCACGACTGAACCAAAGAATATTGTTTCGGTGTGTCTTGACACTCCGGTTGAGAGCGCCGCGTAGTTGAGCGGATGGCGGGCGGATCGGACCCCATGCCCGTTCCCCGGCGGCCATTTGACAACCGCCGAGCCGGTGCCATACTATTCGGGTTCCGGCCCGCCTTCTTTTCATGAAATATCCGGCGCGGGCCGGACATAGCCAGTGGGAGGGCCTCTCATGGCGGTAAGACAGCATCCGTTTCTCTGGTCGCTCGGGCTCGGCGTGATCCTTTTCAGCGGGAGCCCAGAGCTTGCCACGGCAGATGGACCCAGCGATAACTACAAGGTCATGCACTCAATGGGCGGGGCTACGCACCACGGTCTGCTAACGGTGGACAGCTCTGGGGTGAGCTACTCGGAATCGAGGAGACAGCAGGATAATTTCCATCTCCCCTGCAGCGATTTTCTGGCTGGCACCTCTATACAGCAAGATCCCGCAGGTGCGGCTCTCTTGGTGCCCGTCCACTGGAAAGATCGCAGGCTGTGGCCGGAAACCATGACGGGTCTTAAACCGGAGGATGTGCTTCGACGCATCAGAGCCGAATGCGAGGTCCCAGGAGGAGCCAGCAGATTGGCTTACTCCGATGGGGTAAGCTACAAGGTCGCTCTCGCCGAGGGCGTTCCCGGCTTCTTGATGGGCGGTGTCTTGAGCGTGCGTAGGTTCACAATCAGTTACTCGGACAGCGATAACCCGGCACGGGGCTTCGGCCTGCCTTGCTCCGAATTTGAAGGGAATAGACCAGTGGCGGGTTGGGGCATGGCCGACTCGCTCCTAATTGCGGGACACCCGCTCAAGTCGAGGGAGGGAAAGCTGAAAGGCGCCGCTATTTACCAGGGAATCAAAGATGCCTGCAGCGCCCAGGAAGCTGGTCATTTCGAGGAGGATCAGTTGGCGGTTCGGCGGGAGTTGGAAGAGGCCAAAAGGCGGCAGGAAGCGGAGGCCGTGATGCAGCAAGCCGCAGCCGCGAAACGCAAAGCCGACTTCCGCGACGGCATCCGCGCCGCCTTGCGCGCCGCCGAAGAGCCCGATCCCTTTGCGAGTATCCGCGGCGAGTTCGACCTCTCCGCGTCCGACAGCCGCGAGTGGAAGACCAGTCTTCAACTGGCAGGTGCGGATAGGTGTGCCTTGCTCAAAACGCCTCCCTCTACGCCAACGTCCCTTTCGTCTTGGACGTTCGGGTGCGCCTTCCGCGCCTCCGACGAGGGCTATGAGGGCATGGTGAAATCGGTGCAATCGGTGCTCAACCTTCCGTACCAGCCCGATGAAAAGGCGGTGAACATCAATCAGGTCTTTTTCGCCGATCCCTCAAAGCCAGCCAGGAGGGTCTTCGTGGCGAAGATCAACGAGGCCACAATCGGCATTT
>PLOH01000072.1:85254-137165 GCA_003142955.1 Opitutia bacterium | reverse complement strand
GCAGCTCCGACTCGCGCATGGGAACCCCTACTTTGCCGCCAGCGTCTTGCACAATAAGTCCACAACCCGGGTTAGTGAATCAATGGCAGCATTTGCGTCCCAACCCATGAAGCCATTCCCATCCATGGCCAAGGGAGGTGGAGAACGGCTTGCCTGCAGATGCCCGGTTGTAGCTGGTTCGGTTTTATAATTGGCGTTCATGGGGATTCCTTTCAACACCATTGGGTTGCAACATGGCGTACTGCACGTCATCACAACCCGGCTCCGCAGGCAAGAATAGAGGATTGAAGATTCTGATCGGGCGATCTGCGCAATTCGAACGCAACCACCTCGAATGCGACCGCCTTTGTCCGCCATTGCACTCAGCTGCTCCGTTTTGGCGGATTGCAAATGGCCCGGTCCGCCTCCATACGTGGTGTATGAAGGAATCTCGCCAGCTCCAATGTCATGCACCTAAGATGAGTGCCTTTCTTGTAAGCCTTCGGGCCTCTGCCCTGCTCCCGGCCGTCCTGATCGCGATGCTGGCGGGCTGCGCCGACACACCGACCTCCCCGGCAACAGCGCCCAGCTCGGCATCCTCTCCTATGAGGACCGCCACGAGCGGTCCGGAGGTTACCCTCCAAAAGGGAATGACCGCCGAGGCGGTAAGAGGCATCATGGGGGAACCAGCCGAAATCAAGCCTATGAAATCGCCCGCCGCCAAGGCGGAGATCTGGGTTTATCACCGCACGACTCGGGGTCGCGTGCAGCAAGTTCAGCTTGGCACGTCAGACCTTCGACAGCAGACTGAGATCATCGAGGAGACGATCAATCTGCTGATGTTCGACGACAAATTCTTCGAACAGAATCACGCGGTCAGCAGCCATCTGGAATACCAGTAACCCCAGAGCGACAGAGCCGCAACCAAAGGCGGAGGACCGGCGCCGTCCGGGCCAGGGAATTGAACGTTGGCGGTAACGGTGCACCGCCCTGCAACAAAATCGTCGCGCGCCGCGACGGAATGAACAGACAATCCAGGAATGACCATGACGATGAAGTTGTTTACGTCCGCACTAGCCGGAATGGCGTTTGTAGCAGGCTGCGCCATGCAGGATGTGCCGCCAGCAAATGGCGTGGCTTCCGAAAAAACGGCCATGCAGAGCCCATTTGAGCAGCACTTGTACGTGGCGAGTCAGAACATTCCGCAATTAAGCCCAAAAGAATGGGCGGAGATCCAGGCGCAGTGGTGCAGCGAACAGGCGGCGTACGTGTTTCAGTCGGCCACACGCGAGAATAACGATCTCGTTGTGGTCAGGTTAACGGGCAAAGGCCGTTCTCTGCATCGAACTGGCTTAAAGCTCTTTTTCGAGAAAAAGGGCGATCGGTGGATGGAGAACACCGCCCGAGCCAAGGGAGTCGGGAGGATCGTTCCATTTTTTCAGTGACGATCCATCCAACTGCATCGTTACGACTGAACCGGATCCAGGCAATTGCTGGCAATTTTCCTCGGGCTCCCGCGAATCGATCGGTTTGTCGGTGGAGGAAGCCCGCTGGCGGGCGATCNNGCAAGCGACCTTCCTACCTGGTTACAGCTTATGTTGAGACGGCGCCCTCCCATTCGGCTGCGAATCAAGTTTGGATTGAAACGGTGGCCTGATGCTTTCACTACTCGGGCATGCCTGCCGATGAGATTCCGACCGAACCCATTGATCCCAACGATCCAGAGACGCAACGCGCGGATCCGGACAATCAACTGACGCGGCCGAGTGGGGTGAGCCAACGCTCCGGCGTTCCGCCATGGGTACTGGTCGTAGCGGCCGCCATCGTCCTGGGCGTGACGGGATACTTGATCTGGCCGCGATCCTCCGCGGCGCATCGTGAAGGGTCTCACGTTGTGGTCGCCAGCAGTTTGGACGAATTGCGAAGCAAGGCGGAAAAAGGCGATGCCTCTGCTCAGCTCGACCTCGGCGACAAGTATGCTGCCGGAAACGGCGTCCCGAGTGATCCGGCGGAAGCCGTGAAGTGGTATCGCAAGGCCGCCGAGCAGGGGTCCGCCAAAGGCCAAGTCAAACTCGGCTGGGCGTATTCCGACGGCAAGGGCGGAGCCAAAGATCCGGCGGAGGCCGCGAAATGGTTTCGCAAGGCCGCCGAGCAAGGCAGCGCTGACGCGCAATATAGCTTGGGCGTGATGTACGTCAAAGGCGAAGGCCAGGCCAAAGATCCAGTGGAGGCGGTCAAATGGTTTCGCAAGGCCGCCGAGCAAGGCAATGCGGGCGCGCAATTCAATCTGGGCTGGGCATATGCTGCCGGCAACGGCGTCGCCCGCAACCCGGTGGAAGCCGTGACGTGGTACCGCAAGGCCGCCGACCAAGGCGACGCGGAGGCCCGAGTCAAACTGGGTCTGGATTATGCCGGCGGCACCGGCGTGGCCAGAGATCCGGTGGAGGCCGTGAAATGGTTTCACCAGGCGGCCGATCAAGGAAACGCCAGCGCTGAATTCAATCTTGGCGCCGCGTATGCCGCCGGCGACGGCGTCGCCAAGGATCTGGCGGAAGCCGTGAAATGGTTCCGCAAGGCCGCCGAGCAAGGCGACACCAGCGCCCAATTCGATCTCGGGGCGGCGTATGCCGACGGCGATGGCGTCGCCAAAGACCCGGTGGAGGCCGTGAAATGGTTTCGCAAGGCCGCCGAACAGGGCGACGCGGGGGCCCAATTCAAACTCGGCTTGGATTATGCGGGCGGCACCGGCGTGGCGGAAAATGCGGCGGAATCCTTGAAGTGGTTTTCCCTGGCTGCCCGCCAAAATGACGCCGGGGCCCAATACTTCCTCGGATTGTGTTATGCCAACGGCAAGGGTGTGCCGAAGGACGAACTGGCCGCCTTGGTATGGTTTGAGGTAAGCGCCGCGTCGGGGAACGCATCTGCGGTCGAAAGCCGCGATCTTCTTGAGCGCCAACTGGGGCCAAAGATCACGCTGGAGGCGAAGCAGCACAGCAAAGAGCTGCTCATGCAAATCGAGCGCTTCAACGCCGCGACCCAATAAAGATCCTGCCCGCTATTTCGGGCAGGACAGCAAGGATTTGGTTCGCGAACGCGGGCCCTCCCCTAGCATTACTTTCGGCGAACCGAGGGTCCTGGAGCCCGAGCCGGAAACGAAGAAACGAGTGCGCTCAGCGGGCCTGCAGGCTGAACTTGTTGAGGTGAATCTTACGGCAGGTATCCATCACAAACGCCAGCCGCTTCAACGGTGTATTCTCGTCGGCCTGGATGAGCACCGGAATGTTGCGATCAATTTTGCCCACTGCCCCAAGCAGGGCCTCGAGCTGTTGATCGGTGGCCGCCCTGCCGTTGAATTCCATCTTGCCATCCTTGTCGATGGCGATGGTCACCGAGCCCTTGAACTCGTTCTTCCCCGCCGTATCGACCTTCGGCAGCGTGATGTTGAGCGCGGCGCCCGACTTGAACTGCATGGTCACGAAGGCGAAAAAAATCAGCATCGTGAGCACGTCAATCAGCGGCACCAGCATCAGTTCCGGCTTCTTGCGGCGCTTTTCGTAGAGAGCCATGGCGCGGAGGCAAAGCAGGGGGTCGATCAGCGGACGGATGCGACCGCTGACTCGCGAGCCACGCGGGTGCTCGATCGGCGGCTGTTGATTCGCTCCAGCAGCGAATCGATTCTCACGGCATAGTTCTCCACCTTGCGCTGCAAATACCCTCCCCCAACGAGCGCCGGGATTGCCACGCTCAGTCCAATGACCGTGGCTGACAAGGCGAGGGCAACGCCTTTCGTGAATGCCACCGGATCCGGCAGGCCAGTCTCTGTATTAATCTGCGAAAACACTCGCAGCAAGCCCGTGACCGTGCCCGTCAGACCCAGGAGCGGTCCAGCAGCGTAGATGATGTCAAGATACGGAATCCCACGTTCCATCCGGTTGATCTCCAGGCGGGCAAACGCCTTGACTGCATCCTCGTCGTGCTCGTGGTCTTCGGCGAAGTCCAGAATTCGAGCGAGCACGGAGTGTTTGCCGCCCGAATAAGGCTTGTTCTCAATGATGGCGTCGACCAGATCCTGCGGCATCACGACGTTGTTGCGCAGAGCATAGGTCCGTTCGCAGATGATGAACACCATCGCAAACGAGCAGATGCCAAGGGGGTAGATCAGCAGACCTGCCCCCTCAATGATTTCGATCGCGGCAAAGGTTGTGGGTATCAGCATGGCAGGAGATTTCAGGAATAGACGCCTGGGGCATAGAAAAGATTCATTTATTTTTCAACCCGCCCCGCAGAAACATAAGTCACGTGGCCAGATACGGCAACCGGGCGGCCAGTCTTCTGACGTCTTCGGCGCCTTCCAGCAAGTCCCCAATTGCGTCCCAGCGGCCGTTGACCAGCGCCTCGCGCGCGCTCTCCCGAATGACAACCTTGGCAATCTGGCCGCCAAAATGGAGCTCCGCCCGGACCAAGTCGACCACCACCTCCAACGCAGGATTCTGCTCGACGGCCGCGGCGATTCGCTGGATGTCCGCCCGGCTGGCGCCGAGGCACGGGATGCCCAGCGTAGTGCAGTTGCCAAAGAAGATCTCGGCGTAGCTTTCCGCAACCATCGCGCGAAAGCCGTATTTCTGCAGCGCCTGCGGCGCGTGCTCGCGCGAACTGCCGCATCCGAAATTGGCGCCGGACAACAGGATCGTGGCCTGCTTGAACCGCGGATCGTTGAGCGGATGCGCACGATCTGTGCCGTCGGCATTCTTGCGAACATCGTAAAACAGATACTCGCCGAGTCCGTCGAACGTAACGCATTTCATGAACCGCGCCGGGATGATCCGGTCGGTATCGATATCATTGCCCGGCACAAACACAGCGCGACCGGCAACCGAAGTGATTTTTTCGAGAGGCATGAGAGGAAAATTCAGGATTAAAGGTTCACAGTTCCGGGTTCACCGTTGAATGGTTCGGTTAATTCAAGACTCCAAAATCAAGACCCAAAACACGCACGTCAGCTCGGCCTGACGCCGAAGACTTCGCGGGCGTCGGACACCTGCCCGGTCACTGCCGCGGCCGCGACCATGAGCGGGCTCATGAGGAGGGTACGGCCGGTGGGGCTGCCCTGGCGGCCCTTGAAGTTGCGGTTGGAGGAACTGGCGCAGAGTTCATCGCCGACCAGCTTGTCCGGGTTCATCGCGAGACACATCGAACAACCGGCCTCGCGCCATTCGAAGCCCGACTCGCGGAAGACGCGATCGATGCCCAGCGACGCGCAGAGGACTCCGACGCCCTGCGAGCCCGGCACCGCGATCGCCTTCACGCCCGGCGCAACGCGCCGCCCCCGAAGGAACTTCGCCACCTCTTGAAAATCGCTCAGGCGCCCGTTCGTACAAGAGCCGAGAAAGGCCACGTTGATTTTCGTGCCTTTGATCGCCGCGCCCGGCGGTAGCTTCATGTACGCCAGCGCCTCCTCGATCGAGGCTTTCTCATCCACTGCCGTGACCTTGGACGGATCGGGAATGCAGCCATCGATGCCCACGGCCTGCCCCGGATTAATGCCCCACGTCACCGTCGGCGGGATGTCTTCGCCGCGGATCGTGACGACATCGTCGTAGGCACATCCCGGGTCGCTGGCGACCGCCTTCCAGCCGGACACGGCGGCGGCCCACGCCGCGCCCTGGGGGGCGTACGGCCGGCCCTTGAGGTAAGCATACGTCGTTTCGTCGGGATTCACATAGCCGGCGCGCGCTCCACCCTCGATCGACATGTTGCAGACCGTCATCCGCTCTTCCATCGAGAAGCGGTCGAAGACGTCGCCGCCGTACTCGTAGGCGTAGCCCGTTCCCCCGTTGACGCCCAGCGTCCGGATCAGGTGAAGAATGACATCTTTGGCATAGATCCCCGGACCCAGCCGCCCGGTGACATTGATGCGACGCACCTTGAGCCGGCCCAGGGCCATGGTCTGGGTGGCCAGCACGTCGCGGATCTGCGTGGTTCCGATGCCAAACGCGATGGCCCCGAAGGCCCCGTGCGTGCTCGTGTGCGAGTCGCCGCAGGCGATGGTCGTGCCGGGCTGGGTGATCCCCAGCTCAGGACCCACGACATGAACAATGCCCTGCTTGCCGGTCGCACGGTCGAAGAAGGTGATGCCGAATTCCCGGCAGCTCTGGCGCAACGATTTGATCATCGCGTCGGCGAGCGGGTCGGCATACGGCTCGGCCACCTGGTCCGTCGGCACGATGTGATCGACCGTGGCAAACGTCCGGTGGGGCATCGCCACCTTGAGCCCAAGGTCGCGGAGCATGCCAAACGCCTGCGGGCTGGTCACCTCATGGATCAGGTGCGTGCCGATCAGGAGTTGCGTCTGGCCGTTCGCCAGGGTGCGCACCGTGTGCGCTTCCCAGACTTTTTGAAAAAGGGATTTGGGCATGTGGAGGAGGAAATATAGCCGAACCCGGGAGGGTTTGGACTGAGTTTTTCGCATGAATCCAAAGTCTCACGGCTTTGGCCACCCGAAAAGACGGTTCAGGGAGCGACATTCTAGCAAAAGATTGCCATGCCGGAAAATACTTGTTTGGTCGTCTGTGATGCCCAGAGAGTATCAATTCGATTTCGAGTTGCGGCACCTGGTCTATTTCCGCGAGGTCGCGCGCCAGCTTCATTTTCGGAAGGCCGCCGAAAGCCTGGCCGTCGCCCAGCCCGCGCTCAGCCGCCAGATCGCCCAGCTCGAAACCGCGCTGGGTTCGCCGCTCTTCGTGCGATCCCGCCGTCGCGTGGAGTTGACCGCCGCCGGTCGCCTGCTGGCCGAGCGGGTGGAGCCGCTGCTGCGCGCGCTCGCGGGAGTCCCGGCGGAACTGCGGGCCCTGGCGCAAGGCCAGGTCGGACGAGTGCGGGTTGCATTCACCGGCCTGGCAATGGCCACCGTGCTGCCCGGGATTCTGCGCGAGTTTCGCCGGCGTTTTCCTGGCATCCGGGTGGAATTGAACGAGTCCCCCACCTCGGCGCAATTGACGTCGCTGCAAGCCGGCGACCTGGACTGCGGCTTTTTCCATCCGGACGCGCCGACCCCGGGTCTGCAAACCCGGCTCCTGCTCCGCGAGAAAAACGGCGTGCTGCTCCCGGCGGATCATGGGCTCGCCGGGCGGCCCCATCTTCGCCTCCGCGATCTCGCGGCCACGCCGTTTGTGCTCTTCCCGCGCTCCCACAACCCGGGATTTTACGACCAGATGCTCGCAGCCTTCGCCCGCGCCGGAGTTACCCCGCGCATCGCCGAGGAGGTCTGGCCGCGGGCCAATGGCATCGGTCTCGTCCGTTCGGGCCTCGGCGCAACGTTCATGTGCCCTTCCGAGGCGCATTTGCTTCCGCCAGAAGTCGTGTTCCGGCCGCTCGAAGGTCCGGCGCCGGAGAGCCGGCTGGTGGTGGGCTGGAGACAGCCTCCGGCTCCGCCTCCGGCCCTCACTGCCTTCATCTCCGTTGCGGCGCCCACCGAAGGCGCATCGGCGGGAAAAAGAATGGCCGGCCGGTCTTCCGGCAGCCTCTTCGCAAGTCACGCCTCCGAAACACACAGGTTGTCATCTATCAAGTGATGAAGCGCGAAGCGCGCACCGCGGGATATTTGTCATTTAATAGATGACCAACGTTGTAATCGGGAAAACGGTCGCCGGCGGCGGCTCCGCCAACAACGCGGGCGGCAGCGATCGACCACGCCGTGGTTCGGGGGGGCGGCCGCGTCGCAACGGCTCCCGCGCGACGGTCAGCTACAGTTTATCAACCCGACGCCGGCACCCGTCGCAAGACCTCGAAACAGGCCCGGGCGTTGTGATACGGACATTTCCACGGGCCGATCTTGCAGCTTCCGGCATTCAACGGGTAATCGGGTAACGGCTGTCCCGACCGGTCTAATTCCGCAAACCATTCGCCGTGCTTCCGGTCGACCACGTGATCGTCGATGAATTGCCAGGCGCGCTCTGCGGCGGTCAGGAATTTGTCTCCGCCGCCGATCATTCGGGCGTTGAGGAAGCCGACCACCGCTTCCGCCTGCGGCCACCAGTGTTTGTCGGTTTTTACCACCTGCTCCGGATTGCCCTCGTAGAAGACCGAACCGTCGGTGTCGCAGCCGTGTTCCAGCACTCCCGCAGCCATGTCGAGTGCCACGGTGCGGGTGCGAGCCAGCAACGGCGCATCGCCGAGCGCCTCAGCGGCGTCCCAGAGGAGCCAGCTGGCCTCGATATCGTGTCCGTACGAGATCACGCGGGATAACGATCTCCATTCCAGGTCGAAGAAGAGCTGGCAGTGGGTGTAGGGCGTGGTGGTGACAACGTGATCGAGCATCACTTCGAGCAACGCCTGCAACCGTGATCGCACGCCGGCGTCAGGCCAGATCCTCAACAGCGTCGTGTAGGCCTCGAGGACATGCAGGAGCGTGTTCATCGACTTGGGCGCATTGAGGTCCTTCTCGCTCAGCCGCAAATCGGCGAGTTCGTCCCATGTCGCGCTGCGCGCCTCCAGATAGCCGCCAAAATTCGGTTCCGCTGCATGTCGCTCGACGAGGGCGAACAATTCCCGGGCCCGGTCGAGCGCCTTCACCTCGCCCGTGGCGGCATACCACTCTGCCAGGCCGTAGATCGCGAAGGCCTGGGCGTAGATTTGTTTCCGGTCAGAATGAACCCGGCCATCCGGTCCCAGGCTCCAATAAACCCCGCCGTGGCGCTGATCCCAGAATGGTCCGGTGAGTAGCTCGAACGCGCGGTGTCCGATCTCCCGCCATTCGGCCCGCGGCTCGCGGCGCACGGCCACAGCGAACGTCCAGAGAATCCGGGCGCAAAGCACCACGTGGCGCGGCACGTCGTCAAACCGGCGCAAGTCGTTCGTCAGCACGCCCGCCAGTCTGCCCGAGGCCGGTTCAAACGCATGGCGCGTCCAAAACGGCAGGATGTTCTCCGTGAGCTCGGCCTTCGCCCGCCGCCGGAGCCCCGATAGACCTACTAAAGATGGCACCATATCGATCGACGCTAGTAGAAGGATCGTGGGGTTGGCGAGTCTCGCGATTTGCCTACGTCAGAACCGGATGTTGCATGGAGCCGCGACGCCCTCGTCGCGGATTGACGAGCGCAACGCGGCTCCAGATCAGAGGATGCGGACGACCGATTCCGAATCCACTCGCCCGCGCTCGCAGCCACAACAGGAGCGTTTTCCCCTAAGCCGTTTCCATGCAAATTGCAGGAAACGAGCTTGCTCGCGATTCAGAGGGGAGATCGCCTGCGAGCAGGCTCCTACAGCTGGCATCGAACCGTTTCGGAAGTCGAGAGCGAGGCGATGGTTCGTCTGCATGAGTCCGACTGAGAAGCCACGCAGTCGCCGTCGACCCTCACTGCAACGCCGCGTCCACCCGGTTTGCCAATGCGCCCAGTTCCAGATCCAGTTGGGCATTCGGCTCCACCCGCATGAGCCTGCGGGCCCGGCCGACTGCCTGCACGGCCTCGCTCGGCCGCCCGTTCTTCAACAGGTAATCAACGAATGGCTGCACCACCTGGTGGAAGAAAACGATGCCTGCGTTGTGCCCATAAGAACCGAGCACCGTGTAGTAGGTCCTGATTGAGCCGTCGAGACCGTCGTGCTCCATGCTGTTCCGCAAAATGTCGTACGCCTGTTGCACGTTGAGATCCTCCCGGGCGGTTTCATCTTCGTGACCGACGCTGTGGGCCAGGAGATTGGCGGCGCTCGTCTCGCCCCGGCTACGCAGGCTGAGGACGAGCCGTCGCTTGAAATCGGCCTCGACATCGGCGTAGGGCTGGAAGGCAAGGGCGGCCTCCTGCAAGATTGCCTCCACCTGCCGCGGCGGTGAGCCCATCCGTTCCTGGGCGGCGAGCAAGAGATACCACGCCTTCAAATTATGCGGCGCGATGTTGACCGCGGTCCGGGCGGCCTGCGCCGCCGCGGCATTGTCTCCCGCCTCAAGATAGACCTCGGCAAACCCACAGTGCATCATGGAAGTTTTGAAGAGCGGCGACTGACGAAACCCCTCGCTCAGGAACATCAGCTCGTGGTCGGAGATGACGGTCCAGGTTTGAGGATCAATCGCGAAGCCATCCACAAATTCCTGGTAGAGGTAGCGGCCACAATCGAGCTGCCAATGCCCTTCGCCGTCGAGGTAGCCGAACCAGGCGTGACGGCCATCGAGTCCCGTGCCGCAAAACATGAGTGTCGGCACGCCCTTCGCCTTGCCGACCATGGCGGCGAAATAGGCCTGGTCCACGCAGATGCCGCCCGCCTGGAGAATCTCGGGCAGCCGGTAGCTGGTCCCCGGCCAAATCAGTTTCCCCTCCTTGGCCCGGTCCTGCCGGTAATGGATGACATTATAAACGTTGCTGAGCGCCGCCAAGGACACTTGGAACTTCTGTTGGGCCCAGGACATCTCGTCGAGATTCGCGCTGGTATCGACGACATACTTCAGCTCTGACGCGGGCAGTTTTCGCAATGGCTGGAGCAATGCGCCCGCCCGGTCAGACTGGATGAAGAAAGTAAAAACGTCCGGCGGCGGGAGAAGCCCATGCGGCAGGGCCTGGGAACTCACCTGCCGATGCGGCCACGCCGACGGCGGGGGAACGTCATAGACCACGGCGATCGCAATCGCCAGATTCGCATACTCCTGAAAGTCCGCCGGATTGCGCTGCCAGAGCCCGGTGAGGGTATGAATCACCATTATCGGGTGGTCGAGCGGCGACAACATCGTGAAGAACTGATCGGAGAAATCCTGCGAGCCCATCACGTACGCTCGCAGCTCTGGCGGCGCGAGATCGCCAAGCGGCCGGTCCGTGGCGGGGATTCCCGCCAGCGCGTTGCCGTATCCCGCCCGGGACAGCCGGACCGTGTCATTCCACCGGCTTACCGCCTCTTGCTCCGTCTGGCCAAACAGGTTCGCCCAGCGATAGAGATAGTACCAGGCCTGCGCCTGCGCACTGTGTTGCTCATAAAGTCCGACCGCCGCCTCGCGCAACCGTGGCGCCCCCGCCGCCCATCCTTGCTGCGCCGCCTCGGCCTGAATCGCCGCCAGTCGTTGGGCCGACGGCGCGCGACCGAGCTCGCTGGCAGTGATCTCCCCCGCGGCCACCCTGCCCGCGCAATACACCACGACCAAAAGCAAGTTTGCGACGCGTGCCATGTCTGCCAGACAAAGCCAGAACCGCCGTCATTGCAATGTCCCTACGAGCTTGCGCTTTTCTGCCCGGGTCTTCCACGTACACCGGTGGTCTGAACCGGGAGCCGGCAGTTGGATGTAGGGCGGGGTCGCCGCACCCCGCCGCGCCCGGTTCAAATGGCGGGGTGCGGCGACCCCGCCCTACAATAATTCGCCAGAGAGCCTACCCGACCGACGGCTAGGAGGACACTCCGGTCGCCCCGCTCGCAGGTTCCTTCTGCTTGAAATCCAGTTTCTCGCCGTCCCGGACCACCAAGATCGGTTCGCCATCCTTGAGCGTTCCCCGGAGGACTGCCTCCGCGAGGGGATCCTCGAGATAGTGTTCGACGGCCCGACGGAGCGGGCGCGCACCGTACTTCTCATCATAGCCCTTCTCGATGAGCAACTGCTTCGCTTCCAGCGTGAACTCGAGGGTGATCTTCTTGTCGGCGATCCGCTTGGCGACCTTGGCGACCTCGAGGTCAACGATCTTGAGCAGATCGTCCTTGGTCAGTGGCCGGAAAAAGACGATGTCCGAAATCCGGTTGATGAACTCGGGTTTAAAGACTTTCTTCGCCTCTTCGAGCACCTTTTCCCGCATGGTCTCAATGTTGCGGAACTCGTCTTTGCCACCCGCGGCGAAGCCCATCGTCGTCTGGCGCTGGAGCTGTTGCGCGCCCACGTTCGACGTCATGATGATGATCGTGTTCCGGAAGTCGACCGTGCGGCCCAGCGAATCGGTCAGACGCCCGTCTTCGAGAATCTGCAGGAGCAGTTGGATCACGTCCGGGTGGGCCTTCTCCACTTCGTCAAACAGAATGACGGCATAGGGCCGCCGGCGCACCTGCTCCGTCAGCTGGCCGCCCTCCTCGTACCCGACGTACCCCGGAGGCGAGCCAATCAATCGCGACATGGAGAATTTCTCCATGTATTCGGACATGTCGAACTGGATGATTGCGTCCTGGCTGGCGAACATCAGCGCCGCCAACTGCTTGGCCAGCTCGGTCTTGCCCACGCCCGTCGGCCCGACAAACAGGAAGGAGCCGATCGGACGGCGGGGATCCTTGAGGTCCGCGCGGGAACGCCGCAACGCCCGGGAGATGGCCACCGTGGCGACCTCCTGGCCGATGATCACCTTCTGGAGCTCGCCTTCGAGCAGGAGCAGTTTTTCGCTCTCCTTCTTTTCCATCCGGCTGAGCGGAATCCCGGTCCAGTCGGCCACAACCTGCAACATCAGGTCCTCGTCGATGGTGACGCGCTTCTCCTCGCGCTGCTTCTTCCACTCCTCGGTGATCTGCTCGAGCTTGGCGCGGAGCTGCTTCTCGTGATCGCGGAATTTGGCCGCCTCCTCGAAATGCTGCTGGGAGATCGCCTCCTCCTTTTGCGCACAAACCGATTCGATCTCCTTGTTCAACGCCTCGATGTCCGGCGGCCGGCTGAGCGCGGAAATCCGGGCCCGCGAACCAGCTTCATCCATGACGTCGATCGCCTTGTCCGGGAGGAAGCGGCCGGTGATGTACCGGTCGGAGAGTTTGGTGGCAGCCTCCACGGCCTTGTCCGTGAAAACGGCCTTGTGATGGTCCTCGTACTTGCCGCGGATGCCCTTGAGGATCAGGATTGTGTCCTCCACCGAGGGCGCTTCAATCTTCACCGACTGGAAACGGCGGTCGAGGGCGCTGTCCTTCTCGATGTACTTGCGGTACTCGTTCAGCGTGGTCGCCCCGATGCACTGCAGTTCGCCGCGCGAAAGCGCCGGCTTGAAGATGTTGGAGGCGTCCATCGCGCCCTCCGCCGCGCCGGCGCCCACAATGGTATGCAACTCGTCGATAAAGATGATGACGTTCTTGGAACGTTTGATCTCGTCCATCACCGCCTTGATGCGTTCCTCAAACTGGCCCCGGTATTTCGTGCCGGCCACCATCAGCGCGAGATCGAGCGTGATGACCTTCTTGTCCAGCAGAATCTCGGGGACGACGCCGGTCGCAATCTCCTGCGCCAGTCCCTCGACGATCGCGGTCTTGCCCACGCCCGCCTCCCCGATGAGCACCGGGTTGTTCTTGGTGCGACGGCAAAGAATTTGGATGACGCGCCGAATCTCGGTCCGCCGGCCCACCACCGGATCGAGTTCGCCTTTCTGCGCCAGCTCCGTCAGATCGCGGCCGAAGGCCTTGAGCGCGGGTGTCTTGACCTCCTTCTTGTCCTCGGGTCCGCCGCCCCCACGCGGCGACGGTGCCGCCGCCTCCTCGCCCCCGCCCTCGCCGGAGAACTGCGGATCGAGCTCGCGCAGGATTTCCTGCCGCGTGCGCTCGATGTCGACATCCAGGGAACGGAGCACGCGCGCGGCCACGCCTTCGCCCTCCCGGAGCAGGCCGAGGAGAATATGCTCGGTGCCGACATAGCTGTGGTTCAGCGTCTTCGCCTCCTTGCCCGCCAGCGCCAGCACTTTCTTGACCCGCGGCGTGTAGGGGATGCTGCCCGCGGTTTTGGTTTCCGTTCCGGTTCCGACCTGTTTTTCCACGGCGGAGCGCACCGTTTCGAGGTCGAGCCCCATCTTCTGCAGCACGCTCACCGCGACCCCCTGCCCGAGTTTGATCAAACCGAGCAGGATGTGCTCCGTGCCGACATAGTTATGATGAAAACGGTCGGCTTCCTTCCGGGCCAGCGCCAGCACCTGCTGCGCGCGGGGCGTGAAATTGTTCATTGGTTCCATGAGAGGGATGGTCCGGCCGGTCAGTTCTTTCCCGTGACGTTGAAATCCGGAGGCCCGAAACTGGCAATCTCCGTGCGCAGAAACTGGGCGCGCAACTGGTCGCGCCGGGCGGACTCGAACGCGCCATGGGCCGCATACTGGATGTGACCGGGCTGCGCCTCGATAAACAGCCGGTCGATCACCGGGCGCCGGACTTCGGGAAACACATTCAAGTCGACGCCGAGCCGGACGAGCGAAAGAAGATTCATGGCTTCGGCGGAGGTGAGCAGCCGGCCATTCTGGAGAATGCCAAACGCGCGACCGATCTTGTCGAACAGCTTGCTGGAGTCGGCTTCCAGCAGCTTGGCGCGGGCGTTGAGTTCGTGCTCGATGATCGTGTTGAGCACGCTGGAAAGCCGCTTGATGATGTCTTCCTCGGATTCGCCGAGCGTCGTCTGGTTGGAAATCTGGAAGATGCTGCCGCTCGCGTCGGAACCCTCGCCAAACAGCCCGCGAACCGCCATCCCGAGTTGGTTCACGGCCCGGACCACCTTCTCCATCTGGCTGGAGATGACCAGCGCGGGCAGGTGCATCATGGCCGAGGCGCGCATACCGGTGCCCAGGTTGGTCGGGCAGGCGGTGAGATAGCCGAGCGTCGGGGAGAACGCATAGTTCAGTTTCTCCTCGAGTTCCGAGTCGATCGTGTTGATGGCATTCCAGGCCTTCTTCAGCTGAAAGCCGGCCCGCATCACCTGAATCCGCAGGTGATCCTCTTCGTTGATCATCACGGCGGCGGATTGGTCGCGGCTGATCACCACCCCCGCGCCGCGCTTGGCGTTGCTCAGCTCGCGGCTGATCAGGTGGCGTTCCACCAGGATCTGCTTCTCCAGGTCCGAAAGCTCGTCCACCGTCAGGCTCAGTCCCTTTTTCATCTGGGGCAATTCCGCAACGACCGCCAGACTCTCCGCCAACATGGCACTCCGCTGCGCCTCTTTGGCCCATCCCGGAAACGGACTCCCGGTAAGGTTGCGGGCGAGCCGGATCCGCGTCGTCAATACGATCGCGCACTTGCTGCCCGACGGGTCGGCCAGTTCCGTTGGTACTTCGAAAAGTGGGGCAATTTTCATATCAACTCAGCGTTTTCTCCCCAAAAGCCTGCTTAACCTGATGGATTTCATCGCGAAAGCGGGCCGCATCCTCGTAGCGTTCCGCTTTGATGGCCTCGTCCAACTCCCCCTGCAGATTCGTCAGACGGTCATAAAGGGATTTCCGCTCCAACGCGCGCCGGGGCACCTTTCCAACGTGGATCGTTCCCTTGTGCATGTTGCCTAACAGCGGTTCAATGACCGGCTTGAACACTTCGTAGCAGGCCGGACAGCCAAACCGGCCCTGCTTTTTGAAATCCGCCTGGGTGGCGCCGCACTGTTCGCAGCGGATTCCCTCCGCCTGCGGTTCAGGGTTCAGGGAAGTCTTCAGCAGCAAATCCGCCAGCGAAAAGCCGCTCGGATCGGTGACGCCCTTGGCCTGCGCGCACTCCTCGCAGAGATCAACCTTGTGGATCTTGTTGTTGACGATCTGCGTGAGATGGACGGTTGCGGGTTTCCCGCAGAGGTCGCATTTCAGTGAATTGGCCATGGATCAAATATAACACGTTGGACGAAAACGGCGAGACGCGGCACACAAAAGTGCGACACGCCCGGCCGGTCTCTTCTGGTCTTTGCACCAATCATGCCATCGACACGTCCGGTGGCAAGGATGAGCGCATCAGAAATGAAAAAACGGCGTCAATCGTCGGCCGGCCTTCCCGGTGATCGATTTGCAGCCGGACGGGCCGATTCGATATCGGAAAGCGGATACCGGAGACCGGAAAGACCGGGATGCCGGATGGAAGAGCCGTATTGCCTGACTTTCCGGTCTCCAGTTTCCGCTATCCGGTTTCGTCAGATCTTCGTGCCTTCGACCAGCACGCGCCGCCGGAACTCGGCCAGCACCCGGTTGGTTACGGGGCCGGGCTTGCCGTCGCCGATCTCGCGGCCATCGAGCTTGACCACGGGAATGACCTCGGCCCCCGTCCCCGTGAGAAAGCATTCGTCCGCGTTCCAGAGATCGTAGCGGGTCAGATCGTGTTCCTCAAACGGCAACGACAGGGCCTGCGCCACCGAGACGATCGTTTCCCGGGTGATCCCCTTCAGCGCCCCTTGTTGGGCGGCCGGCGTCAGCAACCGCCCCTGGCACACGATGAACACGTTGTCGCCAGTACATTCGGCGACAAATCCGGCGTCGTTGAGCATGATGGCTTCGAGGGCGCCGGCCTGGCGGGCCTCGATCTTGGCGAGGATGTTGTTCAGGTAGTTGAGCGATTTGACCATCGGCGGCAGCGCCGCCGGCCCGACCCGGCGCGTCGGCACCGTCACGATGCTCAAGCCGCTCGTGTAATACTCCGGAGGATACAGCGCGATTTTGTCCGCGATGATAAAGACCGACGGCTTCGCGCACAGCCAGGGCGCCAGCCCGAGATCGCCGACGCCCCGGGTGACCACGAGGCGGATGTAGCCGTCGCGGAGGCCGTTCTGGCGGCAGGATTCGCAGACCGCCTCGACCATGTCCCGGCGGGAAATCGGGATAGTCAGGAGGATGGCCTTGGCCGAGCACCACAGACGGTCCAGGTGCGCGTCGAGCCGGAACACATTGCCTTCGTAGAGGCGGATTCCCTCGAAAATCCCATCCCCATAAAGCAGGCCATGATCGAACACCGAGATCTTCGCTTCCGCCGAATCCACAAACTGGCCGTCCAGATAGATCTTCATAGGTTGGCAGTACCTTTGAGCATGGCCCGGTTTTTGTCGAGCCCGGTGGAAAATTTTGCCTTGTGTCAGCGAAAATACGTTGGCCACTGTGCCGCCATCCCCTCATCCTATGCATACACCTACCTCCCTCCGCCGCCAACGCGGCTTCACGTTGATCGAGTTGCTCACCGTCATCGCCATCATCGGCATCCTGGCGGCGATTGTCATCCCCACCGTCGGCAAGGTGCGCGAGATCGCCCAGCGCACGGCGGATGCCAACAACCTCCGCGAAATCGGCAAGGCGGCGATGATCTTCGCCGCCGATAACAGCGACCGCCTGCCCGACCCCCTGACCCTGGCGGCGCAACAGAACGTCCAGGCCTCCAGCAACTACTTTCGCTGGATCGGACTGCTGGGGCGGGCCGGCACGCTGAACGACGCCAGTCTGTATTTCGCGAAGAATGATCCGCTGTTTGACGGCGTGACCCCCGCCACGGTCATCGATCCCGATGACGCCGCCCACGGGCAGGTCATCGCCGCGCTTGAAGAAAAGACGCCCAGCTTCGAATTCGTCGGCGGGCTGAAGATGAGTGATCCTGCCACCACTCCAATCGCTTTTACCCGCGGACTTAACGCCCAAGGCTTTTGGGACGACAATCAGGGCGCCTATCGCAGTGCGGGCGGCCATGTCATTTTCCTCGGCGGCAACGTCCAGTACTACCCGTCGATTGACAACCATTTGGTCAACACCGCGGGCAAGCCAACCAGCGACATCCGACAAACGATCCCGGCCCCCGCCGGTGGCAACCAGCGCATCTACGGAAAAAACTCGATGATCGCGAGCGAAGCTGGCGTGGTGCCGGTCGCGCCGGCTCCATAACGCGGCGCCTTCCGATCCTGGGCCAATTCCCGGAGCAAAGCACCCGCATCGCCGCCGCGGCGCTGCGGGTGGACAAAAAGAAACTTTGCTTCACCCGGCGGGGTGGTCATTTTTCAGGTCTTCTCCTGAATGACTGTTCCGACTGCCACTCCTGCCGACGAAATCACCTACGTCATCGGCCACAAGAATCCTGACGCCGACGCCATCTGTTCCGCCATCGCCTATGCGGCGTTCAAGGAGACCCGCGGCGATCGGGGTTATGTTGCTGCCCGCTGCGGTAACTCTAACGCGCGGATTGACAGCATTTTGGCGCGTTTTCATCAGGCGCTGCCACTCTACCTCAGCGATGTCACCCCCCGCGTGCGCGACCTGATGGTGTCGCGGGTCATTTCTATCACCCAAGATACCACCTGCGCCGAGGCCCTCGACCTCATCGAGGCGCACGACATCCGCATTCTACCCGTCCTGGACGCCAACCGCCGCTTCATCGGCACTGTTTCGATCTTCCAGCTCGGGGGATTCTTCACCCCCAAGGTGCGCGAGCCGAGACTCATGCGGCAGGTTCACACCCGGCTGGCCGACATCGCCCGAGCGCTCAAAGCCAAGGTCCTCCATCTTACCGACGAAAACACCCCCGAGGAGCTTTACGTGCGAATCGGGGCGATGGATATTCGTTCCTTTGGCAAATTCTCCGACGAGGAGCACATCGCCCCCCGCCAGTCCGTCATCATCGTTGGCGACCGTTGGGACATCCAACAGCGCTCCATCCAGATCGGCGTCCGGCTGCTGGTCATCACGGGTAATCTGCCGATCGACGACGAGGTGGTCGAACTCGCCAAGACGAGCGGCGTCAGCTTGATTATCAGTCCTTACGACTCGGCGACCACCGCGTGGGTCATCCGAACCGCTTCGAACATCGAGCGCCTGATCGACCGCAAGTTCGTTTCGCTCGCCGCCGACACCCGGCTCGCGGATGTGCGCAAGAAGGTCGTTTCTTCTCCCGCTCCGGCCTTCATGGTGCTGGCGGACGACGGCAGCCTGGCCGGCATTCTCACCAAGACCGATATTCTCAAGCCCGTCAAAACCCGCCTCGTGTTGGTGGATCATAACGAGATGACCCAGGCGGTCACCGGCGCAGCCGAGGTGACCATCAGCGAGGTCATCGACCACCACCGGCTTGGCTCGCTCACGACCGCCCAGCCGATTCTTTTCATCAATGAACCGGTCGGCTCCACGTGCACCATCGTCGCGGACCTGCATCGACGCGAGCACCTCGCGCCCTCACCGGATCTCGCGGGCATCATGATGGCGGGCATCATCTCGGACACGCTGAACCTCAACAGCCCGACTTCGACCGCCAAGGATGGCGAAGTCCTGCGCTGGCTGTCATCGATTGCCGGAGTGGATCCGCGCGATCTGGCGGCCACCATCTTCAGCTCCGGCTCGGTCATCCTCGCCAATCCGCCGGACAAGATCGTCCGGTCCGATTACAAGGTGTATGAGGAGGGCGGCACACGGTTTGCCGTCGCCCAAGTCGAGGAACTGGGCTTCGGCAACTTTTGGGGTCAGGCGAAGTCGCTGGCCGCCGCGCTCCAGCAGCTGTGTGCGGCTGAACATCTGCTGTTCGCGAGCCTGCTGGTCACCGACATCAACACCCAGAATTCCCTGCTGGTGGTCAAGGGCGATCCGGAGGTGGTGGCGCGCATCTCGTACCACCACGTCGAACAGGACGAAATCTTTGACCTGCCCGGCATCGTCAGCCGGAAAAAGCAGCTCATTCCGTACCTCACAAGTCTGCTGAAGGAAATGCTGGCGGATGGCGCAATCTCTGCCGTCAAGAGCGGCGGCTGAAACAGACGCGTTCGATCTTGAGTGAGATTCAACCGCTGCGGTCTTCTCTCCGGGTTTCGCCAGGGGTGCAGCCTGGAGAAAATCGAGCCGGGCACGGCCAAGCCAAAGGCAAAGACCCGCGAGAAACATCGCGAACCCGTCAGGAATATGGCAAGAGCAATCCCGCAACCAACCCCGTCCATGACCGTCGTCGGAAATGCCGACCACAAAGGGCTCGTCGTTCTCTTCCTTCTTTTCCTCGCGATCGGCGGCGCGCTGAAGCACCAGTTCGGCTCCCACCGCCTGGCGCCGGTCGGCGCAGGCGCGCCCGCCGGAGCCGCCGGAAGAACGCCCGTGAAGGAAAGTACGACGCGACTGGAACCGCCCGCGCAAAGCGCACCTCGGAACCCGACAACGTCCGAGCCCGTGATGCTTCCGCTCGACCGCCCGACCGGTTCGGTCCCCATTGAGGTGTATCCGCGTCCCGTCGCGACGTGGCTGGAAGCACAGATTGAACTCGCGCGAAGGGCATTTTCCTGTGGCCCGATCGATGGAATCGCCGGGTCTCAATCGATTGCGGCCCTGCGGGCCTTTCAGGAAAGCACCGGACTTTCAACGACGGGTCAGCTTGACACGGAAACTCGCGACCGCCTTTTCCTCTCCGCCCCTCCCTTGGCCAGGATTCCGCTCACCGCCGAGGATCTGGCCGGCCTCCAACCGCTCAGCCCCACCTGGCTCGGCAAGTCGCAGCAGACCGCTCTCGCCTATGAAAATGCCCTCGAGTTGGTGGCGGAGCGCACCCATGCCCATCCCGCTCTCCTCCAACAACTCAATCCGACCGTCGACTGGGCGGCGATCGCGCCCGCAACCACCGTGCTGGCTCCGGCCGTCAGGCTCATTTCCTTGCCGGGCAAGGCGGCTTTGCTTCATATCAGTCTCGAAGATCACGTTCTGGAAGCCCGGGATGAGGCTGGCAATCTGATCGCGCACTTTCCAGTCAGCATCGCCCGCGATGTCGCCAAGCGCCCGGCCGGCGAATTGCATGTGACAGTCGTGATTCCCAATCCTGATTACACGTTCGATCCCGAGGTCTTTCCCGAGTCCGAAGAAGCCCGGGAACTGGGACACAAACTGGTCCTTCCGCCCGGGCCCAACAACCCGGTCGGCATCGCGTGGATCGGTCTCGACCGTCCCGGCTACGGTATCCATGGCACCCCCACGCCCGAGCAGGTGGGCCGCACCGAGTCCCACGGCTGCTTCCGGCTCGCCAACTGGGACGCGCAGACGCTGCTGGATCTGGCCTGGGTGGGGTTGCCCGTCATCGTGGAACCCTGAGGCCGGATCCATGCAATTGCGGGCGATTCTCCTCGTGCGTTCGCGAACTGATTGGTGTGCGGGTGTAGGAAGCCCGCTTGCGGGCGATCATCGGTCGCAAGCGACCTTCCTACTCCTAGCCTGAGGCCAGCCCGTCATCAGTCCTGGTGATGCCACTGCTAAAGGTGATTAGCCACGCTTCGATCCACCGTGTAATCATGAGCCGGCGGACAAATGGCATATGGTTGGCCAGATGCCTAGCCACCGAAGACACGCCTGCCAACTGGCCACCGGCCTCCGGGAATCCCCTTGTGTCGCCATGGCCTGCGTGCTCTGTGTTTCACCTGATTTCTCCGTGCGCCCGGTGACCATTGCCGGCCTGACCACCTCTCCGTCATCGACTCTCCGCGGGCGCTGCCTGCTCCACCCATGATTGCCGCCACTCTTCCGACCCGGGCCAATGCCGACCTGATTGAGGAATACTATCGGCGGTGGCTCGAAAATCCCGACGCGGTCGACCCGACCTGGCGCGCGTTCTTTCAGGGCTTCACCCTCGGCCTGAGCGGGCAGATTCCCGTTCTCGCCGGCTCCGCTTCCGCGGCGCCCGCGCTGATCGACAGCCTCAAGCAGTCGCAAGTGCACAGCCTCATCTATCACTACCGCTCCATCGGCCACATCCAGGCCCATCTCGACCCGCTCAACGATCCGCCGCCGCCTTCTTCCCGGCTGGCACTCGGTGAGTTCGGTCTCGCCGAACCGGACCTCGAAACGTTTTTCGACGTCGGCCATTACCTTGACGGCGGCCAGATGCGCCTGGTCGATTTGATCGCCGGCCTGAAACAGACCTACTGCGGCCCCATCGGCGTCGAGTATCTCCACATCCAGGACACTGAGGTCCGGCGCTGGCTGCAGAACTATATGGAGCCGCGGCGCAACCAGCCTAATTTTGGGAAGGACCAGGAGATCCGCATCCTTCGTCGCCTCCACAAAGCTGAGGTTTTTGAGCATTTCCTGCAGACAAAGTATGTCGGCCAGAAACGATTCTCGCTTGAGGGCGGGGAGACCCTCATCCCGGCGCTCGACACCATTGTTGAACACTGCGCGGTGCTGGGCATCGACGAGATTGTTCTGGGCATGGCCCACCGCGGCCGGCTCAACGTCCTCGCCAATCTCCTGCAGAAATCTTTCCAGTTCATCTTCGAGGAATTCTCGGAGAACTTCGTCCCCGACACGGTGGAGGGCGACGGCGACGTGAAATATCACCTGGGCTACGAGGCGGTGCTCGACACCAGTTCGGGGCGGAAGGTCGAAGTCCGCCTGGCCGCGAATCCCTCGCACCTCGAGGCCATCGACCCGGTCGTGGAGGGCAAGGCCCGCGCCCGCCAGCGCCTTCGGGGCGACGGCGAACGCCGGCGCATCCTGCCGCTGCTCCTCCATGGCGATGCCGCGTTTGCCGGCCAGGGCACCGTCGCCGAGGTGTTGAACTACTCGCAACTGCCCGGCTATTGCACCGGCGGAACGGTGCACTTCGTCATCAACAACCAGATNNGGCTTCACCACCCTGCCGGTCGAGGCTCGCTCCAGCCGCTATTGCACGGATATCGCCAAGACGATTGAAGCGCCGATTTTCCACGTCAACGGCGACGACCCCGAGGCCGTTTGTTACGTGGCTGGCGTTGCCCTCGATTTCCGGCAGCGGTTCCAGCGCGACGTCGTGGTCGACATGGTCTGCTACCGCCGCCATGGGCACAACGAATCGGATGAACCCGCGTTTACCCAGCCCCTGCTTTATCGCAAGATCGCCTCGCATTCGCCGCCGTCAGCGATTCTCAGTCGGAAACTGATCGCCGAAGGCACGATCACCGCTGCGGAGTCCGAGGTCATCAAGACCGAATACACGACGCTCCTCGAAGAGGCGCTCGTCCGTGCCCGCAAGAAGCTCGACCGCCAGATCGACGACGTGAAGCGCTTCGAGGGTTCCACCGCGGTTTTCCAGCACGCCAGTTTTTTCACGCCGGCGGCCACTGCCGTGTCCCCCGAATTATTGGGGACCTGCGTGCGCGGCCTGACCTGCGTTCCACCGACCTTCAAGCTTAACCCGAAGATCAAACGTTTCCTCGAGGGGCGCGCCCAGGCCTCCAAGGAAGGCGGCCCCGTCGACTGGTCCTTCGGCGAGGCACTCGCCTTCGGCACTTTGCTGCTGGAAGGCACGCCCGTACGCCTCTCCGGACAGGACAGCGAGCGCGGCACGTTCAGTCAGCGCCATGCGGTGCTCTTCGACCTCGACACCCACGAGCGCTACGTGCCCCTGCGCAACCTCGACGCCAAACAGGCGGAGTTTTGCATTTATAACTCATCGCTCTCCGAGGCGGGTGTCCTCGGCTTCGACTACGGTTACAGCCTCGATTTTCCCCAGATGCTTTGTCTCTGGGAGGCGCAGTTCGGGGATTTCGCCAATGGCGCCCAAACGATCATCGACCAATTCATCTGCTGCTCCGAATCCAAATGGCAACGGGTGAGCGGCCTCGTGCTTCTCCTGCCCCACGGGTACGAGGGACAGGGCCCGGAACATTCCTCCGCGCGGCTCGAGCGTTTCCTCCAGCTAAGCGCGGAAGGCAACTGGCAGGTGTGCAACCTCACCACCCCCGCGCAATTCTTCCACGCGCTGCGCCGCCAGATGCACCGTGATTTCCGCAAACCGCTGGTCGTGATGTCCCCCAAGAGCCTTCTCCGCCATCCCCGCGCCACTTCCCGGCTCGAAGAGTTCACCTCCGGACGCTTTCACGAGATCATCGACGATCCGCGCTGGACCGATGCCGCGCCCGAGGGCACGAGCCCGTGCCCCACCCCGGGGCAGGTCGAGCGCCTGATCCTCTGCTCCGGCAAGGTTTATTATGATCTGCTGGACTACCGCGAAAAGAACCAGATCACCGACGCCGCGATCGTGCGCGTTGAACAGCTCTTTCCCCTCCATCGCAACCGCCTGGCAGAACTCGTCGACAAATACGACGGCGCCACCGTCGTCTGGTGCCAGGAGGAATCGCAGAATATGGGGGCGTGGACCCATCTCGCGCCGCAACTGGAACATGTTTTCGGCCGCCAGGCGTTCTATGCCGGCCGCGATGCCAGCGCTTCGCCCGCCGTCGGCCACCTCGCGCGCCATCGGTACGAACAGGCCGCCTTGGTCCGCGCCGCGTTCGGGGTCTGAGATAATCTTGAAAAACGGAGCCGGGGAGCGAATCTCCCCCTCCGGAACCTGTTGTTCGCTCTCCTGCTCATGCCCATCCTCGACGTCAAAATTCCCTCCCTGGGCGAATCGATCTCCAGCGGCGTGCTCGCCAAGTGGCATGTGAAAGAAGGTGACTTTGTGAAAAAGGATCAGCCGCTCTTCGAGCTCGAAACGGACAAGATCACCTCAGAAGGCACGGCCGAAACCGCCGGACGCATCGCGCTCAAGGTGTCTGCCGGCTCCGAAGTCAAGATCGGCCAGCTGGTCGCCACCATCGACCCGGGCGAGCAGACGCCGGCCACCGCAGCAACCGGTCCCGCAGCTGCGACCGGACCTGCTCAGACGCCCGCGTCCGATCCCAGGGTTCCTCCGTCGGTGCGCCGCCTGGCCGCCGAAACCGGAGTGAATCCCGCCGGCGTGGTCGGCACCGGCAAGGGCGGCCGCGTGACCAAGGGCGATCTGCTGGCAGCAGCCGAAACCGGAAATCTGAAACCGGATACCGGAAAGACACCTGATGAGACCGGATACCGGAAACCGGAGACCGGAAAGGCACCGGCCGAAGCTATCCGGCCTCCGGTATCCGGTATCCAAAATCCCACGACTCCGCCTGTGGAATCTATCCGGTCTCCGGCTTCCGCTCTCCCAAATCGAACGACTCGCCGCAAGCTCACGCCGCTCCGGCAACGGCTGGCCCAGCGCCTGGTGCAGGCCCAGCACGAAGCGGCGATGCTCACCACGTTCAACGAGGTCGACATGTCCGCGGTGCGCGACCTCCGGGCGAAACATCAGGAAGAGTTCATCCGGAAACATGGCGTGAAACTCGGTTTCATGTCGTTCTTCGTCAAGGCGGTGGTCCATGCCTTGCAGGCGGTTCCGGCCGTCAATACCCAGATCGAGGGCGACACGGTCATCGAGAACCATTTCTACGACATCGGCGTCGCCGTCTCCACCGACCGGGGCCTCATGGTTCCCGTGCTCCGCGACTGTGACCGGGCGGGGTTCGCCGCGATCGAGCAGCAGCTTGCCGGCGCCGCGCAGAAGGCGCGCGAGGGCAAAATCACGCTCGCCGACCTCGACGGCGGCGTCTTCACGATCACCAATGGCGGCATCTTCGGATCCCTCCTGTCGACGCCGATTCTCAACGCGCCGCAGTGTGCGATTCTCGGCATGCACGCCATTCAGGACCGTCCGGTCGCGGTGAACGGTCAGGTGGTCGTCCGGCCGATGATGTATGTCGCGCTGAGCTACGACCACCGGGTGGTCGATGGTCGCGATGCGGTGACCTTCCTCGTCCGCCTGAAGCAGGCCATTGAGGACCCCGCCCGCCTGCTCCTCAGCGTGTGAAGCGCCGGCGCCCTGCCCCTGACCAGCCGCGGTCGCAACCAGACGGGATCACAGCAAACACGTGCCCAAGGTCATCCCAGATCCGCCAGTATTTGGAGGGCGGCGCGCCGTCGCCGCCAAAGACCTGAGCGGCACTGACGGAGCAGCGCCCTCCATTCGCATCGCCTGCTGGATGTTCGGGTCGCCCTAACAGATTCGTCCCAAATAATCTCATGGATTCATTTGACGTTGCCATCATCGGCGCCGGTCCCGGCGGCTACGTGTGCGCCTTCCGCGCCGCGCAGCTCGGCCTCAAGGTCGCGCTCATCGAGAAACGCCCGACGCTCGGGGGCACCTGCCTCAACGTCGGCTGCATTCCCAGCAAAGCGCTGCTGCAACTGAGCGAGCATTTTGCGTGGGCGAAGAACCAGGCCGCCTCCAGCGGCATCAAGTTGTCCGGAGTCGAGCTCGACCTGGCGACGTTGATGAAGAAGAAGGACGGGGTGGTGCAGAAACTCGTCGGGGGCGTGGCCCAACTCGCGAAGGCGCGCCAAGTCACCGTGTTCAGCGGGCAGGCCACGCTCGCCGGCAACGGCGTGGTCACCGTCGCCGCCTCCAGCCCGGGCGGGGCCGCCACCGAAATCGCCGCCAAGAACATCGTCATCGCCTCCGGATCCGTCCCCACTGACCTCTCGTTCCTGCCGTTCGACCACCAGACCGTCGTCTCGTCCGACGAGGCGATTGCCTTTGATGCCGTTCCCCGGCGTCTGGTCGTCGTGGGCGGGGGCGCCATTGGGCTCGAACTCGGCTCCGTGTGGTCCCGCCTCGGCTCCGCCGTGACGGTGGTCGAATTTCTTCCCAAGATCGCCGCCAGTTATGATGACGATGTCGTGCGCCTGCTGGCCCGCCTGCTCGCCAAGCAGGGCCTGAAGATTGAAGTCAACACCCGGATCACCGGGCTGAAAGAGCCGGCCCCGAGTCCGTCAGCGCCCGGAACCGGGTCCGCGGTCTTGCTGGCGGAACGGGACGGCAAACCACTCGAGTTCCCGGCCGACAAGATTCTTGTTTCGGTCGGCCGCCGCCCGGTTACGGAGAATTTGGGGATCGAAAAGCTGGGCCTCCAGCTCGACGAAAAGAAACGCATCCGCGTCGATGATCATCTGCGCACGTCCGTCCCCGGAATCTGGGCGATCGGCGATGTCGTCGCCGGCCCGATGCTGGCGCACAAGGCCGAGGAGGACGGTGCCGCGGTCGCCGAGTGGATCGCGGGCCACGCTGGACAAGTCGACTGGAACCTGGTGCCGGCGATCATCTACACCGATCCCGAGGTGGCGGCGGTCGGCCTCGGCGAGGACGGCGCCAAGGCGAAAGGCCTCGACGTGCGCATCGGGAAGTTCTTCTTCGCCGCCAATGGACGGGCCGTTGCCGCCGACGCCGCCGACGGTTTCGTGAAGATCATCGCCGACGCGAAAACCGACCGGATTCTCGGCGCGCAGATCATCGGCCATGGTGCGTCCGAACTCATCTCAGAGGTGGTCGCCCACATGGAATACGGCGGCAGCGCCGAGGACCTCGGCCGCACCATCCACGCCCATCCCACCCTCAGCGAGGCCGTGAAGGAAGCCGGACTGGCCGTGAGCAAGTCGGCCCTCCACGCGCTGTGATCGCTCACCGCGCCCGTCAGCTGCCCGGGCGCAATTGGGGGAAGAGCATCACGTCGCGGATGCTCTCGGCGCCGGTGAGCAGGATGCAGAGGCGGTCGATGCCCACGCCCATTCCGCCGGCCGGGGGCATGCCGTGTTCGAGCGCGAGCAGGAAATCCTGATCGATGTTCTGCTTCTCCTCCCCCGCCTGGGCCTCGAACATCTCGCGCTGCACCAACGGATCGTTCTGCTCGGAATAGGCGGGCGCAATCTCCATCCCGCCGATCGTGAGCTCGAACACATCGAGGGTCGTGGGATCCTCGCGATTGATCTTCGCCAGCGGACAGAGCTCCTTGGGCAGGTTGAGCACGAAGGTCGGCTGGATGAGGGTCGGCTCGATCCGCTTGGAAAAGATCTCGTTGGTGATTTCGAATTCCTCCCAATGCGGCTCGACCTTCAGGCCGAATTTCTCCGCCGCGGCGATCTTTTCCGCCTTGCTCCGGCCGAACCAGTCCGGATCGCCCGTCTCCGCGACGATCAGGTCCTTGTATTTCACCTCGCGCCATTCGCCACCAAAGTTGATGACCTGCCCGCTCGACGCGTGCTTGACCTCAAAGGTGCCGAGCACGTCGCGGCAGAGCGTCGTCAGCAAATCCCGGATCAGGATCATCATCCCGCGATGGTCGGAGTAGGCCTGGTAGACCTCGAGCATCGTGAACTCCGGGTTGTGCTTCCGCGAGATTCCCTCGTTGCGGAAGTTGCGCCCGATCTCGAACACGCGATCCCAGCCGCCGACCAGCATGCGCTTCAGGTAAAGCTCAAGCGAGATCCGCAGGAAAAAGTCGCAGCCGAGGGCATTGTGGTGCGTGGTGAAAGGCTTGGCCGCCGCGCCGCCGGCCACGGATTGCAGGATCGGGGTCTCAATCTCGATGAACTGGCGGTCTTCGAGAAAACGGCGGATCGCGGTCACGATCCGGCTGCGCTGCAACAGCCGCTGACGCGACTCGCCATTGACGATGACATCGAGGTAGCGCTGGCGGTAGACCTGCTCCGGATCGGTGAGCCCATGCCACTTCTCCGGCAGCGGGCGCAGCGACTTCGCCACGAGCACGCAACGCTCGACCCGCACCGTGATTTCGCCGGACTTCGTTTTGAACAGCGTGCCTTCGGTGCCGATGATGTCACCGAGGTCGAGTTTCCGGAACGCCGCGTAGGCGGCCTCGCCCACCAGGTCCTTCTTCACGTAAAGCTGGATGAGACCCTGCTGATCGAGGATCTTGACGAACTGGCTTTTGCCCATGTCGCGGATGATCAGCAGCCGGCCCGCGACCTTCACCGGTACGACGTTCTCCTGTCCTTCGACATAACCTTTGATCGCCTCCGCGGAGAAATGCGTCGGTGAAAAGGAGGCGCGAAACGGGTCGACGCCCGTGGCGCGCAGGTCCTGCAATTTCTTCAGGCGCACGGCATACTGGTCGTGGGTGATCTCGTTCGGAATCTCACTCATGGAGCCGCGCACGGTGCCATGCGGGAACCGTCTGGGCAATGGGAAACTGCGGCGCGCTGTGCGCTTGCGCCGGCCGGACGACCGCTCCATTCTCCCAGCCACTTACCCCGTGTCGAACCTCGTCCTGTCAATTGTGGTGAGCGCCTGCCTCGGCGCGCTGGTGGGCTTGATCCGTCAGTGGAGCGACCAAAAAGCGTCCCCCGGCGGAGAGGCGGACTTTGGCGGCGTCCGCACCTACACCTTCTGGGCCATCCTGGGCTGCGTCGCGGCCTTCCTCAGCCAAACCCATGCGGCGGCGGTGCTGCCGATCGTGCTCGCCCTCGTGGGTCTTCACCTCACCGCGCTGCATTTCAACAACCCGGCCAGTATCCACCCCGGCAGCACCACGTTCGCCGCGTCGCTTCTGACCTGCCTGCTCGGAGCCCTGGTGCAATGGGAGTACACGCAGGCGGCCATCCTCGTGGCCACCGCCACCGCCGTCATGATCGGCCTCAAGCAGCCGATCCACGCCTGGACCCGCGCCTTCACCGTCGATGACATCCGCGCCACGCTGCAGTTTGTCGCCATCACCGGCGTGGTGATGCCGCTGGTGCCAGATCGGAATCTTGGCCCGTTCGATGCCTTCAATCCCTACTCGACCTGGTTGATGGTGGTGCTCATTTCCGGCATGGGATTCGCCGGCTACCTCATGATGCGCCTGCTCGGCGCCAAGGCGGGCATTTCCATCACCGGCCTGGTGGGCGGGCTCGCGTCCAGCACGGCCACCACCCTCGCGTTCAGCCGCCGCAGCAAGGATGACCCCACGCTCTCCACCAGCTTTGCGCTGGCCGTGATCATCGCCTGCACCATCATGCTCGCGCGCATCATCGTGGTGATTGGCGTCATCAATCGCGAGCTGGCGGTTTCGCTCATCGTTCCGTTTGCGCTGATGGCCGTGCCCGGAGTGGCCTTCGGACTGTGGGTCTGGCTGTTCGATCGTCCGACGGACAACGACGTGGCGACGCCCCGCCTGATCAATCCCTTGAGCCTCGGCATCGCCATCAAGTTCGGAATCATCTACGCCGTGGTCGCTTTCCTGGTGAAGGCCGCCACGCATTTCGATCTGCGGGGCGGGCTGTTGCCCCTCAGTTTCCTTTCCGGCCTCACCGACATGGATGCGATCTCGCTGCTCATGGCGAACAGCCGGAATGACGCGAGCGTCGCGCCGCTGCTCGCCACGCAATCGGTTATTCTGGCCGCGATTGGCAACTCCGTCTTGAAAGGTTGTTTTGCGCTCTCCCTCGGCTCGCCCCGCCTGCGGCGGCAGGTGGCCCTGGTGCTCGGGCTGACGATCGCCGTCGGCACCGCGAGCTTGTGGCTGGTGCGGTGAGCGCCGGTAGCCCGGATGTGCCGGCCGGCAGGCTGGGCCGGGGATCATCTACAGTCTGCACGCAGGCTATCGAGCAGAGTGCGAAACATCCGGGCTAGCAGTTGCGAGATTCCAACTCCTGGCCAATATCGTCCTTGCCATGGCTGCCGCAACCGAAGCTCCTCACCTGCCCGCGCCCGCTTCCGTCCGCCCGGAGCCGGCCGGCCCGGTTACCCTCGACTGGGGACGCACCCCTTACGCGGTCGCCTGGCGCCAACAGGAGGCATTGGTGGCACAGCGGCTCGCCGGCGAGGTCGGCGACACGCTCGTCTTCACCGAGCACGAGCCGGTGGTCACCCTCGGCGTCCGGCCGGGCGCCGCCCGCCATCTCGTGTGGGACCCGGCCGAGCTTGCCCGCCGCGGTATCGAGTTGGTGGAGACGAACCGCGGCGGCGACGTCACCTATCACGGTCCCGGGCAGATCGTCGGCTATCCCATCGTCAATCTGAAATCGCGCCAGGATCTGCATGCCTATCTGCGTTTTCTCGAGGAAGTGCTCATCCACTCGCTCGGCAGTCTCGGCCTCGCCGCCGGCCGGCGCCCGGGCAAGACCGGCATCTGGCTGGGTTCCCGGAAGATCGCCGCGATCGGCGTCGCGGTGAAGCGCTGGGTGACCTTCCACGGCTTTGCGCTCAACGTGAACAACGATCTCGGGCCGTTCGCCGGCATCGTCCCGTGCGGCATCACCGACGGCACCGTGACTTCGCTCCGGCAGGAACTGGGCCGGCCGTTCGACTCCGCCGAGGTTAAACAGGTGCTCGCGGCGGAGTTTTGGGCGCAGTTTAAGATTTTTCTGGCTGCGGACCGGTTAAAACCGGAAAGCGGAGACCGGATACTGGAGAGCTGAGATGTCAGACACGCGACGTTTTTTGCCGTTCGTCTTTCCCGTCTTCGATCTCCGCTTTCCCGATTTCCCGTTGACTATCCGGTTTCCGGTCTCCGGTCTCCGGTGTCCGGTTTCCCAGATCGGATTATCTTCCTCGCCAAACTCGGATTCCTGCCTTTCTTTTGGCCCAGAATGCAAATCCAGCGCAAGCCAACCTGGCTTCGGGCCAAGCTGCCGAATGGTCCCGGCTACACCGCGGTCCGTCAGCTCGTCGAAGGCCAGGGTCTGCATACCGTCTGCCAGAGTGCCCAGTGCCCAAACCTCGGCGAATGCTGGTCGCGCGGCACCGCCACGGTGATGATCCTCGGCAACATCTGCACCCGATCGTGCAACTTCTGCGCCATCCAGACCGGCCGGCCCACCGAATTGGATCTGGGCGAGCCGGCGCGGGTCGCCGATGCCGTGGCTCGCATGAATCTTCGCCACGTGGTGATCACCAGCGTCGCCCGCGATGAGCTCGCGGACGGCGGGGCCGGCGTCTGGGCCGCCACGATCCGCGCCGTGCGTCACCGCAATCCACAAACGGCCATCGAAGTTTTGGTGCCCGACTTCAAGGGCCACCTGCCGGACGTCGACACGGTGCTCGCGGCGCGACCGGATATTTTCAACCACAATGTCGAGACGGTGGAGCGGCTGCAGAAGCCGGTGCGGGTTCAAGCCCGCTATGACCGCAGCCGTGCCGTCCTCCGCCACGCCAGGACCCGGGGGTTCACCATCAAAACCGGGATCATGCTGGGTCTGGGAGAACGGCCCGAGGAGATCGAACAGACGTTGCGGGACCTTGTCAGCGACCAGGTGGAGATTCTCACCATCGGTCAGTATCTCCAGCCCACGAAGCAACATCTGCCCGTCGACCGCTGGGTGACGCCAGAGGAGTTTCAGCAGTGGAAGCAATTCGGCCTGTCGATTGGACTCGGCGTCGTGGAGAGCGGTCCGCTCGTGCGATCGAGCTATCACGCCGATGAGCAGTCGCGGAAGTACACCGGGCTGGACCACCTGAACACGCAGAACGCGCTGGCCTCCGCCTGAGGAGACGGGCGAGATTGGCCGCCCGCTCAGAGCACCCCGAAGATCTGCTGCAGGACGATTTTCAGATCGCGCACGGGGATATACTCCGCGCCCCGCCGTTGCACGAGGACCTTGGCGCGGTGTTGCGCCACCGAAGCTTCGTCCACCTTCAGGATCGTCACCCGGTCGATCGACTGCCCCAGGACTTCCATCGGCGTGAGCGGGCGCCAGGCGAACGGCAGGCCGGTCCAATCGCACTGGATCTCCCACCCGCCGACGGGTCCCGCCGGCAGCGGTGCGCGCAACAGGCTGGGATAACGCAGAACAAAATCCGGCACCCGGCGCGTCACAATGCGCAGCGTCACCTGGGCCTTCATCTGGTCGAAATAGTCCTGCAGATTGTCCACCCGGCGCTCGCGCCATTGGTTGAGAAAGTCGAGGGGATCGAATCCCATCAGATTGATGCCATTCCACAGCCCCTGTTCATTGGGGCTCCCGTAGCCCCGGCCGTCGTACCATCGCTGAAATTCGCGGGTGACCATCAGGCCGATTTCGAAATGCAAATGGGCCAGCTCGCGCGGTATCCGCGTCCCGCTCTTGGTGTGTCCCATGATGGCGATCGCCTGGCCGCGCTCCACGCGCCCGCCCTCCGTGATGCCCGGCAGCACTCTGGCGAGGTGGGCATAAAGCGTATAAACCGCCGGCGACGCCTCAGGGTGCTCCAGGACGATGTAGCGGCCGTAGTTGCTGTCTCCGGGCCGGTCGCTCACGTGGCGCACGACTCCCGACATCACGGCAAACACCTGGTCCGTCGGTTCGCCGCGCCGGTCGCGCCCCACCGGCTTGAGGTCGATCCCTTCGTGAAACTGCAGTCCCCCGCTCCGGACACAGCCGAAACAACCCGAGGTGGGCTCTCCCGACGCCGTGGGCTGGATAAAGACATTGATCGGCTGGCCCTCGGCCCAGGCCTGGTTGGGGGTCGGCCAGACGATTTCGAGACGGTCGTGGGCCGGCGTGGCAGGGCCGGCCGCCAGGGTGCAGGCAAGGACGAGGAAAAGAAGGCAACGCACAGGATTACCCGACTTCACTGACAGAAGACCGCCGGGCTGTTCAAACTGATTCGAACGCCTCCATGACCTGTCCGCCCACCGCGTCCGCCAGCAACCGTCCGCGCAGCGTGAGGCGCAGCGCGCCCCCCTCGGACACCGCCAGCCCTTCGTGCGTCAATCGTCCCGCCAGGGCCTCGACCTTTTCCCACGGCGCCTCCGGAAACCGCGCCCGCAGGGCCGGCAGCGCGACCCCCTCATTCATGCGCAGCCCGAAAATCAGGCTGTCCTCGGCCAGGACCCGCGGCGTCAATTCTACCGGATCCGTCCGCGCCCGCCGGCCCGCCGCCAGCTCGGCGCGCCACCGGTCCAGGTCCGCCACATTGGAGCTCCGCCAGCCCGCGTATTGCGACGCCGCGGATGGCCCGAGCCCGACCCATTCCGCCATGCGCCAGGTATTCATATTATGGAGACAGGCGTGGCCGGCCCGCGCGAAGTTCGAGATCTCGTACTGCGCATAACCCGCCGCCTCGAGCCGCTCCCAGGCCGCGGTGTAGAACGCCGCCTCCGCCTCCGCGTCGGGACGCACCCGGCCCTGCGCGAGTTTGACAAAGAGCGCCGTGTCCTCCTCGAAGGTCAGGCAATAGGTGGAGAGGTGATCGGACTGGAGTTCCAGCGCTGCGGCCAGGTCCGCCTGCCAGGCGGCCAGCGTCTGGCCCGGGATGGCGAAGATCAGGTCGAGATTGACGCTGGCAAAACCGGCGGCGCGTACCCGCGCATAGGCCTGCAGCACCTGCGGCCGGGTGTGCTGTCGGCCCAGCGCCTCCAGCAACGCCGGTTGGAAGCTCTGCACGCCCAGCGAAATGCGAGTCACCCCCAGATCCTTCAGCACCGCGAGGCGCTGCGGCGTCACCGAGGCCGGCGCCAGCTCGACACTCCACTCCCTCGGATCACCGCCCCCCTGCCGCCGGACGATTTCACCCAGCTCGGCCAAGGCGCGCGGCGCCAGCATTCCCGGCGTGCCGCCGCCCCAGAAGACGGTGTCCACCGGGCGGTTCCACTCCACCAGAGCAGCCTCGCGCGCGGCGCCGGCCAGGAACCCGCGCACGGCTTCCGCGGTCGGCTGGGTCTGGTAAAAAGCGCAATAATCACAGGTGTTCGCGCAGAACGGCACGTGCATGTAGAGGCCCAGTGGCGGCGGGCCCTGAGCTTTTGCTTGCGCTGGAGCGAGTTCGAGCATTACAACAGCCGCTGACTTCCCTTCCGAAATCCAATCCACATGACACGTCTCCCTCACGCGAGAAGAATATTCGCCGGCTTCGCCGCCGCCGCCAGCCTGCTCCTCCTCGCGGGCTGCAATCTTACGATCACCAACCTCACGGCGGACCTGTTCCCCGAGAACCCTTCGCAACTTTACACGATCACCGTGCGGGTGAAGCCGACCGCCCGGGAACTGGACCACTCCAGCCTGCAAGTCAGCGTCATCATCGACGGGCAGGATCAGCCGATGAAGAAGAGCGCCGAAACGAACGACGTGTACGAATTCGACTATCAGCTTCCGGCCGGGCGCGACGAAGCGGCTTATTATTTCCTCGCCCGTTATCGCTTCAATTCGGATACCCCGGATAAAGCGAACGAGATGTATTCGGATGTTCATCACTTGAGGGTCGAGCGGCGCTACGCCCGGCCCATCGAGGCCAACCGCGGACCGGTCGGCGCGCGGGTGGCCATTGTCGGCCGCGGTTTCACCCCGCAGGATGTCGTCTACCTCGACGCGACCCGGGCGCGCACGGTTTACGAGTCGCCCAGCTCGCTCAGCTTTTTCGTTCCGGCCGTCGAGCCCAATCGCAACTACAATGTCGCCCTCGGCGGCGGCGGCAGCACCTTGTCGGTCGGCACGTTCCACGCCGACGCGACGGGCGCGACCGTTTCACCCGGCGCGCTCATGCTCCGCACCGGCGAAAGCCAGACCGTGACGTTCACCGTTCCCTTGGCGGCGCCGCAAGGCGGCCTCCTGCTCGACGTCACCACGGATATTCCCGAGAGCGTCATCATGCCGGAAGTCGTCGTCCCCGAGGGTTCGACGAATGTCGTGGTCACCATCCAGGGCGGCAAGCCGGGCGCGGGCGCCCTTTACCTGAAGGGCTTCGCCCAGGGCGAGATCACGGTCCCGGTGACCGTCTCGGCGCGCTAGCCCGCATATTTCACAGTCTTCGCCATCGCGACGATCATTCGTCTGCTAACGGTTCCAATGGTGGCGATCGTCAAGGGATATGCGGGCTAATGCAAAACCGCCCCTCCGAAAAGAGACCATGCGACCGCGCCGGCTGAGAAAAGACAGCCGGCCCAGGAAAGCCTCAGAACCTTGCCGGTCTCCCTGCGGAGCGTTCCGGGGGGCGGTTTTGCCGGTAGTCCGGATGGGCCGGCCGGCCGGCTGGGCCGGCGGATCATCTACCGTCTGCCCGCAGGCTAGCGAGCAGAGTGTGAAACATCCGGACCAGGCAATTCCAACCGCACGACCACCGGCCGGTGGTCGCTGGCTTCGCGCACCCCCGGACCGCCGTAAACGCGGGCCCCGCCGGCGGGCAACGCGGGCGCCAGCCCGGGGGACACGAGCACGTAGTCGACCCTCGAATACGTGTCGTCTTTGTGATAGTAGTAGGTCCAGGCCTCGCCGTTCGCGTCGGTCGCCGGCGCCAGGGTCGCGATCAACGTCGTCCCGCGCCGGGTGAGCAGGCGCAACGGCTTGCTGTTGCGCACGTCGTTGCAGTCGCCCATGATTACGAACCGCGCGGCCACCGGGTCCGGGAAGCGACGCAGCACGTAGTCGCGGACCGCCGCCGCCTCGCCGGCCCGGAACGTGGCCGCGTTGGGGTCGTCGGGGCGTTCGGTGAAGCGGCTGTGCAGATGCACCACGAACAACGTCAGCTCGGTGCCGTCGACCGTCACGGCGACCTCGAGCAGGCCGCGTTTGACCTTCGCCCGGCCACCGCCATAGGGGAAGTCCAGATCGGCCTGCGCCTGCACGCGACCCAAGGGGAGCCGCGACAGCACCGCCACATGCCGGTCAACGTCGACCGCCTCCGCCAGCGTCGCGTGGGGATAGTCCAGCCCCTCCGCCCGCAGATCGCGCCGCAGTTCCTCCAGGTACCCGGCCGGACCCATCTCCTGCAGTGCCAGCACGTCGGCGTCGAGGGCCCGGATGACCGCTCGCAGGGCGGTTTTGGCCGGCTCCGGTTTGGGGTAGGCCGGCCGGTAGCCATCGTCGACCCGGCGATCGGCGGCGACGTAGTTCTCCACGTTGTAGGTGGCGACCGTGATGGACCCGGCGCGGGCGCCGCCGGCGACCATCGTCCCAGCCAGCAGGGCCGCCAACCACCGGCCGACTGCTGCCTGCCCGCGCCCTTTCATCGCTGCGCTTTCCGCTGCCGCCTCAGCCCGCCCTGGCCAGCGCCTGCTCCCGTTCCACCACGGTGGGGTGGGAATAGTAGAAACCGCTGTAGAGCGGATGCGGCGTGAGATTGCTCAGGTTCTTCTGCGCCAGCTTGCGCAGCGCATCCACGACCGGCGCGGCGCCGCCCACCGCCTGGCGGGCAAAGGCGTCGGCTTCGTACTCATGTCTTCGCGACAAAAGGTTGAACCCCGGCGAGAACCAGAACGTCACCAGGCCGCCCAGCAGTCCAAACAGCAGGAAGGTCGGCGCCAGGTCGCCGGCGGGAAAACCAAAGGCGCCATTGAACCAATCGCCGCGCGCCAGCCAGGCCACCAAGGCAAAGCCGCCCAATTGGAGCGCGGCCGCCATCGCCAGCATCTTCGGGACATGTCCCCGCTTGTAATGCCCGATTTCATGGGCCAGCACCGCCGCCAATTCCCCGGGCGTGAGCTGGGCCACGAGCGTGTCGTAGAGCACGATGCGGCGGAACCGCCCGAAACCGGTGAAGAAGGCGTTGGAATGGGCCGAGCGTTTGCTGCCGTCCATCACTTGGATCGTTTGCGCGCGGAACCCGGTGCGGTCCGCCAGCGCGAGCAACTGCGTGCGCAGGTCGCCGTCCGCCAGCGGCGTGAGTTTGTTGAACCACGGCAGAATGAACTTGGGATACAGCACCATCATCAGCAGCTGAAATCCGAAGAGGAGCCCAAACCCCCAAAGCCACCACGTGCCGCCGGCCCGGCGCACCAATCCGAGCAGTCCCCACAGAACGGGAAATCCGATCCCCAGCATGAGCACCAGTTCCTTGGCTTTGTCCACCGCCCAGAGCCGGAACGTGCTTTGGTTGAAACCGAATTTCGCCTCCAATCGGAACTGGCCCCACCACTCGAACGGGAGGCTGGGCAGGCTGAGCAGCACCCCCACGCCAAGCAAATAGCATGCGCCACTCCAGGCCGCGCGCGGCGCCCATTGATGGAAGAGTGCGTCCAGTCCGGGCAGGGCGCCGCTAAAGATCACCCCCGCCAGCACCGCCGCCGCCCACGCCTCTTCGATCGAATCCAACCAAAGTTTCGCCCGGGTGTACGCCACGGAACGGACATAAGTCGGACCATCCATGATGGCAGCAACCGCGAGGGGCGGCTCGCCCGAATGGCGGCGCAAGGCGGCGCCATTCAGGGCGTTGAGTCCAAGTTGGGCCACCAGCCGCCCTCCGATCAGGATCGCCACGATCGTAAGCACCATGGCGTCACTCCAACGGCTTTCCCGCCCCGGGCGAAGCCAAATTTTCGCCTCCGGGCAGGTCGCGAAGAGAAAGCATTGAAATCCCAGCGCTGCCGCCCATGGTAGCGCAGCGTGGATGCCGAAAACCAGACCGCCAAGCTCACCTTCGAGGCGGCGCTCGCCAAACTCGAATCGATCGTCGAATCGATGGAATCCGGGGACGTGCCGCTGGCCGAGCTGCTCGCGCAGTTCGAGGAGGGCAACAAATTGCTCCAGTTATGTGAGTCGCGACTGAAGGACGCTGAGATCAAGATCGAGCAGCTCCGGAAGCAGAAGGACGGCGTGGCCTTCGTTCCGTTCGAGACGGAACGCGGCAATTGATCGGAATGCGCCGACATGCCCTCCGAACCCGGAATGAATTCCTCCGCTTCCGCGCCCCCCGACACCGCCCCCCCGGTCCCGAAGCTGCTGGATGAAATCCGCGGCCCGACCGACGTGAAGGTCCTCCCAGCCGATCAGCTGCCGCGCCTGGCCGCGGAACTGCGGGAGGAGATCATCGCCGCCACGTCGCTCAACGGCGGCCATGTCGCCCCCAACCTGGGCGTGGTGGAACTCACGGTGGCGCTGCACCGGGTCTTCAACACGCCCGAGGACCAGTTTGTCTTCGATGTTTCGCACCAAGGCTATGCCCACAAGCTTTTGACCGGCCGCAAAGGCGACGCTTTCCGCCGGTTGCGCCATTCCGGCGGCCTGAGCGGCTTTCTCTGCCGGACCGAGAGTGCGCACGACAGCTACGGCGCCGGTCATGCCGGGACCGCCCTGTCCGCCGCCTTGGGGATGGCCACGGCGCGGGACCTCCGCGGCTCGCACGAGCACGTGGTCGCCATTTGCGGCGACGCCGCGTTCACTTGCGGCATCACGATGGAGGCGCTGAACAATGTCGTCGCCTGCACCAAGCGCCTGATCGTCATTCTCAACGACAACGAGTGGTCGATCGCCCGGAACGTCGGGGCGATGGCAAAGTATCTCAACCGCCTCAGCACCAGCTCCACCTACAACCGGATCCACCACGACCTGGAGAAATTCTTCACCGGACTGCCGCATGGGCCGGAAATGCACCGCCTGTGGCTGAAATGGAAACGCGAAACGAAGGACTTCTTCGTCGAATCCAGCCTGTTCGAGAAATTCGGCCTGCGCTACCTCGGTCCCATCGACGGGCACAACATCGACGAGCTCATCAAGAACCTCGAGTTCGCCAAGAACAGCTCCGAGCCGATCCTGTTGCACGTTCTGACCAAGAAAGGATTTGGCCTTGAGGCCGCGCTGAAGGCTCCAGAGAAATTCCACGGCTTGGGTTCGTTCGATCCGGCAACGGGCGAAAGCCGGCCTCCCGCTGCCGGGACGCCGCCCAATTTTCAGGATGTCTTTGGCCAGGCGCTCGTGCGCTTCGCCCAAGCCGACCAGCGGATCGTCGGCATCACCGCCGCCATGCCAAGTGGCACCGGCCTTTCCCGCCTGGCGGCCGAATGTCCCCGCCAATTCTTCGACGTCGGCATCGCCGAAGAGCATGCCGTGCTTTTCGCCGCGGGCCTGGCCGCCAAGGGCCTCAAGCCGGTGTGCGCCATCTACTCGACCTTCCTCCAGCGCGCCTACGATCCCATCATTCACGATGTCTGCCTGCAGAATCTGCCCGTGGTCTTCTGCCTCGATCGCGCCGGGCTTTCCCCCAACGACGGACCCACGCATCACGGGCTGTTCGATTTCGCCTTCCTCCGGTGCGTGCCCAATGCCGTGGTCATGCAACCGAAGGACGAGGACGAACTCGTCGACATGTTGCACAGCAGTCTGCTGCACAACGGACCCGCGTTCATCCGCTACCCGCGAGGCGCGGGCTGCGGCGTCCCGTTGAAGGCCGAGCCATCCGCCCTGCCCCTCGGCCGGGCGGAGCTCCTGCGGCCCGGCTCGGATCTGATGATCTGGGCGCTGGGCCCCATGGTGCGGGAGGCGATCATGATCGCCGAAAAGCTGGCGCTCGAGGAGGGGCTGTCATGCGGCGTGGTCAACGCCCGCTTTGTCAAGCCGCTCGACCGGACGCTGCTCCTTAGCCAGGCGGCGTGCCTGCCCCTGCTGGTCACGATGGAGGACCATGTGCTCGCCGGCGGTTTCGGCAGCGCCGTGCTCGAGGCGCTCCAGGAAGCGGACTGCCAGGTCGCAGTGGAGCGTATCGGCTGGCCGGACGCCTTCGTAGAACATGGCAGCAGTGTCGAAGACCTGCGCGCCACCTGTGGCCTGTCCTTCGACGACTTGTACCGCCGGGTGAAGGCCCGGTGCCGGCAACCCAGCGCCACCCCCATCGCCCTGGACGCCTAGCCCGTGAGTCTCCGAGCGTGGCGGAGCCGCAACCAAAGGTGGCGACGGTCTGTGACCGGCGATTTCGCCAGTCGAAGACTGGCGCTACTTGACCATCCAGCCTGCCGAAAAGGCCTTCACCGGCAAGGGGGGTGGTTCGCTGGAGGGCGCTGCGCCGTCAGCGCCGGATTAGATAATCTCGGTGCCGACCACCGCCTCGGCCGCCTGCGCAGCCGCACCGAACAACTCCCGGCGCAGAGCCGCGTCGCGCCTGCGGTCGGTTCGCACCTCCAGGACGCGCAGGCCGGTCTTCGGCAACTCCGAGGTGAGCGCGGTCAAATGTGCCCGGTCCCGCACGAGGAGATGCTCGGCTCCGTAGGCGGAACAGAGTCGTCCGAAATCCACTACCTGCGGCATGGCGAAAAACTCTTCAAAGGGCGGATCGAACTTTGCCACGGGCAGCATCTCGAAGATCCCGCCGCCCCGATTGTTGATCAGCACGATCGTCAGGCTGCCCTGCAACTTCGGCCGCAGTAAAAAGCCATTCGTGTCGTGCAACAGCGCCAGATCGCCGGCCAATAACACCGCCGGCTGGTTGCCATGGGCCACTCCCAGCGCGGTCGACAGGGTGCCGTCGATGCCATTGGCGCCCCGGTTAAAATAGGGCCGGCAACCGCGGTCGTTCGGTTGCCAAAAGAACTCCACATCCCGCACCGGCATGCTGTTGGCCACGAAGATCGGCGTTCCCGGCGGCAGATGCTGGGAGAGCAACCAGCTGACGCTGCCTTCGAAAAAGTCGTCGAGGGTCGAGAGCCGGTCGCCGAGGGCGTGGCCGGCGGCGTGATCCGCGCGAGACCATTCAGCCGCATAGGCCGCGGGTTCGCACCCGTTCCCCGGGAAATCCGCCGCCAGCGCCTCGACGCTGCAGCGCAGATGCCGGGTCCGGCCGTGGAGCGGATCATGGTTCCGGCTGTCGGCCGCGACGATCCACGTTTCCGCATCCGCGCCCCGCAGCCACTGGCGCAATTGCCTGCTGGTGGGCCAGTCGCCCAAGCCCAAAACCACCTCCGGCTTCAGCCGTGCCGCCACAGCAGCTGAACGCAAGACCGCGTTGTAATTGACCACCCATCGCGGGTTCGCCGTCGCGTGATTGCGCAGCGGATTGAGTCCGTCCGCCAGAACGGGCCAGCCCAAGGCCGCGGCGAGCCGGGCCACCGCTGCGCAGTACGCTCCCGGGTCGGCCGGTTGCGCCGGGCCGGCCACGATCACTCCGCGCTGCGACCCGTGTAGGAGCCTGCTCGCAGGCGATTCTGCTCCCGATTTCGCGAGCAAGCCCAATCCTTCAATTGCACAGCTCGATCTCAGGCCCTCGCCACTTCCAATGGCTACCGGCCCCACGTGCGAGAAAAATGTTTCGGGATCGATTGCCTCCCGCAATTTCTCCGCCAGCCCGTCCTCCACCGGCGGCAACGGATCCCGGAATGGCGCGTTCAGATGGACCGGTCCGGCGAATGGACACTGCGTTCGTTCGAAGGCGTGGGCGATGCTCTGGCGCGCATACTGCAGCAGTTCGAGCTTCGCCTCGGGCACGGCCAGTTCGTGATAATAGTTCACGTAGCCGCCATAGAGTTTCTGTTGATCGATGGTCTGCCCCGATCCGCACTCGCGCATTTCCGGCGGCCGGTCGGCCGTGATCACCAGCAACGGCACGTTGCTCTCATGCGCCTCGATGACGGCCGGCAAAAAATTGGCCGCCGCCGTTCCGGACGTGCAGACCAGCGCAGTCGCCCGGCGATGCTGGCGCGCCAAGCCCAGGCCAAAAAACGCCGCGGAGCGCTCGTCGAGCACCGGGATCGCTTCGATCTGCGGATGCCGCGCGAACGCGAAGGTCAGCGCCGCTGAGCGCGAGCCCGGGCAGACGATCGCGTGGCGCAGCCCCAGCCGCGCCAGCGTTTCCACGACGACGCTGCACCAGAGGCTGTTCGTGTTGCGGAAATCAAGGGAGGAAACAGGCATCGGCCCCCATTGAAAACGATTCTGCGCCGCTGGCCAGTTTTCTTGCGCCCAACTCGTGTGGCGGCATGGGCTCCGATTCTCCGGCAGGAGAACTCAATGACGACCAGACCATGGTCTTTTGTCTTGAGGAACGGTCGCGCGACCCCACGGGCGAGACGCCCGTGCCAGAAGAGACTCGTTCCAAAACAAAAGACCCTTGCCGGCAGACTGCCTGCGGCATTTTTTCTCTCGATTCAGGCGGCGCCGGGCGCTAGCTGCCTTAGCTGCCAATCGGCCTCAAGGAATAGTCAAGCGGTGTGCGCCGACCAACCTTCGCCCCATCTCGCTTCAATGCGTTCCGGTTCCCCTGCCCTGCCGTTACCCCATGGCCGGCTTTTCGCCTCCTGGTCCGCCCTGGCAATCCTGGCGAGCCTGTTCGTCGGCTGCGCCCATGCCCCGCGCAATGTCCCGCTCGTCCGCAGCGATCCCACGGCGGGTTACCGGGTCCAAACCGCGCTCGGTCGGTCGGATGGCTCCGGCTTGATGGTGGCCCTGTTCTTCTCTGGCGGAGGCACCCGGGCGGCGGCGTTTTCCTACGGCGTGCTCCGCGAACTCGCGGCCACCCGCGTCGCCAGCGACCGCCGGATGCTCGATGAGGTGACTACGATCAACGCGGTCTCCGGCGGGAGTTTCACGGCGGCTTACTACTGCCTCTATGGCGACCGGATCTTCAAGGATTACGAAACGCTTTTCCTCAAGCGCAACGTTCAGGGCACCCTGTTCCGCCGCTGTCTGTCGCCGATCAACAGTGCGCGACTCTTGTCGGATTACTTCGGACGCAGCGATCTGGCGGCCGAGTATTACGACGAACTGCTCTTCCATGGCGCCACCTTCGGCGACCTCGCCAAGACTGGCGGGGCCCGGCCATTCCTGGTCATCAATGCCACCAATATCTCCACCAGCACCCCGCTGCAGTTCACGCAGGATCAGTTCGACCTGATCGGTTCCGATCTCAGCCGCTACCCGATCTCGCGCGCCGTGGCCGCTTCGTCCGCCGTGCCGCTGCTGTTCACCCCTATTACCCTCAAGAACTACGCCGATCAGGTGCCGGCCGCCGATTCCTTTCTGCTCCAGTCGACCGGTGGGTCCGACGTCTTTGCCGGCTACCGGGCCGCGCTCACCGAGACCTCCCGCAGTTATCGCAATGTGGTGAAACAGCCCTACATCCACCTGATGGACGGCGGGCTGGCTGACAACCTGTCCCTGCGGAATCTGCTGGATGCGGTGACGCTCTCCGGGGGCTGGGAATCCGTGCTGGAACGCCTGCGGAGGCGGGGAATCACCAAACTCGCGATCATCGTCGTCGACGCCTCGGTGGAAGGCCGGCAGGACTGGGCGCACCGCGAGGAGATCCCCGGAATCGTTTCGGTTGTGATGGCGCTCAGCAACTCGTCGATCAACCGTACGAACAAGCAGACGGTCGCCTTGGTCGAGGACAGCCTGGCCCTCTGGCAGGCGCAGCGGGCGGCGCAACGGATCGGGACCGATGACCAGCCGAGGATCTATTTTATCCGCGTGGATTTCCACGCGAGTCAGAATTCCGCCGAGCGCGCCTTTTTCGACACGGTTCCGACGAGTCTCTTCCTACCGCCGGACATGGCCGACCGGCTGATCGAGGGCGGGCAACGCCTCCTGCGCGAGTCACCTGCCTACCAGGGCCTGCTGAAGGACGCGGCGGTCGATCAGTCCGCCCGCATCGCCCGTCCCGTTCCCGCGCTCTCGCCTTAGTTCGAACGATGCAGTTGTAGGAGCGAGCTTGCTCGCGATTGCTGAAGGACAATCGCCTGCGAGCAGGCTCCTACATCATGCGCCAAACGGTTTGCGACATGACGAGGGCGGTCGCGGTCCAACTGCCCTGTCCCTCCTCAATCGGCCAACGCTTCGACGAGCGCCTGGAATTTCAGTTCCGTCTCGGCAAACTCCCGTTCGGGGTCCGAACCGGCCACAATGCCGCCGCCCGCGTAGAGCCGGGCGCGCGCGCCGTCGATCAGCGCCGAACGGATGCCCACGAGAAACTCGCCGCCCCCGCGGTGATCTACCCACCCCACTGGGCCGCCGTAGAGTCCCCGCGAAAATCCCTCGAGCTCCCGGATGTGCGCACACGCAGATTCGCGCGGCGAGCCTCCCACCGCCGGAGTGGGATGCAATCGGGCCAGCACGTCGAGCAGGCGCACGCCCGGCGGCAACGCAGCGCTCACCGGCGTGTGCAGGTGCTGCACGTTGGCCAGGCGTTTCAGTCCGGGCCGGTCGGCATGCACCAACGGCACTCCGAGCGGCGCCAGCCGCCGCTCGATCGACGCAACCACGTGGCGGTGTTCGCGCAGTTCCTTGTCGTCGACCAGCAACGCTCCCCCCAGCGCCGCGTCCTCGCTCGCCGTGCGCCCGCGCGGCGCCGAGCCCGCGAGTGCCTCGGTCAGCAACGTCCCCTGCTCCACCCGCAGCAACCGCTCCGGGCTGGCGCCGATGAAACTCTGCCCGCGGCCGTTGGCGAAAGAGAACGCGTAGCAATCGGGGAAGCGCTGCCGCAGCGCGTTGAGCACCTTCAAGGGATGCAGGGTGCCAGCGGCGGTCAGTACCCGGCAGCGGGCGAGTACGATTTTCTCGAACCGTCCCTCCGCAATCATCCCCACCGCCCGGGCGACGGCGGCGCGGTAATCGCCCGTCTCGCTGGTCGTGGGAGCGTTGGCCGTGGCACGGGCGTCCCGCCCGTGGTCTCTGTTCGTGGCCCATGCATTGAGTGGCATGGGCGTCTCGCCCATGTCAGGATGACTTTCCAATCCCACGGGCGGGACGCCCGTGCCACTTCTTTCCCCATAGTCAAATGCCCGGAACTTGCCATGGGCGCGCCAGACCTTGGACGTCAAGGCATCGAGATCGGCACCTGGCTCCACCAGGAGATTGGCGACGGCCAGCGTGCGCCCGTGCGCGCGCGATACCTGCCAGCGCGGCACGAACAGCCGGACCGCCGGGAACGGCTCACCGATCTCCACGTCGTCGAAAAAGGAATACGCCCCGAAGAAATGCGGCCCGCCAAACGGCCGGCTCGTGTCGCCGACGGCGACGGTGCGGGCCAGCACCTCATCGATGAAGCGTTGCCCGGCCACGAAGCGGTCCGCCCCGGCCGCCGCAAATGTCAGCACGGCCTCGGCGCCCGCCACCGCCCAGTCCTCGGCTGGCCGCTCGGCGTAGAAGTGCATTTCCCCCTCCTCGAAAATGGATTCCAACACCGCCAAGGGATCGAGCGGCGCGACCTCGAGTGAAATGCTGGCGAGCCGCGGCCGGGCATCCTGCTCCGCCGCCGTCCGGCAGCGCGCCAGAAAGGCCCGCAACGCCTCCGGCGTGGCATTGGCGGCAGGGTCGAGGGGAAGGATGGTCATGCGCAGCGCTAAGCGTTAAGCGTTAAGCGCAAAGCTTCAAGCTCAGCCGGATTCATGCGATTGCCGGCCATTCTCCTTCGGCGCCAGCGAACCGATCTGTGTTCCGGTGAAGGAAGCCCGCTCGCCCATTCGACCGGCTCAGTCGTATCTATTCAAAAAACCCCACCATCACTCGTAGGCATCACGCCATCAGGTGATCGATGTAGGAGCCTGCTTGCAGGCGATTCTACCCTCGGAATCGCCTGCAAGCAGGCTCCTACATTTTGCATCGTTACGGCTCAGGGCCCCGAGCGTGTCGAGGGGCGGGCGATGATCGGTCGCTGATTCTGCGTTTTCATCGACGAAACCGGACAGCCAAGTAGCGCCAGTCGCGGACTGGCGAGATCGCCGGTCGGAGACCGGCGCCACCTTTGGTTGCGGCTCTGCCGCGCTGGGAAACATCCGCCCTAGAGCTTGGGGCCCGCCGGCGGCTTCTCCGGCCGCGGAAACAACACGAGGCCGGGCTGCAGTTTCGCCCCGGTGAGACCCGAGCCCCACTGAAGTTCATCGCTCCATTTCGGCCCGGGCGTGTGGCCCAAGGCCGCATGGACTTTGGCGGTGGTGCCCGGCATCACCGGCGCGAGCAGCGTCACCCCCAGCCGCAGCGCCTCGGTCATCGTGGCCAGGGAAGTGCGCAGCAAGGCCTGGTCGGCCGCCTCGGCCGACTTCGCGAGTTTCCACGGCGCCCGCTTCTCGATATAGCCGTTGATCGCCTTGATGAAGGTCAGCGTGCGCTCGAGCGCCGCGTGAAACTGGAATCCTTCGCACAGAGAGATGGCCTCGTCGCGGGTCCGGTTCCACAGCGCCAGCAATTCCTGCTCGGGCTCTGCGCCGGCCTCGGGCGCCGGGACGACTCCGCCCGCATAGCGTCCCGCCATGTTGAGGGTGCGGTTGACCAGGTTGCCCAGGTCGTTCGCCAGGTCGCTGTTGTAGCGGCTGAGGAAGAGTTCGACCGAAAACTCGCTGTCTTGGCCGACGTTCATCTCGCGAATGAGAAAGTAGCGGAAAGCGTCCACTCCGAAGCGGTCGATCAGGTCGAGCGGATTGACCGTTTCGCCGGTGCTTTTTGACATCTTCTGGCCGCCCTTGAGCAACCACCAGCCATGCACCAGCAGCGACTTGGGCAGGGCAATGGCCGCCGCCTGCAGCATGATCGGCCAGTAGACCGCATGAGGCGGCACGAGGATGTCCTTGCCGATCACGTGGAAATCAGCCGGCCACCGGTCGGCCCGAGGCGCGCCCTCCTGCCAGACGGCCGAGACATAGTTGACCAGCGCGTCAAACCAAACGTAGGTCACAAAGGCATCGTCGAACGGCAGGGGAATGCCCCACTCCAACCGCTCCTTCGGACGCGAGATACACAGGTCGTTAAGCGGCTCCTTCAGGAATTCGAGCACCTGTTTCTGGCGGAAGCGCGGAAAGATGAAGTCCTCGTGCGTCCGCAGGTAGTCGACGAGCCAGTCCTGGTACGCGCGCAGCTTGAAGAAATAGTTCGGCTCGATTATCTCCGTCACCTCGCCAAAAATCTCAGGCCAGGTCCCATCCGGCAGACGATCCTTTTCCTGGAGGAACTGTTCCTGGCGCGTGCTGTAGAAACCGCGGTATTCCGCCCGATAGATTTCGCCCTTGTCGAAGAGGCGCTGCAGGATCTCGCGGACGACCCGCTTGTGCCGGTCTTCCGTGGTGCGGATGAAATCGTCATAGGAAACCCCCAGACGGTCGTAAAGCGCCCGGAATTCGGCCGCCGTGGCGTCGACGAATTGCTGGGCCGGAATGCCCCGTTTGCGCGCGCCCATCTGCACCTTCTGGCCGTGCTCATCGGTGCCGATGAGGAAGAAAACCGGGTCGCCCATCAACCGCCGGAAACGCGCGATCACGTCGGTCAGCACCTTTTCATAGGCATGCCCGATATGCGGCGACCCGTTGACGTAGTCGATGGCGGTGGTGATGTAGAACGACTTCATGGCGGAAAGGGTTCGACGGTAGTGCGCAGCAGGGAAATGTCGATCTCGCCGTGACCCGCGGTTGGCCTGGGGCGCACCTTCCGATTGACGGCGGCTTGGGAGGCTCGCCGAAGGTAGCGCAGGCTTCCCAGCCTGCATCACCGTCAATCGGGAGATGCGCCTGGGGACCTGCGCTGCATCTCCGAATTGTCGGTTGCCCGATGTAGTCTGGGCATCCTTCCCATATCTGAGGACCTTTCCGAACCACGGGCGGGACGCCCGTGCCACGCCAATCCGGGCAAGCCGCGGATTGCACTCCCGCATCGTCCCCGTATATCAACATTCCGGTTACTCCCATGCCGCCCTTCGCTCGTTACCTCGGCCTTGCGCTTATTCCACTCCTGGCTTTTCTTGCAGTGGCCGTAACCGGACAGGCGTGGTTTGAGAGGGAGACGCGCCGTCTCCAAGCCGATGCGGTCGCTGCGCGACAGGCGCAGTTGGTGCAGGCTCTGGCGATCACGCACCGGGCGCCGGAGACCTGGGACGAGTCCTTTCAGCGGGATCTGGGTGCGTTGCTCGGCGGGACCGTGACCCTGGTCCACGGGAGTGGCATGGGCATCTTGCCCGTGTCCGAGGGAACTTCCAAAATCATGGGAGGGACACCCGTGCCACGCGGCGAATTGGGTTTCGATTATCCGTTTCCCGGCGCGGCCGGACTTCATGCGAGGGTTACGTTCCCCGCGCCGGCCGCCAACCGGCTGATCGTCCTGCACCAGCGAATGTTCGCCGCCGTCGTTCTGTTGGCGCTGGTGTTGATCGTGATTTCGGCCCTGCTCCCTTTTTGTTACCGGCCCGCCCGCGAAACAAGTTCAGCCGCCCACTCGTCCGACCTCCGCTCGGAAATGCTGGGTGTGGAGCATTTCGCCCGCATGTCGGTCGAGCACAGCGAAGCGCTTAAACGAGAAACCGGGGCGCGCCACCAAGCCGAGGAAAACTTGCAGGTCAGCCGCACGTTGCTGGATCGCTCGATGCAAGCGCGGATGCAACTGGGGCGCGACCTCCACGACAACATCTGTCAAACTCTCTACGCCGTCAGCCTCTCCCTCGAAGCGGTCAGGCGAACGATCGCCGGCGAAGGGGCCGCCCCGACAGGCGCACGACTCGACCAGTGCATCGCGGAGTTGCGCCGCCTCAATCATGAGGTTCGCTCCTACCTCAAGGATCTGGAGCCCGACGCCATTCGCCGCGAGCCGTTCACCGAGGCAATCGCGGCCATGCTCAACTCCCAGTCCCAAGCGGGTGGCCCGAAATTCGTCCAGGACTTGGCGCCGGAGGCGACCGACCTGATCGCGCCGGAGCAGACCGCCGAGGTAATCAGCATTCTCCGCGAAGCTGTCAGCAACAGCGTCCGGCATGGCCGCGCGCAAACCATCACGCTGCAGGCGCGACGGGGCGAAGAATGCGTGGTCCTCGCCGTGCGAGACGACGGGCGGGGCTTCGATCTCGCGGCGGCAGCCGGCGAGGGTCATGGACTGGCCAACATGCCGGCGCGGGCCGCCGCCATGGGCGGTTCGCTTAAGATCACCTCCGCTCCCGGAAAAGGCACTCGCGTTCTGCTGACGCTTCCGATTTCTTCGGGTTAAAATCGAAGCAGACAATTTGACCACGGATTGCACGGATCAACACGGATGAATACCACGGCATGAGCCACTCCGCTGCTCCCCCCATCCGGTTGGTCATGATTGATGACAGTCCGCTTATCCGCGCGGGATTGCGGGCGGTCCTGGAAAGCTATCCCGGAGTCGCAATCGTGGGTGAAGCCGGCACGGCCGGGGAAGGATTGGCCGCGGTCATGCAGCACAAGCCCGACGTGGTGCTGCTGGATCTGCGGCTGCCGGACCGCTCGGGTCTCACCGTCTGCAGCGATATCCTGAAACGCCGTCCGGACACCCGCGTCTTAATTCTCACCTCGGCCACGGATGAGCGCAGCGTCCATGAGGCGATCGCCCTCGGCGCCCATGGCTATCTGCTCAAGGAGAACGACGGGGCCTCGCTCGTCGCCGCAATCACCCGGGTGGCAGCCGGACACTCCGTTGTAGATCCATCACTCACGGACCAGATGGTCAAGCTGATGAAACATGGCAACGAACCAACGACAGTCGAACGTCTGTCGGTGCTCTCGCCGCAGGAGCGCCGCGCGCTCGCTCTGCTCGCAGAGGGGCTCACGAACAAAGGCATCGGAGAGAAGCTCGGGCTGACTGAAAAAACGGTAAAAAATTACATCAGCAACATCTTCGACAAGCTGCATCTGACCAATCGGGCCCAAGCCGCGGCGCTCTATGCGAGTCTCCGGCAAGCTACGGCAGTTGATGGTTCATCAACCACAAACGTCTGATGGCCTAAACTCGGGCCTGGCATAACATATTAAACAGAAGAGCATTGTTCGCTCTCCTCAGCGACGATCTTGCTCAAGTGTTTTGCGATTATTGTCGTCAATCGGCCGGATGGAGCCGACGATCGCAGCGATGACGGAAATGTAAAAAACCAAGCTAGGGCCATTCGGCCCTAGTTACTTAGAGGCTTTTGCCCGACCGTCCGCCTCTTACTCGACAAACCGCAATCCGGTATATATACGCGTGACCTAAGAGCAGGCCTCATGCACAAAATACCCCATCCTTCTTGGGAGATGTCCGGCGACGCCATTCGACGCACTCGTCGTTCGGCTGGGTTTACCCTGGTCGAGGTGATGGTGACGGCCGTCCTTCTTGTCATGGCGGCGCTGCCGATCTTCTGGATTCTGGTCGACTCCTATCGACTCGTCACGCTCACCCGCTATCGGGACAACGCGCGCGCCGTGCTGCAAACCTATGCCGACCAGTTCCTGCGTCTTCAAACATCCGATACACAAGGGAGCACGATGACGCGTCCCTTTTTCACTCGCGTAGATCCTCCTGGAACCGGAGTGGGACTCTTGTGGGACAACAATTCCACACCGGGACTTAACCTGACTTCTCTCTCCAACGAAACGGGCTTCCAGACTCCCGCCACGAGTGGCGCATCTCTGCCCATTATCCTTGGGGGAACCCAAACCACCGCCGGTAGCCTTCCCGCCAACGGCATTCCCGCCCAAGTCACGCGCACGGTTCAGGGTATTGACAGTAACGGCAATATCGTCTCCGGGTCGACTTCCTTTACCGCAATAAGTGCGGGTGAGATGTTGTTGGGCACCTTTACGATCACTTATACGGTAAACAACCAGCAGATCACGCAAAGCCTTTCTGTCCTGCGCGCAGCGCCTTAACCCCCGCCTTCGCTGTGTCATCCAAAAAACAAACCCCTCGCCAGCGAGGTTTTACGCTCGTTGAAATCCTGATCTCCGTTGTTATAGGTGCGCTGATCCTTGGGGCGGTTGCAACGGTGGTATTCGTTGCGGCGCAATTATATTATAAGAACCAGATGGTGGCGGATGCCGCCAACGCCACGCGCCGGATTCAGGAACACATCAGCCTTCAGCTTACAAAAGCAGTGAGCCAGGTCGGTCAATCAGGTCAGAGCGTTAGCATTTACCCACTCTATGACCTGCCTAGCACTCCGGGTACTCCGACGGCTTCCAATAGCTACGACACTCAGAAAGGACTGAATATTCAGCGATATGAGCAACTCTGGTATCGCATCAGCCTTGGATCTCCATGCAAATTGGTGAATTCCACGCCTCAGTTGTCGGATAACCCTATTGTTATTAACTGTCCGCCCGACGTGGCCGTACCTCAGGCAGGTGACTATCTTTTGTTCGATGTCCAGCCGCTGGGTTTCCTGAACCCCAATCTAGTGACGGCAGCGCAAAACCCCCAGATCGGGGGCGCAATTATCAATACCGTCAGCCATCCTGCAGTCCAACCGGACGGTACTTATAATGTAACGATCACATTAGCACAAAACCCGAATCCGACCACGTTGGAGAGTGCAACGAACCCCAAAGATTCGACCGCCGCTTATAATACCACGTACAACGCTGCCCTGCCTGACACCACCAGCGATATTCCGGCAAACTCCGTCGTGACACTGCAGCGGGACTGCCACTACGATGCTTCACAACCGAACCCAAATTATCCAAACCAACTCAACGAATTGCAATGGTATGGCTACGGATCGTCAGGCCTTAACAGCCTCGGCTTGAATTACGATGTGCTGTCCGAGAATGTTGATTATAACAACCGCTTTCTGTTTACCAAATTGCTGAGTCACGCAACTACTGTCGATGAAAGTTCCCTCGCGATTGGCTGGCAGTTCAATTACTTGGCCGCAAGTCCGCCTCTGCAGGGATTGCTCCCAGGCAGCGCCAACTACGTCCGGACTAACCATGCCGAGGGATTGGTCATGCCTGATTCCGGCAATCCGCTGAGAAGCGCCGGTGGGATGAACCCGACCTTCGTCATTCCGCCAGCCTCGCTTATCACCACGACCGCAGGCACCACCACCTTGGGCACCACCACGGCCGGCACGACCACCTTGGGGACCACCACCTTGGGCACCACGACCTCGGGCACCACCACTTTGGGTAGCACCACCACTGTAGTTCCGCAATCGACGACGACCGCCGGTTCGACCACCACCAAGGCATCGACCACCACGGCTGGTTCCACAACCACTGCCGGTTCCACGACCACTGCCGGTTCCACGACCACCGCCGGTTCCACAACCACCAAGGCATCGACCACCACGGCTGGTTCCACAACCACGGCTGGTTCCACGAGCACCGCAGGTTCCACCAGCACCAAGGGATCGACCACCACGGCTGGCTCCACGAG
>PLOH01000072.1:0-85202 GCA_003142955.1 Opitutia bacterium | reverse complement strand
AGCACGTTGGGCTCCACCACCACAGCTGGCTCGACCAGCACCGCTGGTTCCACGACCACCAAGGGTTCCACGACTACGGCCGGCTCCACGAGCACCGCCGGCTCCACCACGACGGCCGGGTCCACTACGACAGCCGGATCCACCACGACGGCCGGTTCGACTTCCACAGCGGGTTCGACGACGACCGGGGGCTCGACCACGACCGCTGGTTCCACCACCACCGCGGGTTCCACCACCACCAACGGCTCCACCACCACCCGTGGGACTACCACCATCCATGGCGTCGATTGATCGCTCAGACCGCAATCCGCTGCGTCCCAGCATGAAATCCAACCGCGGCAGCATCTTGCTCATGACGCTCTGCCTTGTCACCGCCCTCGCGACGGTCGTCTATGCGGTCTATGCCCTCGCTAACACCACCTATCGGATGTCGCAGCGAAATGAATACCGCGCTCGCGCCAAGGCGGTGGCGAACAGTGAATTGGAGTATATCTTCTTCCAGCTCGAGTCGACCATGATGTCGGGCACTGCCGCCAAGGACGTCCCGGCTGCGCCTGCCTTGTCCAGTATTTGCGACGTTCCTACTGTAAGCTATCTCCTCTCAAATCCAGCACAGGCCTTCACTCCATCGACTACCCGTGATCCTTTCGCAATTCCTTTTCAGAACACTCTTGAGCATTGGAAAGTAAGACGATCGATCGCCTACAACAACCTTACGACCACAGGAACCACGTCCATCTACAACTATTTCACGGTCAAGGTTGAGGTCATTTCCGGGCCTGGTTGCCCGTTCAACATCGATCTGCGCCTCGGGCGCAATATGAACAGCTCCCTCACCTCCATCTTTCAATACAATATTTTTTCCGAGGGGAGCCTGGAATTCGCGCCCAGTGGAACAACCCAAATCGATGGCGATATCGCCTCCAATGGGACCATCTCGATGGGCCCCCGGTCGGGCGGGACTCTCAATATCAATGCTTATGTCTATTATCTCAATCCGGTCTCGACCGATTTGAATGATGGTCATGGGATTGACACGAGCTCAATTGTCGACAGCGGCACAAACCCGATCACGCTTAATACCGCGGGGCTGAACTGGGGCACCGGTGAAGCCGCCCAGGTCCAACAAATCGACCAGCCAAAGAACCTAATCGGAGGACTTAACGCAGCCGGGCTCGCATTACAGTACGGAACCGGCGCAAGCGCGACCAATCTCTTTGGCGCCGTTACTGCTGATTCGAGTTCCGCTGACGGCTATAATGACGTTCAACTCAATGCTGCAGAGAATCGTGTCTACCGTTCGGTGATCGCGCCGCCACCGTCCGCCGTCTATCAAGCCCTGCAACAGGAATCCAATGGCTCTAACTCGAGCGAATACCCGGATGCCACGCTGACGGAGCAAACGCCCGATGATCCCGGCATTGCGGCATTGCGCGCCTACAACCGAGCCGGATTGATTCTTACCGTCAATGGCGACGGTTCTTGGGCAATTTCAACCGGAGGAAGCAGCCCGCAGACCCTGGCGACGAGCACCTCGAATGGCAACTTCGCGAATGTCGTCAATACCCAGGCTACGATGTATGACCTTCGGGAACAAAAAACCGTTGCGATCACCGACATTGACGTGGGCCAGCTTAACCAGGCGATAACGAACAGTGCCCCCAGTCTTCCCAACGGGACCTTTAACGGCGTAATGTATGTTTATCTTGCGGACTCTTCGTCAGCCAATCCTGCGGCAGTCCGCATCAGTAATGCCACGGCCACTCCAGGCTATGCGAACCTGACCGGGTTCACCATGGCAACAAACGGCGGCCTTTATGTAAAGGGTGACTACAACACGCAAACCTCTCAGGGCCTGCTCACCGACCCAACCACCGGCGTCATGAATACTGCCGCGCAGGCCGTGGTCAATCCCGCTGTACTGATGGCCGACGCGATCACCATCCTCTCCAATAATTGGTCCGACAGCAATCTTCTCGTCAACGGGCATGTTGACCCCAATGCCGCCGACACCGCAGGCGTGCGCCTCGTCGACCCTCCCAATAGCGGCCAAGTCACGCATGCGACGATTGCCTCCGGTCTTCTGACCGGCAACACTGCTCAAGACAGTTCCGGAGGCACCATCTATAGCGGCGGCGGTGAGAATCTCGTCCGTTTTCTCGAAGATTGGAACATTAATTACAACGGGGACACGGTCAATTTCTACGGTTCCTTCGGTTGTCTTTTCCAATCGGCCGTCTTCAACAGCCCTTTTCAACCGGGTTGGCCTAGTTGTATATACAATAATCCCGGCCGACGTTTCTATTCGTTCAACTCGTCCTTGAAAGGGGCACCTCCGCCTGCGTCACCGAATATCACTTCCTATAATCGGGGCACGGTCTTCACGTGGTGATCCGGCCCGAGGCAAGATCGGTAGTGCTGGGCTTGACGTGCATATTCTGCAATTCTCGCTGCTTTCACGAAGGGGTAGTGTTCCGCGGCGGCGAGCTCGAAAGGCCTGTTAAAACCACCGTGCTTCCGTCTTCACTCTTGGCAGCGGAGCACTGGCATGGCAACGTCTCGGTGCGTTTCCTATGTCTCCATTAGTTGAGCCCTTGCGCTTCGGCAGCCACGAGCGGCAGTTCGTTCTGCTGCGAGCTGCGCGGTTCGCACGCAACGGGGAGTTGAACCCCGATCAGCTGGCCGAATACACAGCGCCGCCTGACCCCGAGATTACGGCTGTCATCCCCGCGCGCAATGAGGCCGCTACCGTGGCAGCTGTGGTGACGGAGTGCCTCCGCTACGCCCCCCAGGTCGTCGTCGTGGAGGGCGGATCGTCTGATCGGACGGCGGAAGTGGCGGAGCAGGCCGGGGCTCGGGTGGTCCGCGACCAGGGCATCGGCAAGGGCGCGGCCCTGCGCCTGGCGGTCACCCACGTCACTACCCCGATCTGTGTTTTCATCGACGCCGACGGGTCGCATGATCCGATCGATATCCCCATGCTCGCGGCGCCGATCAAGGCGGGCACCGCCGATCATGTCGGAGGTTCGCGTCTGCTGGGCGGCTCGGACGAGCTGCACGGAGGCGGGGACGAGTTTCTCCGCCTCGCCGGCTCGGCCCTGATCACCTATCTGATCAACCGCCGTTACGGGACGAAACTGTCCGATTCTCAGAATGGCTTCCGGGCGATCCGCACTGACGTCTTCCGTCAGCTCGATTTGCACGCTCCCCATACTACGATTGAGATGGAGATGATCATGGCGACCCTGGCTGCTGGATACCGCATCACCGAGGTACCCACCCACGAGTGCCCCCGGGCCGCCGGCTATTCAAAAATCGCCCTTTCGCGCCCGGGCACGTGGTTTTCCTATGGCTGGACGCTTGTCCGGGGTCTGTGCCGGCGACGCCGCGCGGCACCAGCAAACCCAAAACCATGAATCGCCGCCCAGACAATTCCGGTCACGACGACCCCTACCGAACCCAAACTGTTTTACAGGAGGTAACGGAGGAAACCGAGAGAGGGCACTGAACCGCTCACTATCGATGAACTCAACCTCCACGCTTAGACAATGATGTCATCAGGTGATTGGTGTAGGAGCCTGCTTGCAGGCGATTCATTTTAACCACGGATTACACCGATTGCACAGATACAGAAGACTGCAGCGACAGCATGGCCAAAGGCTCATTAACCTCATGGATGAAGACCCGACGATTCGGAACGGATTGGCCATCCGTGCAATCCGTGGTGTCAACTGCATCTTCGCGGTAAAATAGAACCGCCACCGCCCAACGTGAAACCCATCGTCGAAAACAGATCGAGCGCCCCTTTTGATGCGGTGATCGGCGTATGGGATGGCCATGACGCGGGAGCGGCGCTGGTGATCGATGGCCGGGTCGAGCTTGCCCTCAATGAGGAGCGGCTCAGCGGGCGGAAACTGGATGTCGGCATGCCGGTGCGTTGTCTCGCCGCCATGCGTGCCGCCGCCGCGGGCCGACGCATCGCGTGGGCGCCCACCACCTCCGACCCGGCCAAGACCCTCACCCGCGTCTTCCCGTCGCTCAAGGACAACTATTACCGCTTGCGGCGCCGTCTGCCGCCTCCGGGCTCGATGTCGGGCATCAAGCAGCGCGCGAAGTATTCGCTCACACAGCTATCTACCAATCGACTATTCCGAAGCTGGACGCGGCACTGGTTCGCCCGGGCGCTCGAGGCCCCGACCGAGACCGTGTTCGTCGTCGACCACCATGAAGCGCACGCCGCCGCCGCCGCGTTTTGGCCGGATTGGTCGCAAAGCGGCCTGGGCCTTCCCCCCATGCCGGCCCAGAGTGGAATAGGCATCTTGCCCATGTCGGCCCAATCCACGGGCGGGACGCCCGTGCCACTTCCACCCGATGTCCTGATCGTGACGCTCGACGGCATCGGCGACGGAGAATCCGGCTCCGTCTGGCGTTGGTCGGAGGCGCGGGGATCACTCGAAAAACTCCTGTCGATCCCGGGATCCGCGTCGTTCGGTCTGTTTTTCGAGCATGTCACCAATGAGCTGCAGATGCGCCCGCTGGAGGACGAGGGCAAGGTGATGGCGTTGGCCACGTTCGCGGCCGAGATTCCCGCCCAGGCAAATCCTTTTCTCGGTTGGTTTTCGCTCGGGCGCGATGCCAGCGGGTTGCCGTCGCTGCGCTGCTCGATCGCTCCGGCCCGGATGGCCGCTGCAGTTGCGGCCGTCGTCTGGAGCACACCGCGCGAACAGGTCTGCCGCATGGCGCAGCAAACGCTGGAGCATTTCGTCCCACGGTTCTTTGCGCAGCTTGTCGAGGCGACGGGCATCGCTTCCTTTGGCTACGCGGGCGGCGTGGCTTCCAACATCAAGGTGAACCGGCTGGTGAGGTCCACGCCCGGCATCGAGCGGCTCGAAGTCTGCCCCGCAATGGGCGACGGCGGCCTCGGCTTGGGCGCGGCACTCATGGTGTGGCATCGATTGACCGGCCAGCGCCCGCAACCCTTTGCCGATTTCCGCCTCGGAATCGATCATGGCGACCTTGGCAAGGGCGCCGAGGCTGTGGCCAATGCCACCGGCGCCGCCTGTCAGCGCCCGGCTGACATCGCCACAGAGGTCGCCGAGCGCGTGGCGGCCGGCGATATCGTGATGTGGGCCCAAGGCCGGATGGAACTGGGTCCGCGCGCGCTCGGCGCCCGCAGCATCGTGGCCCGGGCCGACAGCATCGCCGCCCGGGACGATCTGAATCTGCGACTCAAGCGCCGGGTCTGGTTCCAGCCGTTCTGTCCGACGATTCTGCTCTCCGAGGCGTCCGAGCTGCTCGCGGATTACCGCGGCCCGCGCGACGCCAACCTGCACATGACCATGGGATTTCTCACCACGCCGCGCGGCCGGGCTGCCCTCGCAGGAGCGATCGGCCCTGACGGCTCGTGCCGGCCACAGATGGTGGTAGAGAACACCGCCGACCCATGGTATCGCTTTCTGGCGCAGGTCAAGGCGCTCACCGGCACCGGCGCGGTGATCAACACCAGCCTCAATCTGCACGGCAAGCCGATGTCCGACGATGCCGCAGGCATCATCGAGGCGTGGATGGAGAGTGGCGTACAGCACCTTGCTCTCGGCTCGGCTTTGTTGACGAAGACCAGTCCCAGCAACCGCCAAATCGCACGAACCTAATGGACACTGCATTGGAGGATCCCAATCAATCGGAGTTGCCGCCGCCGCATCGCTTGCTGCGACCGGTGTGGTTTGGGCTGGGCCTGGCGGCGCTGGCGGTGGCGGTTTCCTGGGCTTACCGGATTCTTTTCGAGCACTCAATGGACGAGCAACGGGCCATTGCGTCCGTCTCGACGGTGTGGGGCATGAACTTCTGCGTGGCCGTTGGCCTGGCTGGCTTCGCCGGGTTCGCCGCTCCGCTGGCGCGCGCGCTTGGCTGCAAGCATCTCGTCACCGGTTTCAGTCTGGCGGTGCTGGCTTTTCTGGTGTGCGGGCTCGCGCCGCAAACGAACCGTATCTTCTATGACGAGCATATCTATATGCAGATCGGTCAAACGCTCGCGCACACGGGGCGGGCCGAGTATGCGAACTACGCCAAAGCCGAATACGGGGATTTCGTGGTCTTCAGTGCCGTGGTGAACAAACAGCCGATCGGGCACCCTTATGTGCTGTCATGGGCGTTCCGTTTGTTCGGAGCGACGGAGAGCGTGGCGGAGGCGACCGTGAGAGCGGCGGTTGCGATCACGGTTGCTCTGCTCTATTTCGCGCTGGTGTTGGCGCCATGGACCCTTCCGTCGCGAACCCCCATCGCGGTGGCGCTCTGCTATACCTTCACGCCGCTAGTCCTGTGGTGGAGCCGCACCGTGGCGGTTGAATCGACAGCGGCTGCGGCTACGGCGGTCACGTTTCTCGCCGTGTGCCTGCATGCGCGGTGGCGCGATCCGAAGACCGGCGAAGGCTCTCCAATGACCGCGGCCTGTCTGGCGGCAGCCGCCGCGTTTGCCGCCTATTTTCGACCGGAGTCGCTGCTCGTTTATCCGGTCGCCGCCTGCCTGCTCCTCGCGGCGGACCGGCGGTTTCTCGAAGACCGCGTCACCTGGGCTGCGCTGGCCCTTTCCCTGGCCCTGATTACGCCGAATCTACTCCAACTATGGTCTGTCCGCACGGAAGACTGGGGCGCCTCCGACGGGCGCCGCTTCGACTTCGCCTTCTTGGCGAAGAACCTGGAAAGCAACGCCGGCTACTTTGTGCAGGGGAAGTGGTTTCCGCTGGCCGGCACGTTCCTGGCCGTTGCGGGCATTGCCTGGCTGGCCATTGCCAATCGGAAATTTGGATGGGGGGCAATGCTCTGGTCCCTCCTCTCGTGGGGCATCTTTGTACTGTTTTATGCCGGCGGCTATTATTACGGGGCCAGCTCGCGCTATGCCGTCGTGTCAGCCGCCCCCGTGGCCCTGTTGATGGGGATTGGGGCGGCGGCCATCTATGCGTTGCTCCGCCGCCAACCACTCCTGCTGGGAGCATTGGGCGTAGTCGTTGCGATGAACTGGGTAACCGCCCTGCGGTTTGTTCCAACCCTTGGGCGCGAAGCGAACGAGGCCAGGGCCGACATTGATTTTTGCCGCGAGGCGGCCGCAAAACTGCCGCGGGGCTCGCTGGTCATCTCGACCGACCCCTGCATTTGGAACATGCTCGGGCGAAATGCTTCGCAGATTTCCAACGTGGAAGATATGGTGCGCACGGAGATGCTTGAGATGACGCGGCAGTATCCCGGAGGCATCTATCTCCATTGGGACTACTGGGTGAATGCAGAAGACCGGTTCGCCAAACCATGGCGCCAACTCGTCGTCGATACGCACGCCACGGTAGTCAGCAGGATGAACGCCGAGGCGGTCAAGTTAGCCTTGTTTCGCCTTGATACGCCCTACGCGCGCGCAGTCATGGGCGGTCATTACCGGCCGGACAAGCCGAAGATCGACTTGGATGATGTCGTGGCCGACGCGCTCGCCGGCAAGACCGGGGCGACCGAACAGAGGCCGGGATCAACCGGAGCCGCGATCGTTCCAAACGGCCAGACCACGCGATGAGCCGATTGTATTCATGGAGCCGTTTCACCGGCCGAATTCTCGCCGCCGCCGCGGGGATCGAAGGTCCCCCGACGAAATTGACGTTTGTGGTGACCAAGCGCTGTTACTCCCGCTGCACGTACTGCGACATCTGGAAGGTGAAAGACACGCCGGGTGGGCTCGACCGCGAGCTTACGCTGGACGAAGTGAAAGCCATCGCCGCCGCGAATCCATTTCTCCAGTGGATCGACTTCACCGGCGGCGAACCCACCGACCGCCCCGATTTCGTCCAGGTCATCCAGGCTTTCGCCGAAGTCTGCCCCGAACTCCTGTTGATTCACTTTCCGACCAACGGCCTGGCGACGGCGCGCCTTTGCGAGGCGGTGGGGCAGCTTCGACGGACCGTGCGAGCCCGGCTGATCGTCTCCGTCTCGATTGACGGCCCGCCCGACCTTAATGACCGCCTCCGTGGGGTCCGCAACGATTTCGCCCATGCCATCGACACGTTTGCTGCGGTGCGGACGGAGATTGGCGCCGAGAATGCGTACATCGGCATGACCTTGCACGGGCACAAGGCGTCCTGCGGCCGCACGACGACCGAGCTCGTCGAGGACACATTTGCCGCGGTCAACACCGCCCTCGGTCAGCGCAAGCAGTCCGCGATCACCCGGGCGACGCTCCATCTCAATATTCCCCATTTATCGCCACACTTCTATGGCAACCCTGCCAGCCAAGGGGCCGACGGATTCGGTGGCGAAGCGCACCGGAAGGAGATCGCCGCGGCCCTCCGCGTCGCGACCGTCAAGTCCACGACGGGATCGTCCGTCGCGATGCGTGCCATCGAGCGGGTCTATCGGGCCGAGGCCGCACGCTACCTCGCGACCGGGCGGACCCGGATCGTCTGTTCGGCGCTGCTCTCGACCGCCTATCTTTCAGAAACCGGCCAGGTCTATCCTTGCACCATTTGGGACAAACCCCTGGGAAACATCCGCGATACCGGCTATGCGCTGATGCCGATCATCGAGAAGTCTCGCCGGGACGGGGTGCGTCGCGCGGTCGCCGCTGGGCAATGCCCAAATTGCTGGACGCCCTGCGAAGCCTACCCGTCGATCATGGCGTCCCCGCTGCGCTCGGCCCTCGCGTCGCTCCGACGGGATTGACGATTCGTCTCTCAATTCCTTTATGCGCCTCCCTTCTCTCCGAATTCCCCCGGCGAAGCTCTCAAGACTATTGTTTGGTGCAGTGATCATGGCCGTTCCGCTGGCTTCCTTCCTGGCCTTTTCCGTTCAACCTCTCGTGGGAAAGTTGCTGCTGCCCGTCCAAGGGGGAACTGCGCCGGCGTGGCTGGGCACCATGCTCTACTTCCAGACCACGTTGCTCCTTGGATATGGCTGGGCCTTGTGGCTGCTTCGTCGCCCCGTCCATTTCCAAGTGGCTGCCATGGGCGGGCTCGCCTTGATCGCTGTGACTGTCAGCCGTCTGCGTTGGGTCTTGGAGGGCGATTGGACCGGCTATTGGGGGATTCTGCTCACGCTCGCCCTCGCGACCCTGCCCGCAATGGTCCTGTTATTCAGCATCGGCCCGTTGATGCATGGCTGGCTGCGACGGCGCGGCCAGCCGGTGCCCTACCATCTCTACGCGGGCTCCAATGCCGGCGGTCTTGCCGCGGTCGTGCTCTACCCGTTCACGATCGAGCGGGTGATCGGTCTTTCCGACCAGATGTTCATCTGGCACGGCCTCCTTTTTGTCACGGCCTGCCTGACAGCCATTGCGGCTTTGTGTTACCTGCGCGTCGGCCTATCTGTGGCCGCTCCGAACGACGCACCGGAAACCATTCCCTACTCCCGCACCACGGCATGGCTCGGCCTCAGTGCGCTCACCTGTCTCGGCATGCTCGGAGCGACGCATCATCTCGCGGCTGAGATCGGCTCAAATCCGACCGCGTGGGTCGGGCCCTTCGGCGTTTACCTTCTGAGTTTCCTTGTGACCTTTTCCGGTTGGTGGCAACCGCGCTATACCCTCGCCTGCCTCGGCTGGCTGGCGCTCAGCCTGACGGGATTCATGCTCACCAAGGGGGTCAGCGGCGCAACGGTGAACGGCTGGGCCGCCTTTTGGCTGATGTCGACGACGGCGGCCGGGAGTTTTTTCGGCAACGGACTCCTCTACGAGCGCCGGCCCAAAGAACGGTTTGGTTTCTTCTATGTCGCGCTGGCCACCGGCGGTATTGCCGGCGGGCTCTTCGCCAGCCTGGGCGCGCCGTTTTTCTTCCTGCGTCCCTCCGAGTTTCTCGCCGTTTCATGTCTGCTGCTGATTCTGGGGCTTGTACGGCTGCTCGCCCGCCGCGACGTCTTGACGGTCGCAGTGGCAATTTTAATTATATCCGCGCCGGTGGCGGGGCTGGTCTTGCAGCAGACCCGCGATGAAGCCATCGGAGCCACCCGCATTCGGCGCTTCCGGAACATCTATGGGTATACGATGTTGAAATCCGTGGAAGACGGACTGGTCCTTGCAAATGAAACCACCACTCATGGCACGCAGATCACGACGAGCCGAGAAACCCGCCGACATCCCACGCTCTATTATACGCCCAGCTCTGGTGTGGGCCGCGTGATTGCGGAGACGCAAAAGGCGAATCCCGCCGTCACGATCGGCGTCATCGGTCTTGGCGCCGGAACCCTGGCCGCCTACGCTCGCCCGGCCGACACGTTCGATTTCTGGGACATCGATCCGCAATCCGAACGCATCGCGCGTGATTTCTTCAGCTTTGTTTCGGATTCACCAGGACGGATCCACATCAAGCAGGCGGACGGCCGCAAAGGGCTTGAAGCGTCGCCCACCAACTACGACGTGATTGTCCTCGATGCCCTCTCCGGCGACGCAATGCCCGCCCACCTGCTCACTCGCGAGGCCCTGGCGATCTACTTTGCGCGGCTGCAGAAACGGGAAGGAGTGCTCGTGGTCCACTCGACCAATCGCTATGGCACCGTGTTCCCGATTGTCGGCGCGACGGCGCAGGCGCTGGGCTGGTCCAGCCTGGAGGTGACGACCCATTCGGAAACCAGCGATTGGGACTTCGTGGATACGAAATACATCCTGGCTTTCCGCCCCGCGCAGCTCAGCCAAGTCCTCGCCTGGTTGCCTGCCGAGGAAGACGAGGGCCGGCTGAAGCGCACCGTGAACCTTTTCGATCCGCGGCCGCCGGGCGAAACCGTGGTGTGGACGGACGATCGTCATGCGGCGCTCGATGCGCTGGACCTGCCCGGTTACCTCCTTGGCAAACCGTCCTCGAAGTGACCACCGATTTGCGAACGCATGCGATCTCCTTCGCCAGCCACTTGCGAGGTGCGGCGGACGTCTGCAGAGGGAGACAATGGTAACCAGCGTTCCTGTGGATCCAAAACCCATCCCAGCCTCAGCGGGGCCCAAGGTCGAACGGCGCGGCGCCCGTGGCGCAAACGCCGCTCCTCAAGCTCCGCCGCAAGCCTCCACCGTGGCGTGGCTGCTGGCGGTCGTCGCCTTGAGTTGTGCGTTGCGCCTTTGGATCTTCAACGGACTTCATGGCCATGACGACTGGATGTATCTTTTTCACATCCGGAATTTTCTTAACGGATCGACTCAAGATCTTCTCAGCAGCCTCTGGGGCCTGCGGTGGGGGGTCTGGCTGCCGATCGCGATCCTGTTCAAGCTCTTTGGCGTTCATTACTGGCTGGCCTTCGCCCCCGGCTTCATCATGGGATTGGCCTCCATTCCGTTGGCCTACGGGATCGCCTTCCGGATCAGTCGGGAGACTCGCGTCGCCCGCTGGGCTACCTTGGCCCTGGCCATCAACCCGATCGACTGGTTTGTATCCACCACGATTCGCGGAGATATCGAGATGTCCTGTTACGGGGGGTTGGTGGTCTTGGGCCTGGTCCTGATCGAGACTACCCCGCCGTCGAAATCCGTCCGCCGGGTCCTACTGGCTGGCGCGACCGGTATCGCCTGGGGCCTGGGTGCGCTGAACAAGGAATGGGCCTACGTCTATGCCTGGGGATTCCTCACGGTCATTCTCTGGCTGTGTCTGCGTGAGCGCAGGATTCCCTGGGTCTATGCCTGGGTGTTCCTGGGTTTTTTGGCGGTGCTGGCCGCAGACGGTTTCTTCTTGTATCTCACCACCGGCGTTTTCCAGCAACGTCTTCAGCAGTCCATCGGGTGGTTTGAACGCGCTCGCCTGACGGGAGGCTATGCCAACGACCTCAGCCTCAGCTACGGCTATCTGCCGAGCCTTTTCCTCAACCTTTCAAACAATCTCTCCGCAAATCAACGCTTCGCGAACGGATATCCGATCTTTGGTTGGTACTTCTACCTGTTTTTGGGAGCCCTAGGTTGGGGGATCTGGCAGCACCTCTGGGGGCGAAGATCGGCCTGGTCCAGCCTTCTTTTCTTCGTCATCGGAACCCTGCTGTGGATCGAGTTCGGTTCGATGAGCACGAGCATCTATATCCCGTATCATAAGGAACCGCGTTATCTGACCATCTTAAGCGTTCCCATTGCCTGCCTCATCGGGTGGCTGCTGGATTTCATGTGGCAACGGCTTCGACCGCGGGGCCGGGCGTTGCTCGCCGGTGCGCTACTCGCCTTGGCCGGCAGCATCGGGTTCGTCCTGCATTCTGAGCATCTCATTTATAGTGACGGACGGGATTTCCTGCCTGAGCTCACCCTCTGGCTGAAAGCCCATCCGGAAACGCGGATGTGGGCCACCGGCTCCATCCAACAGGATCTCGACTTGCGGTTTGGCTATCGATTTGCGGATCCCGCGCACCAGGATCGCGGCATGCCGAGATACGGCGCCATCCAGGAGGTTATCTTCCTGGATCAGGCCAAGCCGGGAGACCTGATTCTGATCACCCCGATGTGCATCAACATTCTGGAATCCCGCTATACTCCTGAGAAATGGGAACGGGTCGCCGAGTTTGCCGGCCCGCGCTCGAAGGCGACCTTGTTTCGCATGAGCCAATAAGCCTGCCGCGAGCTTCCGTTGATCATGATCGGCCAAAAGACTCCCACCGCGCATTCCCAGCCCTTTCTCCTCCTCTCACCTTAAGCCACAGGAAAACTCATGCTTAGTGCCATATTCTTGCTCTCCGTGATATGGTTCGGTTTCGTCACCGACGAAGAATTCTCCCTGAGTCAGGGCGATTTTCTGGTGCGCCTAGGCGCCGCAATTGTGCTCGGCTGCTTCTGGGGCTCTTGGATTGTGTTCCTGCTGGCCTGGGCCTTCGGCTTCAGCGTCGACACGGTGGCCATCGGCACCGCCTTGATGCTCGCCCTCAATGCCCTGGCGTATCGCTTCAGACAACGGAACGCCCGCTGGTTCGCCTCGCTGCTCGTCTTTGACCGGAAATTCTGGAAGGCCAGCGTTGTCCCCACCGTTTTGATCACGGCCTATTTCGCCGTCTGCGTGTGGACGGACCCCGACGGCAACATCTGGTTTCGCGGCAATACCCGGGACCTCGCCTTTCATATGAGCACGGCCTCGGCGTTTCTGGAACAAACCACTTTCCCGCCGCTCAATCCGCAATCCGCGGCCGCCAAGCTCAGCTACCACTTCATGGCTGATTTCTTTTCGGCCATCCTGTGCCGGGGAGGCTTTTCTCTCTTCTATGCCTTCAAGATCCCCATGGTGCTGTTGGCCTTCGCGCTGTGCTCGCTGACCTTCCATGGGCTCTTCTCCGTGCTGAAGAGCCGGACCGCAACGACGTTCGCCGGTCTGCTTTTTTTCTTCGGCCATGTCGGCGTGGTGAATCTTCTTTTCAGCCTCGCTGGCTATCCCGTCGGAAGCGTGCCGCTGTCGCTCCATTCCTGGAGCAGCTTCGCCGATCACATCGCCTATCCCTACTACAATTTCCTGAACGTCGTCATCGATTATTTCCAGCCGCAACTTCCGTTTCTCTTCGGGTTTCCCCTGGCGATGCTCGTGCTCACCGTCCTCTACCGGCGGTTTAGCGGACAGACGCCGACGGATCGAACCACCTACCTCCTCTTGGGCGTGGTGGCGTTTCTCCCTCTGTTTCATATGCACACTTTCCTCACCATCGGTCCGCTGGTCGGATTGGTGGTGCTGTTCGAACCCGCACCACCCTGGCGGGCGGCAACCGGGCGCGACGGGTTTGTCGCCCGCCTCATCCGCATGACCATCAGCGATGGCACTCCCCTCCCCTCGGCTGCCAAACCCGCCTCGGCGGAAAAGCCGCTTCCTTCCGGGAGTGAGTTTCCCCCGTCCCATGCGCCGCTCAAGATTATCGCGATGCTTCTCGCCGGGGTGGTGGTCGGGTTGCAGCTCGGCTTTATTCTTTCCCAGGAAAAGACTCGCGGATTCTCCGGGTTCGACGTCGCAAAACAACTCGGGGCCCTGCCGGAAATCCCCCGCTTTCTGCATCTTCAACGGTGCTGGTTTTGGGTCCGGGCGGGCGGCGTTCCGCTGGTCCTCGGACTGATCGCGGTGCTCATTTCCTTCCGTCTGCCGCCGCGCGAGGCCAAATCGGGCCGGCGGGGAGAAATCGCCCTGCTTGCCCTGTTGGGGGTGACGGGCTTCTTTTTCCTGGTAATCAATGTCTACCGGTTCACCCCGAACTGGGGAGACAGTAACAAGTTCTTTCTCTATTTCGATCTCGCGCTCTGCATCTACAGCGGCCGTCTTCTGGCGTTTCTTTGGCAGGGGTCCCGATCATGGAGGATTGTCGCAGGCCTGCTCGTCTCCGTTGGTGCGGTCGTTCCGACGGCCAGCGAGTGGATCGGGCGGTACGGACGGGAACCGGAGCGGCTGTTCAGCGCCGGCGACCGACTGGTGGCCGAGTGGATCAGGCTCAACACGCAAAAAGACGCGGTGTTCCTGACCGCCAACTCGACCGTGCACCTTGTTCCAGCCTTCGCTGGCCGGCGGGTGGTCAATGGGTCCTATACCCGCGAAACGGGGTTTGGCGACGAGGCGACGGAAGCGCTGGTCGCCCGGGCCTACCGGGAGGCCGACCCTGCCTTGATCACAAAATGCAAAGTCACGCATATCTTCGTCGGCCCGGCGGAAGAGGGACTCTATCATGTGGATCGCGCCACCATGGGACGCCGGTTCAAGACTTCCTTCGACCAAGACTGCCTCGGAGTCCGTTACTCTATCTACGAAGTGGGTGAACAAAGCGCCGAGGCCATTCGGCGAGACCGGGAAGTTGAAACCTCCCGGCCTGCCGTCTGGCTAAGCGAGCTAAGTCCCACCTCGGTGCAACAGGGTTATGGCACCCTCAAGATCGACAAATCTTTCGACCTAACGACCTTAAGCCTAGCGAAGCAGACCTATCCATTCGGCTTGGGCACCCATGCTCCCTCGGAGATCACGTTCAACCTCGACCGTCACTATGCGGTTTTTGAATCGGATCTCGGAGTGGACGACACCCAACTGGGCGGAATCGGAACCGTGGTCTTCGAGGTTTGGGTCGACGATCGCAAAGTCTACGAATCTAAAGTAATGCGGGCCGGTGATCCCCCGGATAGCATCAAGATCGACGTTTCCGATGTCACCACGCTGAAGCTGGTCGTGACCGATGCCGGGGACGGCATTCACTGCGATCATGCGGACTGGGCTGGGGCCAAGCTTCTGCGTAGCAAATAGCCCGCATCGCTTTCGCCGCCATGCACAGGAAAGAGATCCTGGTCCCCGTCACCTTCCTGCTCCTCGCGGCCGCCTTGCGGCTGACGTTGTTCTCAGGATTGTACGGTCACGACGACTGGGTCTATCTATTCTATATAAGGAATTTTTTTAATGACAATAACTATGAGCTGCTCCATTCGATGTGGGGGATCCGGTTCGGGATGTGGGGCCCCATCGCGCTGTCGCTAAAAGTCTTCGGCGTCTCCTATTGGAGCGCGTTGTTGCCCCCGTTTCTCTACGGACTGGCCGCAGTCCCGCTGGCTTATGCCTCGATCCGGACGTTGGGCCTGTCCATCGGCGCCGCGGCAGTCGGCTGCGCGGCCCTGGTGCTGAATCCAATCGACTGGATGGTGTCTTCGACCATCCGGGGGGACATTGAGATGTCGTTTTATGGCGGCGCGTTGCTCCTGACGCTTCTTCTGTTCCGCCAGGCGGTCGGGGCGCGGCGGCTGATCCTCGGGGCGACCGCCGGATTGATCTGGGGATTCTCCGCGATCACCAAGGAATGGGGCTTCATCTTCGCCTGGGGGATCTTCTTGGTGGCCCTGACGGACATGATTTTTGAGCGCCGGTTCCCCTGGGAATATGCCATCGTCGGGCTGGGGTTTTTCACGGTCATGCTGGTCGACGCGGCGGTGCTGAAGCATCTCACCGGTGACTGGCTCGCCCGCTTTCATACCTCGATCGTCTGGTTCAAGGTGCAGGCGGACAAAGGGGAAGGCGTCGGCGACGTATCGACGAGCTTTCGTTACCTGCCCCAGGTGTTTCTGGGCCTTCGCACTGAGACAACGGGCTTCGGGCCTTACCCGAATCACTATCCCTATTACGGCCCGTACATGTGGCTGCTCATCGCCTCCCTTCCGTTTTGTTTCTTCGCCGGCAATCGCGGCCGGCCGGCGGCCTGCTTTGTGCTCGGCGTTTTGCTCTGGATCGAGTTCGGCAGCATGAACTGGCAGGCTTACCTGCCCTACCACAAGGAACCGCGGTACTTCGCCTTGATCAGTGTGCCGACGGCCACCGTGATCGCCTTCGCCGGAGAGTGGATCCTGGCGGCGCGTTCCCGGATTCTGAAGGGTGTCATCGCTGGATTGATGGCGGTGATGGCAATCATGCTCGTGCGCGTCGCGATGGCCAATCACCGTGAATATGTGGACGGCCGGGACTACATGCCGGCGGTGGTCGACTGGCTGCAGCACCATCACGACGCCCATCTGTGGGTCGACGCCTCGACCCAGAATGAACTCGACCTGCGCTTTGCCTACGCCTTTGCCGACCCGGTCCACCAGCACGCCGGGCGCCCGGGATTCGGCACGCTGGCCGATATCAATTTCTGGGACCGGGCTCAACCAGGCGACTTCCTGCTCGTGCACACGATCTGGCCCGCCTTCCAGGGGAACTTCCCCATGGTGGATCGGCGGAGACTCAAGCTGGTGACCATGCTTCCCGCGCCCGAGTCGACCCCGATGATCTACCAGCTGAAACCGAGGCGAGCGGAGGAGACCTCGCACTATTTGAGTGATGACAACCCGTTACGCGCCACGCAGTCGCTTGGCGCCCCGCCCCAGTGGGACCAGTCAATCGTTGGCAAACCGATCCGGCTCCAAGGGGTCACCTATCGGCGCGGGATCGGGACCCACGCGATCTCGGAGATCACCTTCTCCCTTGGCGGACACTACAAATGGTTTACCGCGGACGTCGGACTTGACGACAATGCCCATGGCCAGCCAGGCAGCGTGATCTTCTCCGTTTATACGGACGGGCAACTGCGCCACCAGACGCCGGTGATGCTATGGGGAACCCCGATTGAAAAGCTCAAGATTGACGTCACCGGAGTGACTGAGCTTAAGCTCGCGGTCGGGGACGCTGGTGACGGGGTTGGTTGGGATCAGGCAGATTGGGCGGATGCCGCGGTGCTGGACGGCCGCACTGAGCTGCCCAGATGATGGGCGCATCCCCCCCGGTCCCCTGCTCGGGCTACAGCGGCCAGCCGGAATCCGCTCACCGCAGAAGCGCAGATCAATGCGTCGACTCCGGACTCGCGCCTGCTGCCGCCTTCCCCGGCCGGTAGAAGAGGTGGTAGTCTTCGAACGGCGTCATGGACCCAACCACGTCGGCCACCGTTTCCAAGCCGTATTTTTCGGTGAACTCTTTCGCCAATGGATGCTCGAACGAAATGACGAAGGCCTGGCCATTGGCCTCCTCGATGGTTCGGCGCATAATCTCATCGTCCTCCAGGAACTCGGTCCGCCGTTTGTCCCAGTGGGTGGCGCGACCATACCCTCGCGCGTTGGGATAGTAGAGCGAGCGATTCAGATATCCCGCCAGCGGGGCACCCGCCCAGTCCGGAGCGACCGCGATGAACCCGCGGTCGAGGTGGCGCTCCTGCAGAATCTGCGCCGCCGCCTTTCCACAGGAAAACCGCTGGTTGAAATCCTCCTTCAGCGCCCAGACCCCGGTCACCGCCTGGGCCGCCAGCATCGCTGTGAGCACCACAGAGGCCCACCGGTCGAACACCGCGGATGAACCGGGGGAAGGCCGGGGCCGCGACGCCTGTTTGATCCACTGGGCGAATAAAAACGTGAAGAACAGCAAGCCCGCGTGCCGCGCGGCGCCGATGTATTTGACATAGAAGAAAGCAGCGACGCCGACCGTTCCCACGACATAGAGAACCAATGCCCCCGCATGACGTTTGAAGAAGAGGACGGACAGCACAAAAAGCAGCAGCGCCCAGATGAAGATCTGCCCGTTCTCAATGGAAAACGTCGGAGTGTCCCACGGAGGGATCCGGGAAAACCCCGCCGGCCGAGGCCAGGTGAAACACGAATTGACGACGGCCGAGGCCACTCTCGCAAGCCGGATCGGAACCCAATCCAGGATCCACCCGTCCGTCTGCGGGTAGAGGGTGTCGGCCCGCGGGAGCATCGAATAGACCGCATAGGCAAGCCCGCCTGCGAAGCAGAGCAGCGGCCCTGCCTGAAAGCGGGCGGAACCGGCGCCGGCGTCCTTCGGCGGGCCCCAGCGAAAACAGCGGGGCGCCCAGAATCCGCCGGCCAGCGCCACGGCCACGATCAGGCTGTGGACACTGGCCAAGGCGGCGGCAAGGAGCGCGGCAATGAACGGCCAGGGCCGTTCTTCCGCCCGCGGAAAGAGTACGCAGGCGATGCCCAGGCCCAGGATCCCGGGCAGGTAGTTCCGGCAGACAATCCCGTACTCGAACAAGAGGTAATAGTTGCAGACGAGCAGCGCCTTTTGCAGACGGTTGAACGGAGCGAAATGCACGAAGACGAAAACCGTGGCGCCCGCGAGAATCCACGTCAGGATCTGCATCGCCTCCGGCCGGAAGGTCAGCAGCGCCAGCGGTCGCAACAACAAGTACCAAAGGGAGGGCGCCCCGTTGTAGTGAACCTCCTCGAGCAACGCCGAGAGGTTCGGCGCATCCCGGACGTTGAGCCACGCCTGCATCTCATCCCGCCAGAGTTCATGCCGCCAGGCGCCAATTCCAGCCAGGACCAGAAACACCAGGGTGAGCGAAACCGAGAGACGAAGCCGGCTGGTCTCAGTCGCGGGATTGGTCTTTCCGAGTGAGAATAGGCTCATGATTGCAGGAACAAGTCCGGCTCGGGGTCGGAAAGGATCAATGACAATTCCGGTGCGGAATGGCGAGCCCGGATCGCCCAGACGTCGCCGCGACCGGCGTCAGAAATTGATCCGCTCGCGCTCCACCACCAAGGGGCGCTTGGAGACCTTGGTATAGATCGCGCCGATGTATTCACCGAGGACGCCGATGAACAGCAACTGCACCGATCCCAGAAAAAAGAGCCCGACCACAACCGGAGCCTGCCCGATGGGAAACTCCCGCCAGAACAGGAGCTTGAGCACCAGGTAGACCGAGCCGGCCAAAAACGAGAGCAGCGCGCAGGCGAAACCCAGGAAGGTGGCCAGTCGCAGCGGGACCTTGGAGTGGTTGGTGAAACCGAGCATCGCCAGGTCATACAGCGTGAAGAAATTGCTCTTCGTGACACCGCGTTTGCGCTGCGGCTGGGTGAAGGCGACGCGCGCCACGGGATAGCCCAGTTCGGAGATCTGGCCACGGTGATAGGGATAGGGGTCATCGAAGGCGCGCAGGTGCTCGATGACCGCCTGGTCGTAGAGGCCAAATCCGGTGAAGTTCTTCAACAGCTCCGTCTCCGCCAGGAGGGCAATGAGCCGGTAGTAGGCGCTCCGGACCAGGAAGAACAACGAGGATTCCTCGCTGTGATCTTTGATCGCGGCCACGACCTTCCAGCCCTCCTCCCACTTGGGAATGAACTGCTCGATGAGCTCGGGGGGATCTTGGAGGTCCGAGGCCAGGTAGATCACCGCATCGCCGTGCGCCTGCAGCATGGCATGATACGGCGACCGGATGTGGCCAAAGTTGCGGACATTGAAGATCACTTTGATGCGCCGGTCGCACCCGGCCAGGCTGCGCAGCACGTCCGCCGAGCGGTCGGTGGAACAATTGTCGATGATGATATGCTCCCATTCGTACGTCGGGTATTTTGCGGCGACCGCCAACACGCGCCCCACGAGTTCCTCAAGGTTGGCCTCCTCATTGTAGCATCCGCTGACTACGGAGATCTTTTTCATGGAGAATCGAGCGGCAGGCTGCGGCGGCGCGGCGGAAATTCACAGGCCTCGGCTGTAGATCAACGCCCGTAGGTGCTCGTCCTGCGAATAGGGCGTATCGACCGTGTCGATCGTCAGCGGTGCGTCCTTGGTCACCGGTTTGACGATCCGGTGGCCGAATCGGCCGAGCATCAACTCCCGACAGGACAACTGGCCCTTCTGCAGCGGGATGGCCAGATAGATGTCGTTTTCGGTCAAGATCTGTCCTGGGATCAGGTCGCGGCGGGCGTAGGCGCCCCGCACATAAGAATCGAGATAGGAGGTTTCCTTGGCCAGCGGGACCTTCCGATTCGTCCTCGCGGTGCCGCAGAAGGCCACGGCCCGGTGAAAAGCCTTGAACCAGTCGTCGATCTGCCGGGGCCGCGAGGAATAGGGCGCGACCTCGGCGCCGTCGCTGTCGATGTCGATATGGCGCTCGAACGTTCGCGCTCCCTTGGCATAGGCGATCGCCACCGACATCGTCCAGTCGCGGTACTCATGGCAGGAATAGCCGATCGTATGGCCGGGATAGCGGTCACGCAGATAATCGATCTGCTCCAGCTCCGCCTCGTTTTCCTCGTGGGGATAGGCGGCCACGCAATGATTGATGGCGAGGGGGATGTTGCGGTTCTCGAAAAAGGTGACCACATCGTCCATGTCCTTCAGCGGCGTGCCGCCGAACGAGATGATGCAGGGCTTCCGGGTGCTCGCGATCTTCTCCAGGAGCAGCCAGTCGTTGCTGTCCGCGCTGGCGATCTTGATGATAGGCAGTCCGAACTCCACGCACCAGTCGACGGAGTTCTCGTCGAACGGCGTAGCCATCGGGATGCAGTTGCTCTTGGTGATCGCCTCCACGAGCGTGGCGTAGTCGTCCTTGCCCAGCCGGGTATCCAGCACCCGCCGGATGTAGCGGGTGTCCTCGCGATCGCGAAAATCCTTGTGCACGAAGCTGTCGAGATCCCGGAACTGCAGCTTGATCGCAGCCCGGACGTTGTTGAAACGGACGATCCGGCTGTGCTCGCGCACAATCTGGAGACCGCGCTCCAGCTTGCCGAGGTGGTTGCTGGCCATCTCCAGGACAAACAGGTTTTCGAAAATGTTTCGTTCCATAAGACGAATGGACGGGCGGCGGGGGGATCTTGAGAAAACTCCTCGGGTTCAGATTTCGCGAGCGATTAATTCACCGAGCGCAGGACGCAACTGGCTTTCCAGGTCCACGGAGATTTTCTCCATCCGGCCGATCCCGCGGGTGAGGATGCAATGCAACGCTGACCGGGTGGCTTTCTTGTCGAGCTTGATCGCGTCCAAGACGGCCGAAAGCTCGACCGACTTCAGCCGGGATCCGTAGGGTTCGTGCCACGGGCGAAGGCGGTCCTTCATTGCCGCATAATGGCTGGCGTCCACCAAGCCCAAGCGCACCGACACCCAAGTGGCCGTGAGCATGCCCAGAGTCACGGCGATGCCATGGGGAATTTCATAGTGCGTCGCCGATTCGTAGGCGTGGCCGAACGTGTGCCCATAGTTCAGCAGGTTGCGGATCCCGCGGTCGAATTCGTCAGGCTCGATATAGGTTTGCTTGATCCGCAGGGAGCTGAGTACCCAGCGCGGCAGCATCGAATCATCGCCCGGCAGCGCGGCCAGACTGTCCATCAGCTCGGCGAAGGGCTGCTCGCCGGCCAGCAGGTGGAGCTTGATCACTTCGCCCAGCCCGGACCGGATCTCGTCCCAGGGCAGCGTCCGCAAGACCCCGTGAGCCAGCAGGACGCGGTGCGGCGGATAGAAGGTGCCGATCTGGTTCTTGAATAACTGGAGATTGAGGGAGCTTTTGCTGCCGATGCAACTGTCGCATTGGGCCAGCAACGTCGTGGGTAGGAGCTCCCAACGCACCCCGCGCATCAGCACGGACGCCGCGAAACAGCCGATATCCTGCAGCACTCCGCCGCCCACAACCAACAGGCATCCATCGCGCTTGAAGCCACGGCGGAGCAGCCACGTGAACACCGGCGCCATCGCCTCAAACGACTTGGCCTCCTCGCTCGCCTCGACCAGCAAAATCCTCTCGGGCGGCAGGCAGCGTTCGAAATCAACGTGATAATGGGCGTGCACCGCGCGATCGGCCAGACACAGCGTGCCCGCCGCGGCCGCGGGGGTGGCAGCCAACGCCTCGCCGAGCGAGTCAAAAGTCTCGACGGTGTAGGGATGGCTGCGGCTCTGGATTGTCAGCACCGCGCTCATCGGCAGGTAAAGCCCCCGTCCACCACCACCATCTGCCCGGTCAGATAGGTATTCTCCTCGGAGCACAGAAAGGCCGCCACCCGGGCCAGTTCCTCGGGCTGGGCCAAGCGTTGGAGCGGAATCGAAGCGGCCAGGGCCGCGATCTCGGTCGAGGAATTGTTCTGCCGGGTCAACGCGGTCTCGACGTAACCCGGGCAGAGTGCATTGACGAGCACGCCCTCCGGGCCGAACTCCACCGCCGCGCTGCGGGTCAACGCGTTCAGCGCCGCCTTGGTCATGGAATAGGCGGCGCGACGCTCGCGCGCCACGAAACCGAGAATGCTGCTGACGTTCAGGATCCGCCCCCAGCGCTGCCGGCGCATGTGCGGGACGAAGGCCTGGATCAGGCGTAGCGGCGCCGACACATTGGTCTGGAGCATCGCCGGCCAGGTCCGGCTTTCGAGCTCGGCGAGGGGCTGCAGGAAATTGACGCCGGCGTTGTTGACCAGCACATCCACGGCGGGCGCGGGATGCTCCCGCAGCCACGCCTCGATCGAGGCCGGCTGTTCGAGATCGAGTTCGCCGCGGGACGGCGCAACCAGCCGGAAGCCCCGCGCGCGCAGCTCGGATGCGATGGCGGCACCGATGCCGCGCGAGCTGCCGGTGATGAAGGCGGTGCGTTGCGGGATCTTTTTCATATCCTGGGAGGGAGGAACAGATTCGCCGCCAGCTCTTCGCGGCTGAGAAGCGGAGCCATGTCTTCCAGGGGCGCGGCGACCATTCGTCCGTCCTCCAGACGGCGGGAAGATACCTTGGGCGCGAAGGGCTGGCGCCAGTCGAGCATGACCTCGCACAGGCTCGGTCCCACCTCCGCCAGCGTGGCCCGAATCGCCTCGTCGAGTTCCGCGTGGCTGCCGCACCGCCGGCTGGCCAGTCCGAAGGCCCGGGCCACCACCGCAAAGTCCGGGAAACTGAGGCCGGAGTCGGTGCCGCAGCCGACGATATTGTCGGCAAAGTAATTCTGTTGGGTCTGCCGGATCGAGTGATAGCCGCGGTTGTTCAGGACGAAGATCTTCACCGGCAGGGCCCGTCCGGCTATCGTCTGCAGCTCCTGCAGGTTCATCATGATGCTGCCGTCGCCCGCCAGGCAGATCACCCGGCGGTTCCCGCCGAGCGCCACCGCGGCGCCTACCGCGGCGGGCAGGTCGTAGCCCATCGGGGCGCATCCGGAATTGTGATACAGCCGCATCCCCCGGCGAACCCGGCCGGCCTGGAAGGTCGTGACGCAAGCCGTGCCGTCGCCGGTCACCACCACCTCATCCTCGCCAAGCTGGGCAAACAGCCGCTCGACAAAGCAATAGGGGTTCACCGGACGGTCGTCGCGCCAGTACTCCGGCAGGACCACCGGGTACCGCCGCCGGCAGTCCTGACACCAGCCGCGCCAGCGCCCGTGCCGCTCGCGATCGCCGCCCTCGCTGAGCCGCACCAGCAGCGGCAGGACCTCGGCGAGATCGGCGTGCACCGGCAGGTCGGGTCGCACGGTGGGCTTCTTCAGCTCGGCCGCATCGATGTCGACCCAGATCTTGAAGGCGCCGCGGGCGAAATTCTCCCAATTATAGCTGACCAGCCGGAGGTTGAGCCGGCAGCCGAGGATGAGCAGCACGTCGGCGTTCTGAACGGCGAAATTGCCCGCCCGGTCGCCCAGCGTCCCGGGCCGGCCGGCATAGGCCGGATGGTCGTCCGGCAGCAGGTCGTTGGAATTCCACGCGGTGACCACTGGAATGCCGAGCTGGTCCAGCAACCGGAGAAAGGTGGCGTACTGCCCGGACAGGCGGATGCCCGTGCCGGCGTAGATCACCGGGCGCTGCGCCGCGGCCAGCCGTTCGATGATCTGGCGACCGACCGCCTCCAGGCCGGAGGTCTCGAATTGCAGCGCGTCTTCCGCCGGATCGTAGCTCCGCAGGGACGTCGGATCGATCTGCGCCGCCTGCACATTGATCGGAATGTCGAGCCACACCGGCCCCGGCCGACCGTGCGTGGCGAGGTGCAAGGAGCGCTCCAGGTGATAGCGGATGGATGCGGGATCGGAGACCAGCACCGCGCACTTGGTGACGCCTTCCACCATGCGCACGATGTCCACCTCCTGGTCGCCGAGCTGGCGGAGCGGCAGATTCGTGCTCCGGACCAGCGTCTCCGCTTTCACCTGGCCGGATATGACCACCATGGCCATTGAATCGACAAATGCGCCGTAGACCCCGGTGATCGCGTTGGTGGCGCCCGGTCCGGCGGTGACGTTTACGGCCGCCAGCCGGTTCGTCAGGCGAAAGTAGCTCTCCGCCGCGATGGCGCAGGCCTGTTCATGATGGCAGCACACCGCCTCCAGCTCCGGGACCCGGCCCAGCGCGTCGTTCAGATGCATCGCGCTGCCGCCCGTGACCAGGAAAACGTGGCGGATGCCATGCTCGGCCAGCGTGCGGAAAATGTAGTCGGCCACGCGGATGGATCCCGCCTTGCGGGAGTAGGGGGGGATGACTCCAGCCATGCCACTCCAGACAAGGAGAGAACCGCCTCCAAGACGAGTTCGAAACCAAGCTCCCCTCCCGCCCGAAACACCGGCGGCGCGGCCAGGCCCATGGCGCCCACCCAGCCTGCCGTCACGCCGGCTCGAGGGTGACAAGCGGGTTTCGCAGGCCGAGCGGACCCCGGATGCGCGCCACAATGGCGGCTTGATGCAGCAGGCTGCCGACAACGATCGGATGGGGCGGCAGGGAGACGAGATGTTCCGGCGCGACAATCTGCACGCCGTTCAGGCATTCCCCATGATGCAACGGATTGGCGTCGGTGAACGCCGCGATTTGCGCCCGGCCGAGCGAGGTTTCTGCCAGCAGTTTCAGCGTCAGCTGGCCCGTGCCCCAGACAATGACCGGCCCGCCGAGAACGGGCGCCAGCCGCTGGTCGATTCCCGCCAACTGGGACCGCGAGGCGACGATGTACCGACCCACGTTCTGGAGGAACGCCGGATCGCGTTTCCAGGCGGGTCCGGGAGTGCCGGCGGAAGCCTGTCCGAAGAATCCGAATACGGCGGGATACGGCACGCCCTGGGCCACCGTGATCGTCTTCCGCCCCAGCGCGAGGCAGAAAAGGCCGCAGGACGAAAACAGATTTTCGAGCGAAGCGGTGCCGAAATGATTGATGTGCTCGGTGTTGAAATCCTGGAACGGGGCCGCCAAGCACTCGACGTAGCGTTGCGCATCCGGGACTTCCGCGTAGACCAGCCCGTGCGGGGAGAGCACGGCGCGGACCTGCGCGAGGGCCCGGCGCAGGTCAAGCACATGCTCCAGGACGTGCGAGACGATCACCAGATCCGCGGGGGCGGCTTGCGGCGGCAGCGCCAGCAGCCAGCCCTGGCTGACGGGCAGATCAAACAGCCGCCGGGCGTTCTCCACGCAGGTGGGCGATGGGTCGATGCCCAGCAGGTGCGAATACCCCCGGGCCTTCAGCGCTCCCAGCAGCCCACCGTTGGCACAGCCGATGTCGACGATGCGCGCATGTTTGTCCGGCAGACGGCCGGCGATGGCCTCGGCCATGGCCCGCAAACGCTCCTGATCCGCGGCATCGCCGCCCCCGCCCGTAGCGGTGCCCTGGTCGGCATATTTGGAGTACTGCGCGTAGTAGCGGTCATAATCCGCAGCCGTACCGGTCGTGTCGGCGAAGACAAAATCGCACCGGGAGCAGGCCACCACATCGTAGCTCGACGGCAACGGGTGCCCCTGAGGCAGAACGAAGCGCTGATGGTGCAGCACCGCGACCTCCGGGCCTCCACACACGGGGCACGGCCGATGGGCGGTCTTTGTCATGGCAGGTCAGCGGGCGCGATCATGTCCACGAAACCAGACTGCCGTCCGGCGGAGGGCGGAATCGAGTGAGATGTGTTCGCGCAGGCCTAGCTCCTCCCCTGCCCGCCGGACCGAGGGCACATAATAGTCCACCGGACGCGCTGGATCGGCGGCCTGCATCACGCGCACCCCGGCGGCGCTGCCCAGCACGCTCGCGACGCGCTCGGCGAGGTCGCGCAAGCTGATCCCGCGCTCAGAACCGACGTTGTAGGGGCGTCCCGCCACACCGTTCACCAGGATGGTCCACAACCAGATCGTCAGATCGCCGGCGTAAAGATACGAGCGCACCGGGGTGCCGTCGCCCTTGATGACGATCGGGCGGCCCGCCATCGCGTCCTCCAGGAAATTGCCAAGTGCAAACTTGCCGCCGAGCGGCATGCCCGGACCGACAAAGGTGAAACAACGCGCGAGGAGGGCGGCCGTCCCGTGTTGCCTCCCCCACGCGGCGCACAGCGCTTCCGCCTGACGCTTCGCTTCCCCGCTGATCGCATACGCCTGGTCCATATCGGTCGGATCAGGCGCGGCCGACTGCGGTTCTTCCAGCGGCGCGCCGCCGGTAGCCGGCCGGGCATAGACCGAGCCGGAACTCGCCAGCAGAACCCGGCGCACGCCGGTCCGCGCCGCCAAGTCAATCACTCGGCGGGTTCCGCCGGCAATCACGTCGATTGCATCGAGCGGACGGGCCAGGACGGCGGCCAGATCCGCCTCCGTCGCCAAATGAATCACGGCATCAAAGCCGGGAAAATCCCGCGCGACCGCGACTGGGTCAAACGCCGCCACTGAACCGCCGACCAGCCGCACGGCCGGGTTTCCCGCGATATGGGGCGCGCGGTCCGCGAATCCGCCAGGATCCCGCGTTAGAACCACCGCGGTGGCCCGGAGATCATGTCGGCGGTTGGCCGCGAGCAGGCTTTCCAGCAGCCACCGGCCGAAGAAGCCGGTGCCGCCCGTCATGAAAAACCGATGGCCGCGCAGCTGCTCCCAAAGCGGGCGGGTGTGCGTCAGGACATGATCAAGATCCTCGGTCGGCAGGGGCGGCATGAGTGGCTAGCGACGGCAATCAATGTCTCGCGGGCGGGGATTGCTGGCAATGATTCTTCTTGGGCCGGAGCCGAGCTGGCGCGCCCGGGATGAGACTACTCCCAGGCGTCGACGCGGATCCGGTCAGGGGTGGCACCGCGGGCCCGCAGACTGGAACAGAGTGTCTCGACCATCGCCGGAGGCCCGGCAAGATAGAAGAGACGATTCGCCGGATCGGACAGCAGCGGCCAGATTTCCGGCAGCGAGATCCGGCCGGGAAAACACTGGGGTGCCCGCGACTGCCGTTCCAACCGCGCCGCCAACGCGGGCGCGCCGTTCTCCGCGAAAAAAACCACCTGCAGCGCCGGGATGCGGCGGTGCTGGCCCAGGATCATCTCGTCGAACAACAGCAGGTCCGGCGAGCGCGCACCATAAACCAGCGTGACCGGAAGCGTCCGCTGGGACGTCAGCATGGCTAGGAAGGCCGCAAACGCGCTGATGCCCGTTCCGCCAGCCACCAGGACGACCTCCTGGTCGGGCTCGATGACAAAATCGCCATAGGGAAGCTTGATCCAGACCTCGCGCCCGACGGCGATCGCCCGCTCCATTTTCTGCGTATAGCGTCCCTTGACCGAATAGCAGATCCGGAGGCGGTTCCGCTCTGTGGGCGAGCTGGCGATGGAAAACACCCTCGACTCCGGCCAGAACCCAGCCGGGTCGAACTCGTCTACCGTCAGATGCAGGAACTGTCCCGGCTGAAACACGGGGATCGGCCGGTCAGGCTTCAATTCGACGCTGTAGACTCGCCCGCCGTGATCGACGACGGATTCCACGGCACAGCGGATCTTGCGGGGCAGGCTCATTGCGGCGAAGGCGGGGAACGGGGAGCCGGCGCGCTCAGCCCGCCTTCCCAGCCATGAACCGGTCGACGGTCGCGAGCACGTGTTGGAGCATGGGCTCGGTCAAGCCGGGATAGACGCCGATGAAAAACGTGCGGGTGGTGATCAGGTCGCTGTTAGTCAACGGTCCCGCCACCCGGTGCTCGATCTCCGCGTAGGCCGGATGGCGCAACAGGTTTCCGCAAAAAAGATTACGGGTCTCGATCCGCGCCGCGTCGAGCGCCTGGACCAGCTCCGCCCGGGTGAAGGGCGCCTCCGGCCGCACGGTGATCACGAAGCCGAACCACGACGGATCGGAATTGGGCGTCGCCCGGTGCAGGAGCAGGTGCCGCTCGTGCCGGTCCAACCCCGCCGCCAAAACGGCATGGTTGCGTTTTCGCGCCGCCACGAAGTCGTCAAGCTTCCGCAGCTGGGCCACGCCGACCGCGGCCTGCATGTCGGTCACCTTCAGATTGTAGCCGATATGGGAGTAGACGTACTTGTGATCGTAGCCGAGGGGAAGGCGGCCGAACTGCTGGGTAAAACGCTTGCCGCAGGTGTTGTTCTCTCCGCCCGCACAGTAGCAGTCGCGCCCCCAATCACGGAAGCTCCGCGCGATCCCGGCCAATTCCTCGCTAGCGGTCGCCACGGCGCCGCCCTCCCCCATGGTCAGGTGGTGGGCGGGATAAAAGCTGAACGTGGCCAGGTCGCCGTAGGTGGCCGTAAGGCGGCCGTCATACCGGCTGCCCAACGCGTCGCAATTGTCTTCGATCAGCCACAAGCGGTGCCGGTCGCAGAATGCGCGGACTTCGCGCACCGGATACGGCACGCCCATCGTGTGCGCGATCATCACCGCCTTGGTGCGCGGGCTCAGCGCCGCCTCGATGCCGTCCAGGGTCGGCACGTAGGTGCCCAGCTCGACGTCAACAAAGACGGGGACGGCGCGATTCTGCACGATCGGGTTGACGGTGGTCGGAAACCCCGCGGCCACCGTGATGACTTCATCCCCGGGCTTGACCTGCCGGTCCTTGAGCCTCGGCGACGTCAGCGTGGAGAACGCCACCAGGTTGGCCGAGGAACCGGAATTGACCAGCAGCACGTTGTCCAGGCCCAGATAATCGCCCAAGCCGGTCTCGAATTCCTCCGCATAGCGTCCCGCCGTGAGCCAGAAATCGAGCGAAGCGTCGACCAGCGCCATCAATTCATGCTCATCGTAGTGTCGGCCTGAATACCTGACGAAATCCTCGCCGGGCCGAAAATCGGCCGGCGCGCCCGCCGCATGGTACCGGCGCACCAGCTCCAGGATCTCGTGCCGCAGGGTCTTCTTTTCGTCCATTTTCAAGAAGGATTGGTTCAGGCCGCCGAGATCCACGGCCGCCCCTGCGCGAGGGCGTCGGACTGATGCCGCGCAATCTGCTCCCGGGTCGACGCCCGCGCGCGCGGGTTGAACTCCGTGCCCCGTTCGCCCTCCGCGGCGGTGCGATACCAGTCGACGGTTTGTTGGATCGAGGCCGCAAAGTCCCAGACAGGCCGCCAGCCCAGGACCTGGTACGCCTTGTCCACGGCCAGACTGAGATAGGCGTCTTCATGCACCGCCCGCGAGTCGCTGCGATCTTCCCATCGCCCGGGCCAGCGCCGGAGGACCTCCTCCACCAAGGCCTCCACCGGGCGGATCGAGGCCAGCGGCGGACCGAAATTGAAGGCGGCGGCGGGCGGCCGCGATCCGCCGGGGGCGAGCTCGGGCCGGGCCAGGCAGGCGCCCAGCCAGAGGTAGCCGCTGAGCGGTTCAAGCACGTGTTGCCAGGGACGCGCGGCGCTCCGGTTCCGCACGGCGATGGGCTCCCCGCGCTGCAGCGCGCGGATGCAGTCGGGGACAATGCGGTCCACCGCCCAGTCGCCCCCGCCCACGACATTGCCCGCCCGCGCCGAGGCCAGCTGGACAGGAGAGGCGGGGGCCGAAAAGAAGGAGCGGCGATAGGCGCTGACGACCAGTTCGGCGCAGCCCTTGCTTGAGCTGTAGGGATCGTGCCCGCCGAGCGGATCCTCTTCGCGATAGGCCTGCCCGCGCTCGCGGTTCTCGTAGCACTTGTCGCTGGTCACCACGACCACCGCACAGGCGCCGCCGGCCTGCCGGACCGCCTCCAGCAGGTGGACGGTCCCCATCACGTTGGTCGCATAGGTTTCCATCGGCTGGGCGTAGGAGGTCCGCACGATCGGCTGGGCGGCCAGGTGAAAAACGTACGCCGGCATCGTCTCGCGCACGATCCCGGCCAGCGCCGCCGGATCCCGCACATCTCCGGGCACGTGGCGCAGGCGCCGCTCCAGGCCCAGTTGGCGGAACAACGCCGGCGAAGTCGGCGGCGGCAGGCTGTAGCCGATGACCTCGGCGCCCAGCTCCAGCAACCACTCGGCCAGCCACGAGCCCTTGAAACCCGTATGGCCCGTAATCAAGACGCGTTGACCGCGATAACAATCGCCGAAGACGTGGCTCATGACCAGACCTTCCAAGGAGCCCGACCGGTTTCCCAAAGTTGGTTGAGCAAGGTGAACTCCTGGAGCGTATCCATCGGCTGCCAGAATCCATGGTGCTGGTAGGCCGCCAGCTTGCCGTCCGCGGTGAGCTGCCGCATCGGCGCCTGCTCCAGCATCAGCGCGGGATCGTCGGACAGGTAATCAAACAGCCGGCGGTCGCACACCATAAAGCCGCCGTTGATCGACCCTCCTTCGGCCTGTGGCTTTTCATTGAAGCCCCGCACCTTCCCATCCGGAGTCAGGCGCAGTTCCCCGAAGCGGCCGGGAGGATGCACCGCCGTGAGCGTACAAACCGCGCCGGCGTTACGGTGCCACTCGATGCTAGCGGGGATGTCGATGTCGCCCACCCCGTCCCCATAGGTCAGCAGGAAGGTCTCATCGGAGCCGAGGAAGCGCCGGATCGACCGCACCCGGTGGGCCGTCATCGCATTTTCCCCGGTGTTGGCCAGCGTGACACTCCAGTCTTCCTCGCCGTGATCGTCGTGGAATTTCACCGCGGGATCGCGGCCGAGCCGCAAGGTGACGGCCCCGGAGTGCCATTGGTAATTGCGAAAGTAGTCCTTGATCGCGTCGCCCTTGTAGCCGAGGCAGAGGATGAAATCCTTGTGCCCGAAATGGGCGTAGATCTTCATGATGTGCCACAGGATCGGGCGGTCGCCGATTGGCAGCATCGGCTTGGGCCGAAACTCGGTCTCTTCCCGCAGGCGCGTTCCTTTGCCTCCGCAGAGTATGACGACTTTCATGGCGCAGAATCAATTGTACGGGCGCGGACTGCAGACCACTGGGATCGTGCCGGGGGCTCCGCTATTCCATTCGCTTGGCCGATGCTGCACCAGCCGGGCCCGATTGCCAGTTCCGATCTTTGCAGGCACGAATTAGAGATAGCAGTTTTCGAGCAGGGTCAAGGATCCCGTCAGTCGACCCAGGAGTCGTTGTCGTGATCCTCCACGAATCCCCGGCAAGGGACGGCCCGCAGCCGCCTCCCTCGCCACCGCGCTTGGCGGAAGTTGCTTGAGGCCCAGCCAGAGGCTTCGTTATGAAGAGGGATCCCCGCCATGGCCGAAGCCCCGGTTATTTCAATCGTCGTTCCGTGTTTCAACGATGAGGAGATACTTCCGCAGACCCTGATCCGCCTGCACGCCGCCGCGCAAGCCACCGGCCTGAGCTACGAGATGGTGCTGGTTGACGACGGCTCCGGGGGCCGGACGTGGGAGATCATTGCCGCCGAGGCCAGGAAGGATGCCCGGGTTCGCGGAGTCCGGCTCAGCCGCAACTTCGGCCACCAGCGGGCCCTGACGGCGGGGCTGGAACGGGCGCGGGGCTCCGAAATCCTGGTCATCGACGATGACCTGCAGGATCCTCCCGAGTTGCTCGGCGTCATGCTCGCCAAGCGCGCCGAGGGATTTGACGTCATCTACGGCCAGCGCCGCTCACGGGCGGGTGAAACCTGGTTCAAGCTCGTCACCGCCAAGCTTTTTTACCGCCTCCTCCGTTATCTCGCCGAGGTTCCGATCCCCCCCGATACCGGTGATTTTCGCCTGATGAGCCGGCGCGCGGTCGACGCTTTTCTCCTCCTGCCGGAGTCTTCCCGGTACATTCGCGGAATGGTCGCCTGGATCGGCTACCCTCAGGTCGGCGTGCTGTACGACCGCCAGCCGCGGAAGGCGGGGAAAAGCAACTACAGCCTGCGCAAATTGCTCCATTTCTCTGCTGATGCGATTGCCAGCTTCTCGATCAAACCGCTGCGCGTCGCGTCGCTGGCCAGTGCTGGATTGATTGGCACGGCGATGCTCATTACTCTGTGGGCCGTCGTAACGTGGCCCTACCACCGCGAGGTACGGGGGTGGACAAGCCTGATTGTGACGATTCTGTTCGTCGCCGGCGTGCAGACCCTCATTCTCGGAATTCTTGGAGAATATATCGGCCGGCTGTTTATCGAGGTCAAGCGGCGCCCCCTTTACCTCGTCCGCCAAGACACGTCAGTGGACGAAAAGCACTAGTCCGGATCCGAAGTCCAATGGACCGCCTGGTGTCAAGAAGACAATGACCCGACCTCGCTGAATCGCTCTCCGCCCGCCCAGAGCCGCAGGAATCATCTGCTGGCCTCGCCATCGTTTCCAGTCGATCCGCCACTCGACCATTCATTCATATTTTTCATCAGCCACTCCCTTGTGCAGATCAACCCTTCCGGCAACTGCACTTTCGGGACCCAGCCCGTACTGGCCGTCAATCTTGATGAGTCCAAGACGTTCCTGCTTACGTCGAAAGCACGTTCCGGCATGTATTCGACGTGGCAAGCAAATCCCACCTCCTGCAATAGGGGGCCGATCAATTTCACCATCTCTCCGTTCGACACCCCGATTCCAGAGCCGACGTTATAGGTCGCGCCGATTTGTCCGTGCTCTAGCGCGCTGAAGATACCCGCCGCGATGTCACTCACATAAATATAGTCGCGGATAATCTCCCCGCTTCCAAACACCTTGATCGTCTGTCCGAGCATGGCCGACGCCATCGCTGTCGCCACGAATCCCTGCCCGGAAAACGGGCGTTGTCCTACCCCATATGCGTTTGCCGGGCGCACACAGGTTACCTTCAATCCATGGGTCGTTGCGTACAAGAAAGCATACTTCTCTAACGTGAGCTTCGTCAGCCCGTAGGGGGATATCGGAGCCGTCGGATGATCCTCCGTTATCGGCAACGTTTGTGGCGGGCCGTAAACAGTTCCACCCGAAGAAATGAACACCACCCGACAATTCTTCTTCGCCGCCTCAATAAACAGACGCACAGTGGGAGGCAGATTCTGCAGCAGGTCGCCCAATGGATCGGCAAACGACGTATTGGGAACGGTTGCGTAGGCCATATGGATGACCTCGGCATGACAGGAGAGGAGATCAGAGATAAGGCCCTGCCTGCAAAAATTCCCAGAGATATAGCAGACAGCTCGAGGTAGCGGATACCGGGGCCTCGCATGCCGCCCCAGCACAGACACGTTCCGCCCACTTGCGATCAGCAAGGGCACGAGGTAGTGCCCGATCAGCCCACCACCGCCGATGACCAATGAACTCAGCGACACGATACTTTCACGATTCCGGCTACCAGAGACCATCCGCCTGACTGCGTCAGCATTAAAATGTCGATGCCATCAAGGTATCCAGTCAGCCAACACCTTGAAGTCTTCGGAAAGAGATTCGATATTGAGCGGGCAGGAGTCAAAGGGCTCGCGAGCCGGGCTATTAGTTGTGTCACGAAGAGCAAAAATCCTCGAGGCAAGCTCCGAGGCATTTGACCAATCCACCGCAGGCTTCTCCGCGTCTCAGGCAGCCCACATCCCACCTGGCTTCTGGCCAACCACCGTAACCCTTTCGCGGTCGGCGAAATCCCGGCCGCCGCCTATTCTTTCAGCCCGCTCTACAACTATGTCGTTCTGCTATTCCGGAACTGGTTGGGCATCGGCTTTGGGGCGCATCGACTTCTGAATCTTGTCTTTCTCGCCGGCGTCTGTGCTGTGATCGCCCGCCACATGCGGCGTCTGGGATCCCCGTGGGGCATTATTAGCGTGTCGCTCGCGCTGCTCTATTTCCGCTGCTTCCAGAATCTCATGATCACCGCCCGTCCCGACGCCCTGGGGTGGCTGCGCTTCCTCCTGGCCCTGTTCGAGCCGTGGGCGCGCGAATATCGTCCCCTCCCGTCCTGGCTGGGACTGACCGCGTCGTTGTTGGGATTCTACTGCAAGGGCTATTTCCTGATCGGGGCTTGAAGTGGACCCCGAAATAGACCCTCCCGTCATCACGGCGGAGGCAGCGCGATGGTCAGACCCAATCGGTTCACGAGGCCAGGCCGCCGCCTGACCGCAGGCGGCACGCGGAGTTGCCGCGGATTGTCACGGGGAGAACCCGATGGAGCGGTCGACGATGAACTTGGGCCGCATGCGGACCTCGTCGTAGATGCGCCCGATGTATTCACCGAGGATGCCCACGCTGATCAGTTGCACGCCACCCAGAAACGTGATGAGAATCACCATCGTCGGATTGCCCCAGAGGATCGGATAACCGACGAGCTTAAGGACCAGATACGCGAGGGTGAGCAGCAGCGAAAATCCTGCGGTGAGGAAACCCGTGACCGAGCTGAGCCTCAAGGCTGCCGTCGAGAAGCAGAGCAGGCCGTTCAAGGCTATCCGCATCGAGCCGATGGCCGGGTAATTGGTCTTGCCGGCGAAACGCATCGGTCGGTCAAACTGCACCACGGTCTGCTTGAAGCCCACCAGGGAGACCAGCCCGCGAAGGAATCCGTGGCACTCCTTCAGCCGGTTGATTTCGTCCACCGCGCGACGGCTCAGCAATCGGAAATCGCCCGTGTTCTCCGGAATGTCCACCTCGGCGATCCGCCGGATCACCCAATAGCCCGTCCGGGCGACGATCTTCCGAATCAGCGGCTCGCTCTGGCGGGTCCGCCGCTGCGCGAGGACGATATCGTAGCCTTCGCGCCACCTGGCCACCATGTCCCGTACCAGTTCCGGAGGATCCTGCAGGTCGACGTCCATCACAACCACCGCCCCGCCGCGCGAATATTGCAGTCCGGCCAGCGTTGCCATCGGCTGGCCAAATCGGCGACTGAATGCGATGAGCTTGACGCGCGGATTGCGTTCCCGCTCGTCGAGAATCACCTGCTCGGTTTGATCGGGCGAGGGGTCGAGACAAAAGATGATTTCGTAGTCAAGGGAGAGACCCTCCAGGACCGGAGTGATCTGGCGGAGAAACTCCGGGACGTTCTTCTCCTCCCGGTAAACTGGGACCACGATTGAAAGATCCATGGATAAACGAATCTGCGGCGGCATTATCTTGCGGTGAACCCCTTCGGTCGGTCGCCGGCCAGGGAGGAATATGCGCTGACGTTGGCAGGCCGGACAAGCCTTTTGGCGACGGTCAAGAAATTGGGGCGCCCCGCCGGAGGCGCCTTACGCCGGATCGATGCGTTCGACGTAGGGTCGCCGCTTGTCGGCGGACCATACCGTGGATCTTGTAGGAGCCTGCTGGCAAGCGAGCTCGCAGGGCGGATCGCCTGCCAGCAGGCTCCTACAACTGCTTGAAGCCACCTCACGCCGGAGCGTTCTCGTGCAGCCAGGCCGCCAGGGCTGCCCACGCGCGGCCGCGGTGGCTGAGTTCGTTCTTGGTAGCGGCTTCCAGCTCCGCGAACGTGCGATCATAGCCGTCCGGGACAAACAGCGGGTCATAACCGAACCCCCCGACGCCGGCTGGCTGGCGACCTAGTCGGCCGTCGCAGCGTCCTTCAAACACGTGCTCGTCACGATCCGGCCCGATCAACACCAGCACACACGCAAAGTGCGCCGCCCGGCGTTCGTCCGGCACGTCGCGCATCACGGCCACCAGCTTCGCCAGATTTTCCGCGCCGCTGGCCCGCGGGCCGGCATAATAAGCCGATTCCACGCCCGGTGCGCCAGCGAGCGCGTCGACGCACAGCCCACTGTCGTCCGCCAGCGCCCACGCCCCTGCCGGCAGGCGATCCTGCAGCGCCCGCGCCTTTTTGCGCGCGTTGCCGGTAAATGAACCCGCGTCCTCGACCACCTGCGGCATGCCGCCCATCGCCGCCGCCGAAATGATCTCCACCGGCAGTCGCCGCACCGGCGCCAGCCCGTCGGCCAGCGCCTGGAACTCCCGCGCCTTGTGGGCATTGCCCGATGCCAGATAGACGGTCATCCCATGCTGAAGGTTGTCTCGTCGACCTGCAGTTTTTCCGGGTAGAGCACCCGCCCGCGCATCAGTTGATCCGGTCCGAATGAAGTGTGGCGCACAGATTGGAGCTGGACCGCATGGGCCAGCGTTTCCGTGCGCAACCCCTTGAACACTGTCTTCGCCCGGTCATCGCCCAGCAAGATCGGCGCACGGTAGACAAAAAGATAATCCAGCTGCCGGGTCTGGATGAGTTCGCTGATCATCTGGGCGCCGCCCTCGATGAACACGCCGGTGATGCCCGCTTCCACGCACAGCCGGCGGAATTCCGTCAAGGGCGCCCGCATCGTCGGCGAGTCGATGTTCCAGACCTGCACGCCCATCGCCTGCAACTTCCGCACGTAGCCAAGGCCGCCGTGCGGCGTGGTCACCACGATCGTGCGATCCTTGTATTCGTCCGAGTAAATCTTCGGCAGTTTCTTATCCACGACCGTGCGCAGGAGACCGTCGAAGACAAACCGCACGGGACACCAGACGTTCTTGCCCAACCGGCTCGTGAGACTGGGATCGTCGCTCATAACGGTCCCCGCACCGACGGCAATAGCGGGAAACAACCGCCGCCAGAGATGCACGTCGGCGCGCGCGAGTTCCCCGGTGATCCACTGCGAATCGTTGGTCCGGGTCGCGATCTTGCCATCCAGAGTGACGGCCGCCTTGGCGGCAATCAGCGGCGTCCGACTGACAATCCAATGATTGAAGATCAGGTTCAGGTCCGCGCAGTCGGCCTCGATCACACCCGACGTCACCTGTACGCCCGCCGCCCGCAGCACTTCGAAGCCATGGCCGGAATGCACGGGATTGGGATCGACCGCTCCAACTACCACGTGGGTGAGACCCGCCGCGATGATCGCAGTGGTGCACGCGCCGGTGCGGCCCTCCGTGCTGCACGGTTCCATCGTCACATACAGAATCGCCCCCGGCCGCGGCAATCGTCCGAGGTGGCGCAACGCCATGATTTCGGCGTGTGGTTCCCCAGCCTTCTCATGGAATCCCTCCGCCACGACTTCACCCTGTTCCACGATGACCGCGCCCACCATGGGGTTCGGGTGCGTCGTGCCCCAACCACGGCGGGCGAGGTCCAGTGCCCGCCGCATGAAGCGTTCGTGAACCAGTTGTACGTACGGTTCCATTTCAGTCATCGCACCGCGGCTCCCGGTTCTCGCACCCTCATCGAATAATTGCCAGCTTTCCGCCGTCTCTACGTCTGCGATTCATTCACTTTTGATATTGGCGCCGCTTCGCTGACCGTGAACATAGGGGTTCGTCTCCCGCTCCACGCCAATCAGGGTGTCAGGTCCATGCCCCGGGTACACCACCGTATTATCCGGCAGCGAATAAAGTTGTTCACCAATCGAGCGTTCCAACACCTGGAAGCTCCCCCCGGGGAGGTCCGTGCGACCGATGCTGCCGCGAAACAGCGCATCGCCGACAAAGACTGCTTTCAAGGTCGCGAAGTAGAACGCCACGTTGCCGGGACAATGCCCGGGCACGTGCCGGACCTCGACCGACTCGCCCAACGCCGTCCATCGTTGGCCTTGCTCCAAGAATTCGTCGATTTTCATCGGACCGAGCCGCAGGCCAGGGATGAGAAACTTTTCCATGACTTCCGGCGTTTCGATCAGGATCCGGTCATCGCGATGCGCGCGCACCCGGGCCTTGGTCGCCGCCACGACTTCCGCCCCACCCTGCGTATGATCCCAATGTCCGTGCGTCAGCCAGAGTTCGCGGAGGGTGCATTTCTCCTTGGTCAGGAGGGGCTCGATCTCCTCCCAAATTCCGCCCGGGGCGTCGATGAGCACCGCTTCCTGGAGTTCCGGCGCGCTCAGCAAATAGGCGTTGGTCTGGATCGGACCGGCCGGCAGAACATGGATATTCATCCCCCACTAGATGCGCTCCGCCGCTCGACCGCGCAATCGCGAAGTACGGTGGGACACTCGACTTTGCCCGTGGCGGCGGACTGACCATTGAGATCGAAGTTGATCTCGGTTTCCATGTAGGAATAACTTCGGAGGCATGCTCTCCGCCCCACTCCCGTCCTCCTCCTTTCGCTATCATCGGATGCGATCCTTCACACCGCTCGCCGTGGCAGCGCTGGCCGCGCTGCTCTCGGCGCCTCTGGCTGCGGCAGACGCGCGTTCACCCGGAAGCATCGGTGTTTTCGCAGACCATACGGATATCGGCCCTGTCGGGCGACCCGGCACTGTCGGCTACGACCCGGTCTGGCGCACCTACACCGTGACCGGGAGCGGCGTGGACATGTGGGATCGGAGCGACATGATGAGCTTCGTTTGGAAACGGGCTTCCGGCGATCTGTCGATCGCGGCGGACATCTTTCTGGTCGGGACAAGCGACCAGCCGCATCGCAAGGCCTGCTTGATCATCCGCCAAAACCTCGAGCCCGACTCGCCTTATGTCGACGTTGCGGTGCACGGCTACGGCCTGGCCGCCCTTCAGTACCGGGCCACGGCCGGCGGCATCACCCATGAGATTCAATCCGACGTCGCAACGCCGCAGCGGGTCCGGCTGGATAAGATTGGCGATACCGTCTACCTCTCGATTACCGCTGACGGCGGCGAACCGAAGCCGTCCGGAGCGTCAATCCGCGTGGCCCTCAAAGACCCTTTCTACATCGGCTTGGCCGCGTGTGCGCACGACAACACCGGCTTGGAAACTGTCCTTTTCCGGCGGGTCGAAGTCGGTACCGCCTTGCCGGCAGCCGCAGCGCCCCAGGCGGACATCCGGATTGAGGTGTTGCCGGACGGCAACCTCCGCGTGGTCCGTTCCCCATCGCCATAGCAGGCGTCTCTGGGCAGTCCTCTATGTTGGGGGAATCGCGGGCGTGGTGGGACTCACGAGGAACCAACAGGCAAGTGATTTCGGCGTTGACCCCTCTCGGTACGCCCGCCCCATTGCCATACTGCAATGTCTGCCGATTCATTAGGTCTTCCGCCCGGCTGTGAGGTGTTAATGGTAGAGGACGACGTCGGATTGCGCAATCGAATGAGCGGCCGTCTGCGTGCGATGGGCGCAACCGTAACCGAGGTGGGCCGGCTCGCCGAGACACGCAAATTATTGCGGGAACTGCGATTTGATTTTGCCTTGGTTGACCTGCATCTGCCCGACGGAGATCTTCACTGCATAACCCAATATCCCTCCCAAGATCATGAAAACTAGAATTCAGCTCCTCGCCCTGATTCTCCTTGGCGCTTTTTTTGCCGGTTGCGCCACTTCTGACGAAATGAACCGTATCCGGATCGGTATGACCAAGGATCAGGTCGTCGACATCCTGGGCAAACCTGACAGCATGAGCGGTCAAGCAAACGTCGTGTACCTAACCTATTATCTTCTCAACACCGGCAGCGAATACGAGAGGGAGCAGCCCTACATGGTGCGGCTAGTGGACGGGAAAGTCGAATCCTTCGGCCGATTCCGGCAGCTTTTTGATCTGTACAGTCGGCCCGTCACCAACGCTCAGCCCGGCGAGGCGAATTTTCCTCAGGCCTTTGGCCTCGCTCCCACAACCGTTGCTCCAGTGACGGCGGCACCGGCAACTGCGGCTCCGGCAGCCGTTCCGGATTTGGCCCAGCAAATCGCCGCACTAAAGGCGCTGAAGGATCAGGGTGTCTTGACCGACGCAGAATTTCAGAAAGCCAAGGATAAGCTGCTCTCGGCCACCAAGTAGGTCTCGCTCTTGCGGCAGTGCTCCCCGCTGGTAGCTTCGCTAAGGCGGACAACAAACTGTTCGTACTAATGAACACTCCAGCACGTCATCCTGGGCGCTGGATTCCGGTCTCCGCTCTATGCGCGATGGTGTTGGCGACTGCCGGGGCGGCTTCGGCTATCGCGACCCCAACAGGCCCTTCGGCAACATTCCAGATTTTCTTCCCGCCGATGCCGCCGGTCCTCTGGTCGACCCGCTCGACCGCAGCTGAGGCGAGGACAGATGAGTTGCCGGCTCCCCCTGGATTAGCCGTTTTCGTTACGGAACCATTCTACGCCCCTCTCAGTACCCGGATGGCGAAGTCTGAAATCGGTGACGACTTGGCGTTCCACGAGAGAGAGGAAGTTCGCCCGGGTGTCGGCATCCCGCACGAAATCTTCCATGAGCCACGTTCGCAGGTCTGGACGATGCCGAGCCGGGCATACACCTGCCGCAGGCTCATGCCCTGCAAAAAAGTCACGTCGGCGACGCACTGCGCGAGCCGCATGTAACGCTGAGCCGTCCGAGCTGTTCCACGAAAATTCGATTTCAGCCGGAGCAGCCAAGCTCCCGGCCCCATCGTGCGCAACACTCGTTTTCTTTCCGCAACGAGCAGCTGGTCCTCTGTAAGCCGGGTGATGGCAGTGCGCGTGCCGGTGTCGCCCTGGAGCTGCTGCACCTCGAGGATTTGCCGTTCCGCGTCAGCTTCCGCGCGCGTCGGGAAATTCTTGCGGATGCGCGGAACCTAAATCTTGTCGGCGTGGAGGCCTGCCGCACGCGCCAGTGCAAGTTGCCTTCCGTCGCATGTGAGAAATGTCTTCGCGCTTAGGCTGACCGCAGCGGCAACATGCAATAAATCCAGTGAACGCACCCCAAGGGCGGTTGTATGTTTCTCGCTGAGTTCGTCGGCGATCATTAGCACGTCGGGCCAAACGAGCGGTGTTTCGACAAGATTGCCGGCCGCGAGGTCCGCCGTGATTTTATCAAGCGCACGCTTCGCGGCCAAGGCATCGCAGTTTCCACGCCAAACAGCGAGGCGAACCGCGTTGCGCAACTCGCCTCGCTGCCACGACGTCAAGGCAAGGCTTGCGGCATGGCCTTTCAGATAGGCAACGACTCCAGCCGTATTCGCGTCGTGCAACACGAGAGAGAACAGAAACGATGTGTCGGCGTAGATCATCGGCCTGTCAGTAGCGATCACGATCTTGGGCGAGCATGTCTGCACCTGACACAGGAAGCATCGGCAACTGTTGTAGTTCAGCAAGCCGTGCGTCCAGGTCAGCCCACGGATGTAAACGGCGCGACCTCTTCTTGACTGCCGGGGGCGTCAACGTGGCCACCACCTTCCGGCGTAACGTTATTTCAACAGTCTCGCCGTTGCGAATGAGCCGGAGGACAGATGGGAACGCGTTACGAATTTGTCGAACGGTGGCTGTTTTCATGTCTCACCAATAAGTCTCACTAATGGTAGATGTCAAGAGCATCTGTCAGCGTTGTCTGACAGCATCCGCCTGCGATCAACCAGCCCAAAACATCCGGCGCCACGAACGTACCACGGATGAGCCCGCCCCGCAGCACTTCTTGAACTTCTTTCCGCTGCCGCAAGGACATGGATCGTTCCGGCCCGGCTTGTAGGGAGCCGCGTATGGTTGGGGCACGCCGCTTGCGTAGTCATCGTCGATCGGCATCGGAGGCGGATCCAGAAGCGATTTCGGAGGCCGCACCGGCAGCCCGTACCCGGGTTCATCTGGATCGAAAAACGCCCACCCGCTCACCGCTTCCCAAGCGTCGGTGACCGTATCGGCCAAGCGGTCTTTCTCGGGCTCGTTCAGCTCAGCGCCGGGCACAAGTTTCTCCTCGACGTATTCCAGTTCCACGTAGCCCGGATCGGCAAGTCCGCGATCATAGAGACCCAGGACGGTACCACGCAGTTCCCAAGCGCCCAGCAGCAGCGCCGCATCGACAATTTCGTTGGCGAAGTCGACGCCGTTTTCCGCGTCCGGGTTGAGCGAAACGCTCAACGCCCTGAGCCATTCCATCGCTGCCTCACGTTCCCATCGTCCCCGCGCCACCCCAGCGATCAGGATGGGCTGCGGCGTCCTCCAACCGCGCGACAATCTCTTCGGCAAGCTCGCCTTTCCGTCCACGCGCGTCCTGCAACGCGGCCGCCACTTTCGCCGGATCAGAGCAGCAAACGTCGTCCAAAAGTTGTTCGGCTGTCAGCACCCCGCCAAACAACCTGCCAGTCATTTCCAGGCAATCGCAAACCGCAACTTGTCAGCCAACAGTTCTTCGGCTCACCACCTGATCCAGCGCAGCCGGAACCGAGAGCTCAAGCGTGAGTACAGAAAACCGAACGCCGAAACAAGGCCGAGTCCGAATCGATTGAGATCGGAAAACCATCGACTGTGGACTTCCCCGCTCTCTTCTTGAATAGTCCTTCCAGCTTGCAACAAACACGATTAACGCCACTGCTGCTCTCACCGGGATTCGAACCCCGTGGAGTGAAACTATGGCTAATACGACTGTGCATTCGGCCCAGGTAGTCCACTTACTGGGTCAGCGACCTCCAGGAGGAACGACGCATGGGCGAAGCCTGCCTGAACTGCTTTGAATGGTGCGCCATGTGGGAATCGAACCCACCTCTCAAGCTTGGGAAGCTCGCGTTCTACCGATGAACTAATGGCGCCTGGCACACGCGGACGGGCCCGCAATGGATCGTGCGGCCATGAAAATCAGAATTGCCCGCTCCGCAATCCTGAATTGCCGGTCAGACGGCACCACCAGCCGCATCATGAGAAGCTCCGACGCCCGTCCAGCGCGCTCTTGAGCGTAACCGAGTCCGCATACAGCACGCCTCCGCCGCTGGGCAGGCCAAAGCCGATGCGCGTCACCTTCACCCGGCCCGCCGGCACGCGATCCACCAGATAATGACAGGTAGCCTCGCCCTCCACGTCGTTGGAGAGGGCCAGAATGAGTTCTTGGATCTCCCCGGCTTCGATGCGGGCGACGAGCGACGAGAGATTCAGATGCTCCGGACCGACCCCTTGGATCGGCGACAGCTTGCCATGCAGCACATGATAGGTACCTCGGAATGCGCCGGACCGCTCGATCGCAACCAAATCGGGGACGTGTTCGACCACACAGACCACGCTCGACGGCCTTTTGTCATCGGCACAAATCGCGCACTGCTCTCCTTCCGCCAGATTCCCGCACCGCGAACAACGATGCACCGCCGCCGCCGCGGACTGCAACGCCTCGACCAAAGCAGGCAGCCGTTCCGGTCGCTCAACCAGCAGATGCAGGGCGATCCGCTCCGCGGACCGGTAGCCCATCCCGGGCAACTGCTTCAGGTATTTTTGGAGTTTTTCGAACGCGGGGGTCATAGGTTATGTTTTCATTGCGCGAAAACATTACGGTTCCGGCGTCAGCCGAAACCGGGCACCTGAAAGGCCGAGGTGACTTTCTGCATCTCGGCGTCATAGAGCGTCTTGGCCTGCTTCGCGGCGTCCTGCAGCGCCAGGAGCAGGGTCTCTTCCACGAATTTGGGATCCTCCTTGAGGAATTCCGGATCGAGCTTCAGCGCCAGAAACTTACCGGAGGCGCTGATCTTCACCGCCACGGCCCCGCCGCCGGCCGTGACATCGATCTCCTTGGTTTCAAGCTGCGCCTGGAGCGATTCCATCTGGCGCTGCATCTTCTGGGCTTGTTTGAGGAGCTTGCCGACACCGGGCATGGGAGAAATCAGGGTTTAGGTTTAACCGCCGCAGAACACCTACGGACACTAGTGACCCCCTGTATTCTGCAAGACATAAGTGAAGGGCCGATCCGCGATGTCATCTATTAAATGACAAAACCCGAACGGCGCCTCCCCATAACATTTGTCATTTAATAGATGACATCGCGGATCGGAAGTCCCCCCGCTTCAGGAGGTCGAGCGGCGAGCGGTTCGGCGGCAGGTCCAGTGGCTACCGCAGGACAAGCGAGGCATCAACGTGCGCGGGCGGCTGCCGCGTCAAGACGCCAACCCGCTCAGGATCTGCCGATAGCCCTCTCGAAAAGACGGATACTCCGGCCGCCAGCCCAGTTCCACCTTGATACGGGCATTGCTGATCAAACGGTCCGGCGGCTCAGCAAAACCGCGGCGTGTGCTGGCCGGGCCACCGGAGAAGCGCGGAGGCGGCCGGCCAACCTGGGCGGCCAGCCACTCCACGACTTTGCTTTTTGTTGCAGCGGCGTCATCGGCCACATTAAAAATCCGATTGCCTCCGGCTGCCGGCGACATGAAGGCCGCCCAAATGGCCGCCACGATGTCGTCGCGGTGAGCCAGATTGAGGCGCTGCTCGCCGCTTCCAGCCATCTCCGCAGCCCCGCCCAGGATCTGGTCGAGCAGATGATGCCGCCCTGGACCATAAATACCTGCCAACCGCAGGATGAACCATCGACCGCACGCCGGGCCCGCTTTTTGGAGCAAGGCCTCGGCCTCGAGCAGGATCCGCCCGTTTGCACCCGCACCTTCAGTTGGGGCAGTCTCGTCGACGACCATGCCGCCGGTCTGGGGATACACCGATGTGCTGCTGGTGTAGACGAAAGTGCCCTCGGCACTGCGCCCCGCCCAACCTAGAATCGATTGCATCCCGCCAACATAGGATCGCCGGTACTCTGCAGTTCCCCCGCCTCCCGAACTGACGCAATTGAGCACGAACTCCGCGCCCGGCGCGATGCGCTGGTGCCAGGTATCCGTCGCGAGATCGGCCACCACGGCAGCCGCCCCCAACTCGACCAGTGCCGCCGCGCGGTCGGGATTGCGCGTGAGCGCCTCCACGCGTATCCCCTTCGCCTGCGCCTCCCGCGCGACCGCCGTGCCGACGTAGCCGCAGCCGAAGATCACCAACCGTTTGCCTCGGATCGATTCCATCTTTATTTGAGAGATTATCAGACTACTGTACACCGATCTTCACTTCGCGACATAAAGAATTATTGTCCGTCAGGGTGAATTAGTGGTTCCGTTCCCCATGCCTACTGTCCTTGTCTTGCTCGCCGAAGGCTTCGAAGAGATCGAGACCTTCACCCCGGTCGATCTCCTGCGCCGGGCCGGTGCCGAGGTGACCCTCGCCTCGCTCGCCGAACAGCGCCACGTCACCGGGCGTAGCGGTGTCACGGTACATGCCGACGCCGCCCTTTCCGAGATCGGAGGACGTCTTTTCGACCTCCTGCTGCTGCCGGGCGGTCCCGGCGTCAAGAACCTGCGGGCCGATCCACGGGTGGACGCCGTCGTCAGGAGCCACGCTGCCGCCGGAAAATGGCTGGCGGCTATCTGTGCTGCGCCCACCGTCCTCCATGCCGCCGGCCTGCTGGACGGCCGCCGCTACACCGCCCATTTTTCGGTTGCCGGCGAGTTACCGGATATCCTCACGGACCAGCGCGTCGTGGTTGATGGGAACATCCTGACTTCGCGCGGAGCCGGCACGGCGTTGGATTTCGGGCTACTGTTGGTGGAAAAACTGGTGTCGGCTGAAAAAGCCAGCGATATCGCGCGCTCGATCTGCGCGTAACAGTTTTCAGCGGACGCTGAAAACTGAAAGCAAGGCATGAAATGGGCCAATCGGGGTCATTGCGCTCGATGCCCAGGGAGGAGCATGTTCACTGCGTCCCAAGTGCTTTCAATGAGTTAACCGGATCGCCACCGGGACAGTCCATTCAGTTTCCGGCGCGAGCCGGAAACTGCTCGTCTCCGGTTAAAGTCACCTTCATTATCACCGTTGGACAAGGTTGGAGCCTCCCCCTTGTAGCCCCCTCGCCCGTAGCCCAAGTGCCCGACCGAATCTCCGTTATGGTAAGTCACTTCCGCTGGAAGTGACCGGGCGAAGCGTTCGCTACCCAGCATGTGCGGCATTGCCGGCCTGATCAGTTCAAACAGCTCTGACGAGCAGCGGTGTCTGTCCGTCGAGCAAATGTGCGAAGCCATGCTGCACCGCGGCCCCGATGATCAGGGCTTGATCAACCGGGGTCCGGCAACGCTGGGGATGCGTCGACTCGCCATCATCGACCCCGCCGGCGGACACCAGCCCATGACGAGTGCCTGCGGTCGTTATCACCTCGTCTTCAACGGCTGCATTTACAACCACGCCGAACTGCGGCTGGAACTCTCGGCCGGTGGGTATCCGTTCCGGTCGAAGTGCGACACCGAGGTGCTTCTGGCCGCATTTGCCCGCTGGGGCGAGGAATGCCTTGGCCGTCTGCGCGGAATGTTCGCCTTCGCGGTCTGGGACGACGAAGGCCAAAGCCTGTTCCTGGCTCGCGACGCCTTCGGGATCAAGCCGCTCTATTACCGGCACGATAGCGTCAATGGTCGATTCGTCTTCGCTTCGGAACTGAACGCCCTGCTGGTCTCAGGCGTGACGATGGGCGAGATCGATCCGCACTCCGTTGCCGACTACCTCGCGTTTTTCACGGTTCCGACTCCCGCACGATTTACCAGGGCGTGTTCAGCCTGCGTCCGGGTGAATGCGCGCGCTGGGCCGGCGGGAAACTCGAGATCAAACAGCGGTGGCATTTTCCAACCGCGCCTCAAGTCGGCGGGATCTGCCCCACCGCGGAGGATTTCGCCCGCGAACTGCGCGAGCGGCTCGATGACACCGTGCGGGCGCATCGCATCGCCGACGTGCCAGTAGGGGCTTTTCTCTCCGGCGGATTGGACTCCGCCGGCATCGTGGCGCTCATGACGCGGCTGGGAGCCACCCGGCTCAAGACGTTCTCGCTCGTCTTCGAGGAAACCGCCTATTCGGAAGCCGAGCCGGCCCGCCGGGCCGCGCAGGCCTTGGGCACCGAGCATCATGAAACCGTCCTGACGGGCCGGCAGATCGTCGGCGACCTTGACCGGTTGATCCAGGCCTTCGACCAGCCGACGGGCGACGGCATCAACACCTACTATGTCAGCCAGGCAGCGCGGGCGGGCGGGGTCACCGTGGCCCTCTCCGGTCTGGGGGGAGACGAACTGTTCGGTGGGTATCCATCATTCCGCGACCTGCCCCGGCTCGCCCGCTGGCTCGCCGGCTGGCGGTTGTTGCCGGCCGCGGTGCGCACCGCGCTGGCGCAACGCCTCGGCCGGGGGGGGTCCGGCAGCGCAAATTGGCGGACTTTCTCCGGTATGCCGGGAACCTGGCCGACCTGTGCTCGCTGCAGCGCCGCGTCTTCTCCACCGAGCTGGGCCGCTCGCTGCTTCATCCGGACCTGCGCGACTCGGTCGGCGCCGCACCGGCCCGCCATCCGGCCTGGGCCGTCCTCTCGGCTGAACTCGCCGCGGCGGACTCGTTCCAGACCATCAACGCGTGGGAACTCCGCACGTACATGGCTGACGTACTCCTGCGGGACAGTGACGTCATGAGCATGGCACACTCGCTCGAGTTGCGCGTGCCGTTCATTGACCGGCCGTTCATCGAATGGTTGTGGGCCCAACCGGCGCGCTTCAAGACCGGGGGCGGCCGCCAGAAATCCGCGCTCGCCGCAGCCCTGCGCGACATCCTGCCCGAGGAAATCCGCCAGCGCCCCAAGCGCGGCTTCACCCTGCCCTTCGCGGTGTGGATGCGACGCGAACTGAAGCCCTTTCTCGACGACATGTTTGCCACGCCTTCGATCGCGCGCACCGGGTTGCTCGACGCCCCGGCCGTGCAGGCGTTCTGGCAGGGCTTTCTCCAGGGCCGTGACGACCGCGAGTGGTCGCGGGTGTGGAGTCTCGCCATGCTGATCGCGTTTGCCAACCGCCCCCGAGCAAGATGAAAACCCTGCTCCTCTGTCCGGAGTTGTTTGCCCGCGAGAGCGGCATCCAGCGCATCCTGCGACTTTACCTAAAGGCATTGTGCGAATCGGCCGGCGTCGGCGACAGTGTGGACCTCGTGGTGTTGAACGATCACAATCTGCCGGCCGCGAAACTGGCGAACTACAGCAACGATCGTCTGGGTATCCGCGTGGCTTGCGGGGGAAGCAAAGTGCAGTTTCTTCGGGCAGCGGTGCGTGCAGCTTCCGGCGCCGACCGACTGGTTTGCGGTCACCTGGGCCAGTTGATCGTCGCGTGGTTCGCCCGCAGTTTCCATCCGCGGCTCGAATATTTCCTCGTCGCGCATGGCCTGGAAGTCTGGAAGTCCTATTCCGTGCTGGAGCGACTCGCGTTGCGCCGCGCCCGACGCATCTTGTGCGTCAGCGAGTACACGCGCTGCGAGATGCAACGGCGGATTGCGCTGCCCGATTGGCGGTTCGCCGTCGTGCCCAATGCGCTGGATCCGTTCTTTGCAGTGAGGGCAAATCAGGTTTTGAGCGGTGACCAGCCTGACGACCAGGGCAAGATGCCCAAGCCAGGTGGCGCGGGCAGCCTGCCGGCCACAGCGCCGGGGCAGGGGCTGGTCCCCTCCGTGGATTTAAGCGAGCGCGGGTACGCGAATGATTCGTCGGATAGTACCTCATCCAATGGTCCCCCCCTGATACTGACCGTCGGCCGCCTGGATGCAGCGGAACGTTACAAGGGCGTGGATCACCTGATTGAGGCCATGCCCACCGTGTGCCAGACGCTGCCGGGGGTTCAGTTGCGCCTCATCGGCACCGGTAGCGACCGACCACGGCTGATGGCGTTGGCGGAGCAGCGCGGGGTCTCCGCCGCGGTAAGGTTTCCCGGCTTTGTCGACGACCAAAAACTAGTCCAAGCCTATCGCGACTGCACCTTATTCGCCCTTCCAAGTCATGCCGAGGGCTTCGGCATCGTCTTTCTAGAAGCCATGGCCTGCGGCAAACCCTGTCTTGGCGCGCGGGCCGGCGCCATCCCTGAACTCATCGATGATGCCTCTGGAATGCTCGTCGACTACGGCAATGTTGATCAGCTCGCGGCGGGCATGGTGCGGGCGTTGACGCAGAGGTGGGATCCCGAGAAAATCAAGGCGCGAGCCGCGCAGTTTAGCTACCCGGCCTTCCGGACCAGGCTCAAACAGGCAATGGAAACCCGGCCACGCGGCCGCCCGCTTCACAGCGAGGTTGGCGCCGGCTGAAGACACCCTTCGGATATGGATACGTCATCCTCTGACATCCTGATCATCCGCGCCGGTCGGGCGGACCAGCATTATTGGCGCGATCTATGGCGCTATCGCGAGTTGCTGGGATTCCTGGCGTGGCGGGACATCCAGGTGCGCTACAAGCAGGCCGTCCTCGGTTTTGCGTGGGCCATCATCCAGCCGGCGGTCCAGACGGTGTTGCTGACCTTCGTCTTTGGAAAGCTCGCAAAAATGCCTGCGGGCGACCTGCCCTACCCCCTCCTGGTCCTCGCCGGGTTGCTGCCCTGGCAGCTTTTCTCCACCGCCTTCAGCGGCGCCGGCAACAGTCTCGTGGGCAACTCGCATCTGATTTCCAAGGTCTACTTTCCGCGACTCATCGTCCCGCTGTCCGCCCTCGCGGTTGCGCTGGTCGACATGGGAATCATGTTGGCAATTTCCGGGCCGATTGCCCTTTTCTTTGGGGTGCTGCCGACGTGGCGTCCGCTCTTGCTACCCGCATTCATCTTCGCCGCGCTGCTGATCGCCTTCGGGGCCGGCCTGTGGATCACCGCGCTCACTGTGAAATACCGCGACTTCCGGTTCATCACGCCGTTTCTGCTGCAAATCGGCATGTTTGTGACCCCAGTGGGCTATCGCACTGATTTTCTGCCCAACTGGCGGAATCTCCTCGCGCTCAATCCGCTCACCGGCGTGGTGGACGGATTTCGGTGGTGCCTGCTCGGCGCCAACTATTCGTTCTATCTGCCCGAGTTTGCGACCTCGTTTGTTGTCGCCCTGGTGTTGGTGGTCACCGGGGTGTGGTACTTCCGCCGGACCGAACGCCAGTTCGCGGATGTGATCTAGTTTCCCACTCCGCGGAAAACTGATGTTGGCCGTTGATCCTCACCTCATGAAACCGGCGAACTCATCGCTATTTTCGTCACGATCACTTCCAAGTTGGAGAACCGGAACCAACAGGAATCATAGCCGATCGCTCCTCGTCTCCGATTTCGCCTGCTCGGCTTTCAGTTTTCAGTCTTTCAGCTTTCAGCCTTTTGTCGTTTCGCATGTCTGACACCGTCATTCAGGTCGAAGGCCTCTCCAAGCGGTACGTGATCGAGCATGAATCGCGTCACGACAACCTGCGGGACACGCTGCACCACACCGCCCGCAAACTCTGGCGCCGCTTTCGTTGGGGCACTGGGTTTCGGAAGGAGGAGTTCTGGGCTTTGCGCGATGTGTCGTTCGAGGTCAAGCGCGGCGAAGTCCTCGGCATCATCGGCCGGAACGGCGCGGGAAAATCGACATTGCTTAAGATCCTTTCGCGCATCACCGAACCCACCGAGGGCACCGTGACGATCAAAGGCCGGGTGGCGTCGTTGCTCGAGGTCGGCACCCGTTTCCACCCCGAGCTCAGCGGACGCGAGAACATCTTTCTCAACGGCGCCATCCTCGGCATGTCGCGCGCGGAGATCCGCCGCAAGTTCGACGAGATCGTCGCGTTCGCCGAGGTGGAGAAGTTCCTCGACACCCAGGTGAAGCACTACTCCAGCGGCATGTACGTCCGCCTCGCCTTCGCCGTGGGCCGCCTGCTGCGCGCCGCCCGGCTGGACGAAATCCCGCAGCTCTGGAACGTCCTGCGGGGCGACATGAGCCTGATCGGCCCACGGGCGGAATGGATCGAACTGGTGAAGCGCTACGAGCGGGGAGATCTCCTGCTACCATTTCCGCCATCTGGTGAAACCCGGCATCACCGGCTGGGCCCAGGTGAACTATCCGTACGGTTCCAACCTTGACGACACCCAACGCAAGCTGGAATACGACCTCTACTACATCCGCCATTTCTCGTTTGTCCTTGATGCCTCGATTGTCCTGAAAACCATCCACATCATGCTCGGCGGGAAGGGTCGGTGACCGATCCCCTTCACTGATGCGCCACTACGATTTCATCGTCATCGGGGGCGGCAGCGCCGGATTCAACGCCGCGCGCGTTGCCGCGGCGTTGGGAAGAAAGGTCGCGGTCATCGACGGCGCGAAGGCACTCGGGGGACTCTGCATCCTGCGGGGCTGCATGCCTTCGAAGACGCTGCTCTACAGCGCCGAGTTGCTGCACCACGCCCAGCAGGGTCGGGTTTTCGGCCTGAAGATTCCCCGGGCGGCGGCGGACATGAAAGCCATCCAGGCCCGGAAGAAACGCATTATCGGCGGTTTCGCCCGCTACCGGGTACGGCAGCTCACTGCCGGCGCCTACGATCTCTACCGCCACCGTGCGAGCTTCGTCGACGCCCATACGCTGGCGCTGTCGGACGGCACGCGTCTGCGGGGCGACCGCTTGCTGATCGCCACCGGGTCGAAAATCGGCGTCCCACCGGTGCCAGGACTCGCGGACGTGCCCTTCTGGACCAGCGACGACGTGCTCGATCTCGATGGTATGCCTCAATCAGTGATCGTGCTTGGCGGTGGCGTCGTCGCCTGCGAGCTCGCGCAATTCCTGCGGCGGATTGGCTCGCGCGTGGTCATGGTTCAACGCAGCCCGCACCTCCTGCGCAACCATTCTCCGGAGGCCAGCGGCGTCGTGCAGCGGGCCTTCCGGGACGAGGGGATCGAGGTGTTTACAGACACAAAAATCCGGCAGGTCTCCTCCCATCGCCGCGGCTTCCGGATCGCTTTCGAGCAGAACGGCCGCTTGGTGGTCCGTCAGGCCCGGCACCTGCTAAACGCCCTCGGCCGGGAACCGAACACGGCCAGCCTGGGCCTCGATGCCGCCGGCGTGAAGGTCAGTTCCGCAGGTCGCATCCTCGTCAATCGATGGCAGCAATCCAGCCAGCCGCACCTCTATGCCGCCGGCGACGTCTGCGGCCCGCATGACATCGTGCACCTCGCCATCGCCCAGGGTGAACTCGCCGCCCGCCATGCGTGCGGCGTCCGGCCGATCCAACCCGTCGATGACGCTCTCTTGCTCGATGTGGTCTTCACCGAACCGCAGCTGGCTAGTATCGGCCGGCGCGAAAGCGACTGGCGGACCCGGGGCGTGCGCACGCTGCACGCGTCGTATCCATTTAGCGATCACGGAAAGTCGATCCTCATGGAGGCCACCTACGGCTACGTCAAGGTCATCGCCGAGCCGCGACGCGGACGCATCCTCGGCGCGGAAATCGTCGGCCCGGATGCGGGGGAACTCATCCACTGTTTCAGCGGGCCGCTGGCGATGCGCGCCACCGTTTTTGATCTCCTCCGGGCGCCCTGGTACCACCCCACCCTCTCCGAGATCATCACCTATCCGCTCGAAGAAATCGCTGGCCGAGTGAGCTCCGCGTGAATGCCTCCCTCCACCATGCGATCAGCTACATTCTAATCCATACCCGGCTGGCCTGGCTGCCGGTCAAGGTCCGGGGAGGAGTCGCGCAGGGGGCCTGGTGGTCGCTTTATCCGTGAACATCCTATTGGCGCGGCCTGCATGAACCAGCCGTGCAGTCGGCGTTGCTGGCGCTGGGCGACATCCGGGGCTGGAGCTGTTGGGATTTGGGCGCGCATTACGGGCTGTATAGTGTCGCGCTGGCCCGTCGGGTCGGATCCATTGGGCAAGTCGGGGCGTTCGAGCCGAATCCGCTTAGCTTCCGCCGGCTCGCCTATCATCGGAGGCTCAACCGCCTGACCCAGCTGAAGCTGTTCCAGATGGCCACATCCGATCGATCCGAATCCGCGGAGTTGTACACGTACGGCAAACTTGAGAGCACGACCACGCATCTCCGCTACGACGGCGAGACGGCCCAAGCCGCCTGCCGACCGATTCTGATCGAATCCGTCCGCCTTGACGAACTGATCGCCGATGGTCGGCTTCAACTGCCCGATCTGGTTAAAATCGATATCGAGGGCCACGCTCATCGGGCCATCGAAGGGATAGCGGAGACGCTCGCCCGGAAACTCCCGGTGTTCATCCTCGCTTTTCACGGGAATCCGGAAGCTGCCACCGTTCGGCAGATCCTCGCTCAGTGGGGCTACCGCTCGCGCCCGATCGGCCATGCTTCGCCAGATGCTCCGGTCGGCGATTTTCTCTTCACGCCGCCAGGGTGAGCAAATCGACCAGGTCGACCCGGCGTTCATAAAGCGCCTTGCCGATGATGACGCCGTCCAGGTTCGGACGGCGTTTTTTTGTCTCCACGAGTTTCGCCACATCCTCGCGCCGGCTCACGCCTCCGGAGGCGATCACCCGGCAACTCACCGCCGCCAGCATGGCCTCCTGCGCCCCGAAGTTTGGGCCGGTCAACATGCCGTCCGTGCTGATGTCGGTGTGGATCAGCGTGCACACTCCCAGCGCATCCATCCGCTGCGCCAGGACGATCGCCCCGGTGGCAGTCGTGTCGACCCATCCCTTCACCGCCACCCGGCCATCCTTCGCGTCGATGCCCACGGCGATTTGCTCCCCGAACCTCTGCACGAGTCCGGCGACAAATTCCTCGCTTTCCGCCGCGCGGGTGCCGATGACCACGCGGCAAACCCCCATCCCCAGGGCGCGCTCGACGGCCGCCACCGTGCGCAACCCTCCGCCGAGCTGCACCTTCAGTCCGAGGGCCACAATGGCTTGAACGGCGGCACCGTTCTGTGGTTCGCCGGCGAAGGCGCCATCGAGATCGATTACATGCACCCATTTGCTCCCGGCTGCTTGGTACTGCGCCGCCACGTCGGCCGGGATTTCTGCATACACCGTCTCGTGATCGGCGCGTCCCTGAGTGAGCCGGACGCAGCGCCCGCCCTTGATGTCAATGGCCGGATAAATGGTCATCGCCGCGTAAGGTGCGATGCTGCCGGACTTGCGCCAAGGGAAATCGTCCGCAGGTTCTAATCGGGCCCGGCAGCGTCGGTTCAGATCCAGTCCGCCTGAAATTTCGCCGCAAATTGGCATATATCGGGCTTGGATTGCCTCGGTTTCTTCTCCTACATCTCGCAGCCAAAAATCGCCCGTCGGATATGCATCTCATCACCGCCCGAACTCAACTGAGCCCCAATGTCACCCGCCTTGAGGTCGTCGCCCCGCGCATCGCGGAAATCCGGCAGCCGGGCCAGTTCGTGATCGTCCGCCGGGCGATCGGCGCGGAACGCATCCCGCTGACCATCGCGGACGCTGATCGTCAGGCGGGAACCATTGCCCTGGTGATTCAGGCCGTGGGCAAGAGCACGCGCGAATTGGTGGCGCTGCTACCCGGCGGGACGATCCAGGACATCTCCGGTCCATTGGGCATGCCAACGGAGTTGATCACCGCTGGTCGGGCATTATGCATTGGCGGCGGTGTGGGGACGGCGGTCGTCCATCCCATTGCGCAAGGTCTCCAGCGCCGCGGGGTGCAGGTCGTGAGCGTGATTGGCGGACGGTCGCGGGAATGGGTAATTTTCGAAGAGGAGTTGCGCCGACTCGGCGAGGTCCTGGTCTGCACAGACGACGGCAGCTACGGACGCAAGGGCTTCGTCACCGATGTGGCGCGCGAGGTGCTCGCGGCCGGTGGCGTGGATATCGTCTATGCGGTGGGCCCGGTGCCCATGATGCGCGCGGTCGCCAACCTTACGCGCCCTCTCAACCTGCATACCATCGTCTCGCTCAATCCCGTGATGGTGGATGGCACCGGCATGTGTGGAGGCTGTCGCGTCAGCGTGGGCGGCGAGACGAAATTCGCCTGCGTTGACGGGCCGGAATTCGACGGCCATCAGGTTGACTTTGACCTGCTGTGGGACCGTCTCGGCACCTATCGCACTCAAGAACAGCACGCCCTGTCCCTCCACGAAGAAGCCTGCCGCGTCGGATTGAAGACCTGATCCTGCGGCCCCCGCCCCGAAGTCTTCCATGCCCTCAAAGCCCTCTATGAAAGAACGTCTGGCGATCCCGCGCCAAGCGATGCCCGAACAGGATGCGACCGATCGCAACCGTAACTTTCAAGAGGTGAATTTCGGATTTACCGAGCAGATCGCCATGCTCGAGGCGCAGCGGTGCATTCAGTGCAAGGAACCCAAGTGCGTGGCGGGCTGCCCGGTCATGGTGGACATCCCGCGCTTCATCCGCTTCGTCGCAGAAGGCGATTTCACCGCCGCGGCCCAGAGCCTCCTCGGCGACAACGCGCTGCCGGCAGTGACCGGCCGCGTCTGTCCGCAGGAAACCCAATGCGAAATCGAATGCATCCGCGGAGTGAGGGGCGCACCCGTCGCCATCGGCCACCTCGAACGGTTTGTCGCCGATTGGGCGCGACAGCGGGGCGCGGTGCCAGCGGCGGTATCCCCGGCCGTGAGCGGCCGGAAAGTCGCGGTGGTTGGCGCCGGACCCGCCGGCCTCACCGCCGCCGGAGAACTCGCCAAGTCCGGCCATGATGTCACCATTTACGAGGCGCTGCATCAACCGGGCGGCGTGCTGGTGTACGGCATTCCCGAGTTCCGGCTGCCGAAAAGAATTGTCGACCAGGAGGTCGGGCGCCTGCAGCAGGCGGGCGTGAAGATCGAGTGCAATGTCGTCATCGGTCGCACCTACACGCTCCCCGAATTGCGGGAACGGTTTGACGCGGTATTCATCGCCAATGGCGCAGGTCTGCCTGTGTTCATGCAGGTTCCCGGAGAGAACCTCAAGGGCGTCTACTCCGCCAACGAGTATCTGACGCGTGTCAACCTCATGGCGGCCTATGAGTTTCCCCAGGCCGACACTCCGGTGCTGCTCCGGAGGCGGGTCGCCGTGATCGGCGGGGGCAACGTCGCCATGGATTCCGCCCGCACCGCCAAGCGCCTGGGCGCCGACTCATCGATGATCGTCTACCGGCGCACGCGCCAGGAGATGCCTGCCCGCGCCGAGGAGGTGCACCACGCGGAGCAGGAGGGCATCCGCTTTGAGCTGCTCGCGGCGCCGGTCGAGGTGCTGGGCGATGCGCAGCACTGGGTGACCGGCCTCAAATGCGTCCGCATGCATCTCGGCGAACCTGACGCCTCGGGGCGGCGCAGCCCGACGGCCATTCCAAATTCCGAATTCACCCTCGAGTGCGACCTCGTCGTGGTGGCGGTCGGCACGCGGGCCAATCCCCTCCTTACGGCCACCTGCCCCGATCTGAAACTCAATCGCCGGGGCAATATCGAGGTGGATACCGACGGCATGACCAGCCTCCCGGGAGTCTTCGCCGGCGGCGACATCGTGCGGGGCGCGGCCACCGTGATTCTGGCGATGGGCGACGGCAAGCGCACCGCCCGCGCAATCGATCGCTACCTGGCAACCAAGCGGTAATTTTGCCTTTGTCCCCGGACCCGGTTTCGGTCCAGTCTCGGATCATGGCTCATCCCGACGTTCCACCATTTCTTGCCGCCTTGCTGCATGCCCGCTCCCCTTCGGGCTACGAATTCGAAGCCCAAAAGGTTTTCGACGAATACGTCCGGCCAGCCGCGGACGAGTACGCCAAGGACGCGCTGGGCAACCGCCTGGCGACGCTTAATCCCGGCGGCGATCCCGTGCTGATGTTCGCCGGACACATGGACGAACTCGGGCTGATCATCACTTACGTCAACAAGGACGGCTTTGTCTATTTCGACACCATCGGCGGTCACGATCGCACGGTGATTTCCGGCCGCCGGGTCATCATTCAAACGGCCGCCGGTCCCGTCAAGGGCGTCACCGGCAAACGCGCGATCCACCTCATGGACGAAAGCGACCGCAAGAAGGTCCCGGAGATTCATGAGATCTGGATCGATATCGGCGCCCGTTCGAAACAAGAGGCGCTGGAACGGGTGGCGATCGGGGATGTCGCCACCTACGACCATGAATTCGAATTGATCCACGGCAGCATCGGAACCTCCCGGGCATTCGACAACAAGGTCGGGGCCTACGTTGTCGGCGAAGCCTTGATCCGCCTCGCCGCGACCAAGAAGAAGCCCGCCGCCAAGGTTGTCGCGGTCGCGACCGCCCAGGAGGAGATCGGCGTGCGCGGTGCCACCACGTCCGCCTACGCGGTCAATCCGCACTTCGCGCTGGCCGTCGACGTCGGCCATGCGACCGACCACCCGGACTGCGACAACCGCAAGTACGGCGAGACGAAGCTGGGCGGCGGCCCCATCATCTGCCGCGGTCCCAACATCAATCCGAAGGTCTATGCGCACCTGGTGCAGGCGGCCAAGCGGCTCAAGATTCCGTACCAGCTCGAGGCGGACCCGCGGCCGACCGGCACGGACGCGCGCGCCATCCAGATGGGACGCGGAGGCGTCGCCACGGGATTGGTGAGCGTCCCGCTGCGGTACATGCACACCCCGAGCGAAGTCGTCGATCTGGAGGACGTGGAGCGGTGCGTCCGGCTATTTGTCGAGTTCGCCCGGTCGCTGAAGCCGGGCGACTACGGGCATTGGTAGGTTCTCGCGCGGCGCGAAAATCTACGCGGCGTCGGCTTTGGTCTCGCCGGACTTGAGCGCCTTCTTGAGCACCGGACGGCGGAGGCCTTTGACCACGGCCTCGTCGATCACCACCTCCACAACATCCTCGCGCTGCGGCAGGTCGAACATGACCTCCAGCATCAGGTTCTCCAGGATGGCCCGCAGGGCGCGCGCCCCAGTCTTGAGTTCGATGGCCTTCCGGGCAACAGCGGCCACGGCGTCGCGCGTGAAACGCAACTGCACTCCGTCCATGGCAAAAAGCTTCGAGTACTGCTTCACCATGGCGTTCTTCGTGCGCAACAGGATCCGCACCAAATCGGCCTCGGTCAGCGGATCCAGCACCGACACGATCGGCAGGCGCCCGATGAACTCCGGGATCATGCCGTAGCGCACCAGATCCTCCGGCGCGATCATCTTCATCATCTCCTCCGGCGTGAGGTTGTGGTCGTCCGGGTTCACGTGGAAACCCAGCGAACCCGAGCCGATGCGCTTCTTCACGAAGTGTTCGAGCCCGACAAACGCGCCGCCGCAAATGAAAAGGATGTTGGCCGTGTTGACCTGGATGTACTCCTGATTGGGGTGCTTGCGGCCGCCCTGCGGGGGTACGTTGCAGACCGTGCCCTCCAGGATCTTGAGCAGGGCCTGCTGGACGCCTTCGCCCGAGACATCGCGGGTGATGGACACATTCTCCGTGGTTCGCCGGATCTTGTCGATCTCGTCAATGTAGACGATGCCGCACTCCGCCTTTTTCACGTCGTAGCTGGCCGCCTGCAGCAACCGCAACACGACGTTCTCCACATCCTCGCCCACGTAGCCGGCCTCGGTCAGCGTCGTGGCATCCGAAATGGCAAAGGGCACGTCGAGGATGCGCGCGAGCGTCCGCGCCAGCAGGGTCTTGCCCGAGCCGGTTGGCCCGACGAACAGGACATTGCTCTTCTCCACCTCCACCTCGGAGAATTCGGGTGCCATCGCCGCGTTCCCGCGCATCGGCTGGCCGGCATCGAACATCAGGCGCTTGTAATGGTTGTAGACCGCAACCGAGAGCACCTTTTTGGCGTGGTCCTGGCCGATCACATAATCGTCCAGCGTCCGCTTGATCTCCACGGGCTTGAGCAGGCGGAAGGCGGGACGGCTTTCGGTGGCCGGCGTCTTGATCTCCCGGTCGATGATCGTCTTGCAGACGTTGACGCACGAGTCGCAGATATAAACCCCCGGGCCGGCGATGATCTTCTTCACCTCCGCCTGCGACTTGCCGCAGAACGAACACAAGGTCATGCGGGAGGATTTGGCCATGCGAGAGGGAGGTTAAGGCAGGGACTGAGCGTGCACCGCAAGTGTCGTTTGCCGGGTGGGAGGTGTCGCTCCTCAGGCGGCCTGGACGGTGGCAGGAGTCTGCCCCTCGCGCGCGGAAGCCATCACCTTGTCCACAATGCCATAGGCGAGGGCTTCTTCCGCACTCATGTGGTAGTCGCGGTCCGAATCCTTGTCGATCTGCTCCGGCGTCTTGCCCGTGTGCCGGGCGAGGACTTCGTTGAGGGTGCGGCGCCAGCGGAGGATCTCGCGCGCCGCGATCGCGATATCGGCGGTCTGGCCCCCCGCGCCCCCGGTCGGCTGGTGAATCATCACGCGACTATTCGGCAGGGCGTAGCGTTTCCCCTTCGTTCCGGCGGCGAGCAACACCGTGGCCATGCTGGCCGCCTGGCCGATGCAATAAGTCGCGATGTCACATTGCAGGAAGTTCATCGCGTCGTAGATGGCCATTCCGCCCGTCACCACTCCACCGGGTGAATTGATGTAAAGCTGGATGTCCTTCTTGGCATCCTCCATCTGCAGGAACAGCAACTGGCCGATGACGACGTTGGCCACGCCATCGTCGATCGGCGAGCCGATGAAGATGATGCGGTCCTTCAGCAGGCGGGAGAAAATGTCCATGCTCCGCTCCCCGCGGCCGGTGTTTTCAATGACAAATGGGACGTAGTAGCTCACAAGAATTCCGTTTCGCTCAAACTTTCGGCGCTGCCGTGGTGAGGGTAGCCTTGCTCACCAGGAAATCAAGCGCCTTGTCGAAAACGATCGCCTGCTGCAGCGAACGGATGCGTTCGCGATCCCGGGCCAGCTCCTTGGCCAGTTTTTCCGGCCGCTGGTTCGATCGCGCAGCCTCGCGCAGGATCGCACCATCCAGGTCGCGCTCGTCAACCGCGATTTTTTCCTTCTCGGCGATCTTCGCGAGCAACAGCTGGACTTTCACGCGGCCCACGGCCGCCCGGCGCGCATTTTCGTAGAGCTCTTTCTTGTTCTTCTCGAATTCCGCTTCCGGGACCCCGCGCCGGAGGTTGTCTTCCATGAAGCGACGCAACACGTCCTGGGTCTCCCCGACGATGAGGCTCTCCGGCAGCGGAAACTCGATGCGGGCCGCCAGCGCCTCGCTCACCTGCTGGCGCAGCGCCCGGCGGTTCTCGAACTCCTTGCGCTGCCTGAGGCTTTGGCGGACTTGCTGCCGGAGTGCATCGAGGCCCTCCACATGCTGGCTCTTGAAGAACGACTCGTCCAGCGATGGCAAAACGCGCTCCCGCACCTCCTGCACCTCGACGGCATAAACCGCCGCTTTGCCACCGAGTTCCGGCGCCGCGGTAAACCCGGCCGGAAAGGTCACCGGCACGTCTTTCTTGTCGCCTGGCTTGAGCCCCGCGAGTTGCCGGCCGAGGCCGGGAATGAGGCCGTCCTGTTCGCTCTCGACCTCCTCCCATGTCTGCGGGACCTTCCCGTAAATCTGTTTGTCCGGTGCCAGCTCCGCCACGGGCTTGCCGTCGACCGTGCCCTCATAGGCCAATTTGACGTAATCGCCCTTCTGCGCCGGCCGTTCCGCCACCTTAAAGTCCGCGCGCTCCTGCCGCAGACCCTCGATCACGGCATCGATCTCGGTTTCAGCCGGTTCGACGGGAGCCACCTGGACCGGGATCCCGAGGTATTCCGGCAATTCAAACTGGGCCTGAACATCGATGGTGAAGGTGATGGCCGAGGATAGACCGGGCTCGATCGTGCCCTCGTCAACCTGCACGACATTGACCACCTCGAGCTTGGTCTTCTCGATGCCGCCGCGATAGGCCTTCCCCACCACCTTGCTCTTGAGTTCGTCCCGCACCTCCTTGGCGAACCGCTTCACCACCAGGTCGGCGGGCGCGTGACCCGGCCGGAAGCCGGGCAATCGGGCAAACTTGGCGATCTCGCGCACCACGGCCTTGTGCTCGGTGTCGACTTCGCTCTGGTCGAGCGTCACGACGAGGCTCTTGCGGGTTTCGGAAAGGTCTTTGAGTTCGATGTTCACTTCGGCAGATAGAAAAGGATGGCGATCAACGGAATTGGTCACGATACGGGACCGCCGCACCGGCGGTCAATGCTGGATTGTTTTCGGGCTGCACGGACGCCTGGCCACCCTCTCGACAGAGTTCCCACCGGGGCGCGGAAACGGAGGGGCGTGGCGCGAGATTGCAAAACGCCGGGACCTGCCTGCCGGCAGCGTTTACCCCCACTGCAGGAGCGAAACCGTTCAACAGCCGTCTCCCGAAAGACCGCCTGATCTCGGCCACGGATGCCGTCTCCCCGAGGAGGACAGAAGATTGCTCCGACCCTACAGACCAATCCTGTCGCTCGGCTCGTCGTGCTGCGCCAGGAGTTGCCTGATCGTCTGGCCAAGCTGGTTGACGTCGTACGGCTTGGGCACCATGGCCTGAAAACCGTGGCGCCGAAAATCGGCCAGCACCGGATCGTTGGAGTAGCCACTGGAAACGATGGCGGGCACTTCAGCGTCCAGGGCGCGGATACACTCGATTGCTTCCCGGCCACCCATGCCGCCAGGAATCGTGAGGTCGAGGATAAGCAGGGCGAAGGGTCGGCCCGCGTCGCGCGCGATACAAAACTCGCGCACGGCCTCGGCCCCGTCGCTGACCACCGTGGCATCGAGATCCATCCGCTGCAGCAAGGACGCGCCGAGCCGGCGGATGGATTCCTCATCGTCCATCAGCAGCACGCGGGCGGTCTTCCTCGGGAGCAGAGAGCCGGCGTCCGCCGGCGCCAGCGCCGGCGACGGGGCGGGAACGGGCGCATCGGGATTGGCGGCGGGAAGCCACAGGGTGAAAGTCGCGCCGCGGCCGGGCGTCGATTCGACCTGAATGTGCCCCTGATGTTTCTTGACGATCGAATAGACGGTGGCGAGGCCGAGGCCGCTGCCCGTTTTCTTGGTCGAAAAATACGGATCGAAAATGCGCGGCAGGGTTTCGGGCGGGATGCCGTGGCCGGAGTCGGAGATCGCGAGCCGGAGATAGCGGCCGGGCGCGAGTGCGGCATTGGCCCCCGGGGCGATTTCCTCGTTGCGCAGGGCAATCTGGATGATTCCGCCGCCGGGCATCGCCTGCACGGCGTTGAGGACGAGGTTCTGAATCACCTGGGCGATCTGGTCCCGGTCGACGCTGGCGCTCCAAAGCTTGTCCGGCAGATCGTACTCGCAGCGTGCGTTGGATCCGTGGAGAACAAACTCGGCGGTTTCCCGCACAATGTCGGGTAGCGAGACCGTGGAGCGCACCGGACTGCCCCCTTTCGCAAACGTGAGGAGTTGCTGGGTAAGATCGCGGGCGCGCATGGCACCACTTTGGCAGTCGCGCAGGCATTCACCGACCGCTTCCATGGCCTTTTCGTCGAGCATGGCCAAAGTGAGGTTGCCCATCACGATCGTAAGCAGATTGTTGAAGTCGTGGGCGATGCCACCGGCGAGCACGCCGAGGGATTCAAGCCGGGTGGCGCGCTGCACCTCGGCTTCGAGCTGCGCCTGGCGTTCGAGTTGCGCGCGAATCTGCGCGGTCTGCTTCCGCACGCGGCGCCGGAGCGCGGTGACCCAGGCCAGTCCCAGCAGCGTGAACCCGCCCAGAATCGCGGTGGTGATCAGCGCCCGCTGCACGGTCCACACGCGCGCCTGTTGATACACCGCGACATCCTGCGGCGAGCGCAACTGCAACTGGAAGCTGCGTGACTGGCGCGAGTCGTCGAACACGATCCGGTAGATTCCCGTTAGTTCCAGACCCGTTCCAACCGTGAAATCGAAGGGCGCCGCGGCCCGGGGAGGTTCGTCGAGGACGGCTTCGAAGAATGTGGTGCCAGCCTGCAAGGTGAGACGCGTCTGTTGGTCCGCACGCCGTACGACATCGATCAATTCCCCGCGCACGCGCACCAGTCGGGAATCGAGCGCCACTGACAGGTTCGCGGGATCTTGGAGTCGCGCCGGCGCCGGCGCCGGGCCGGCGCCCGTCTTTCGGTACACGGCTTCCCGCAGAACCGTGCGAACGCCTTCCCATCCGAGGATGCCTACCGCTTCGATTCTGTCGCCGGGTGTGAGCGGCGTCGACTCGTGGCTCAGCAGCAGGAGCCCCGCATCGTCCTCCTGCAGGTAGACGGAACGACCGGGCGTCGCCTGAAGCACAACGCCGGAAACCCGGACGCGCGTCAGATCGCGCGCCGTGCTGAGCTGCCGGAGATGGCTGATCGATCGCAACGGCAGATCGTAGAAGTCGGCCGGGGCGTCCTCCTCGACGATGATATACGCCAGCGACGAAACCCGTAGCATGATCCCGGTGATCCGGCCGTTTTCGTCCGTCATCGATTCGCACGCCCCGCGCACTCGAATCAGGGATCCGGGCGTACACTCGAACTTGTCCGTCGATCTCAGCAGAGCCACAAACTCACCTGCGGGCGTTGTCACATAGATCTTCCGAAACGCACCGGCCGGCTCCGTGCGTTGATAAAATCCCCGCATGTCGACCAACTGACCGTCCTCCGCGCCCGTGACCACCTGGTCGTAGCTGATGCCGTTGACCGGCGGCGGGCTCATGGCGCCGAGGTCCTTGGATTGTCTGAGTTCCACGGCGGGAGCGAAGCCGCCATTGTAGGTGACCCCAGTGATCTGAAGATACTTCATGCGGGGTGGCGCCTCCATTTGGTCGCGCCGGTAGCGCACGCGGACGCCGCCGCTAATATCCTCGACGAAGAAAAAATCTACGCCGGGGAAAGACCACGTAACGCAGCCCTTGATCTCAACTGGCCGGCCCTGCGCCGCTTCCTCGATGTTTAACTGGCGAATCTGATCGATGCTCGTCAACACGGCCGGGGGCGCAGGCTGCGCGCGCAGGCTGACCGGCGGCAATTGCGCGACCCGCACCAAGCCGGAGCGCAGCACCCACTGGGCGTTGCCGAAAGCCACGCGACCCAACGCGTCAACCTCCGTGCCCACCGGCATTCGCTGCATTTGGACTGTGCTGACGACCACCTGCCCCGTCTCGTCGCGCACAACAAAGTTCGAACCCGGTTGGGCGGACACGACGCGCCCACGAACCCGGATTTCCCGGCCAGGCGCGGCCTGATAAATCTCGTTGATCGGCGTCCTTGGCAGGTCGAACCGGGGGGAATTGGCGATTGAACCCAGGACCGTGACATCCGCCTGCCGCGCCGTCCAGATTTCAATGGTGAGCGCCGTCTGCGTCGGATCGAAGCGCCCCTGATACATGCCATTCATCCGAATGAAGCTGCCAGCCAGGTTCGGAGCGGCGTGAGGGTCGTCGGGCTTCACGTAGCCGGTCACCGGCTGATCGTCGATGATCATCGAGAGGCGAACATGATCGTCGTCCGTCTGTTGCTGCCAATCGACGTAGGCCTGCGCCGTCACATTCCTGCAGTTGAGGGCATTGACGTCGCCGATTCTTCCGGCGACGTTGATTGGTTCAACCGGCTCATATTCCTGCAACACCTTCACGGTCACCGCATCGGCATCGAGGCCTTTGACCGGCAGGATGGTTCCTTCGATGAGTACGTGCTGTCCCTGGCGGAGGTGGGGCGGATTGGATGACAAGAAAACGTAGGTTCCCATGCCGCCCGGTCCGAGCCAAAGGTTCCTCCAGCGGGGATCGACGTAGTTGACGCGGCCTTCGAGGCGCAGCGGATACACGATCGACTTCTGATCGCTCGGCAACGCCCAAGCTTGGGCCGGTTCCGTGATCGTTGTGACCGACGCGGCGGATGCGTTATCCGCGGCAATAACCCGAAGGCCGCCCAGCAACGGAGCAACCGACAGACAGACGATCAACACGCGCAAACCGAACCGGGGGGCGGTTATGCATTTTCCGATTCGCCGAGCTAAACGTATCCCGTCGGGAGGCAACCGAAGATGTCGATCATCTGATTGATTAGAACAGCAGATTTCGAGGCTGGCAAGTGGTGATATGGGTTGACGGTCTGAAGGCTCGCTGAGGTCGGCAGCGGGAATGATCCGGCAGTCCGGCGAAAAATGGCTGGGGGTGCGATGGCAAGGGTCTCCCGCGGCCCGAACCCTTCCGAGCTTCAGCTGCGACGATGAAGCCGTTACGCACCGCCGCGGCTGGGCAGGTGGGGTATTGCCGACGGCGCGACCGGTCAGTCTGCCCTCGCTGTCCACCATTTGACGCCGAGGGTCGCCAGGTAGCAGCCCATGGCCACGAGCACGATGGTCGCACCGGTGGCGGTGTTCGCGTAGAAGGAGGCGATCAGGCCGGCCACGCCGCAAAACAGCGAAATGCCGACGGTAAAAAGGACGTACTGGCGGGCATCGTGCGCGATGTTACGGGCCGCCGCGGCCGGGAGCACCAGCAGGGAGTTGATGATCAGGATGCCGACCCAGCCAAGATTCATGGTGACGACCAGGGCGATCGCCGCGCAAAAGAACAGCTGCGGCCACCACGCGCTGCGACCCCGGCTGCGGGCGAGCGACTCGTTCAGACCGATCAGCAGGATCCGGTTGTAGCCGAGCAGCAGTCCCCCGCCGACCAGGACGCTTGTGACCAGGAGTCGGCCGATCTCCCGAGGGGTGATGCTCAAGAGATCGCCAATCAGATAGGAACTGAACCGGTTGAAACCGCCGCCGTGCGAGAGCAACACCACGCCGAGGGCGAGACTGAAGCACATGCTGATGGAGATCACCGTGTCCATCGTGGACCGCGTGAACCGCTGCAACGCGAGGATCCCCACGCCCAACAACAGGGCAAAGCCGATGAGCGCCCAGAACGGATCGGCCAGCCCGAGGAGAACGCCCAGCCCCAGTCCGGTCAGCGAAGCATGCCCGATGGCATCGGAGAAAAACGCCATCCGGTTGTTGACCACCAGCGTCCCGATCAGGGCGAACAGCGGCGCCACGATGATCACCGCCAGGAGGGCGTTGCGCATGAACTCAAAGTGCGCCCATTCGAAGGGCAGCCGGGATATGACCGCGTGCAGCAGGTTCATGGGCGGCTGGCCTCCAGCGGACCGAGATCAAGGCCGAAGGTCCGCCGCAATTCGCGATTGGCGACGACTTCAGCGGGGCGGCCGAGACACACGATGCGGCGATTCAGGAACACGATGCGGTCGGACACCGCCGTGACGCCGGCCAGATCGTGAGACACCATGAGGATCGACAGGTCAAAGCGTCGCCGCAAATCCGATACCGTACGGTAGAACAGTTCCCGGCCCGCGGCGTCGATGCCGGAGACCGGCTCGTCGAGGAGCAGGAGATTCGGCATGGGCGTCAGCGACAGCGCCAGCAGGACGCGCTGCAATTCACCGCCCGAAAGCTGTCCGAGTCGGCGGTCGATCAGAGGCTCCGCCTCGACATAGCGCAGGGATTCGAGCGCCGCCCGACGGGTGCGTCGCGAATACCACAGGGCCACCGGCCAGCGGGAGGCAGCCATCGCAAACAGATCGTGGACATTGACCGGGGAGTTGCGGTCAAAATCGAGCTGCTGCGGCATGTACCCAATCACCGGAGCATCTTCCCGTCCATGGCCGGCCACCGGGAGAAAATGGATGGTCCCTCCGTGGGACACTTCGCCCAGGATCGCCTTGAGGAGCATCGATTTCCCGGCACCGTTGGGCCCGACGAGCGTGGTGAGTTCACCGCAATGAAGGTGCAGCGTGATGTCTTCCAGAACCGGCTGACGGTTCAGCGTGACATTCAGCTTCTCGATCCGGGTACAGCACTCGCCGCAGCGGTGGGGAGCCAGGCCGACGTGGTGGTGGTGAAGGTTTTCCATGCGGATGGCGCCCGCTTGGTTTAGTCCGCGAGAGCCTGGACGAGCACCGCCAGATTCCGCTCCATCGTTTCACAATACGAGCGCCGGGCTTTCGCAGGCTCCAGATCGCCGGTCGCCGCCGGATCGAGCAGCGCCACGGCTACACCGGTCTCCCGCCGGATGATCCCGGCGCTCTTCGCCGGGTATTGTGGCTCCGCGAAGATCGCGCGAACTCCGCTCAACCTCACCAGATCAATGGTCCGCGCCAGCTCCCGGGCGCCCGGCTCGGAACCGGGCTCGCGTTCGATGACGCCAACGATATCCAGCCCGAACTCGCGGGCGAAATACGGAAAAGCCTCGTGAAACGTAATGATCTGGCGGTGTTGCAGACCGTCGAGCGCGGCGTGCATCCGCGCCCGCAAGCGGGCGAGGGTCGCCACGTAATCCGCCGCGTTTTCTTCGTAAACCTTGGCGCGATCGGGATCGACGGCGGCCAGACCGCGGGCGATGGCGGTGGTCTCGTCAATGGCCCCGCTGATGCTCACCCAGAGATGAGGGTTGCCGCCGTCGGCGAGTGCCATCCCGGCGCCCGCCTCGATCACATTGAGCCCCGGCGCCTGCCTGACCGCCTTGTCGATGAACGTTTCCATTCCGGCGCCGTTGGCGACAAACACATCCGCCCGAGTCAGCGCCACCAGATCGCCGGGCGAGAGCTGGTAGTCGTGAAGACAGCCGGTGGAGGGCTTCGTGAGACATTCCACGGAGACGCCCGGGGCATTGCCCGCGACGTTCAGCGTCATGACATACATCGGGTAGAAAGAAGTGAGGATCCGCAACGACCTGGGGCCAGCCGACGCCAGTGGCGCCACACCCAGAAACGCGAGCAGCAGCGTGACCGATCGGCACCGGGCCTCCCTTCGCATCGGGTGGTGGCCCATCACGCTTTTCCCCGGCAATTCGCGCATCGACCGTACAGCACGATTTCATGCGCTTCCACCGCGAAGCCCCGGGGGGCGAGTCCACGCACGCCGGGAACGCAGCCCACCAGACTAGACAAGCGCCGGCAGTGCCGGCAAAAAAAGAAATGGTGGTGCTGCCGCGCCGTGGACTCGTAGTGCGGAACCGCCCCTGGAATCTCCACGAGCCGAACCCGCCTTTCCTCGATCAACCGCCGGAGCGCCCGATAGACGGTGGCGATCCCCAGCGAGGGAATCGCCTTCCTCCCGACCTGGCAGATTTCCGCGGGAGTGAGCGGGCGATCAGCGTGCAGGATCACACCGGTCAACGTGCGCTTCTGCTGGGTAGTGTACGGCACGACCCGACGATCGCCCCGTGGATTATGATAAGCAAGTATCAATTCTCCGCATCCGCTTTCGTGCTCGCGACGAGCGGTCATCCCGGTAAACCTTTCCGCTTTCGCCGTGTCGCACTGGTCATGAAACTGTTCGGCCCTTTGCTCCTGATCGGATTGAGCCTTGCCGGCTGCTCCACGCTTGACACTCATGTCGAGCCCAATGCCAACCTGAGCCGGTTCAAGCACATCTACGTCCAACAAAGCCTCAACGATAACCACGGGCTCGATGCGCTGATCGTCAAGGCTCTGCACGCCCGCGGCTTCCAGGCTGAGAGCGGTCCCCTGACGCTCATGCCCCGAGACGTCAAAGTCTACCTCATCTACGAGGACCACTGGGATTGGGATTTCAAAGACTACCTCATTTCGCTCGGCCTGAGCCTCCGCGACGCCACGACGGACCGCCTCCTCGCCAGCGTCCGCTATTTTCGCCCAACCGCATTCATGAAGACGCCGGATTTCATGGTGCACACCGTCGTGGACGGGCTCCTCAATCCGTCCCCAAAATCGAATCCGCCCGCTGCATCCGCGCCAGAGACCCCGGATACGAAAAAGGGCCGCGGACGGAACCAGGATTGATCGTTGGCGGGCTGGCGTTCTCGGTGCGAGCCGTTTTTGCGGGGATGAGCTGCCAGAAATCGTAGGCAAACGGTGGCCGAAGCCCGGGGGACGCCAGCGACGGCCACGGCAGAATCGCGTCGGCTGACTTCTCGCACTACGCCGTTGCCTTGGGGCGAAGCGCGCGTTTTCCTCGGACTTTTTCGCCGATGAAACCCGGTCTGCTCCGCACGGTCGCGCTCGTCTCGAGCATGGTCCTGGGGGCACTCGTGCCCCAGGCGCACGGGGGCGTGTGGGCCATCCGGTGGCTGGTTGTCGCCATGCTGTTCCTGGTGTTTCTGCAGACCCGGCTGTCGCGCGGATCGTTGCGCCCCAGCCATGCCGTACTGCTTGTTACCAACGTCGCGATGGGCTTCGCCGCCTGGGGGCTCGGCTGGCTGGTGGGAGGGAGGGAGGTGGCGCTGGCGGCATTTTTTGCAGGTATCACGCCCACCGCCACCGCTGCGCCGGTCGTGGTCAGTTTTCTGCGGGGCCGCGTCGATTATGTGATCGCGGCGTTCTTGCTCACCAACGTTCTGATCGCGGCCTTATTGCCTGCATTGTTGCCGCTGGTCCTGGGCCGGGCAACACCAGGGGTATTCCTCCAGGTGCTCGGAAGCGTAAGTCTGGTCGTCTTCGTTCCCATGGGAGCGGCGTGGCTGCTGCGCGCGATTCATCCAGCAGCGGCCAACTGGCCGCAACATCTCCGCAATCTTTCGTTCGGCCTGTGGGTACTGGCGTTATTTCTCATCACCGCCAACGCCTCTGATTTCCTGGAGTCCCACCCGGAACTGCCGGCCACGGTCCTCGTTAAGATCGCGGCGACCACCTCTCTCGTGTGTGCCGTGAATTTCGCGCTCGGATGGGCGATCGGCGGCCGCGAGTTCCGTCATGAGGCGAGCCAGTCCCTCGGGCAGAAGAATACTACTTTAACAATTCTTTTAGCGATGACTTTTGCCACTCCTCTCGTCGCCCTCGGCCCTACGTGCTATGTCGTCTGGCACAACTTATGGAATTCCTGGCAGCTTCACCGAAGCACCGTCAGGCGTCATGCTCGGCAGTGAACCGGGCCAGCCGGCGGCGGCAGCGAACTCGGTCCGGCCGCGGATCAAAAATCGGGGAGGCGCTTCGCATCGTGGAACAATGGCGGGTTTTATGCCTTGATTCCGGCCGTCAGCTTCGCCTGCTGTTTTTTCTCGCCCTCTGCGCTTCTAACTGCAGAGTATGACGGAATTGCAGAAATCGAATGGAAGCTTGCGGTTGCCTGACCCGCGAAGACAATCCAGCTTCCGGTCTGACCGCCCTTAGCCGCGCTCGCCCGTGACCTCTCCATCCAATCCCCTTCCGCCAAAGGCTGTACAGAAGATTGTCGCCATCGATGATGAGGCGCCAATCCTCGACATCATCTCGACCGTGCTGCGGGCCCGAGATTACGAAGTCGAAACCTTCACCGAACCGTTGAAGGCACTACAGTGGCTGACGAACGTCAATTGGGACGTGGATCTTGTGATCACGGACGTCATGATGCCTGGGAAAGATGGCTTGGCGCTCGCGCGGAACCTCCGAGCCAAGGCCGGGCCGATCGCCATCCTGCTGATCAGCGCACGCCTGTCAGATGAAGGACTCTGGGGTGAGGACCAACAGGATCTGGCCTTTCTTGCCAAGCCGTTTACCACGCTCGAACTGGTCGAGGCGGTGGATAAGACGATCGCCCGCTTTCCCCGTCAGTCGTCGGGACAATAAAAAGGCTGTTCCATGGCCATGGATCTGCAGCTTCTGTTTACCGCCGAGAGGCTTCAACTTAATCCTCACGTCTCGAAAGGAGTGGACTCGAACGGCAGGTTTACTCTCAAGACTCTGGATACCGGTGCTTATCTGACGATTGACCGGCTGCAATTGGGGGCATTGCTCGCCTTCAGCAAACCAACCACCGTGCCGGAAGCGCTGCGGGTCCTGATCGTCGAGCGGAAATGTCCCGCTTTGCGCGACTTTTATGAGCTGGTACTGAAGGCCCAACGGGCGGGCGTGCTGCAATCCGGGCCGAGCCCGGTTTCCCAATTGGTTCCGATGATGTGGAGATTTGGCCTGCCTGCCAAGGTGGCGCGATGGCTGGGAGTCGGATCGATTCTTCTTGGTCTTCTGGCGCTGGGTTTTTTCCCGCCTGCTCAACCCGGCGGAAATGTTTCCCAGATCGTCGTGGCATTGCTCACCGGCTATCTGGCCTCCTCGCTCGCGATCAGCCTGGGGAATGTACTCGGCGTCTCGGCATTGCATTCCGCGGGTGGGGACGCCTTTCATCCGCGCATCGGTCTGCCTTGGCTGCTTCCGCATTTCAGCAGCAGTTTGCGAGACTCCCTTTTGGCTGAAAGTTCCGCGCAGTTGAGCATTTATCTGGTAAGTCTGGCCCCCATGAGCCTCCTCGTGGCGCTCCTGTGCTTTTTCCAACCTCAGTCGGCTTTGCTGCCTGCGATCATTTTTGCCATAATGATCCGACCGTGTTTTGGTGGCACCGTCAGCCAGGCAATTCACGCGGGTTTCGGCAGACCGGTGCTTGATACCAGCCGGAACCTGATCTTCCCCGCCAATAAGAGATGGGGCGGCTTGCAGCATTATGCCAGGATGCATTTTGATCCCCCAGTGGTTGCGGCACGGTTGATTTGGGCCGTTCTCTGGATTGCCGGCGTGACCTTGTTCGCAATCCGCGGCGCAGGGCTTTCTCTTTCCGGGCTCCTGCTGGACTGGCATTTCTGGGCTAATTTTGCCTTGGTGCTCGCGACAGCGGTCGTCATCCCGGCCGGCGTGATCGGCGTTGCCTCGCTCATGGAAAGCGCGCGGCGACCGCTCAAGGCGGCGAAGCGCTATTGGAGAAACCGGCAGCAGCGCAAGCTGGCAATCGACCAGCCTGTCACGATGAAGACGATCTCGAGCATCCTCGTGGTGTCGCCTCTCTGCCAGCGCATGCAAATCGACCGCCGTCGTGCACTCGAGGATAAGCTGACTGTGGTGACTTTCCGGCAGGGCACGCTATTGTCAGACTTCAGCCGGCCGGCCACTGACATTCATTTTATCGTGAGTGGCTCAGTGGACGTGTACCGGCGCACCCCGAAAGGGCGTCCGCAAAGAGCTTGGCAGGCAATTGAAGGCGATCTCATCGGCGCCGAAGAACTGGTCGAACCGCATCCGCTCGGATGGAAGCTCGTGGCGCGTAGTCCGTTGATCGCCTTGCGTATGCCCCGAGAAATCTTTCAGAAGGAAATCATGGACCGGCTTGGAGCCGCGACCGTCCTGGCGCTCACGCACCATGTGCCGTTCCTGCGCCAGAATCAGCTTTGCCGGCACTGGCATCCCCAAGCCATCAACCGATTCGCAACGATCACCCGGATAGCGACGTTTTCCAACGGAGGCTACGTGCTGTCCGAAGATCATGAAAGCCAGGGACTGTTCTTCGTCTATGAAGGAAAAGCCTTTGTTGAACGGCACAAGCGGCGTGTGGCGCAACTGGGCGTGGGAGGGTTTATCGGTGAGATCGGTTTGCTGCAAAACAGCGCTGCGACGTCCAGCGTCGTCGCCGACGGCCCCCTCGCGTGCCTGACCATCGACAAGAGCTATTTCTTCCGGTTCCTGACACAGAATTACGAGGTTGCGTTGGAAGTCGAACGGTTGAGTTCGAAGCGGTTGGGACGGCCCGTCTTTCCTCTCCGATCCGATTCATTCGACGTGCTCTGAGGCGGGGCGATCCAAGTCGCAAAACTCCCAGAACGTCGTGCCCGGCGCGACCAGTCGCCTACCCTGTGCGCGACGATGATTGACGGCGATAGCCTACCTAAGTGATTGATAATTGAACGAGCCGATCAAATATGTGAGACTCTGAGTCAGGGCTTTTCTTGGTGAATTTGCCCATTTTCGTCGGATTTTCGCGATTTCTGGCTATTTTTTGCGATTTTTGGCCAATGTAAGCAATTTTGACGGTGCGAAGAAGATGCCCTTCAAATTCGGTGATTGCCAATTAACGTAAATTAATTTTGAACGCCAAGCCTGCCAAGTCCAACTAACCAACGTTAGCCTAACTAAACCAAGGCCCCAAATTTGGACCTCAAGCAAATCAAGCAGATCATAGACCTAATGAAGCGCTCGGATCTCACCGAATTTGCGGTGGAAGAAGAGGGCTTTAAGCTGAAGATCCGCCGGGGCGCAAATGGCAACCCGGTGGCCACCTCAAACGGAGGACCGATTGTTGCAACACTCGATCCGGTCGGCAATCCTCTTCTGGTCGGCACAAACCCTTCGCTCCCAACAGGAACCGATAAAGAAGAACCGGGCGTCGCCTATATCAAGGCACCTATGGTCGGGACATTCTACCGGTCACCTTCGCCGGAAAGTCCGGCTTTCGTGGAAGTCAACGCTAAGGTCGAAGAGAACTCCGTTATCTGCATCATCGAGGCTATGAAGATCATGAATGAGATTCAAGCCGAGGCTAAGGGCACGGTATTGGAGGTTCTCGTGGAAAACGGCCAGCCCGTTGAATACGGCCAACGCTTGTTCAAGATCAAGCAGGCTTGACCGAGGCAGCTGCCCTCGCCCAATCCTCCGCTTGCAAGCTGATATTCTCTCCAGCATGACCGCTGAGTAATGGCGGTTTTTTGTCAATGATCCAAAAGATCCTAATCGCCAACCGCGGTGAAATTGCCCTACGTATCATACGAGCTTGCCGTGAATTAGGCATCAAGACGTTGGCAGTCTACTCGGAGGCCGACGTGCAATCGCTTCATGTCCAACTCGCCGACGAAGCCATTTGCATCGGTGGGCCCAAGAGCGCTGATAGTTACATGCGTGCTGACCGCATCATTAGTGCGGCGGAGATCGCTGACGTCGACGCGATCCATCCGGGATACGGCTTCCTTTCCGAGAACAGCAAGTTCGCCGAGCAATGCGAATCCTGCAATATCCGATTTATTGGACCTAAGTCGCAGACTATAAGAATCATGGGTGACAAAGCTGTCGCCCGGCAGACAGTGAAAAAGGTTGGAGTGCCAACGGTTCCCGGGTCCGATGGGCCGGTCGATTCGGAATCCGAAGCTACGAAGGTAGCCAGAAGAATAGGGTATCCAATTATCATCAAAGCTGTTGCGGGTGGAGGTGGGCGCGGCATGAGGATTGCACATAACGATGTGTCCTTTGCCAAGGAATACCACGTCGCCCGTGCCGAGGCCGAGAAGGCTTTCAACAACGCTTCCGTTTATATTGAGAAATACATCCAAAATCCACGGCATATCGAATTCCAGATTCTGGCCGACGGACACGGCAAGGTGGTGCATCTTGGTGAACGAGACTGTTCAGTTCAGCGCCGCCACCAAAAGCTTATCGAGGAATCTCCTTCACCTTTTTTGACTTCTGATCTTCGGAAAAAGATGGGCAAAGCGGCCGTTCGCGCAGCTGCGGCCGCCGAATATGAAAACGCGGGCACCATCGAGTTCATCGTCGATTCAAAAGGCGAATTCTACTTCATCGAGATGAACACTCGAATTCAGGTTGAACACCCTGTGACAGAAGAGATTACGGGCATTGACCTGATCAAAGAACAAATCCGGATCGCCTCCGGGGAGAAACTCAACTTCGACCAGAAGGATGTGGAATTCCGCGGCCATGCCATTGAATGTCGTATCAACGCGGAGGATCCCGCCCGCGGTTTTGCGCCCTCGCCGGGAACCATCGGGCTGTACTACGCGCCCGGCGGCCACGGCGTCAGGGTCGATTCGCACGTTTATAGTGGCTATACGATCCCGCCGTACTACGATTCGTTGATCGGGAAACTGATCGCGCACGGCGACAATCGCAAGATGGCCCTCGAACGGATGTACCGGGCGTTGAGTGAGTATCTCATCCGTGGAATCGAGACGACCATCCCGCTGCACAAGGCAATCCTGAGCGACCCGGTTTTTATCGCCGGCAAGGCCACCACCGGATACCTCGAGGAATTCCTCAGTCGCACGCCGCCAGACCTCTTCTGACCCGAGTGGCGAGACCAAATCAAGGCAGAGCATCTTCGGAGCATCCGCTTCGGATCAGCAATAGATCCGCCCATTCGCCGAGTCGACGCGAGACAGTTTTCCAGCCCGTGACAGCGCGGATCTTTTCACAACGGGCTGACGTTGCTTGCCTACTGCCTGATCGCTTAACTGATTTCCGCTTTCCCGGTTGGATCACCGCAGCGCCTTCTGCCACCGCCAGAAAATCCGCACGAAAATCGTTGAGTTCGTTGGCGAGGATTCCACTCAGCGCCAGCCAGCCGCCGGGAGCGACCGCCCCAACCAGTGCCCTCGCGCCCTGCCGGAGGACGTCCGTCCGGATATTGGCCAGCACCAGACCAGCTTGGCGATCGGCCAGTCCCGTCGAAAGATCGCCTTCGAAGAACCCGGTCCGGTTTGCCACTTGATTGAGCAAGGCGTTTTCGCGGCTTACCCGGACTGCGATCGGATCATTGTCAAAGCCGACGACCGGTCCGAGACCAAACCGGGCCGCCGATATCCCCAGAATGCCCGAACCGCAGCCTGCGTCGATCACGCCAGGATAATAATGAGCGACTCTCGTTGTTCTGCGGGAATGCCGACGCCGCGGCCTCAAGGTTTTGGATCTGCAAGCATCGACGTATTCCACGAGACGCTCACAACATAGCCGCGTGGATTCGTGGTTTCCCGTTCCAAACGCCATTCCTGGATCGAGCCAAACGATCTCGTCACCCGGCGCGACCCGGCAGGTCCCGCGTTCCCACTCCGGCACCCAATGTCGATGGCCGATCCGCCACGCTTTGAAATGGGCCTTATAGCTCTCAGCCCAGTCGCCAGCAGCCAATTCGCGATACTCTGTTTCCCCGGTCATTCCTTCCGGACCGACCACCGTCGCAAGCCGATGACAGGCCTCTTTCGCCTCGCGGCGCGAATTGAAGTAGCCGGCCACCCACATCCGACTTGCAATTCGATCCTCCCAAACAATCCAGCGCGCGTCCGCCAGAAGGGCGACCTGCTCTTCGAGAACTTCTGCCGTCTCCGGCGCGACTTCGAACTTACACTCCACGATTGCCATCGGCCCAAGGGTTTCGACCTGCCGGCACCTGCGCAATTGGAAACCGGTTGCCTCGTTGGTGCCTGCCTGTTCCCATGCACCGGTCGAATCCTCTGGTGGCGCCAACGAAGCTTGCTCTCCCAGTTTACCGAAAATGAATCCACGATTCTTGCTGGCCATCCTCGTCGCCCCGACCGGTTTCATGTGCGGTCAACCAACCGGCCGTGGCACCACTACCGCGACCCTGACTGCCGGGCCTGATCGAGACGCGGTGCTCAACGTCATGGAGCGCGTGGCTGATTGGCAACTGATTCACCCTTCTTTGCACATCCCGACGGACTGGACACAAGCCGCCGGGTACACCGGCCTGATGGCGCTCGCCGACATTTCAACTCGCCCGCGTTTTCTCGATGCGTTGATGAAGATGGCCAGGGCCAACGACTGGAAACTCGGCCCGCGACCCTATCACGCCGACGACCAATGCGTCGGCCAGACTTACGCGGAACTCTCTCTCCGGTTCAAGGACGCGTCGATGGTCGCACCGATGCAGGAGCAGTTTGACTGGATTTTGAATCACCCGAAGGACGGCAGCCTCGACTTTGACCCGAAACAAAATCCCGATCGGTTCGATCGCTGGTCCTGGTGCGATTCGCTCTTCATGGCGCCGCCGGCCTGGATCCGCTTGTCGGCGGCGACCGGCAAGAAGGTCTACCTCGATTTTGCTGTCGCGCATTGGTGGCAGACCTCGGATTTTCTCTTCGATCGCGACGAACACCTCTATTTTCGCGACAGTTCCTACTTTGAGCGACGTGAGGCCAACGGGAAAAAGATCTTTTGGAGCCGGGGCAACGGCTGGGTGATGGCCGGCCTGGTTCGCGTGCTGCAATACCTCCCCGTCGACCATCCCGCGCGCTCCCGTTTTCTCCAGCAATACCGCGCCATGGCCACCACGATCCTCACTTGTCAGCAATCGGACGGGCTCTGGCGGTCCAGTCTGCTTGATCCCGCAGATTATCCGCTCAAGGAAACGAGCGGCTCCGGTTTCCACTGCTATGCCCTCGCTTGGGGGATCAACCAGGGTCTGCTGGATCGCGCGAAATTCGAGCCGGCGGTGATCAACGCTTGGCGGGGCCTAGTTGACTGTGTGGCCGACGACGGCACGCTCACCCACGTGCAACCCATCGGCGCCGATCCAAAGAAGTTCGACGAAGCCGCCACTGAAGTCTACGGGGTGGGCGCTTTCCTGCTCGCCGGAAGCGAAATCTACCGCCTGGTTCAAAGCGGCGATAGGACAATGACCGGCCAGACGCTGGCGCCCGCAAAAGGCCAATAGTCCGATGGATTCCCTGAAAGAATTCCTGCAACGCGATGAGTTTGTGAAGCATTGTGGAATCGACCTGGAGTCGTTTGCGCCTGGTCAGGCCGTGACACGCCTGAAGATTCAGCCCTGGCATCTCAATGCCGTGGGAATTGTCCAAGGCGGGGCGATTTTCACGCTCGCGGATTACGCCTTCGCGGTGGCCTCGAACGCCCATGGGACTGTCGCAGTCGGGATCAATGTCAGCATCACCTACATGAAATCAGCCAGCTCGGGAACCCTCACCGCCGAAGCGAAGGAAATGGCGCTCAATTCCAAGCTGGCGAGCTACACCGTGAACGTCACGGACGACAGCCACGGTCTCATCGCAATTTTCCAGGGATTGGTGTACCGCAAACCGCAAGCCATCGCGACCGGGACCCAATCGTGAACATCGCCGACGAAAAGGTCGTCTTCGACCCAGCGGAAATCCGCGTCCTCGGTTCGCTGGTGGAGAAGGCAATCACCACGCCGGACTACTACCCGCTCTCGCTGAATGCCCTGGTCAACGCCTGCAATCAATCGTCCAATCGCGAGCCGGTCGTTGAATATGGCGAACCGACTGTGCTCCGGGCACTGGAGGGGCTGCGAAACCAGAAATTGGTTTTTGTCTTTGAAGGCGCCGCGAGCCGGGTGGTCAAATACGGGCAGAAATTGGCCGACACCCTCGGTTTGTCGCCGGCCGAGACCGCTGCGCTCTGCGTTCTGATGCTCCGAGGTCCACAAACAACCGGCGAAATCCGCGGTCGATCAGGACGTCTGCACGAGTTTGCCAGTCTCGACGAGGTCGAATCCACCCTGCAAACCCTGGCGACGCGATCATCTCAACCGCTCGTCGTCAGGCTGCCGCGACAAACCGGCTTCAAGGAATCGCGATACGCACACCTCTTGGCCGGGCCTCCCGGCGCGGTGTTGACGGAGGCCACACCGGAGGGGACGGCGGCGGCCGGCCTAGACGCGCCAGACGACGACCGCATCGCGCGATTGACCCGGGAAGTCGAGGAACTGCGCAATGAACTTGCCGAGCTAAAAACGCACTTCGCTGACTTCAGAAAGCAGTTGGAGTAAGCCGGCTCCTGCCCGGTCAAACTCCGGTGTGGCCGAATCCGCCCGCTCCGCGCGCGGTTTCCTCCAGGACCTCGACGGCGACCGCCAGGCACATCTCGACCCGATAGACCCCGAGTTGGGCGATGCGATCACCGCGTTTAAAGGCGAAGGGTTCATGGCCGTGATTAATGAGGATCACGCCCACTTCTCCGCGATAATCAGCATCGACCGTCCCGGGCGAATTCAACACGGCCACTCCCTTTTTCAGGGCGAGGCCGCTCCGACTGCGAACCTGCACTTCGAATCCCCGCGGGACTGCCACCGCCAGGCCGGTTTTCACCAGCAGGCGATCGCCAGGCGAGATGACTCCGTCCATGTCCGCGCACACATCGAAGCAACTGGCGTTCTCGGTGGAGCGGGCCGGCAGCGTGGCGGTGGGGGTCAGGAGCTTGACGTGAAGCTGGATCGAGCAGGCATCCATCAGTCAGTTCTTGAAACGGACGACCATCGTGTGGCGGTAGGTCTGACCGGGCCGCAAGACCGCACTCGGAAACTCAGGATGATTGGGCGCATCCGGGTAGCCTTCCGTCTCCAGGCACAGCCCGGTGCGGACCTGATACTTGACCCCGTTCTTTCCGACATCCGTGCCGTCCAGAAAATTGCCGCTGTAGAATTGGACGCCCGGTTGGTCGGTCAAGATTTCCATGGTCCGCCCGCTCACAGGGTCATTGACCACCGCGGCGAGGCGCACGCCGTTGCCCTCACGCAGCACCCAGCAATGGTCGTAGCCACCGGCCAACTTGAGCGCCTCGAAATCGGCATTCACGCGCGCTCCGACCGCCGTGGGAGCACGAAAATCCATCGGAGTGCCGGCGACCGGCGCCACCTGACCGGTCGGGATGAGTCCCGGGTCGGTTGGCAGATAGGAGTCGGCAGCCAGCATCAGCACGTGATCGGTGATCGGCTTTGTGGGATCGCCGCTGAGATTCCAGTAAGTGTGATGAGCCAGATTGATCACCGTGGGTTTGTCCGTGGTGGCCTCCGCCGCCCAGACCAGCTCGTTGGCGTCATCTAGCCAGTAAGTCACTTTTGCCTGCAAGGCGCCGGGATAGCCCTCTTCGCCATCCTTGCTCGTGTAGGTCAGCGCAACGCCCCGCGCGCCGGCCTTGTGAACCGGTTCACCGTGCCAGAGGACTTTGTCGAAGCCCTTGAGCCCGCCATGCAGGTGGCAGAGGATTCCGCCGGGGTGGTTGTTCGTGGCCAGGGTGTATTCTTTGCCGTCGAGGGTGAATTTTCCGTGCGCGATGCGATTGCCGAATCGACCCACGGTCGCGCCGAAATAATTCTTGCTGGTCAGCCAACCCGCGAGCGAATCGTAGCCAAGGGTGACATCAGCCATCTTGCCCTGGCGGTCCGGCACTTCGACGCCGACCAGGATCGCGCCGTATTCCGTGACTTTCGCGGTAAGGCCATTGGCGTTGGTGAGCGTGAAGATCTTCACTTCACGGCCGTCTTCGAGTTTCCCGTAAACAGCGGTTTCGATATCGGAGGCGGAGGCCAGGTTGCTCATGGTAGCCATCGCTAGTAAGGCGGCAATTGTCAGTCCTTGTTTCATGGAAGGGGTGAGGTTGAACAGTTCGAGCAACAAATGCCACTAATGCACCGGGGTCGAGTGTGTTTTCTGGCCGGCGAAACCAAGCCCGGCGCCGTTGCACCGGCCGAGGGCTTGGCTCGTCGGGCCATCTCCGTCATTGACGCAGAATCCATCGGATCGTTACATCCTGCGTCATGCAGGACCAGCCAGCCGGACAACCGGTCGTCAAATACAAGCGCGTGGTGCTCAAGTTGAGCGGCGAGGTGCTCCGGGGCGGCAAGTCAGGGGATCCGATCGACGCCGGCATTCTGGAGAAGGTTTGTGCGCAGGTTAAGGAGGTCCACGAACTGGGCGTGCAAATCGGCCTCGTTATCGGCGGCGGCAATATCTTCCGCGGCCTGCCGGGCGCGCAACGGGGGGTCGACCGCACCACCGGCGATTACATGGGCATGCTGGCGACCGTGATCAACGGCCTCGCGCTGATGGATTGCCTCGAGAAAATGGGGGTGAACGTGCGGGTCCAAAGCGCCATCCCGATGAACGAGATCGCCGAGCCATTCATCCTCCGCCGCGCCATCCGCCATTTGGAGAAAGGGCGCGTGGTAATTTTCGTCGCCGGCACCGGCAACCCATATTTCTCGACCGATACAACGGCGGCCCTTCGCGCCAGCGAAATGCACGCCGATATCATCATGAAGGCGACCAAGGTCGACGGCATCTACGACCGGGATCCCAAGAAGTTCCCTGACGCGGTGCGCTACGATGAGATCACGTTCATCGACGCGCTCCGTCAGCGTCTCAACGTCATGGATTCGACCGCGTTTTCCCTCTGCCTGGACAACAACGTGCCAGTCCTCGTTTTCAACCTGGCCGAATCGCATATCATCAAGCGCGCGGCGCTGGGCGAAAAGGTGGGAACGCTCGTCCGAAACTAGACCATCTGGCTCCGCGGCCGTCGCCGGGCCGTCCCGGATCACCCAGAGCACGTCATTCTGATCTGAACCCTCGTTACTCGAAAACCCATGAACCATCCAATCCTTACCGACTTGCAGGGCCGGATGAAAAAGGCCCTCGATCACACGCTCCTCGAATTTGGCACCATCCACACCGGCAAGGCTTCGCCCTCGATGGTCGAGAGCGTCATGGTGGAAGCTTACGGCACTACCATGCGCCTGCGGGACTGCGCGGCCATCACCACCCCTGATCCGCGCCTCATTCAGATCACTCCGTGGGACAAATCGATCATCCGCAGCGTCGAAAAATCCCTGCAAACCGCCAACCTCGGCATCAATCCGATCGTGGACGGCAGCGTGATCCGCATGCCCTTGCCGGAACTGAGCCGCGAGCGGCGGCAGGAGTTTGTCAAGATCGCCCACCGCCTCGCGGAGGAGGGCCATGTTTCCATCCGCAGCACCCGCCGCGACTCGATGGAGCTCGCCAAGAAGCAGCAGAAGGAAGGCAAGTTGTCCGAAGATGACGCGAAGCGCATCGAGAAGGAAATCCAGACGATCACCGACCGGTTCATCAAGGACATCAACTCCCACCTTGCCGCCAAGGAGAAGGAGCTGACAACGGTCTAGGTTTCCCGTTGCCCTGTTGGAGCCTGCTTGCAGGAGACCCTGCAGGCCGCCTTTCTCCCATCGCCTGCAAAGCAGGCTCTTACACTCAGCAGCTTCGTGCCAAAAAACGCCCCCAGTTGTCCCCCAGTCGCGGCCTCCACTCCGCCGCGGCGCATCGTCGTCAAACTCGGCACGGGCGTGCTGACCTCCGGCGTCGGCCAGCTCAACCAGGATCGCATCGCGACGATCTGCGAACAGATTGCCGGACTGCGCCGGCGTGGTACGGAGGTCATCGTGGTAACTTCCGGGGCCATTGGACTCGGCATGGGCCGGCTCGGCCTCGCGAAACGGCCGAAGGATGTGACCAAGAAACAGGCCTGTGCCGCCGTCGGCCAGAGTCTGTTGATGCAGACCTGGCAGCGCGCCTTCGAGCCGCACGGGATCATCGCGGCCCAGGTGTTGCTCATCCACGACGATCTGCGCGTCCGCTCGCGCTACCTCGCCGCGCGACAGACCTTCGAGCGTCTGTTCGAATACGGCGCCGTTCCGGTCGTCAACGAAAACGACACTGTGAGCGCCGCGGAGATCATGATCAAGTTTGGCGAGAACGACACGCTCTCAGCATTGGTATCCAGCCTCGTGCAAGCGCAATATCTGGTGATCCTTTCCACCGCGCCTGGCCTCATCGACCTAAAGGGCACCGGGCAGGTCGTCCCGGTGGTGGAGAAAATCACGCCTGACATCGAAGCCATGGCCGGCGGCACCACGAGCGAGACCGCGGTCGGCGGCATGATCAGCAAGATTTCCGCCGCGAGGCTGGCCACCAAATCGGGCTGCGGCGTCTTCATCGCCAGCGGCGCCGAGCCTGACGTGCTGAACAAGCTCTTCAGTGGACGCTCCACCGGCACCTTCTTCGCGCCGAGCGGTCTGCCGATGGAGGCGCGGAAACGCTGGCTCGCCTATTTCCAGCGGCCGACCGGAACGATTGCTGTCAATCTGTGTGCCGTGCCGGTGCTGCGCGAGCACGGCCGGAGCCTGCTGGCGGTGGGCGTCACCGGGGCGGACGGCGGGTTCGCGGCCGGTGATATCGTCAATGTCGCCGGGCCGGACGGCGCCGTCTTCGCGCGCGGAATGGCTTCATTTGGCGAAGAGGAGATTCCGCGCATCGCCGGCAGGACCACCGACGAAATCCGCCTCCTTTACCCCGGTCGCAAACATCTCGAAGTCGTCCATCGCGACAACCTGGTGCTGCTATGATTCCGCGGCGCGGAATCATCACTTGCCTGCCCTGATGAAGTGATTTTGGGCGCTGCGGGCAGGTTGCTCTATGCAGTCAAACTGTGGCTTTGCCCAGCGTTGGCGCCGATTAGTAGGCGCTGCGCGTTGTCCCCAACGCGTTCAGCGCGTCTTGTGGACAAGCCGCTCCACCTCAACTGCATCGTTAGCCCAGACCACCGCTGCTTTGCCTTGCCGTCGCAGTGTCGGGAGACCATCACGCCGTCTTTCCGGCCGGCCGGGTATTCTTTTTCCTTCCCCCAGTCGGGTCCTGCCGCCTGACTCCTCTCCTTTCTCCTTTTCCTGAATGGACTCTGTCCTCCCCCAAGAACCCGGTGCGCCGCTAAAGATCCCGCCGATCGATTTCCGCGGGGATCTCAACGATGAACAGTACGCCGCGGTCACCGCCCCGCCGGGGCCGCTGCTCGTGCTGGCTGGCGCCGGTTCCGGCAAGACGCGCACCCTCACCTACCGCGTCGCCCATTTGCTCAGCCAGGGCGTCAGGCCGCACGAGATCCTCCTCCTCACCTTCACCAACAAGGCCGCCCGGGAGATGCTCCACCGGGTGCAGGACCTGACCGGCGTCGAAGCCCACCGGTTCTGGGGCGGCACCTTTCACCACATCGGGCACAAGATCCTGCGCGTCCACGGCGAGGTCGTGGGTCTCTCCCGCGCCTTCACCATCCTCGACGCCGACGAAGCGGAGAGCCTCCTCCGTGAGGTGGCCGACGAAAAGGACCGGGGCTTCTTCAAGGAAAAGACGCATCCGCGGCCCGGCCCGTTGTTCGAGATCATCAGTTTTTCGCGCAACACCCAGCGCCCGCTCGGCGAGACAATCTCGCGTTTCTATCCCCAGCACGAGGAGCTCTCCGATCTCATCATTGCTTTCGCCGTGGCCTATCGCGAACGCAAACGGAAGCAAAGCGTCGTCGATTACGACGATCTCCTCGAGTACTGGCTCGAGGTGCTCCGGGCCGCGCCCGACGTGGCGAGCTACCTCCAGCAACGCTTCCGCCACACGCTGGTGGACGAATACCAGGACACCAACACCCTGCAGGCGCAGATCGTCGACCTCGTCGGTGCGCACCACCGGGTGATGGCGGTGGGTGACGACGCGCAATGCATCTACTCCTGGCGCGGCGCGGATTTCGAGAACATCATCACCTTCCCGGACCGCCATCCGGGCACGCAGATCTACCGGATCGAGACTAATTACCGCTCGACTCCCTCGATCCTGGCCTTCGCCAACGGCGTCCTCGCTGCGCAGCCGAAAGGCCGCCACTTCGACAAGGAACTGCGCGCGTCACGCCCCGATCACGAAAAGCCGTTTCTGGTGCAGGCGCTCGACACGCGTGAGCAGGCGTTGTTCGTCGTCCAGCGCATCAAGGGACTGGTCGACGAAGGCCGGGCGCTGGCTGATATCGCCGTGCTCTATCGGGCGCACTTCCATGCGCTCGATCTCCAGCTTGAACTCTCGCGGCTCGGCCTGCCGTACGTGATCACGAGCGGCGTGCGGTTTTTCGAGCAGGCGCACATCCGCGATCTCGTGGCGATCCTGCGTTTCGTCTACAATCCCAGCGACACGATGGCCTGGCAGCGCATCGCCGTGCTGCTCCCGCGAGTCGGCGACAAGGGAGCGCAAAAACTCCACGACGCGGCGCTCGCCCACGCCCGAACCCACCAGCGCAACCTCGTGGACGCGCTCGCGGGTGACGACGTGCTGGCCAAGGTGCCCAAGGAATCCAAAGAAGAATGGCCCCGGCTCGTGGCCTCGCTGCAGCAGATCGCCGCCACGCTTCGGAACGACCGGCCGTTCAAAACGGTGGAGGTCGCGATCGAAGGCTGGTACGGCGATTACCTCAAGGGCGCCTTCGCCAACTACGCTTCGCGGCTGGACGATCTGAAATCGCTCATCGGCTTCGCCTCCCGCTTCGACGACCTGCAGGACCTGCTGGCGCAGATCCAGCTGCTCAATTCCGAGACCAGCGACCGGCAGGTCGACCCGGACGCGGACGCACTCCGGCTGACCACCGTGCATCAGGCCAAGGGGCTGGAGTTCGGCGTGGTGTTCATCCTGGGACTCGCCGACGGCATGTTTCCGCTGCGCCGCGCGATTGAAGGAGGCGACCTCGACGAGGAACGGCGGCTGTTCTACGTCGCCGTCACCCGGGCCAAGGACGAACTCTATCTCTGCTACCCGAAAGTGAATTCCAAGGGCGGCCCGGCGACGCTGCTCAGCCCAAGTCGGTTTCTCACGGAAGTTTCCGAGGATCTTCACCAGCCGCTGCGTCTCCGCCGCAGCTGGGGCTGGTAAGCCCACGCCTTCCACCCGACTCCGGCTGCCGTCTACAAACTGCTGCGAACGTTATAGCGCCTCGCTGCTTGTATCTTCGTCCTTACCGGGTAATAAATGTATTTCCATTATGAGCAAAATCATCCTCGGCATCGCCGGAGTTTTCATCCTGCTGGCAGGGATTCTGGTGGTCACGGCGATCGGCACGTACAATGGCCTCGTCAACCGTTCGCAGGCGGTCGACGCTCAATGGGCGCAGGTGCAGAACGTCTACCAGCGCCGCGCCGACCTCATCCCCAACCTCGTCAACACGGTTTCCGGGGCTGCCAACTTCGAGAAGTCGACCCTGACGGAGATTACCGAAGCCCGCGCCTCGGTCGGCAAGGTGCAAGTGAGCCCAAGCGCCGCACCAACCGATCCGGTCCAGCTCGCGCAGTTCGAGCAGGCGCAGGGCCAGCTCAGCTCCGCGCTTTCCCGACTGCTGGTCGTCGTCGAACGCTACCCCGACCTCAAGGCCAGCGCCAGTTTCCAGATGCTCCAGGCGCAGCTCGAAGGCACGGAGAACCGCATCGCCGTCGAGCGCGGACGATTCAACGACGCCGCGCGCGACTATAATGCTGCCATCAAGCGCGTCCCGGCGGTCTTTTTTGCCGCTGCGTTTGGGTTCAAGGACAAAGCCTATTTCCAGGCCACGCCCGGGGCGGAAAAGCCACCGCCAGTGCAGTTTGATTTCGGCGCAAAACCCGCGCCGGCGAAGCCGTGA
>PLOH01000002.1 GCA_003142955.1 Opitutia bacterium | reverse complement strand
GGGCTCAAGAAAGTGCTCCTGGGCCTGACCACCATCGAGGAAATCGAACAAAACACATCGTTTGAATGGGCCCAGTGATCTCCAGTTCCTGTTTGCGAAAAAAGCCTGGACCGGCTACGCCATCGCCTGCTGACTCCTTCCCGATTGAACCGACACCATTCTCCGGATCACTGAACATGGTATCCCCCATCGACCCCAAAGCCATCGAGGAATTGCGCGCCATGAATCCCGGCGACGACTCCTTCTTGCGCGAGCTCATCCAGATTTACCTTGAAGATTCGCCGCAACGCATTGCGGAGATCGAATCTTCCTTGGAGCAAGGCGACGCCCTCACGCTAACCCGGGCGGCCCACAGCCTCAAGGGCAGCTCCTCCAATTTCGGCGCCGCCCAACTCCGCGCCATCAGCGAGAAGATCGAACGGCTCGGTCGCGACGGGAATCTGGGCGGGGTGCCGGCCCAACTACCAGAGCTCAAGCTTGAGTTCGAGGGGGTGAAGACGGCGCTCGAGGCGCTCTTCCCGGCAAGCTGAACCGGACCGCGCAGTCCGTGCGCAAGGCGCGTTTCGCGTCCGTCGGGCAGAGACGTTCGCTGCGGCGTAGCACTGTGCTGGAAATCCCGGCCGGACCATTTCATGCCGGCAAGGTCGATGAGCAGGCCGCTGGAAACGCGAGATTAAATTTAACGGAGTAATACTAGGAGCCCGCTTTCCCCTCATATAGCTGGGTGATCGCCGTCCGGAGGCCGTCTTGGGTGAACGGTTTCTTCAGGAAGCCGACGGGCCCGATCCTGCTTTTCGACAAGCGAGACTGGATATCATTCTGGTCGAATCCGGTGACAATGATGGTGGGGATCGTGACCTCCTTCCGCATGGTCGAGACAATTTCCACGCCATTCATTTTGGGCATCGAATAGTCGACGACGACCAGCGTCATCCGACTGCGGTGTTCCCGAAAGAGGCGCAGTCCATCTTCGCCATCGCTGGCCGTCACCGTCTCGAAGCCATCTCTCACGAGCACAGCGGTGACCATCAAGAAAGTGCTGCCGTTTCGCGTAAACTTGCCTCGGCCGGCAGATTCGCGTGAAAAGCTCCCCCGTTAAGCAAGGCCGAGGTGGCGCGATACCGGGACACTGTCCAGAGGCGGACCTCCGTTGCCACCGCGAACCAGCTCCTGAAATATCTTCGAGTTGCACTTGGTGCCGCTTGGAAGGATGACTACGCTATTCTGCACCCACTTGTTTCTGCTCACTGTACCGGTCACGTCCCATGAAACCATCTCAGCAATTATTAAAGCTCGCATCGCTTTTTGTATCAGCAAGCGCCCTCGCGCTGGGCGTCCTGACCGGTGGCTGCGCGACGACGAGCACTGGCGATAGCGATAGCTCCGGCCAACACGCGGACGATGTACTCATCACAAACAAGGTACAGAACGCCATTTGGGTCGACTCCACCCTGAGGTCGCTCGAGATCCAAGTCGAGACGGTCAACGCCGTCGTTCACCTCAGCGGCTTTGTGGACACGCCGGAGCAGAAGTTCGCCGCAGGCCAAGATGCCTCGGCTGTTGCCGGGGTGAAGGACGTCAGGAACAGCCTTCTCGTCCGGCACTCGTCGGAGCGGCCAGAGCAAGATATTTTGGCACCGCGTGTGCCGCAGTTCTGATTTCCAGTGACCGGGTGTTTGTTCTGTTCAAGCTGCTCGAGCAGGACCGGACAGCACCGGCGGCGAGTGACCACTGACTTTGCCAAAGGGATCCTCCGCTGCCTCACTCCATTTCAATGAAACTGCCCCGCATCAAAAGAATCTTGCTCGCGTTCCTCGCTATGTGGATCGCTGACGCAACATTGTCGTCAAGTCTCAGCGCACAGGCAGGAACCGCGACATCGCCAGCAGGAAAACCAGCGCTGCAGCTCTGGCAAAAGCGAGAGATCGCATTCTTTCAAACCTTCAAGGGCTATCGCAGCGGCGACACTGAAGCCGCCAAGGAGTTTGATGGTATTCTGACGGAATTTGAGACGCATCCGATGGCACGAACGCCAATGGAGAACATGGATATCTTGGGTGTCTTTTACCTGCCGAAGGATGGGTTCGCAAAGAGTCTCCCGATCATTGCGATGAACGCGGTGTTGGGTTGGTACGATGCGCTGCGGTTCGGATCTGAATCCGGGCGTGCGGAGATCGTCAACAATCGCCATTTCTTCAAGCGTGCGCTGATGCTTGCCGGTGACGAGAGATCGAAGGAGGCAATCAAGTTTCTCCAAGAGAACCCTGAACAGGCCCGGGCATTGCTGGAGCAAGGGATTGGATTTGCCGAAAAGCACAAGAATGCGCTCGATTACGATCACCAGTGGCCCACCGCATTCGGGTTGGAGGATGTGATCAACGCTCAGGGTGGAAAAACCACGATCACCCCGATGGCCAGCGAGAACTGGGAGAAAGCCTGGGAGGACGCAAAGCAACGAGTTCGTGGGTACTATCTCATGCCGGTCACAAGCCAACAGCCATCCACCAACCCGCCATCACCCGCCCCGCCGGTCACATCGCCACCTGCAGCAACCCAGTAACCTCGTCCCGGGAAAAGTCGAAATCCCCCTCAGTCGGCGTTCCCCTTTCACCGCCCGGCCCGCTTCATTCCGCGCCGGGCTTTTTGTATCCCGATCATAGTTGCCGCCGGCCGCCCTTTGTCTCACGATAAAGGCGTGCCTGATGTTCCCAAGATTTTGTACAAGTATCTCAAGCCGTGCGACGCGGAGGTTTTTCTTAGCAGGCCGCAACTCCGCTTCACCAACTTCGTGAATCTCGATGACATTTTGGAGGTATTACCTGGTGAGCGCTCCCTTACCCAGCATGAAATCTCCAAAATGGCCGCCGAAGACTCAAAGGAGACAGGGCAGAGCGTTGAAAAATGTCGCCGCCGCGTTGTAGCGCATGCCAATGGCCCCTGGTGCGGACGGGCTCTTCGGGATGCGTTCAGAAAGAGCCCACCTGAGCTTTGCATTAGCTGCCTAACGGAGCTTTGGGAGTCAGACGGCATGTGGGCGATCTATGCGGATTTCCACAAGGGCATGGTCTTTGGGGTAAACACCGACGCCCTTCCTTCTCAGACGAAAAACTGGGGAAACGTCAAATATCTGAAGAATCGTCCGGTCCTGCCGACGCAAGGGGCCGCCTATAAAAGGACACGCTTACGGCCCGCGCTTTTGAAAGCAGCCTTCAGCAAGTCCAGGGATTGGAAATACCAGAAGGAATGGCGCGCGACCTCGGATGCCGAGAAAATCGTGGTTCTGGATCACTCCGCCGTGGCCGAGATCATTGTTGGTTATGAGGCGGCACCGAAACTCATAAGACAAGCGCTGGCCTTTAAGGCGGTCAGCGCCACGACACGAATCTATCAAGCGTTCCCTCATCCCCAAAAATACGTGATGACGCGCGCCGAGATTCAGGCCGAAACCGCATTTTTGGCAACAGTGTGGCAACAGTCACGATCCCCGTTGAGGAGCCAAAACATGGCCAGCCACGAAATCGGGGTGCTGATCAAGCCAATCCGAGACTTTCCTTGGCGTCGAATAGCGGCCCGTGAAAATCAGGACCTCGCCGGCTGAGGCCGCAGCCATTGCGTTGGCCTTCTTGACGCCTCGCACGATCCAAACGCCGCAGACCACGGCCGCCGCGCCCGAATCATCTTTGTCCAATTGGCGCTCGGACGGTTTAAGGGCGTCCGAGCCAGGGAAGGGCTGTACCACCAACTCCACAATCAGTTTCTTGCCGGTGCGATTGTCCCTCACGGAGATCCGAGAACGAGGCTTGAGCCTTGGCGGGCTCCGAAAAACTGACCTGCCCCTCGTTTTTCACAACTCACTAATTGTTTGATTGATGCGAAGAACAAGCGTAAACGCTGGGCCACACATAATTACTTATGGACAAAGAAAGTCGCAAGGGAATCGTCATTGGGCTTGTTTCATCGACGTTCTTCCTCGTTATCGTTCAGCCGTCGCTCGGTCTTTGTTGGAAATGGCTGACGAGCACCGGGAGCGCCGTTTCCGAAAGACTTTCGAATCGGCTATATCAGGCGGCAGCCCTTGGGCCACGAAATTGGGTCGTTGTCGATTTAGCCACCTTTGGTTTCGCGCTTTTTCTCGGCTTTTACATCTCAGTCTTTGTCATGCTTTATCTGACTTTTCGGAGACTAAAAAACGAAATCGGTGGCTCTCACGAAGACTCGATCGAGTCGATTCAGCATAAAATCTCGGGGCACGAGAAGAGACTCCGAAAATATTTTATTACGTATTCTATCCTAATTGTTGGCATCGCGATGACCGGTGGTTTTACCGTCTTCCGATACAGCGCCGACCTCAGGCTCAATACGTCGTTCTCTCACCGCTTGACTATTCTCACCCCAAAAATTACCCAGAAAGAAGTCGATGAGTTTCGAGCTGAGTGGGCGCAGATGAAAAGTAGGAAAGACTACGAAGCGATCGTCGACCACATGGACGCAGTGGCGAAATCCTCTTTAGTCGAACTTCCGCCGCCTGCGATGAAATGAAAGAAGAGCCGAACTCCGAGAGTTGTGTGACGCGCAGCCGGCACACAACTCTGGTTGAAACTAGGCGCTAGAGCCAACGCCAGTGCGCGTCACCTATAGCGTTCGGCAAAAATGGATCTCTTCGAAGCAAAGAAAGAATTTTGTGCCAATGCCTACGGCTGTCACGGCTCCTGCTGCGCAGCACCGGCGCCAGGAGATTTTGCCGGGCGTCGAATAGCGGCCCGTGAAAATCAGAGCCTCGCCAGCTGAGGCCGCAGCCATTGCGTTGGCCTTCTTGACGCCGCGCACGATCCAATCCCCGCAGCCCAAGAAGGCGGCGAGTTGCACGACGTTCAAACGCTGAAGGGAAGAGTCCATGGGATTCGAGAGGGTCAGTTTGCCGCGGCAAGGGCCGCGCTCAATCGCTCGATGAGATCGCAATTCAGATCACCCGCTGATCGTTGGCTTTCGGCAATCGCTCGGTCTTCTTTGGACATTGCAGAGCCTCTTTCTCCCGTGAAAAAATTCGCGACGAAAGACGGGCGCCCCATGCGCCAGCGGCGGACAACTTCCGAGGGCGAATGCACCAGGGGAAGCTCGATAACAGGTCTTTCCTCCCTGAGTCTTCCGAGGTCATCCTGAGGTCCCTTTCTT
>PLOH01000087.1 GCA_003142955.1 Opitutia bacterium | reverse complement strand
GACATCGCGATGGTCTTCCAGAATTACGCGCTCTACCCGCACATGTCGGTCTACGACAACCTGGCGTTCGGACTAAAGCTGCGGGGCCTCCCGAAACCCGAGATCGCCGCGCGCGTGCGGGAAGCCGCGGCGCTGCTGGGGCTCGAATCCTATCTGGCGCGGAAGCCCAAGGCGCTTTCCGGCGGGCAGCGTCAACGAGTCGCGGTGGGCCGGGCGATCGTGCGCAAGCCCAAGGTCTTTCTTTTCGATGAGCCGCTCTCCAACCTCGACGCCAAGATGCGGGTGTCCATGCGCGCCGAGATCTCCAAGCTTCACGCCCGTCTGGGCGCCACCATGATCTACGTGACGCACGACCAGGTCGAGGCGATGACGATGGGCGACCGGATCTGCGTGATGAAGGACGGCAACATCCTGCAGGTGGCCGAACCCCTCGCCCTGTACCACCATCCGGAGAATCTGTTTGTCGCCAGCTTCATCGGCAGCCCGCCGATGAACCTCTTCCCGGGCACGGTCGAGGCGGATAACGGCCAGCTCGTCTTCGTCGAGGCGGGCCCTGGGGCGGCGCTGCGCCTCGCGCTCGGCGACAAACTTTCGAGAAAAGCCTCGGTCTACGTGGACCGGCCGCTCGTGTTTGGCATCCGCCCGGAGAATGTCACGGATATCCTGACCGCCGGTGGGACCGATCCGCAACGAACCGCCGAGGTGCAAATCGAGGTGGTCGAGCCGATGGGAGCGGAGACGTACTTGTATCTTAATACCGGCGCGAATTCATTCATCGCCCGCGTTCCCGCCACCGACCGTTTTGATCCGAATCGCCGGCTGAAGGTCTCCTTCGAAGTGGAAAAGGCGCAGCTTTTCGACGCGGCCACGGAACAGGCATTGAAATGAGTCCGTCGGACTATCGTCCCGCCTGCACCCGTCTCCTCACCCAAGCGTAGGCCGCTGGCGGATTCGGCGCAACGGCCAGAAGATGACACAGGAGTCCGGACGCGATCCGCCGGCCGTGATCGATCGCCACCGTGAGTACGCCCGCCGCTCGCCCACCCGCCAAATCCTGGTCGGAGTCGCCAACAAAAATCACCTGCGCCGGAGCCAGCTGCCATGACCGGACAATCTTCAGCAGGCCCTCCGGATCGGGCTTGTGCGAAAGAAGATCGTCCCCACAAACCATCGGGTCGAAAACCTGCTCCCACGACAACGCCCGGAGGCGCTCCAGGGTCGAGCCCCGCTCGCGACCGGTCCAGAGGCCGATCCGCACGGATTCGGACTGCAGGAACTTCAGCAGCGTCCGGGCACCGCGAAACGGCTGTACCGCATGGTCATGTTGACGCAGAAATTCGAGATAGGCCGCGAGCGCGGCGGCGAGATGCCGGGGGCCCCCGAGCAGGCGCCGCACGCACACGTCGGATGGCCCGCCGAGATTGCTCATCACCTCCTCGGGCGCCGGACGGCGCCGGTAGGGCGTCACCGCCGTCGCCAGTCCCTCGATCACGAATGGCATGGTGTCCACCAGCGTCCCGTCCAAATCGAACACGACGCCACCGACTTGGGGTGTACCGCGACTCATGGCGTCAGCTTCACCAGCTCACTGGGAATAACTGCCGGCTCCGCCAGATCCCCTGGATCAAAAACCATGGAGGAGAAGCGCTGATTCAGCGCCGCGGCCGTGACGGCAAACCGGGTCTTGTTCCGGGTCGGCTCGTCCCGGCAATCGATCGATTTCGGGATCCACTGGCCGTCAACCTTCTTGAGATCGAGAATGCTGAGGGTCTTCAGCGCGCGGTCGTCTTCCCCGATCAATTCGACCTGGACGAGCGCGGTGTATTGCGTGTCGAGGTAGGCGCGAACTCCGTGCAGGGTCGGATTGTGCCGGGCAACGTCGGCGGGCGGATAGAACAGAAACTGGTGGGCCGGCCGGCCATGCATCCGGGCCAGGCCTTCGTAGACGAATTCCGGCCAATAAAGAAAGGGCATTTGCAGGTCGAATGCTGTCAGGCCCGTGCCGGCTACCGGTTCGAACAGCGCCTCGACACCCAGCGGTGCAATGGGTGCGCCCGATCCCTCCGTCCACCGCCAGATTTGCGGCATGGGTCCGTTCTGAATCAGCAACCGCACTTCGCCGGACCGGGAAGCAGTCGGTGACGCCGATACACTGACCCGCGAGACCGGACCGGCGGCATTGCGACTGCCCCAGAGCCGCCCGAGCAAAACCTGCTCCGCTCCGTGCCGGGGCAACACCTGCAATTCGAATTCAAGATAGTAATCGCCCGCAATTCCCTGCTGGCGAAATCCTTCGACAATTGCGCGACCTTCCGCCTGGTCGGGCGGACTCAGCTGCGCATAGTTGGGCGGGGGCCGGAACTCTTTCTGGGCACGCGCAGTTGGCGCCAGGAAGGAAAGCGTCAGGAGAGCCAGACCGCACTCGAACCCAAGGGCCAGCGGGCCGCGGTCAGGGCGTTTTGCTCTTGGCGGCGCTCGTCGTGGTCGTAGTAGCAACATCGGGGGCGGGGCGAGCCGAGACCGCCGGGGCGGCAGGCTGGGCCGCGGCAGGCGCAGGATTCCCACCCGGGAGGGACGGGAGCGCGGCCGACGCCGAGATATTCGGGAGGCTGCCCCTGGGGTTGGAACCGTGACTCCGAATCCGGACGTACCCGAGGTACAAAAGGAAGCTCAGAATGAAAAACACCACGGTGGTCCGGATGGTGAACTTGCTGAGGACGTTGCTCGTGTCCGGCCCGAAGGCCGACTCTACCATGCCACCGCCCATGGCCGCCATGCCGCTGTCCGATTGGGCGCGCTGCAGCAGCACCGCCCCGATGAGGAGTACCGCCACAATGATGAGCAGAAACGTACCAATACCGATGAGCACCGAAATCATAAAGGGCGCATGACAACAGGCTCAGGTGTGCAATGTCAACCCGAGTTCTCGACGGGGCGGGCCTGTCGCCCATGCCACCAACTACACAGCCACGCCAGTATGCCGCAGGCGCCTCCACCGATATGGGCCGCCGTTCCCACCCGAACCGAAGGATCATCGAACTGGATCATGCCACCGCCATGGCCGTGGCCGTACATGGTTTCAAGGATCACCTCGGCGACATAAATCGCCAAAACGGCCGGCCAGAACCAATCGACCCAGTTCTTCTGCCAGCCCCGGCCCGCGAGGAAGAGCAGCAAGCCGAAATTGACGGCGCTCAGGCCACCATATCGAACCATCGCCGGGTCCAGCCAGTAGAGAGTGACGGCAATGACCACGGGCATGGCGACCAACGCGGTGCGGCTGATCACCGGATAGACGCGCTCAATCAAACGGCCCAAAATGAGGAACAGGCCCGCGTCGCACACAAAATGGGGCCAGCCAAAGTGCACGAGGTGTCCGGTCCAGATGCGCCACCATTCTCCCTGCATCACCGCGGTCCGGTCGTAGATCAGCAGCGGCCGCCAGGCACCATTGAACTGGATGACGACGGCCGCCAGCGTTACGACAAGAAACACCCACGGAATCTCGTCGAACGCGAAGATTTTTCGGAGGAGCAGGCGCATTCGAACGAACTAGAGAAACTGCGAGTGCCGCGAAAATCAACCCTGCAGGAGAAGGACGCCCTTCCGGGCGTAGGGTGTTTTGTTTTGAGGAGCCGTNNTGCCACGTGGCATGGGCGTCCCGCCCATGTCAGACGAGACTCGTTCAAAAACAAAAGCCCATGCTTCCGGGCGACCAGGGTTGGTCGGGGACGCCGGCCAGTAGATTTGGCGGCCGCCGTGGCTAGACGGTCGTCAGATGCCAGCAGCCACAGATCGGGCATACGTAGGCTTGGCGATGGCGCTCGGCACCGGCGAGCAACGCCGCATCGAGGGCATCGCCCTGGCTGCGATACCGGCGCTTACGCGTGCACATGCGCTGGCGCTCATCCGGTCCTGAACGGGCCATCGGATCTCGTATTCGCCTTTTGCTCGTCGGCATGAAGCGGAGGGAAGCTCAAGAGCGGGGACTGGATTCACCTCGGAATGGGTCCCACTCAACTCTTCTTTTCCGGTTCGTACTCCAGAACCTTCGGGTCGCCGAGAATGATGTGGGATCCATGGGCCTCTTACTCCCATCACGCGGCGACAAGCTCCTTCCGGCCGGCGCGGTAGCCATAGATGCCATAGAAGGCGATGAACGCGAACGCCACCATCGGCACGACGAATGAGTGTTGAATGCCGTAGAGATCCGCGACCTTGCCTTGGAGGGGTGAAAGAACAGCGGCGCCCAGGATCCCCATGACCAGCAGCGAGGAGCCCTGACTCTTGAGCGAACCGAGCCCCTCAATCGCGAGGGAGAAGATGTTCGACCACATCACCGAACAGAACATGCCCACGGCGAGGATCGTCCACAATGCGGTGGCGCCATCAGTTAACATGCTAGTGGCCAAAAGCCCGATGATGACGACGCTGAACAGGGCCAGCATCCGTTGTGGGCCGGCTGCGCCAAGGAAGAACATCACGGGCAGAATCGCCAGGAAAACGCCGTAATGCAGCGCATTGGACAGACCCGAGGCGATGATGATGACGACGAACGCCACCACCGGCACCACGACGGTCAGGGTCTTCTTGAGCCAGCCGCGCATGTCGCTCAGCGCGAAGGCGCCCATGAATCGCCCGATCATCAGTCCGCCCCAATAGAACGCCAGGAAGTTTTTGGCGGCATCGTGCGAAATGCTGCCGAGTCGGGGTGTGCCGAGATAGTTGATGATTGCGCTGCCCACCGAAACCTCGCCGCCGACGTACATGAAGATCGCCAGCATGCCGAGGACGGTGTGCGGATGTTTCAGCGCGCCCCAGCCGCGGGCGGGATGCTCCGCATTGGCGAAGTTGGGGAGATGAGCGAACTTGAAAAGAACCGCCAGCAGGGCGAACACGATCGCAAAGCAGAGGTAGGGGACCTTGACCGCATCGGCGCCGTGGATGCCGGGACGAGTGAAGACCGTGAAGATCAGCCAGCCCCCGATGATCGGCCCGATGGTCGTGCCGAATGAATTGAACGCCTGGGAGAGATTCAGCCTGCTCGAGGCGGTCCGTTCCGGCCCGAGAATGGTCACATAGGGATTGGCGGCGATCTGGAGTATCGCAAAACCCAGACCGACCACGAACAGGTCCACCAGGAAGAACGGGTAGGACACGAGCGTCGCGGCGGGATAAAAGAGCGCACTGCCGCCAGCGGCGAGCAACAGGCCGATGATCACGCCGTTCTTGTAGCCGATCCGATTGATTGGATCGCCCCAGATCATCGAAACGATGTAGTAGGCCAGCGCGCCAACTCCGTAGGCGCCAAAGAAGGCGAACTGCACCAGCATTGCCTGGAAAAAATCCAGGGTGAAGGCCTCCTTGAATTGTGGGATGAGGATGTCGTTCCAGACCGTCATGAAGCCCCACATGAAAAACAGGACCGTCATCAACGCGAAGGGGCCGCGGTAGGTCTGGGCGGGCGCCAGCGGATCGGACTGCCGCGCCACTTGGGTCTGGTCAGGAGGTGTCATAAGGGAAGGATTTTAATTCTCAGCGCCCCAGGATCTGTTCGGCAGCACGCCCATATCAAGCACGAGTGTTCCGCCCTTTACCAGTTCCTCGTGAGTGATCCACGGGCGATTCAGCGCTTGGCCGTTTAGCTTGGCCGACTGCACGTAGCCATTCTGCTTGGACACCCCATGGGCAATGATGGTGAACGATCCGCCTGCGTAATACTTGGGATCGAGATTAATAGTGGCCTTCTCGACCAACGGACTGCCAATCACGTAAACACCATCGGCCGGGTTCACCGGATAAAGTCCCATCGCGCTCCACACGTACCAGGCGGAAATCTGTCCGCAGTCGTCGTTGCCATCCAGGCCTTCGGGGGTGTTGTCATACTGCGTCAGCATGATTTGCCGCACGCGCTGCGCGGTCTTGTACTGGGCGCCCGCCAGCGCGTAAAGGTAGGCGATGTGGTGGCACGGCTCGTTACCGTGAGAATACTGGCCCACGAGGCCCGACACATCGATCAAATAGTTGCCGATGTCGGAATCGGACTCAAAAAGCTGGTCGAGCTTCCGAATGAAAGACTGGTCCCCGCCGTAAAGCTTGATCATCCCCGGGACATCGTGGGGGACGGAGAACGCGTATTGCCAGGCGTTGGCCTCGGTAAAATCGTCGAACGAAACCGCTCGCGGATCAAACGGCTCGCGGAAAGACCCGCGGGCGGTTCGGCCGCGGAAAAACCCGGTTGCGGGATCGAACGTGGCGGCGTAGCTCTGAGATCGTTTGATGAACGACTCGAAGTCCCCCGTCTTGCCGAGCGCGCGGGCCATTTGCGCAATGCACCAGTCGTCAAACGCGAATTCGAGCGTGCGCGAGGCGGCCTGCTTGCCCTTGCCGGTTTCGGCCGAAACGTAACCCAGTTTTTGATACTCGTCCTGCCAGTTGCGGCCGCTCCTGGCCGTGTCGCACATCGCCCGGTAGGCCAGTTCGGCGTCAAAGCCGCGAAACCCCTTGCGGTAGGCATCGTAAATGACCGGAACCGCATGATAGCCGATCATGCACTCGGTGTCGCAGCTCGTGAGCGGCCAGAGTGGCAGCACGTGGTCGGGCGATTCCTGGTAAAAAGCGAGCAGGCTCCGGACAAAATCATTGACCCGTTCCGGTTCGGTGAGGGTCAGCAGAGGATGTTCGGCGCGGAACGTGTCCCACAGCGAGAACGTAGAATAGTGGTGAAAACCGCTGGAACGGACGACGTTGTCGGTGCCGCGGTAGGAACCGTCGGCGTTGTCGTAAAGCGTCGGCGCGGTCATCGTGTGATAGAGCGCCGAATAGAAGGTCTGCCGGATGTTGGGATTGGACGAATCGACCCGGATGCGCGCCAGATTCTCGTTCCAGGCCGCTCTGGCTGATTCCCGGATCGCGTCAAAGTCCCAGGTCGGGATTTCCGTCTGCAGATTCTCCCTTGCTTCCTCCAGGCTGGTGGGCGAAAGGCCGACGCGAAGCACGATCGCTTGTCCCGCAGAAGTCCGGTAATCCAAATGGCAGCGAACATTCTTCCCCTTCGCTTCGGTTAGGCCCGGCTCCAGCGGCTTGTCATCCACCTCGAGGCCGAAACTCTCGAAGGCGCGGGAACACTCGATGACGAAGTAGACCGTCTTGTTCCTCGCCCAACCATCGCTCGAGCGATACCCGGTGACGAGGTGGTCGTTTTCGATCTTCAGATCCGCTCCGGTCGGCGGGTTGTTGATGCCGTGCACCAGATCAACCAGGAGATGGCCCTGTTCCGAAGCCGGGAAAGCATAGCGGTGCATCCCGGCGTGGGCGGTGGCGGTCAGTTCCGCTGTGATGCTATAGCTCGTCAGCGAAACCCGGTAATAGCCCGGTTGGGCCTTCTCGTCGTCGTGCGAAAAGCGGGACTGGAATCGTTCCGCCGCCAGGGGTTTGTAGCCCGCGCCTTCATCAAGCCCACCAGTGAACGGCATGATCAAGACCTGTCCCAAATCTGCGGCGCCGGTTCCCGAGAGATGGGTGTGGCTGAAGCCCATGATGGTGGAGTCGGAATAGTGGTAACCCGAGCAGGCGTCCCAGCCTTCGGTGCGGGTGTCGGGACTGAGTTGGACAAACCCGAAAGGCACTGTGGCCCCGGGGTACGTGTGACCGTGGCCGGCCGCGCCGACGAGCGGCAGGGCTTCATCCACCGGCAGCGGGGCAGCCCGGGCCACAACCAGGAACAGAGCCGACAGCAATAAAGCAGGTTTCATCGAGGAACTCTTAACCAAGGCTTCGGATTGAATGCACCAGCGATCCCAGCCGGGTGCTCTATGAATTCGGCGGGAAGGCATCCACGAGCGAGCGAATCGTGAGGTTCTTCCGAAGGTTGTCCAGACTCGCCGAGCTCTTGATCCGAAGGTCGACGGCTTCTCCGGGCAACAGGTCGAAGTAGTTGTCGGAGAGCTCCACGTCCAGCGCCCCGAAGGAAAGATAAACGCTGCGGGCGAGCACCTTGGACGCGAGGCGCACGCGATACGCGTCTCCGTCGGCCCGGACTTCGGCGGTGACCGTCGCAACCGGCAGACGCACCTGCTTGGTCGGCTGCAGATAGATCAGGTTGCGGGAAACCGACCGGCCATCCACGGTCAGATCGGCGGCGATGAAGACATTTGCGGGGTTCGTCCCGGCTGGCAGCCATTGCTGGGGTTGGGTTTTCAGATAAATCTGGCTCGACAGGGCTGGAATTTGCGCCGGGACGGTCTGGTCGTGCAATGCCATGCCGTCGAAAGTCATCAGGCGCACCCGCAGGCTGGCGGCGCCCGGCTGCGTCCGGTCAGACACCACGTATACCGCCAGCTGGCCGTCCTCCAAATGGGGTGAGACGAGCAGCGGAGCGTAGAAGCGCCGGGCGTAATACTGCAGGGCCTTCCACCGGCCGTAGTAGTCGATGCTCGCCCACGACGCCACCGGCCAGCAATCATTGAGCTGCCAAAAAATCGACCCCATGCAGCGGGGGCGCTCGCACCGCAGATGCTCGGCACCGAGCTTCACGCCCTCGGCCTGCAACACCTGGCTGACATAGAGCAGCGCGGCAAAATCCTTCGGCTCGGGATAGTCCCGCAACAGGTAATCGTGGATGAGACCGTTGCCAATCGGGCTCTTCTGATGCGCGAGCATCACCGGCGTGAAGATCCCGGTGCGATCATCGGCCGTGGTGTAAGACTCGACCGTTCGCATTTCCGGGAAAGATTGGAATCCGTACTCTGACACGAAACGGAAGTGCTTATTCTCGTACGCGGCAAAGGGCTCCTTGCCGTGCCAGATGCTCCAATCGTGCTGATCCCCGGATTCGTACGCGGCAGAAGTCGCCTCGTAATCAGCGCTGGGCGAACTCGGCCAATACGGGGTCTCGGGATCCAATCCCTTCACCGCCTGGGCGAGGATTCCGCTGGAGATCGTGAGGTAGTCCTTCCACATCTGAAGGAATGTCGCGGGGTCGACGTTCACCCGGCCCGGCCAGCCGAACGCCGCCTCGGTCTCATTGTTGCCGGACCACAGCACAATGCTCGGGTGGTTGCGCAGGCGCCGGATCTGGTCCGCCGCCTCCTGCGCCACGCTCAACTTGAAGGGATAGGTGCCCGGCTGCATTTCGTTGCCGAACATGAAGTCCTGCCAGACCATCAGGCCGAGCTCGTCACACAGACCGTAGAACTCGTCCGTCTCGTAATAGCCGCCGCCCCAGTGGCGGATGGTATTCATGTTGGCCGCCTTGGCAGACTCGAGAATCCGACGGTAGTCTGCCGTAACCACACGATTGGGGAAACTATCGAAGGGAATCACATCGGCCCCCTTCGCGAAGATCGGGATTCCGTTGACCACGAATTCGAATGATCGCCCCCACTGATCCACCTCCCGGCGCAATTCCACCGTGCGGAGGCCCGTGCGGACTTTGCGGGCATCCACCGTCTCCGCACCGATCTTTGCTTGTGCTTCGAACGCGTACAGCGGCTGTTCGCCGTAGCCCGTCGGATACCAAAGCTGCGGCTGCCGGATCTCGATCGGGATATCCACGTGATTCACTCCGGCATGGAGCTCGACCTCGCGCCTCACCTGCGCCGGGCGACCGGATTCCTGAAACTGCACGTTCACTTCCGCGACTGCCTTGGCCATCGCGGTTACCTCTACCTCTGCTGTGAGGTGGGCGACGTCCGCCGTCACGTCGCGCTGGCGGATATGCAGATCCGAGATGCGCGCCTGGTCCCAAGCCTCGATCCTGACCGGCCGCCAGACGCCGCTGGTGACAAAGGTCGGTCCCCAGTCCCAACCGTATTCGTAGGCGGCCTTGCGGACGTAGGTCTTGGCCGCCACGCCTGTCTTCGCGTGCCAAGGATCGGTCGCCGCGATTTTCTCCGCGGCTGGATCCGGCGCGGGAAAGACAATCCGGAGCCGGTTATCGCCGGTTTTCAGAAACGGCTTGGCCGCCACGCGCCAGACGCGAAACATGTTGTCCGCGGCGAGGACCCGTTGATCGTTCAGGTAGACTTCGCAGAAAGCGTCCAGCCCCTCAAACACCAGTTCGATCTGCCGGCGTTGCATCAACGCTGGCGTCGCCGGGAACGTCGTACGGTATTCCCAGTCCGCTTGGCTGATCCATTGAAGCGTGGCTTCATTGTCCCGGAAGAACGGATCGGGAATCAGCTGGTAATGCAGGAGATCGAGATGCACGTCGCCGGGCACCTGCGCCTGACGCCACGCCGCCATGGGCGATTCAGGCGGGGCGCCACGCTGGTGAAATTCCCAGCCCTGATCCAGGGAGATGATCTGTTTCTCCGAGCGGTCGGCCTGGGCCAACGCCGGAAGGGCCAGCAGCGGGAAAAGAAAGCTGAGCAAGAAGGTCAGAAGGCTGTGTGGTCTCATAAGCTCGTTCCAATGCCGTTTCTCTTGGGTCAAGAGCACCACCCCGCCCCCGCAAAGGCAAGTGGAGAGCACCACGCGGCGATGGCTCTTTTTCCCGCCGGCGCCTGGAACGAGTCGGCCGGCGAGCAGGCTATCCGTCCTCCGCAGTCGGCGGCGGATCCTGGTTCGCGGGCAAATGGGAATCGATGCGGTCGAAGCGACCAAGGTCGGGAAACAGACGCATCCAGAGGAAGGCGACGACCACCGTGCCTAATCCGCCCAGCACCGTGGCGGCCACCGTGCCGAACAGCGCGGCCGTGACCCCGGACTCGAATTCCCCCAACTGGTTGGAGGTGCCGATAAAGAGACCGTTCACCGCGTTGACGCGGCCGCGCATGGCATCGGGAGTCGCCAATTGCACGAGCGAACTGCGCACCACTACGCTGATGATATCGGCGGCGCCGAGCATCGTCAGGGCGGCGAGCGAAAGCACGAACGACCGGGAGAATCCAAAAAGAATCGTGGCCATTCCGAAGACCAGGACGGCCCCGAACATCTTGCGCCCGACTTGCCGTTCCAACGGCCGACGCGCCAGGTAGGCCGACATGAGCACGGAGCCAACCGCAGGCGCCGCCCGCAGCGCACCGAGGCCCCAGGCGCCGACGCCCAGGATGTCGTGGGCGAATGCCGGCAGCAATGCCGTGGCTCCGCCGAGCAGAACGGCAAAGAGGTCGAGGGATATGCTCCCGAGAATAACCGGCTGCCGGCGGATGAAATCGAGGCCGGCAAAGATCGAGCGAAAAGTCGCCGGCTCGCGCGGCACGGCGCCCGGGGTTACCCGAAGGGTGGCCATTAGTGCCAGCGCCGCCAAGGCGAGGACCGCCGCCGTTGCGTAGGGCACGGCGGGCCCGAACCCATACAGGACGCCGCCCAGGGCGGGACCAACAACCGAGGCGCTCTGAAAGCCGCCCGTCGCCCACGCCACTGCCTTGGGAACCAGAGGCCGCGGGACCAAGGCGGGCAGGAGGGACTGGTTGGCCGGCCGCTCAAATGCCCGGGCCGCCGCAATCAGCGCCACCGCGCCAAAAATGCCCGGCACGCCAATCCAGTGGCCCCAGCATCCGACGGCGAGAACGCCCCCCGCCGCGAACTGAACGGTCAAGGCGATCACGCAAATCGTCCGGCGGTCGTAGCGGTCGGCCGCGTGGCCGGCCGGAAGCGTCAGCAGCGCCATGGGCAGGAACTGAGCCAATCCCACCATGCCGAGGGCGAACGCGCTGCCCGTCAGCGCGTAAACCTGCCAGCCCACCGCCACCGCCTGCATCTGAACGGCCAGGGCCGAGGCAACGCGGGCGAACCAGAAGCGGCCGAAATCGGGACAGTCCGCGAGGAAGGTCCGGACGCGGGCGTCGGGTGGAACAGATTCCATCGCTTCTGGAATTACGGACCGCCCGGGCCCGTCAAGCCCCGAGTAGCCCCGACTGCCTTGCCATGCGGTCAGCCGCGCGGTAAGAACCGGGCCGCCTCCATGAAAGAACCTGCGAATCCCGCCGGATCGATTGCCCCCACCGTGGGGGTCGCGGCCCCCCGGACCATTGCCGTCGATCTGGATGATACGCTCAATAATTTCACCGAAACCTTGCGCCATGGGCAGTTCCCCTACGACCGGGCCGAGGCCCTGCCCGAGGCCACGTTCCACCGCTATCTGGAAAGAATCCAGAACGACGCGCCCGAGGCCGGTGATCTGCTGAGCACGGAGTATTCTTTTTGCCGATACAAGATTCACGCGCACTGCTATCGGATGGCCCGCGCCCGCGCCGACGGCGTCGAATTCATGCAACGGCTCCAGCGGAATCACTGGCGAATCGTCATCTGTACCCAGCGGGATCTGCGGAGAGCCAACGACGGCACGCGAGCATGGCTGAAAGAAAACGCCATCCCCTTTGACTACCTGTTCATGGCGTTGAACAAGATTGTCTTCTGCAAAGCCTGGGGCATCCGGCACCTGGTGGACGACGATGTCTTCAATCTCGCTCACGGTGGGCGCTACGGCGTCAATGTCTACTATCCGATCATGCCGAAGCACCAGTCGCTGCCGGAGCACGCCGCCCGGGGTTTCCAAACTTTTACGGAGGTGGAGCGATGGATCCAAGAGTAAGCCTGCTCAAGGAATTCTCTCGCGGGTTCACTCACGGCACGGCCAAGGTTGAAACCGAGCAATTCGGTTTCCCGTTTCTGGACCGGCTGTTGTCGGACGGAGCCAGCCTGGAATACGGAGAGCTCACCGCCGTTCGCCTCCTTCACAAATACAAGTTGGTCAATATCTCTGAGCGTCGGATGGATGAATTGCTCCAGTTGCACATCACGAAGGAGTGCAACGTTTGCCGGTATTTTGACGCCAGCGCCAACGATGTGTTTTGCTTCAATCTGGATAATAACCACAAGGCCAACAACACCGTGGTGCTCCCGGAGATGAATCTGGCCCTCCACACCCTGAGAAACTGCCTCCAGGGCCTGGGGTGTGAGCCGTTGATCGTGGCCAGCGGCCGTGGATATCATGTCTGGTGCCGATTGGACGAGCCGGTGGAAAACAGCCGCCTTTACGGTTTCATGCTTCGCGCCGCGGTCCAGGCGCTCATGGCCTTTCATGGCACCGCCTACGATCACCAGACGATCAAGTTCAATTTCTATCCCGACGTTAATATCCACAACGTGGTTTCCTTGCGCTTGTTCGGCTCCGATCACGCCAAGAACAAGGTGTTCAGCCGCGTCCTCACGCCCGACCGGCTGCTCGGCGAGGCAGCCTCCTGGGATTACTTCGGGGATTTCCTGCGGAACAAGGCGATTCCCCCAGCCAGGTTCACGGCCGCGTTCAACGCGCTGCCGGCGTTGCTTTGACGAGAACCTGCTCGAACGATTCGCATCGTCGGGCCGCGAAATCGTTCAACGATCGAATGAACGGTAACCAAGGCGCTGGGCGAGCGCGAGGCACGCCTCCGCCGGCAGGACGCCAGCCGAGCAGGTCGGATGGGAAAGCGAGGCCGCAGCGGCCGCCACACCCAGCCGCAAACACTCGTTCATCGGCCAGCGTTCGTGCACGCCAAACAACACGCCGGCCACCAAAGCGTCGCCCGCCCCGGCGGCCCCGGCAATCTCCGCCGGCGGAACGCGCAGGCTGGGCTGCCAGAGACCGTGGCCTTGGGTGTCGCAGGCGTACACCGCCTCGGGACAGTGGATCACCACCCAAGACTGCACCCCTGCCTCCAATAGTCGTCTGGCGGCCTTCTGGACTGCTGCCGGCTGAATCGAGTTGCCCGAGCGCAAGGGAATCCCCGTGATCTTCTCCGCTTCAAAATCGTTGGCAAAAAAGATATCCACCCAGGGCAGCACGGGCGCGATGACCGCGCGGAAGCGCTCGCTGTCTTCACTGACACAATCGATTGACGTGGACAGCCCGGCCGTCCGGGCGCGCTCGAGCACCTCGGTGGCCCTGGGGCGGCCGTCGACCAGGAGATCCAGCCGATCCAACAAGAGGAGATATCCGAAATGGAAGAGCCGGGCTGACGTCAGACTGAAATCGAAGTGCTCGACCTCCAGGCGGGCGTTGGCGCCGCGCTCGTGGAAAAACGTGCGGCGGCCCGTGCGCTCTACGGTCATCACGTCGGTGGTGCTCGTTGCCGCGGCAGATGTCGTCCGCAGCTGCCGGGTGTCGATGCGATGTTCCTGGCAGTCGGCGAGAATCGCCCGGCCGTCTTCGTCGTCGCCAACGAGACCGACCGCCTCGAGAGGAAACGGCGCCCCGAGCCTGGCCAGATCCTTCAGGACATTATAGGGAGACCCGCCGTTGCTCGACGACTGCCGAAGAATCGACGCCAGCGCGTCCTGCGCCGGCCAGGCATCGATGATCTTCACGTGGTCGATGATCCAATTGCCACCGGCGAGAATTCCCCGGCGCGAGGTCGGGGGGACGACTGGGTTGATCATGGGCAGTGAGGACTGGCTGGCCAAAACCACGCTGACGAGGTGGAGCGGCTTGTCCACCAGACACTCGCAGCGTGTCGGGGACAACGCGCGCCACCCTTTGACCGGCGAAACGGCGGAGGAAAGTCGCAGTTCAAATAGAGGGAGTGGCCTCGTCGCGCTCTAGCGCCGATAAGGTGAACGGTTGGCCGTCATCTGCAGGTCCGCCCGCAAGGACCGAAGCGGTTTGATGCCCTGCTTGGCGAGAGCCGCGTGATAAGCCTTGACCGCCTCGACCGGTCCAATCTCGCCGTCGGCAATGCGCCGGAGAAATTCGATGAAGACCAGCGGTTGCTCGGAAAGATTGATCTTCCGTCCGAACAGCGCCGCGCACGCGCCGTGTTTTTGGGCCTCGTGGAGGAGTTGGAAGGCATCCAACGTCGTGCCGGCGCTGCCGCCCATGATCCCCACGATGATGCTCGGATCGTAGGCGACGAGTTCCTCCAACGCCCGGGGCCCGTTGTAAGGTATCTTCAGGAAAAGCGGCCGGCCGACCGACGTGATTCCCGCCAACGCGCGCACCACGTGGTCATTCACGAAACCGGGAATCTCGCGGCGGGGAATACCCGGGTCGACGTTGGGGTTGAAGACCTCCAGAAAGTAGCGGAAGCGCTTGGCCTCGGCCTCATGACGGAAGTCAGCGAAATCCCTCAAAGCCTGAAAATCCCATTCGGGGTTGTTCGTGAAGGTGATCGAGTAGAGCCCCAAGTCCGCGCCGAGCGGGGGCTGCGTGCAATCCGCCTGGAGGCGTCCATATTTGATGTGTTCGATCGACGCCGTCCGAAATGGTCGGGAGGGCCAGGTCGGGTATTCCCCACCCCGCACGCACCAGATGTCAGTCGTGTCGTTGGCCCTCGCCGCCGGCGTGACCGCCGAACGCTCGAAGATGCGTTCGTCAATGGCCAGTTTCTCCAGATTCGAGGCGGACAGCAGCACGATGTCGACCACGCCCTGCGTCACAACCGCCCGGATTTGCTGCCGGTAGTCGTCGAGCGACTTCCAGCACGCAGCCGATGGGCGGCGGGAAGTGACCGGACCACCGCGCGGACCCGGCGCGGTGACGCCGAACGCCATGTCGGCATCCTTGGCATCGGCCAAGATGAAATCGCGTCGCGTCGCGTCGCCGGCCCGGAACCGGGCCAGTTTCTCGTCGAGTCTCTTGGTCATGAGCATGGGTAATGCCGGCCGAGATCAACCATCAAAATCCATCTGGTCATGCCCCACGGAAACTGCTGACGGCTGTCCGGTTGGTTCCACATACAAAGGGTAGTCAGCCGGGGACCCGATCTGACCGGGAGCGTAAGTGCGATTCCACTCGGCCGGAGTCATCCCGGACGTAAACAACTCGATCGCTTCCCTGGGAAACCCGCGCAGCACCTCCGGCGCCGGCTGTCGGTCCACCAGCGCCTGCGCCTGGGCCAAGGACATGTGAACCTCCAGCCGCGCATCCTGAAATACCTCGCAGGCGCAGCAGAAAACAACCCTCTCCCCATGCACTTTTCCAACGAAGGTTTTCGTGCCACGGCGATGATGAATCGTGTCCATGAAAGGAAGTTACCAAGCTCCCTCGTCACTGGGCGGCAGGCAACGAAATTTGCCATCCATCAGGAACGAGGAGAGAGGGTGAACTGATCGCCAGCAGGTCAACGGTCGATGATCAATCCGCCGCCATCCCACCGCCCCTGATGCCCACATAGGCGATCCGCCAAACAGTGTCGTTGGCGTCGTCGGTTACCAACAGCGCGCCGTCGCGGGCCACCGCCACACCCACCGGCCGGCCCCAGACGTGGTGGTTGTCGATGACGAACCCCGTGAGGAAATCCTCGTACTCACCAGTTGGAATGCCGTTCCTTAAGCGCACGCGCACGACTTTGCTACCGGTTCGGACGCTTCGGTTCCATGACCCGTGAAAAGCCGCAAAAATGTCCCCGCGGTATTCCGCAGGAAACACCGCCGGCCCAGCCGCGGCTACATAGAACACCATTTGCAAGGAAGCCGAATGGGACTGCACCGGCACGTCGGGCACATCGACCTGGCCGGCCAGGTCAGGCCTTTCTCCCGCGTGGCGCGGGTCTTCATGGCTGCCTAGATAATACCATGGCCACCCGTAAAATCCGTTCTCCCGTACGCGGGTGATATAGTCAGGCACCAAGTCGTCGCCCAAGCCGTCGCGTTCGTTGGTCGATGCCCAGAGTCGTCCGGTGGCGGGATCCACGGCCAGTCCCACTGCATTGCGGAGTCCGGTCGCAAAGACCCGCACCGGCGAGTGGCCTTCCGGATCAGTCACGAGGATGTCGGCCCGCCGCGACTCGGAGCCCCAGGCAGCGCCCAACCCTTGCGCGGCTTCCCAGGGTCGGATTTCGGCCGGAGATTTCGCCGGCATGCTTTCCGCGACATTCGATCCGGATCCCACCGAGACAAACAGGCGCCGGCCGTCCAGCGAAAACGCGACGTCGCGCGTGGTATGCCCGCCCGTGGAATCGGCGAGTCTGGGCACGATGACCTCGGCGGGACCCCGCGCCTTGAGGTCGCCGTTGCGATAGGGAAAGCGAACCACGGAATTGAGATAGCCCACGTAGATCCATCGGGGATCCGGACCCAGCGGAAAAAACGCGATCCCAAACGGCCCGCGGAGGCCATCCGCAAAGACCGCCCTTTCGGAAGGCTGGCTTGCGCCATCTGCAGCGCGGAGCACACGAAGGCGGCCGCTGCGGGTTTCCGCGATGAAGATATCGCCGTTGGGCGCGATGCGCATTAGCCGGGGCCCGGACAGGCCGGAGGCGAAGAGCTGAACAATGAAGCCCGGAGGGACCTTCAAGGCGGCGCTCGACGGCCGGTTGACGACTTCGGGCCCGTTTCCGGCCGAGGCTGTGGCGTAAGGAGCAGGCAACGTTTTGAGCGAGATCAAGTGCCCAACGCCGGGTGCGTCATTGCGCCAATCGCCAGGATCGGACATTCCAGTAGCAGGCGTAACGACCGGCCTGGCGTCCGCCGCTCCCGCCCCGGCCTCTGGTCGGGGCAACGTCTCAAGATAGGCCACAATGTCCCGGCGCTCGGTTGAGTCCGGAATCGTGTTCATCATGGCCGTTCCGGGAATCAAGACCTGCGGTCCGGCCAAAAATCGATCCAGCGTGGCAATGTCCCAGGTAAGATCAGAAGCCCGCAGCGCCTTCGTGTAGCCGAATCCCGCAATCGAAGCAGCATGACGCCCCATGATTCCCGCAAGGATGGGCCCCAGTCCGGCAGTCGCCTGCTTTTCCTTGCCGCTTGCATGGCACAGCGAGCAGTTCTGCAGGAAAAGCTCCCGCCCGCGGATAGGGTCGCCCATGGATGGATCCGGACCCGCCGCCCGGCCCGTCGCCGCCACGGCGCCAAAGACGAGGCCGCAAAAAAATGCGGAACAGCAGAACCGGCGCAGAAATGACTCCGTCGTCTGATGCATGGGTAAATCGGTTGGATGGTCTCGAACGGGATGGCCGCGGCGGGCAACCGGTTGAGTCTGCCGGCCGGCCGCGCCAAAATACTTTTCGAAGTTTGTCTGTCGTCGCTTGATCTTCCTAGCGGGACAGGTTCCCGACAATGTGCCCAGAATCAAGGTCAACTCAAGTGGGACCGGTCATTGTCCCGGAGGCTTTCACGGCACCGGCGCCCATTGGCCGTCGGGTTCGAATTCAGTCATTTTCTCGGCAATCTTCGCGGTCTGGCTGCCGAGACCGCACTGATAGACCTTCCCCTGTTGATTGACGATGAAAGTCATCACGCCGGTGTTGCCCCAGGCCGCCGGCCAGGCGACCAGGGCGAAGCCGGCGATCATCCGGCTATTGATGAGGTAGTCATGTTTGCCTCCCGGCGCGTGTTCGCCCTGGCGCGTGAGGATCTTGAAATAGTAGCCGTGATAGGGCGCCTGTACGTCGTTCAACATTTTCGCCGGGTGTTGATAACCCTCCACGCGGGCCGCCGCGACGAGGGGTCCCAGCGGACTCAGCTTTTCGCCTGGTTTGGCCGGCCAAAAAAGTCCGTCGTGCCGGCCCGGAGTGCTATGGAGGAACTGGGCATAGGCCAGAACTTCGTCGCCCAGCCGGTCTTCGCTGGCGTATTCGCGTTGCGCCCCCACATAGGCATGGCAGACGTCAATGGCGCCGAGTTCATCCATGCCGACGCGGCGGTTGAGGATCTCCGCCTTGCCCGCCCCGGTATCGAAAAACCAATGCCCTTCCTGCTGCACCAGCGGAATGGGAAACGGCCAGCCATCCGCGCCCAATTCCAGCGTGATCTTGGAATCGGAGTTGGTGCTCAGCCGCGTCGTTTCCGTCAGGCGCTGCACAAACAACTTGGACTCCCCGGTGGCCTGGACGATGTCGGGCGAGACCAGGTCCTGGCCCTCGGGCCCAAAGATGGCGTGGAGGGCGTTCGTGTCATGATTCGTCGCCGCCACGATCAGTGCTTTCACGGCTTCGTCCGGCGAACCAAACCTCTGTTCATTGGAGGCCCGCAGGTGTCCGGGTAATGCCGGCAGGAGCAAAGCCAGGAATAGGGCCGAAGCGGATGGGGCGGTCCGGCGCAACGGGAAAAGCGGACCAAGTCTCATCGGCGGCAAAGGAATTGTGGAGGTCATGAGAAAAAAATTCAACGCTTTGGCTTTGAATCGGGATCATGCTTGCCCCCGCCGTTGGAAGACGGAGCTGGATGAGCAACCGGCGCGGAAGCCGGGACCGTCTTCATGCTCTGCTGGCCGCGATCGCTATAATTTTTCGTTTGGCGGGAACTCTGAACGCCGATGAGCGCGCCATTCGAAACCGGACCGCTAACCGACTCGGCGATCTGATTCGGAACCGGAACCGGACGGGACGATGTGGCTGCCGGGACATTCCGCTGCGGAGTGCGCTGCGCCGGCCTTTCGCGGGGAGGGATCGAAGGCGGTTTCGATGAGGTTGCCATCCGGGCCCCGTAACTTACAGACGGCTGTCGGTCCCACCCCCGGTCACCCGTATTAACCACGCCAAATTCACGATGATCCTCGGACCGCCAGACCGTTGTGTGGCGGTCAATCAAAGCGGCGCGTTGGTCAGGACGTTCACGCCACCAGTTGGCCGGCCGGGGATTGTCGTGAGTCCAGACAACCAAGTGGTGCTGATGCCAGTCGAATTCGCCATCCAGCCAGCCGCCGATCGGAAAGCCGATGCCAAAGGTGATGAACGGCGCACCATAGCTGCTCTGATAATAAACCGTGTCCGGTGCATACTCCGGCACATAGATCATCTGGGGATCGACGGGCAGGATTTCAATGGAGCCGTCATCCATTACCACCTGCTGCTGCGGCGTGGAGGCCAGGTTGCCGAGGTTTTGGGCCGAGGCGCGCAGGCGCTGAATGGAATCCATCACGTCCGGCTGCTGGTTGAGAAAGGCCTGTCCCAATTCCGTCGTCCAATCCAGGTTGTCATCCATCCATTTCAGCACGTCCGGGTAGCGGGCCAGGGCTTGCACACTGGTCTCCCAAGGCTGTTGATCAATCTGGTTGGGATCGCCGCCGTTGATGACATAACGGTCAGCGAGCACCACCTGCGCGGGCAAGGTGGCCGCCGGCAGGATCTGGGCGATCAAGGGGTCGGGATAAAGGGCGATCGGCCCGAGCAACTGGTCTAATTGATCGTCGGAGAGCGATTGAGATCCAGGCGCAGGTGGCGGAACCGGCTGTTGGGCGCGCCCCGGCAGGGCGCTCAGCCCGCACAGCAATACGGCAACACTAATGAATGTTTTCATCTGGATGGCTCCTGAAGTTGCAGCCCCATCACATTATCCATAGACGCTGGCCATGGCCTCAAGATTTCAAAATCAGTTGAGATCTGCTAACGGAAAGAAATAACACCCGCTCTCGCCGACGGTTCATTCTACTGGGCAACTCCTTGCCGGACGGCCGCTTCATTCGATCCGGAGAGAGCCCTGGAGCAGGTCCATGGAGGATTTTCCCACCAGGATTTCGAAGCGACCGGGCCGCACCGTGCGTTTCATGTTCAGGTCGAAAGCCTCGAGCTTGTCGGGTGTCAGCTCGAAGGTCACCGTGCGCGTCTCGCCGGGGTTGAGCGTGATCCGAGCGAAATCCTTCAATTCCTTGACCGGGCGGGTCGGAAGGCTGGTGACCGCATGCAGGTAGAGCTGGACAATCTCATCCGCCTTCACGGTGCCGGAGTTCGTGACCTCGACGGTGACCCTGGCGGAACCATTGGGCGCGATCTTCGCCGGAATCACCTGGAGGTTCTTGTAATCGAAATTCGCATAGCTCAGGCCGAAACCGAAGGGATAAAGCGGAGAAGAGTCGGTCTGCGTGTAGTTGCGGAATAGCGACGGCTTGTGGTCGTAGTAGGCAGGCAGCTGCCCGACCGAGCGCGGAAAGGTGACCGTCAGCCGCCCGCTGGGGCTCACTTTGCCAAAGAGCACCTCGGCCACGGCCGGTCCGGTCTCCTGACCGAGATACCAGCATTCGATCATGGCGGGGGCGTGATCCTGCAGGTAATTCACGGCAAGCGGTCCGCCGTTGATGAGCAGCACCACCACGGGTTTGCCGGTGGCCAGAACGGCCCGGGCCAGTTCCTGCTGCCGGCCGACCAGGTCGAGCGTGTCGCGGTCGCCGAGATGCTCCTCGCTCCAGGCTTCGCGGCGGAGCAGTTCGTTCTCCCCGAGCACCAGGACCACGGCGTCGCTCTTCAGGGCCACCGCCACGGCCTCGTCGATCAGTCGCGAATCGTCCGCGGGATCGTTGGCAATGGGGTTTTCATTCACGCGCCAGCCCGAGGCGTGATTGGCCGTGAGCTTGCAGCCCTCGGCGTAGAGAACGTTGAACGCGCCGCCGGCGAAATCCTTGAGACCCTGCAAGACGCTGAAGCCCTCCATGGGAACGGCAGAATAGCCGCCGAGATGGATTTCGGCCGCATTGGGACCGATGACCGCGAGGGTCTTGATCTTCGCCGCCTCCAGGGGCAGCAGATGGTTTTCATTCTTCAGCAGGATCATCGCCTCGGTGGCGGCCTGCCGGGCGAGCGCCTTATGCTCGGGGGTGTTGGTCACCTTCTCGATCTGGTCCAGATCCGCGTAGGGGTTCTCGAACAGGCCGCAAAGGAGCTTCACGCGTAACACGCCGGTGGCGGCGCGGTCGATCGCCGCGAGGGATACCTTCCCGGCTTTCGCCTCCTCCACCAGGGTCGAGAAGCATCGGCCCTTGCCCCCCAGGTCATAATCCAGTCCCGCTTCGACGCACAGGATTCCCGTTTCGGCGGCACCAGTCGCGGCGAGATGATTCTCGTAGACCACCTCCATGCCGCCGCCATCGCTCATGACGAAGCCGTCAAAGCCCCATTCGGTCCGGAGGATGTCCGTCAGCAGGTGGTGGTTGACGTGATTTGGCACGCCATCCCACTCGTTATAGGAGGCCATGAGCGAATGGGCGTGGGCCACTTTCACCGCCATCTCAAAAGGGTAGAGATGATTGGAGCGAAACTCGCGTTCCGAGTAATTCACCGGGGCGATGTTCCGGCCGCCTTCCGGCTGACCATGGCCGGCAAAATGCTTGAGCGTGACGGCCACATGCCCGTCCCCGATGGTCTCTCCGCTGCCCTGCAGACCGAAAATTGCCGCCAGGCCGATCCGGGACACCAGGTAGGGATCCTCGCCATAGCACTCCTCGAAACGGCCCCACCGGGGATCGCGGGCCAGATCGAGCACGGGGCTGAGAACCTGATGCACGCCGCGGGCGCGGGCCTCCATCGCTGCCACGGTGAAGACGCGTTCGACCAGCGCGGGATCCCAGGTGCTGCCCAAGGCGATGGCTTGGGGAAAACTCGTGGCGCCCGCGGCCATATAGCCGTGCAGCGCCTCGGCAAAGTTGAACACCGGAATCCCCAGGCGGGACTTTTCCCTCATGTATTTCTGGAGGGAATTGAACCGCCGCGCCATCAGCCGCGGATCCCGGAAGAGCCGATCGTTCGGAGCGGCACCGGCCGGAGGACGCACGCCAGGCCACACGGAACCCGCCCCTTTGAAAAGGTTCTCCGCATCGGCGCCCCCGACAAAGTTGCCCTCTTCGTCGAACCCATGCGGGTCCGTCACCAGGTAGGATTGGAGCTGCGCCACTTTCTCTTCGAGCGTCATGCGCTGAAGCAGATCGCGGACGCGCGCGTCGACCGTTTGCGCCGGATCCCGGTAAACCGGAGCCACCTCCGCCGGCGCTGCAACGCCGGTGAAGACGAAGAAAAGTGGCAGTGCGAACTTGCCGAGCCAGGCGAATGGGCGGGTCATAAAGAAGTGAATCGAGGTTTCGCGGCCGGGCGGGACACGAGCGGGGCACCAGATTCCCGGCCGGCTCCGATCGAACGCCCGTTTCTTCCGGCGGTCAAGTGGGCGGAGCGTTGCAAGCGTTTTTTCGCAGCGCCCCGACCTTGACGCCCCGCGGCGTTTTCGCACCGTAGTGCAATGTCGATTCGTCGCTTTTTGCTGCCGGGTCGAGAGTCCGTCCCGCATCCACTCGTCCGGACCAAGCCCGTCATTGCCGGGGCGGAGAATTTTCTCCGAACGGCTGTCACGTGCGGCGTTTTGCTCGGGGCGGCCGCGGCCAATTTCGCCCGGGCGGAGGACGCCTCGCCGGTCGCCACCGTCACGGGCGGACAGATCCGGGGCCGCCTGCTGCCAGAGGGTGCCGGCGCCGTGTTTAAGGGCATCCCTTTTGCTCAGCCCCCCGTCGGAGACCTGCGCTGGCGTGAGCCAATGCCGGTCGTCGCCTGGAGCGGAGTGCGCGACGCCACGGAATCGGGCCCGCCCGCCGCACAGGCGTCATTTGGGTGGAATGACCAGTTTGCCGCCGCCAGCCGCGAAGATTGCCTGTATCTCGATGTCTGGACGCCGGCCTGCCAGCCTCCCACCAGGCTGCCCATTATGGTCTGGATCCACGGCGGCGCCAACATCGCCGGGACCGGGGGCTCCGATCCGCTTTATGATGGGGCTGCTCTTATCCGACAGGGCGTTGTCCTCGTGATCATCGAATACCGGGTCGGGATTTTCGGGTTCTTCGCCCATCCTGACCTGACGCGCGAATCGCCGCATCACACCTCGGGAAACTATGGGATTATGGACCAGCTGGCCGCGCTCCGCTGGGTCCGCGACAACAGCGCGCACTTCGGGGGCGATCCGGATAATGTCACGGTGTTCGGTCAATCCGCGGGCGCATTCGATATCGTCGCGCTCCTGACGTCCCCGCAGGCTCACGGATTGTTCCACCGCGCGATCGCCGAAAGCGGTTCATCGCATCTCGCACCGCCCGCCGCCACCCTCGCGGAGGCTGAACAAGTGGGAGTGCGCATAGGCGCGAAACTCGGGGCGACGGACAGCGACAGCCTGCGATTCCTGCGTTCGTTGCCGGCCCGCGAAATCCTGCGGGGCGCCGCCAGCATCGGGGCTGCCATCAATGTTGACGGTTGGGTCTTTCCGGCGCCACCGGCGCAGGTTCTGGCGGCGGGGCGCGGGTTGCGAGTGCCGCTGATCATCGGCAGCGCGGCGGTCGAGTTTCCCGCGGCGGGCACGGTCGACGAGATCAGACGGCAGATTCAAAACACCTTCGGACCCATTGCGCCCAAGGCCCTGGCGCTCTACGGTCTGGCGGATCTGGGCCCGCCGTCGGCTTTTGACCCCCTCTACGGCAATGTGGCCGATCAGTGGGGCAGCGACCAATTTCATTGTGCCGCCGTGATCGAAGGAGCATGGCAGGCGGCAGCTGGCAATCCCACCTGGGAGTATCAATTCGATCGCGCGATCCCGCCGCGCTCGCAGACGGGGCATTCGAGCGATCTGCCGTATGTATTTGGAAATCTGTACACGAAAGGCAGTCAGGCCGGGGATTTCCAGGAGGCTGACCACCGGCTCTCGGCTGCCATCCAAACTTACTGGATCAACTTTGCGCGGACGGGCGATCCGAACGGCCGCGGCGTTTTCATTTGGCCGCGTTACGACGGGCGGACCCGCAAGTTCCTTGAATTCACGACGAAGGCAGACCTGATCGTGAGCGAGAACCAACGCGGACCCTTCTGCGACCTGTTTCGCGAACTCCTGGGCCAGACGGCAACCGCCCGCTGAGCCGGGCTCCTGCCGTTGAAAAATCGGGCCGCTTCTTTCCCCTTGCGTATTTAGGGGAAGCGGTCGTCATCCTTAGACATACTAGGAGCTGTCCGAAAACTGGCAGGATTTGGAGGGCGGCGCGCTGTCGCCGCCAATTTCCTGAGGGGCGCTGACAGCGCAGCGCCCTCCACCGGAAACCGCAACGGAGTTTGCGGACAGCCACTAGGGAAAACGCGATGCCCATGCCCGAACTCCTCCGAGCAATCCTTGGCTACTCAATCTGGCGTGGGCTCAAGATGGCCAGCAGTCTCGCGCTGGGCTGCGCTGCGGCGACCACCATCCCAGCCGCTGACCATGCCGAACTGGGAGCCGATGCCGCCCCGGCTGGATCCGACCGGGTGATCATGATGCAGCGCTTTGTGGTTTCGGCCACGCGGATTGAAAAGAATCCGTGGCGGTACGCGGCCCTCCCCGGCTTCGAAGTCCTTTCCCGGGCCTCTGACGAGGCGACCAATTGGCTGCTCGATGCGTTTCAACGGGGACAATTGATCGAGAACGAGGTGCTGCCAAAGGAGTGGCTCCCTCAATCTCCCGTGCCCTACCTTGTCATCATCGACGACACGAACCTGGCCACGGTCGGCACCGGCCGACTTCATGCGCAACCGCTCGAATTCCGTTCGCCAGTCGACGCCCTGACCTGGGGCGACCTCTCCGACAAGACAAAAGTCTGGGCGGGCCGTTTCGAAGCGCACGACGACGATGCCATCGCCACCAATACGAACGTCTATCACGTCGACCTCAGCCTCCCGGCGAACAGCACCATCAGCCTGGAACGTTTGTCGCGTTGCACACCAGCGCTGCCGCAATGGCTGCTGGCCGGTCTGCTGGGAAAGGACTGCGGTATTTTCCGGCAGAGCTTCATGCCGGTCATGTATGACGGAGTGATTCGCAGTGTGAAGGGTCCGGGAACGCTCTGGGTATCACTGGACGAAACCCAGCGACTCCTGACCCTGCTGGAGAAGGACAAGAAGTCGAAGAAGGACCAGCAGATGAAGATTCCGATCCCGCCCCTCCGTGAGCTGTTCACCGAGACGCGACCCGCGGATGCGAGCCTGCCCCTGTGGGAGTCCGAGGCGGGCCTTTTTGTGCGGTGGGGCCTGACCGGGCCGGGACATGAGGATCCGGTCATGTCGCATGCATTCCTGGAGTTGGTTCGGCGCGCGCGACGGGCGCCCGTCACCGAACAGGTGTTTACCGACTGTTTCGGCTTTGGCTATGCCACGATGGAAGAAAAGCTGGCGGCCTTTCTCAAGGTGGTCCTCGCCCAACCCAACACCATCGATTTGTATATTCCGCCCAGTTTTTCAGAGGCAGACCTGAAGCCCGCCACGGCAGACCAGATTGGCCGGATTCTGGGTGACTGGCTCAGAATGCAAGGCATCGCCCTTCGCAAGAAAGATCCGGGCCTGAGCGGGGAACTCCTGTTCACGGCCGGACGAATGTTGCTGCGCACCTACAAGAATGACAACGGCTTTGCGCCCGACGCCGACGCCTCGCGCCCCGCCGCGCCACCCACCCAACCCGCGTCCAACGCCGCCCCTGGCCGAGTTGTCGCCTTGGAGCCGTTCGTCGTGACGGCCGCCCGAATCCGCGATCCGGGTCTGCTGGCCGTCTACGGACTGTACGAACATGATACCGGCGAAGACGGCAAGGCGCGCGAATTTCTCGAAAAGGCGGTGCAGACCGGAGTGGTGCGGCCCAGGGCCTACATTGTGCTTGCCGGGTTGCGGTATGCGGAGGCCATGGCCAGGCCCTTGGGATCGCAGGGCAAACTCAATGTCGAACAGGCCGCATCGATCCTCGGTCCCCTCTCAACCGCGCTGCGGTCTTCCGCCGCTTCCGACCCTATCAATCTAATCGTCGCGACTTGGGAACACTGTGAAGCGAAGCCCACTGAAGGGGAGGTCGAGAAGATCGTCGAGGGCGTCGCGCGCTTCCCGCGGAACACCCGCCTGGCCTACCGTGCAGCGCTGGTCTGCGCCCAAAGTGGCTACGCCGCCCAGGCCGCCGAGCTGATCGAAAAGGGCTTGGTCTTCGCGACCGATGAGAAAAGCAAGGCCGACCTTGGCCGTTTGCGCGCCACCCTGGCGATCAAGCAATGAGCTATGTCCAAGATTGAACTCCTCCAAGGGACACTCGACCTCTTGATCTTGCGGGTGCTGAAAGGCGGGCCTCAGCACGGTTGGGGCATTGCCCAGCGCATTCATTTGCTTTCGAAGGAGGCGCTTCGCGTCGAAGAGGGAGCCTTCTATCCCGCGCTCCATCGCATGGAACGGAAGGGCTGGATCGAAGCCGAGTGGCGCCCATCGGAGAACAACCGCCGCGCCAAGTACTACCAGCTTACGAACTCCGGCTTGAAGCAGCTTGAGACCGAGCATGAGGGCTGGAAACGCCTGACTGCGGTGATGGCCCAGGTCCTGGACGGCCGGCATTGACCGCTCCACCCCATGAACCCTCTGCTCGGCCTGCGTCAAAAACTGCGCGCAATCGCGGGACGGCCCGCGCTTGGCCGGCCTCAAGCGCTTGGTTGATTTGGGCGCACAGCGTGGAGGGCGAGGCTCCCGCCAAGCCGCTCTGACCCGACGACTTTGTCATCTATTAAATGACAAACCACAAAAAGTGCCACCGCGGGTTTTGTTATTTAATAGATGACACCAAAGCGCCGTCGAGCCATGCGCGGCTCACAGGTCGTTATCTACCTTGTTGACGGTTTCCGAGACCTGCAGAGTCCACAACAGATTCCAGGCATTGTCGGCGGTCTTGTTGAGGTCGCCGGCCATCGCTGCCCTGGCCGCGTCATAGCCGGCCAGTTCGGACAGGGCCGTCTCGGGCTTGAGTTCGAGGCGTCGTCCGGTGGTGGCGAGGCGCAGCAGCGAGTCCGGACCGGAGTTGTTGACCTCCTCGAACAGGCGGCGGATGCGGGCCAATCGCCCCACCGCGCCATCGAGCAGCGCCAGCCGGGCCGCTTTATCGGAAGAAATCTTCACCGTCAGTTTGACCGCCGTGGTTAGGGGGATTCTCGGAAGCCGGATGATCGTCGTCAATGAGTCGCCATCATAGCGCCAACCCGCGGAGGCATCAGGATCGGCGTTGTAAGCGATGGTCTGGCCGTTGAACGTCACGGAATCCGGCGGCCAGGTCTCGAACAGGCGGACCTCATACCCGCGCTCGGTCGGCATTCCCGGATAGGATCCTTCCACCGGCTGGACCCGGACAACGAGGGTCGTCGCATCCGGCGTCTCGGTGCTAACGTGCGTCCAAGCGGCCTCGTGATTCTTATAGCCCAGTGAATTGCCGGCATCTTCATACAACCGCAGGGCAGACGCCCCGCCGGGGAAAATGGTCAGAATGAGCGGGTCGACCGGCTTCTCGTTGCTGAATTTCATCTGGGGCTGCATGGGGATGATCGCGCCCGCCTTGAGAAAGACCGGGACTTCCTCCAACGCATAGTTGCGCTCGATGGCCTGCGGACCCAGGTAGCGGGCTCCGGTGCTCCACTCCATCCATTGCCCTTCCGGGATCCACACCGCCTTCTTTGACAACTGGTGCAGCGGATCGAGCGGCGCCGTGACCGGCGCGACCAACATCGAGTCGCCGAACAGGTACTGGCCGGGGTACTGGTAGGCCTCGGCCGCCTCCGGATAGTCATAGTACATGGGGCGCATCAGGGATATGCCGGTGTCGTAGGCCTCGCGCGCCGCGGTGTAGAGATACGGAATCATCGCGTAGCGTCGGAGCACGGCCTGGCGCATCACGTCGTAGTACTTCGGAGGATACGCCCAGATGCGGCGCTCGGCTTCGGGATTCTTCGTCGAGTGCGTGCGCAGGATGGGGCTGAACGCGCCAAACTGCACCCAGCGGGTATACATCTCCGGGTCGACCTTGCCCGGCATGTGTCCGCCGATGTCATGGCTCCAGTAGCCGTAGCCGACGTTGGCCGCGGTCGCGGTGAAGTAGGGCTGGAAGGCCAGCGATTCCCAGGTCGAAATGGTGTCGCCGGAGAAGCCGATCTGGTAGCGATGGTTGCCGAGCCCTCCCCAACGATGATAGATGAGCGGGCGTTTGCCGCGGCGCTCCATGTCCGTGGAATGCGCGTAATTGAGCCAGAAAGTCGGATTGAGGCCGGCCAGGCCCGTCGTTCCCTCCTGCTGCCAGTCGAGCCAGAAGAAGTCGATGCCCTGCTGCTCCAAGGGGTGATGGAGAATCTTAAAGTAGTTCTCGGCAAACCGCTGGTTGCCGATGTCGAACTTGACATACTGTTTCGTGGCCGGATCGATGCCCATGGCACGGGCCATCGCGGGATACGCCTCCTCAAAGGGCTGCACTCCGGAAGCGGGATGGAGGTTGACCGTGGTCTTCAGTCCTCGGGCATGAGCCCAGGCAAGGAACTTCTCCGGCTCCGGGAAATAATTACGGTTCCACGTGTAGCCGGTCCAGCCCAGGGAATGTCCCGAGTCGTCATTGACACCCTTTTTGTCGGGAAAGGTCAGGTGCCAGTCCATGTCGATGACGAGCACGTCGAGCGGGAGATCGTGGGCGCGGAAGTCCGCAACCAGATTCATAAGCTCGGTGTCGGTGTAGGCCCAATAACGCGACCACCACGAACCGAAGACGAAGCGCGGGGGCAGCGGAATCCTTCCTGCCACCTTCGTGAAGTCGCCGAGCGCGCGCCGGTAGTCGTGCCCGTAGCCAAAGAAATAAAGGTCCTGCCGGTCCCCCGCCGGACGGGCCTTGACCCAGGCCCAGTCAGAGTTGTCGAACAGGAGGCGGCCACTGTCGTCCACCACCGTCCAACCGTCGCGGGAGAGCAATCCGGGTTCGAGGCGGGTCGAACCGTTCACGCCGTCGAGCGTACGCGTCGTGCCCTTGAGATTGCCGGTGTCCGGCGTGCCGGGTTTCCAAACGACCGGTTGGCCACCAACCTGAAGCGCAATGCTGAGGTTGGCCGGAGTGAACTTGCCGCTGTTTTGCTGGTAACGCAGCTCCAGCGCGCTGGTTCTGATGACGAGGACGTCACCCTCGGCGTTGGCAGAAAAGGGCGGGACCGGCATTTTCCGGTTGAGGAAAACCAGCGACGCCTGGTCCTCAAATCTGGCGTCACCACGCCATTCCATACGAATCATCTGGGGCGTGAGCACGGTGAATCGAACGTCTCCGCTGGTGACCACAGAAGCGGGATCAGCGACCGGATCATCCCCTTGGGCGGAGGCAGAGACACCGACCAGCGCGGCGCAGAAAAGGAGCGCCAAACGGCGGCACAGGCGCGACCCGAACTTGCTCGTTCCCGAAATGGATGAAGCCATGACCGATAGTAAACTGAATCTCGCGGATGGGGAAAGGGATTTGTACGGAAGCAATGTGACCGATCGAAAGCTGATTTCCCCGGCATGGAAACGATTCGCTCTCCGACTGGCAGGTTCAACCCAGCGCGAACACCGCCCTGTTCGATTAGATTCGTTGCACAAGCGGGCCGAAATCACTTCACCGACAAACATCGCCAGGCTAGTGTAGATCCGAGCGCAATCCTCGTCGCTGATCCAAGAGAGTAAAATGTGTCGGATCTGCGTACAAAGCCTGTTTGTTGGCAAATAAAATCATATTAAATACTACCTACCAGCAGCTTCCAAAATCTGTATCCGCCGAATTCAATCTGCTTACCTCATTCAAGTGTCGGTTTTTCTTACAAAAGCCGAAATCTCCATCTGTCGACCGGGCAAGATGTCATCTTTCTAAGTTATTATTAGCAGGAATCTTATATCGCAATCAATAAGCAGTATCTGATCTTGGCACGCAAATCGCTCAAATGAATGGCAATAACGAGATCCAACCATCAAGCTATCCTATCAATGAATCGATCGACGAGATTGGCAATCATCCTTGGAGTTTCAATTGGCGCGACAGTTTCCGCTTGGGCGGGCCCGTACACTATTGGAACCGTCACCGTGACGGAAACTGGGACCAGCCCCGCCAAGACTGTGCAGATTATCAGCGGAACCTTGGGCCCATTGGATGTGTATGCCGGCATCACCGAACTGACCGTCGATGGTGTTCCGACGAACAGCTTCTGCATCGACCCCTACCAGTACTCCAACAGTTCAGCGCAGCCGTATACCGTCGCGAGTCTCGCATCGGCTCCATCACCAACGGGGGGCATGGGGTCCGATGCCGCCTTGATCATCAGTAACCTCTGGGCTGAGAATTACCAAGCGGCCCTTGGGGACGACCCCGGCTCCGCGGCGGGATTGCAGATCGCGATTTGGGAAGAGGTTGCTTCAGGCACTGGGATCTCGTTCTTACTGGCACCTGGCCAGTCTGATTACGGTGCCTCGACAATGATCGCGGCTGCGCTTGCCGCCGACTCCAATGGGGTTGCGCCGGTCAGTCTTGTCGCCCTTTCGAACACGACGTATCAGGATTACGTCGTGCAAAATGTCCCAGACTCCGGAATGACGCTCGTCTTGCTTGGTTTCGGTTTGGCTTCTCTGGCAATCGTTGGTCGGAAAGCCCGGCCGGTTCCGGTAACTACCGACTGATCATCCGAAAAACTCTCTTCACCCGGCTTCGATACCACGGTATCAAGCCGGGTTTTTGTTTTTATTTTGCAGGTCTGGCTCCCAGTTCTTGGCGCGTGTGACAAAATGGCGATCACCACGTCAAATCGCTGTGATGATGATCGTCCCAGCCATGCGACTTCCCTTCCGTCATCGAATACTGGGGAAACTGCTGCTCCAAATATTGGTCAATGTCCTCTGGCGAGACGTCGTGTTGCGTGCCGATCCGATAGGCAATCGACCAGAGGGACTCAGTCGTCGTTTTTTGGCCTGACAGCAACCATGCCTCACGCGGCGTGATCATCTCCCCAACCTTGCTCCGCGAAACCACTTCGCGCTTTGCTTCGAGGAGAACCGCGAGAGGAACCTGCTGCATGGCTGAAGATTTCGCCGCGTTGACGTCAGATATTCACCATTTCGGCCGCCTGGCGACCCATTTCATCTCCTCCGTCCTTGGCCCGATAGAATCTCCCTCCAACAACCGCGCTGTTCTCCGGCGTCGTAGGATCTTCGTGCCCATCATCTTTCTCCCTGACTTGGGTCGGCAATCCGGTGGAACTCCGCTCCACATTTCTTGCAACGCAGGAAAGCCATTGCTACCTCACCCTCCTGCTGCTTGTCCCAAGGACTGACGGAATAGCGGCGCACCTCTCTGGCCACCCATTGATGAGTGCAAAAAAACTGCTTTAGGAAGAGTCGGAACACCGTCCACATGATGGAAAAGTCGTCGATCAACAAAAGATTGCGAAGTCACGGGAAACTGACCGCCCCATCGTGCCTTTCGAAGCCGTAAGTCTGCGGTGTCGCAACCCTGTGGTCAACATCGACAACAGCCCGGACGGTTTCCGTCGCGCTTGCAGGTTGTCAGCCACACCGATCGCCCTCACAGTGACCCTTTCCCGTTCGTATGCACATTGGTATCGCTCAAATTAACACGACTGTCGGCGATCTTTCCGGCAATTCCCGCCGGATTATTGACGCTTATGGCACGCTCGTCGCCCGCGGGGCCGAGCTGGCGGTGTTTCCGGAGCTGGCCGTTTCCGGTTACCCTCCCCGCGATTTGCTCTTCAAACGTCGCTTTGTGACGGATGTCGAATCCACGCTCGCGGAAATCGCGTCGGTGGTAGGCGAGGTGCCGGCGCTCGTCGGGTTTGTGGAAACAAACACCAGCGGTCACGGCCGGCCATTTTTCAATGCCGCCGCCTGGTGCGAACGCGGCGAGGTCCGACTCATCGCGCGAAAATGCCTGCTGCCCACCTACGATGTTTTTGACGAGGACCGCTATTTCGAGCCGGCACCGGAACCTCGGACCATCGAATTTGCCGGTCAGCGAATTGGCCTTACCATTTGCGAGGACATCTGGACGCATCCCATGATTTCCACGCGTCGGCTATATCACGGGCTGGATCCGGTCCGCCAGCTAGCTGCCCGGCACTGCGACGTCGTGATCAACCTCTCGGCGAGCCCCTGGCATCACGGCAAGGGCAATGTGCGCGAAACGCTGGTCACGGATGCCGCCAAACTCCTTGGCTGCCCGGTCGTCTACTGCAATGCCATCGGCGGCAACGACGAACTGATCTTCGACGGGCGATCAATGGTGTCGTCCGCTGACGGTCGCCTGGTGGCCGGTCTTGCGGCATTTCAGGAAGAACTCCGGACGGTCACAGTCGGCTCGGGGTACCCGCCGGCGTACGCCGAACGACAGATCGCCCCGTCTTATGCGCAGGCGGAGATGAAGGATGTTTTCGAGGCGCTGGTCCTCGGCCTGCGCGATTATGCCGGCAAGAGCGGCTTCAAGAAAAGCCTGGTGGCGCTGAGCGGGGGCATTGACTCGGCGGTCGTCGGGGTGCTGGCGGCCGCGGCGTTCGGCCCGGAGAATGTCACCGGCGTCAGCCTGCCCTCGGCCATCTCGAGCGGCCACAGCCGGGACGACGCCGGCCAACTGGCCCGCAATCTTGGACTGGCGTTTCACACGATTGCCATCGCCGAGGTGGTCGCGGCAGCGGAGTCCGTGCTTGGCCCCGTTTTCACCGGGCGGGTGCGCGACGTGACCGAGGAGAACATCCAGGCGCGGGTGCGCGGCGTTCTGATGATGGCGCTATCCAACAAATTCGGTTCGCTCCTGCTCACCACCGGCAACAAGAGCGAGGTCGCCGTGGGCTATTGCACGCTCTACGGCGATATGTGCGGAGGCCTGGCGGTCATCGCGGACGTTTTCAAGACCCAGGTCTACGCCTTGGCCAACTGGATTAACGACGACGCACAAAGCTCCGGCCGCACGCCGCCGATCCCGCAGAACTCGATTGACAAGCCGCCATCCGCCGAACTGCGTCCGGGCCAGACCGACCAGGACAGCCTGCCGCCCTACGACCTGCTTGACGCCATCCTGCGAGGTTACGTCGAGGAAGGACTCTCGCGGCGCGACCTCGTGGCCCGGGGATTTGCCGAGGCGGTGGTCAACGACGTGACCCGCAAAGTCGACCTCAATGAATATAAGCGCAAACAAGCCGCGCCGTGCCTGAAGATCACTCCCCTCGCCTTCGGCGTCGGCCGCCGCATTCCCATCGTGCAGAAATACGTCAGTTAGGGTTTTCTTGATCGCCAATGATATGACTCGTTCCGAACAACTTTTTGAGCGCGCCCTGCGGGTGATTCCCGGTGGCGTCAACTCGCCCGTCCGCGCGTTCCGCTCCGTCGGCGGCACGCCCTTCTTTGTCACGTCGGCGGATGGCGCCATGCTTTACACCGCCGACGGGCGCCAGCTGATCGATTTTGTCTGCACGTGGGGGCCGGCGATCCTCGGCCACAACCATCCGGCGATCAAGGCGGCCATCGCTACCGCGCTGGAGAACGGCACGAGCTTTGGCACGCCCAATCCCTACGAGGTTGAGATCGCCGAGCTCATTGTGCGTTTCGTGCCGTCGATCCGGAAAGTGCGCCTGTGCAACAGCGGCACCGAGGCCACGATGTCGGCAATCCGCCTGGCCCGCGGTTTCACGCGGCGCGACAAGATCATCAAGTTCGCCGGCTGTTACCACGGGCATTCGGACTCGTTGCTGATCAAGGCGGGCTCGGGCGCATTGACGCATGGTTACCCCGACAGCGCCGGCGTGCCGGCCGCCTTCGCGCGGGAAACCATTATCCTGCCGTTCAATGACCCTGCGGCCGTCGCGGCGGCGTTTGCGGCCAACCCGGACCAGATCGCCGGCATCATTCTCGAACCCTACCCCGCCAATGTGGGCCTCATTCTGCCCGAACCGGGCTTCCTGGCGTCTTTGCGCACCCAATGCACCGCCCACGGCACGTTATTGATCTTCGATGAGGTGATGACCGGTTTTCGACTGGCCCGCGGCGGGGTCCAGGAATTGGAGGGAATCACGCCGGATTTGACAACCTTGGGCAAGATCATCGGGGGTGGCCTGCCGGTCGGGGCTTTCGGCGGCCGGGCGGACATCATGGATTGCCTGGCCCCGCTCGGCCCGGTGTACCAGGCGGGGACGCTGAGCGGCAATCCACTCGCGATGGCTGCCGGCATCGCTGCGCTCAAGTTGTTGGAGGAATCAAATCCTTATCCCCGCCTGAACCGACTGGGCCGCGAAGTGCAGGACGCCCTGCTCGCCGCCGCTCGCAAAAAGGGCCTGCCCTTGCAAGTGCCCCAAGTCGGCTCCATGTTTGCCGTCTTCTTCACCGCCACACCTGTGCGCGATTACACGACCGCCCTCACCAGCGATGCCGCATTATTCGGCCGGTTTTTCCATGGCTGCCTCGACCGCGGTGTCTATCTCCCGCCGAGCGCCTACGAGACGGCTTTCCTCAGTACCGCCCACGAGGGTACCGCGGTCGCCCGGGCCTGTCAGATCATGACCGATGCGATCGCGGCCCTCTAATTTCCTCCGGCTTCGCCCGTAGTATCCGGCGATGACCAAAGCGATTCTCAATCTGATCGCCGGCCTCTGGATCGCTTCCGTCGGCGTGGCCCAGGCGCAGCCGGCGCGCGCGGAACTCATGCGGCTCGATGAAATCCGGCCCGGCATGCGAGGCGAGGTCTGGACGGTCTTCCATGGCACCCGGCCGGAGTCCTTCACGGTGGAGGTGGTCGGCGTGATTCGCAATGCGCTGGGTCCGGGCAAGAACATCATTGTCTGCAAACTCACGGATTCCCGGGTTCAAAAGATGGGCGCGGGCGCAGGGATGAGCGGCAGCCCGCTCTACATCGATGGGCGGCTCGCGGGCGCCCTCTCTTATCAATTGCAACGTTTCGAGACTGTCCCCCACGCCGGGTTCACCCCCATCGAAGATTTGCTGGAGGTCAGCCGCCTGCCGGCGACGGCGCCCGATTTTTTCCCGGCCCCCATTCCCCTCCGGACGCCGCATCCCGGAGGTCCGCCGCCAGCCGCGGAACGCTCGGTATCCGCCGCGGCCCTGGATTCGCCCTTTCAGCCGTTGACCCCGGTTTTCACCCTGAGCGGGATCGATCCTGAGGTGGCCGACATTTTCGGCCCGCAGTTCCGCGCTTTGGGCCTCAACGTAGCCAGCGTGGGAGGCTCCTATGGCTTTCAGGCTAGCCCAGCCTCCACCCTGGACGACGGCGCGACGCTGAACGGCCAGCGGTTTCCCCGGACCCTGCATCCCGGCGACGCCGTCTCGGTGGCACTGGCCACGGGCGATATCACCATCGCCGGCACCGGCACCGTCTCGAGGGTGGACGGCACCCACCTCCTTGCTTTCGGTCATCCGCTCATGCATCTCGGCGCGGTCGATCTGCCGATGGCATCGAGCGAGGTCGTCACGATCCTGCCGAGCCTGATGAGTTCCTACAAGGTGGTGAATGTCGGCCCGGTGATCGGCACGATCAGCCAGGACCGCCTGTCCGCCGTTTACGGTGAAATGGGAAAGTCTCCGGAGATGATTCCGGTGACGGTCACCGTGCCCAACCGAGGTGCGACGCGCACCCTCCACTTCTTCGTGGTGCGGCAGGCGCAGATCGCCCCGATGATCGCCGCCACGGGACTGGCGCAGGGCATTCTGGGTTCGAACGACGCCGGCCTCGCCGAGGGATTTCGGGTCCGCCGCCGGGTCACGTTCCCCGGCGGGCGAACCGTTTCCGCCGACAACCTGTATGCCGGACCCCAGGGATTCACAGCCGGCGTGGGCGAGTTCGTGCATGACCTCGCGGACTGGCTCCAGAATCCGTTTGAGAAAGTCTTCCCAACCAACGTCTCCTTCACGGTCGAAGCGCTGGGCCACAATCCGCTGGCGACACTCGAAGTCGTGCAACTTTCCCGCGCCACCGCCGCGCCGGGCGACCCGGTACAACTGACGCTCACCTGGCGCGATTACCAGGAGGTCCGCTCCACCCAGATCGTGACGCTGCCGGTGAATCCGGCGTGGGCCGGCAAGACCCTTGATGTCGTGGTGACCACCGGCCCGCAACTCGACGAACTCGCCGGTCTCCCGCAACGGATGCTGGCCTCGCAAATTCGCAGTTTTGACGATTATCTTTCCGCGCTGGAAGACAACCGCCGGACCGACGGCCTTTACGTGGCCGTGATGGAGAAGGCCGCAGTCTTTCTCGATCAATCGCGGCCCACCGTCGACTATCCTGCATCGTTCGCGCGCATCGCCAGTCAAGCCGATGAGCAGCGATACCAGCGCCAGGACGCAATGGTGCCGCTCTGGGAACAGCACTTGCTCGCGGGCCGCGTCATCCCGGCCAACATTCACCGCCCGCTGAAAGTAACCGATTAGCCACGAGTGTTCCCCATGAGCATCGTCCGCCGTTTTCTCGCCTCCTTGCCTCTGGTTGGTCTGGCATTGAGTTCTGCCCTGCTGGGAGCGGATCCCCTGACCAAGCACCTGGACATCGATTTCGGGCGCGATGTCGCCAGTCGCAATCTCCAGGGCCTCGCCACCCGCTCAGATGGGCGCATTGTCCCCGGTCCGACATTGACGGACCTTGCCGGACCCGCGGTCGGCGAGTTGCTCTGGACCCTGGAACCGACCAGTGGAGCAGCGCAAGGCTGGCTGATTGGAACCGGACCCGAGGGCCGGATTGTCGAGGTGACGCTCAACGGAACCAGCTACACAACGCGCGAGGTCGCCCGGGTCGCGGAGCCGCAGGTGGTCGCGCTGAAATCGTTGCCCGATGGCGCGCTGCTGGCCGGCACCTCGCCGACGGGCGCGGTGTACCTGATCAGAGACGGGAAGACGTTGGCCCGCGTCGGCCTGCCCGTCGACTCCATCTTCGACGTCCTGCTTCTCCCTGAGGTTCCCCCGGGCGCAGCGGCGCACGCTCCAACCGGCCCGACTTTCCTGGTGGCTCTGGTCGCGACCGGCAACCCCGGCCGGATCTATCGGGTTGCGCTGGACCAATTCCGCGCCGCGGGAGTCAACGCGGGCAGACTCTCCGATCCGGCGGCGCTCGCCGCCAGGGGTGTCACCCTCTTTGGGGAGATGCGCGACCGCAACGTGCGGCGGCTGGCGCTCCTGCCGGACGGCCGGATCGCCGCCGGCTCCGCGCCGCATGGGAACGTTTATCTTTTCCCGCGCAATGGCGGTCATCCGGTCCTGCTTCAGGAAAACCATGAAGCCGAGGTCACCGACCTGCTGCCTCAGCCGAACGGCGATCTTTACGCCACGGTTGTTTATTCGTCATCGCCGGGTGAATACCGCATCCACCGGCCCGGTGGTGCCGGAGCCACCCCTGCGTTCTCCGCCGGCGCAGCGGCCGCCGCGAATCCGGGAGACAACGCCCCCCCCCTGCCAGCCGCCAGCGAAGGACCCAGCGCGGATCGCTTCGGCGGCCGCAGCTCCGTGGTTTTCTTTCCCGCCGACGGATTCCCCGAAGTGCTGCTGACGCGCAGCAGCCTCGCGTTCTACCGGCTCGTCCGTCGCGGCGACCTGTTGCTCATCGCGGCAGGCGACCAGGGCGAGCTTCTGGCCTGGGACCTCAAGCGCCGCCTCAGCCTTACGTTTGCCGGCAGCGTGGGCTCACAGCTCAACGGCCTGGCCGCGACACCCGGTTCGGCCGATCGCTTCCTCTTGCTCCGAAACAATGCCCCGGGGCTCGCGTTGCTTGAGTTTGGCGGCACCGGACCGCGCCGGCTCGAAACCAATCGCCTCGACCTCGGCCTGCCCGCCGAGCTGGGCAACCTGCGCTTTGCCCAGGTGCGGAACCTTGCTCCCGCCGCGCTCCAGGTGGACGTGAAAACGAGCCTGGCGGCCGATGAATCCGAGGGTTGGACCGACTGGACCCGGCTTGCCCCGCGAGACGGCGCGCAATACGCCGCGAACCTGCGAGGCCGGTATTTGAAATTCAGGATCGCCATCCCGGCGGACGCACCGGACGTTGAGGTCGACACCGCCACGCTGTACTTCCTGCCCCAAAACCGCCGTCCGGTTCTGACCGACTTTCGCGTTCTTCCGCCGAATTTCCTGCTCAATCCGCCGCCCGAGATGTCGGTTCCGTTGGTGACCACGCTCGGGCAGTTGCTCAACCCCAACCAGCCGGCCGCTCTCCCCGAGGGGATTCAGGACAACCGGAAGAAGCTTGGTTTTCTTGGCAGTCAGCTGGTGCCGGATCCGGGCAATCAGGCGGTCTATTGGACGGTCTCCGATCCCGATGGCGACACTCTGGCCTATACATTCTCGATCAAGTCAGTGGGCGGCGCTTCCTGGATCGACCTCGCCGTCGACATCCGCGAGAATTACGTGCAGTTTGACACCTCGCATCTGCCCGAAGGGATATACACCAGTCGGTTGATCGTCACCGAGCAGGCGCCGCGGCCCGCGGCCCAGCGCCTGCGCACTGAGTTCGAGACCGATGACCTGGTCATTGACCACACCCCGCCAGAGATTCTCGACGCGGCGGCGCGACGCGACGGCAACAGCGTGATCGTGACAGTCCACGGTCGCGACGCCCTGTCCCTGCTCGACGGCGCCGAACTCATCTTTAACAACGGCTACCGCGAGACGGTGGACCATCCGGTTGACGGCATCAACGACGGCCGGGAGGAGACCTATGAGTTGGAATGTCCGGCCGCGAAGGTCACTGGCGCGACCGCGGTCGAGATCCGGCTGTCGGACGAGGTAGGCAACACGGCCGCGCGCCGCGTGGCCCTGCCTTGATCCAGCGCTTGGGGCGGAGCAGCACCAAAACCCCGGCGAGAATCGATTGATGAAAGCCGGTCTGCCGCGTCGTCTTGTCTCGCGTTGTCCATATCCACCATCATCGGCGCACCGTGGCGCTCGCCGTGGACGGCCGGCGGCGGGAGCACAGCCACGATGCGCGCGACATCCTCGGGCGCGAGATGGACCGACAGGGTGGCCAACGACTCGGCAGTCGACGCGCTATCCTCCCGGCGCAAACACCCGCACCGCGGCGCCAGCCGCCGCCGGCAACGGCACGTAGGGCTCCTCGCGCAGGTCCGCCGCACGCCGTCCGGTTAGCAGTTCGACCCAGGTCCGCGCCGATGACAGTACGACGAGGGCCACCAGTACGAGGAATGCCCCCGTCACGATTGCGTCGACGCGATTGCTCAGGACCAGTCGGTGCCATTCGGCGATCTGCGCGCCGGTCCCGCCGCCCGCGATCCTCTCCTGCAGCACGGCAGCTTGGCTAAGAAACCCGAGGCGCGGGTCCGCCGAAAAGATTTTCATCCAACCGGCCGTCATGGTTACCGCAAGCAGCCACACCAGCGGGAGCAACGGCACCCAGAGGGAGCGCTTCCGGCCCATCTTGATCAACACCGTCGTTCCCAGCGCCAACGCGATGACCGCCAGCAACTGGTTGGCGACGCCGAAGATCGGCCAGAGCGAATTGACGCCGCCCAGGGGATCGACCACCCCTTGATACAGAAACCAGCCCCAGGCCGCCACAAACGCCGCGCTGCCGATCCAGTTGCCGGCGACGGAACGCGTCTCGCTCAGCGGGCGCCAGACGTAGCCGAGCAGGTCCTGGATGAGAAAGCGCCCCACCCGCGTGCCGGCATCGATCGTCGTCAGGATGAACAGTGCCTCAAACATGATGGCAAAGTGATACCAGAGCGCCAGGGCCGCCTTGCTGCCGGTGACACCCGCAAACATGTGCGCCATGCCCACGGCAAAGGTCGGCGCGCCGCCCGTCCGCCCGACCATCGTGATTTCTCCCACCGACGTTGCCAGATTCCGCATCTCGTCCGCCGTGACCGGAAAGCCCAGGGCCGTCACCTGCTGCGTCACGGCCGCAACATCGCCCTTCATGTTGATCGCGAAATACTGGCCCGGCTCCAACGTGGTCGCGGCGATCAAGGCCATGATGCCCACGATCATCTCCGTGATCATCCCTCCATAGCCGACAAACCGAATGTCACTTTCCCGGGCGATCATTTTCGGCGTCGTCCCGGAAGCGACAATGGAATGAAAGCCCGAGACGGCCGCGCAAGCGATGGTGATGAAGCAGAATGGAAACACCGGTCCGGCGAAAACCGGCCCGCTGCCGTCGATGAACCGCGTTACCGCCGGCATCCGCAGCATCGGGGCAAGGACAACGATGGCCAGCCCGAGCAACGCCACCGTCCCGAGTTTCATGAAAGTGCTGAGATAATCCCGCGGCGCGAGCAACAGCCACACCGGCAGCACGGAGGCTACAAAACCATAACCCATGATCCACCACGCCAGCGTGGTTCCCTGGAGCGTGAGCCAGCTGGCGAGCGGCGTGCCGTGTAGCCACTGACCGCCCGCCACCGCGAGCAGCAGCCCGAAAAAACCACAGAAGCTCACCAGCCCCACCCGGCCCGGCGTCCAATAGCGCATGCCCAGTCCCATCAGCACGGCAATGGGCATCGTGGCCGCGATGGTGAACAGTCCCCACGGGCTTTCGGCCAGCGCCTTGACCACGACCAGCGCCAGCACCGCCAGCAGGATGATCATGATCGCGATGATGCTGACGAGGGCCAGGATGCCGGCGAACGGTCCCACCTCCTCGCGCACCATCTGGCCCAGCGATTTTCCGCGCCGCCGGATCGAGCAGAAAAGGATGATCGAATCGTGGACCGCGCCGCCCAACGTTGCGCCGATCAGGATCCACAGCAGGCCGGGGAGATAGCCAAACTGGGCCGCCAGCACCGGCCCGACCAACGGACCCGGTCCGGCGATCGCTGCAAAATGGTGCCCAAACACGATCCACCGGCTGGTCTGCACATAGTCTTGGCCGTCCTCGTGCACGACCGCCGGGGTGGCGCGCAGCTCGTCCACCGTCAACACGCGCGCCATGAGCCAGGCGCTGTGAAAGCGCCACGCCACTGCAAAGACGCAAACTGCGGCGACGATCATCCACAACGCGCTCACCGGCTCATTCCGGGCCCAGGCCAGCAGGGCGATCGACCCGGTACCGAGCGCGACCACCAACGACCAAATCAAGACACGCGACCAATGGGGCAGGATCAGGCGATTCATGCAGGAAAGCGGTACGCTGCGAAACTCAACGATGCCCGCTCCCGGCAGATTTTCCATGAAAATGTCCTGACCGCTCGCGGCCGCACCTAGCCGAGAGTAAAAGATGCCCGGAGCAAGCTCCCGGCCATTTAATCAAACAGCACCAACTCACCGTGCCCGCGGCTCTCTCTTTTGTAGGAGCCTGCTTGCAGGCGATTTGGAGCACTGAATCGCCTGCAAGCAGGCTCCTACACTCCACCCAAGCCGAAGCAAGCTTCGGGATATCGAACCCATCGCAAATGAACCAACCCTGCCTACATTTCCTTCCTCCATCCCAAGCTTGCTTCCGCTCATGTCCGACGGTAACCCCGTAGTGCGCCCCGTCATGACTCCCCCTCCGGTCAGCGTCACCCAACCCGTCGGCCCGGCAATCGAACGGGTCAAACAGCTGCTCTTTCGGCCATTCGATCTCGGCAAATGGTTCGTGATCGGTTTCTGCGCGTGGCTGGCGTATCTCGGTGAAGGCGGCGGGTTCAATTTCCTCAGGCAAAGCGGCTATCACAAACACGCCGCCGAGTTCCGTGGAGCCTTCGACCAAGCCCGGACCTATGTTCTTGATAACCTCGCTTGGATTGTTCCGGTGGCGGTCGTGGCGCTCGTATTCGCCTTAATCCTCGGAGTCGTCCTCCTCTGGCTGCGCAGTCGTGGAGAATTCATGTTTCTTCACTGCGTCGCGCACAATCGGGCTGAGATCGCACGCCCATGGAAGGAGTTCACCCATGAAGGCAACAGCTTGTTCCTCTTCCGTCTGGCACTGGGTGCAGCCGCGATGGTCGTCATGTGGCCGCTAGTGATTTTTTGCGGCCTCAAGGTTTACCGGATGTGGGTCGACAACGATTGGGACGTTGCGGGCGTTCTGGGCTGCGTCGGCTTCGGTTTCGCTTTGATGGGCGCCGCGATTGTGTTCGCGATCGTCGGCAAGCTCACGTCGGATTTCGTCGTTCCCATCATGTTTTTGCGCCGGCAGCGCTGCCTGGAAAGCTGGCGAGAATTCGGACGCGTGCTCGCTGCCCGCCCTGGGCAGTTTTTGCTCTATTTTCTATTCCAGATCGTGCTCGCGATCGCCATCGGGATCATGGTGGTTGCGGTTGTGTTGGTGACCTGCTGCATCGCCGGCTGCCTGCTCGTCCTGCCCTATCTGGGAACGGTGCTGCTGCTGCCGGTATTGATATTCCGACGCTCATACTCCCTTTGCTATCTGGCGCAATACGGCGGGGAGTACGACGTCTTCGCGCCTCCTTCAGCGCCGCCGCCCGTGGTCCCTGTCCCGGTTTCCACCGGCGTGGTGCACAGCGACGGCGGAAGCATCTGACGCCGGTGCGCGGCTTCAGCGCCGGACTTCCGGCGGTGCCAACAGGACTTTCTGCAGGAGCCGCAGGAGCATTTCCACTGCGAACGGTTTGGGGAGGAATCCCGCCAGTTTGAGCGACTCGATCTTGTCGAGCATGGCGGTGTCGCCGGCACCGCTGATCCCGATGATTCGGGCTGCCGGGTCGATCTGTCGCACCAGACGGACCAGCGCCGGACCATCGACATTGGGCATCATCATGTCGGTTATGATCGCCTTGATGATCCCCCGATGTTCCTCAAACAGGCGCAAAGCCGCCTCGCCGCCGTTGGCCGCCAACACCTCGTAACCCTGGCGTTCCAACACCCGGCGGACGAGTTCGCACACGGCAATCTCGTCATCCACCACCAGGACGGTTTCGCCATGCACGAACGGGCTGCGCGTGGTGCTCGCCGCCCCGGTCAAGGACTGGGGTGAGTCAGTCAATGGCAGGAAAACCTCGAACCGCGATCCCCGGCCGACCGAGCTCATGACCCGAACAAAACCACCGTGGCTGCGGGCAATTCCCATGACCGTCGAAAGACCCAAACCAGTGCCTTTTCCGGCCGTCTTGGTGGTGAAAAACGGTTCGAAGATCCGTTCGAGAGATTCCGGAGGAATGCCGTCGCCCGTATCGGTCACACTGAGGCAGACCTGCCGTCCCACCTTTCCTCCGGGCGCCTCGCGGGCCATTTTTTCGTCCACGGTGACGTTTTCCGCTGCGAGCGTGAGGACTCCGCCAGCGGGCATGGCATCCCGGGCGTTGACGCAAAGATTGAGGAGTGCCTGGTGGAGATGGGTGGCATCGCCCAGGATCAGCCCCAGATCTTCCGCCACCCGGGTTTCAATCCGGATATTCTTGGGGAAGGTTTCCCGGGCCATCCTCGCCGCCTCGCCCAGACACACTCCGGGCTGGAGCGGCACTCGCTCGCCCTGGACGCCCCGAGCGAAAGTCAGCACTTGTTTCACCATGTCTGCGCCGCGCTGGACGCTTTCGTCCAGCGTTTCGAGCAACTTGCGCGCTTCATCGCTCAGGTTCTCCTCGCGCAGCAACGGCATCGCCATCAGGATGGGCGTTAGCACATTATTGAGATCATGGGCCATGCCACCCGCCAGCGTCCCCAGACTCTCGACGCGCTGCACCCGCAAGAATTGGGCCTCAAGCTGCTTTTTCTCGGTGATATCGGAACTGATCGCGAATACCGCCCGCGGTTGTCGCCCCTCGCCGCGCACCAGTGTCATTCGGGTGAAGATCGTCACGTCGCGACCGCCCTTCGTCCGCTGCCGCTCCTCTCCCGTCCAGTTTCCCTTTTGCAGGAGAACGGCCGTCTGGTTGTCGCCGATCTTGGGGTCGCGGGAGAACAACCCGGTGGTTGTGCGGCTTAGCGCCTCGGAGGAAGTCCAGCCGAACAGGCGCTCCGCCCCCTGGTTCCAATAAAGAATCGTCCCATCGAGCGCCGTGACGTAGATCGCGTCGTTCGCGGTATCCAGCAATTCCGCCTGTTCGCGAATCTTCGCCAGCGCCTGCTTGTTGGCCGTGATGTCGACCACGACTCCATCCCAAATGGTGGCGCCATCGGCCAGCGGCCGCGGCGTCGAACTGCTCTGGATCCAGGTTGTCCGCCCGTCCACAACCACGCGACCCTCCCAATGCCACGGCCGAGGGTTGTGGCTGAAGGACGTCATCCGGCTCTCGAATTCCTGTCGGTCGTCCGGATGAACCAGGCGCCCAAACACATTGAAGTCCGCCACTACCGCCGCGGGATCAACACCGAGCACCGAGCGGGCGCTTTCGCTCACATACTGAAACCACCTCGAACCGTCCGCCCGGGTCACCAACTGATATATGATGCCCGGCATGTTGGCCGAAAGGCTGGCCAGTCGGGCTGACTGTTCCTGAAAGCGCTCCTCCGTTCGCTTCCGCTCGGTGACGTCCTGCAGCACGCCGATCACCAGACCGTTGACCCGATCGTACTTCGCCATGGAGCGGATATCGATTAAAGCGCCATCCGCCAGACGTCTGACTTTGAACTCCACCGCATAAGGTTGATCGCGCTCCACCAGATTTCTCATCGCCTGATCAAGCGCGGGGCGATATTCTGCGAGTGGAATCTGCTGGACCTCGGCTATCGTAAATGGGCGATCGCCCATCCCGTAAATCCGTCGCGCCTCCGGCGAAGCCCAAACCGTCCGGCTTTTCAAATCGAAGGCCCAGCTCCCGGTTTCCCCGATGCGCTCGGCGTATTCCAGCCATTGGCGGACGCAGCGCATTTCCTCTTCACCCCTTCTGCGATCGGTGGCATCACGGATCACCCCCAGCAAGCGGACCACCCGGCCGCGCTCGTCAGTCGTCAAGGTGGTCACGGCATCGACCACAACCGTGGAGCCGTCTTTGCGCCGCAGCTCCGCGGTGCCGGTCCACGCGCGGGCCGATTCGTCACCCGCCGCCAGCGCCGTCACCCTTCGCCGCACCGATTCCGCGGTCAAGTCCGCCAAACCGGGCGCCAGGACCATCGGCCCTTGCGGTGCGGCCATGATTTCTTCCGGGGTCAGTCCCATGAGCCGATGGACCGAAGGACTGACAAAAAGGAGCCGATCCGTCGCCAGGTCGCGAATCCAGATCACATCGGCGGAGTTCTCACCGATGAGCCGGAGATGCTCGCTGCTTTCCCTCAACGCCGCCTCGACCTGCTCCCGTCTCCGTGCACCCGCCCGCATCAGGCCGAACAACAAAAGGGCACTGCCCAGCACAAAAGCCCACCCTTTGTAATCCTGCGCCACGGTGAGCCGGTGCGCGTCGCTGATCATCGCTGACAGCAGCCAATCGGAACCGTAAATCCACACCGCTCCGAGGATCGCATAGATCGCCGCGATCCTTGCCGCCGATTGCGGTCCCTCCAGTCCCAGGCGGCACCCGACGGATGCGGCCGCCGCTGCCATCCCAGACCGTCCCGGCCTCGGCGGCGAACCCGGGGGCGCCGGAGGTTCGCGCCGAATCACGTTGGAGTCGGACGGTGTTGGGTTCATGGACAAAATTGCCGCAGATGTTCGTCAATCAAATGCAATTTTCGTGAGACTGGCAATCGCCATCACTTGCGCTATCGCCCCCCCTGACGCCTCTTCCGCAACCGTGGGTCCACACCTGCCGGGAATAACGGCAGACCTGCTTAGGCGATCAATATGCTTATAATTCGCGTTTCCTTTCGGTGCCGGCATTCGCGTTCGGGCTGGTCCCATCGGTCGCTTGAGGCGCAGGTTGATCCGGTCGCAGCTCATGCGAGATGAAGAAATAACCACATTGATCGTATCTCGCGGAGCCGCCACTCTGACATTCTCCAGTGACCTTTTTGACAATTTTTTACCAAGCAGATCCAGACACGCAAAGCGCGGTTTTGCCGGCGAGAAAGCCAAAGCTCCGGACTCCGCGTTCTCAGGCCCTGGGATGCGCCTGCTCGTACACTTTCTTCAAGCGGGCGACGCTCACGTGAGTGTAGATCTGGGTCGTGGCCAGATTCACATGGCCTAAAAGCTCTTGGACCAGCCGCAGGTCAGCGCCCGCATTGAGCAGGTGCGTCGCATAGCTGTGCCGAAGCTTGTGCGGCGTCATGTCTGCCGGCAGATCGGCGAGCGCCAGATAGCGCTTGAGCAGCCGTTGAATCTGACGCACGCGCAGCCGCTCGTGGCGCGCATTGACAATCACCGGCGCATCCGCCGCCCGCGAGCGGGCAAACTCGTCCAGCCACTTTACCAGCACGGCCATCGCGACCCGGCCAAGCGGACATAACCGCTCCTTGTTCCCTTTTCCGAGCACCCGCGCGAATCCGCGTTCGAAATCGATCTGACCAAAGCTCAGCCCGCTCAGTTCGCTCACCCGCAATCCCCCGCCATAGAGCAGTTCCATCACCAATCGATCGCGCCAGGCCGTGAATGGATCCAGACTTCCATTCTCGATCAGGCGCTGCGGCCCCGCCAGCAGGTCGACCATCTGTTTTTCCGTCAGGAATTTTGGCAACGGCTGGGCGAGTTTCGGCAGCTGGAGCCCGACCAGGGGGGATTGCGAAAGCCGGCCACGCCGCATCCAGAACTTCCAGAAGGCTCGCAGTCCGGACAGGTGGTTGTGCAAGGTCCGCCGGCTGAAGCGCCGTTGCCCCTCAATCACAAAATCGCGCAGCTCCCTGGATTCCAGCCGGTCCCAGCCTCGATCAGCGAGGCCGCTCCGCGCCAGCCAGCACCAGAAATCCTCGAACGCCTGGCGATAGTTGCGCACCGTGTAGCGCGAATAGCGGCGCTCCGTGGCGAGATGCTCCAGAAAAGGCGCCAGCCATTCCTCCACGACGCTGGCCGGCATTTTGGCCGCCGTCAGATCCGGCCGGTTGGTCCCCGCAGAGTTCATGGCTGCCATCCGGTAACCGATCAGGAGGGAGGCGGATTGGCCGCGCGCCAGGCCGTTTCCGCCTCCCGCATCACCCGTGACGTCTCGCGACGCAACGCCCCCTCCGGGTCCAGGCCCTTGGATTGTGCCGCGACGGCCAGTTCGAATAGCCGGCGACCGAGCGCTTCTTCAGTCAGATCGGCGCCGAGCCGCCGGATCTCTGCGCCGTCAACCTGGCCGGCAACGTCCAGCCGCTTTTTTCCCACCTGCTTCCATACCGCCTCGGCATACATCAAGGCGGGCAACTGCGGCGGCATGGGTTTGAAGACGGTTGCTTCGCTCTTCCCCGCGGCCTGCCGCTCGGTCCGCTTGATCGCGTCCCATTGCACCAGCACCTCCGCGGAGGAATTCAGCCGGCCGGGGCCGAAGACATGGGGATGGCGGCGCACCAGCTTTTCGTTGATCTCCCGGGCCACGTCGTCGAAATCGAAATCGCCCCGTTCGGCCGCCAGCTGGGCGTGGAAAACCACCTGCACCAGCACATCGCCAAGTTCCTCCCGCATATGCGGCAGGTCGAGCCGGTCAATGGTTTCGAGCAGCTCGCTGCATTCGTCGATCAGACAGCGCGCGAGCGTCTGGTGGGTCTGTTCGCGGTCCCAGGGGCAGCCGTCAGGCGCGCGCAACCGGGCCACGGTTTGGCGAAGATCGTCAATGGCACTCATGGAAGGGATGGGCGCAAGAAGACGCAAAAAACGCAAAACATAAAGCCTTGCGCCTTGCGCGTCTCTTTGCGGCTAATCAAGGCCGTTCATGGACAAGCTGACCGAGATCATGGCCCACAAGCGGCGCGAGATCGCACCGTTGCTGCGTCCGGTGTCCGCGGCCGAACTGGCCCGGGCCAATGCGGAACGGCCCCCGCTGCCGTCGTTTGCCGCCTCCCTGCGCCGCGCCGACCACCGGCTCGCGGTCATCGCTGAAATCAAGCGCCGATCTCCTTCCGCCGGCGAAATCCGGCCGGGGATGGTTTCGCTCGAACAGGCCCGACGCTACCAGGCCGCTGGCGCCGACGCGCTGTCCGTCCTGACCGATTCGCACTATTTCGGCGGCTCGCTCGACGACCTCCGGGAGGTGACGACCGGCCTGGCGGAGACCGCCTCCGCTCTTCCCTGCCTGCGCAAGGACTTCATGATTCACCCGCTCCAGGTGCTGCAGGCCCGGGAGGCGGGCGCCAGCGCCGTGCTCATCATTGTCCGGGCGCTCGACGATGATGAAATCAGGGCGCTGCACGATGCGGCCCGCACCGCCGGCCTGGACGCGTTGTTCGAGATCCATGACGAACCGGACCTGGAGCGCGCCCTCCGCCACGAGCCCAGGATCGTCGGCGTCAACAATCGCGATCTCGCGGTTTTCCGGACGGACCTGGGAATCAGCGAGCGACTGATTCCCCTGCTTCCGCGCGGGGTCATCGCGGTCAGCGAAAGCGGCCTCTTCACGCGCGGGGACGCCGCCCGGGCAAGCGCGGCGGGCGCCCACGCGATTCTGGTCGGCGAAGCGCTGATGAAGGCGCCCGCCCCGGCGCGCCTGATCGCGGAGTTTCGCGGAGCCTGAGGCCGGCTCAACGCCGGTTGCTGCCAATGCCCCTTACTCCCACCGAAACCCGCGCGCTGCTCGATCAGCTTGGCCACCGGCCCAAGCGGTTTCTCGGACAGAATTTCCTGGTCGACGGCAATATCGTCCGCAAATCGCTTGAACTCGGCGAAGTGGCGCCGGGCGACGTGGCGGTGGAAATCGGCCCGGGACTCGGCACGCTCACCAGCGCCCTGCTGGAGGCGGGCGCCGAGGTTTGGGCGGTGGAGAAAGATCGCACCTTGCACCAGTACCTGTCCGCCACGCTATCACCGCGTTTTCCCGACCGGCTGCACCTGATCGAGGGCGACGCGCTCGAATGGCCGCTGGCCGGGCTCCCGGTAGCGCGCGCCGCCTCCGCCTTCAAGATCATCGCCAATCTCCCCTACGCCATTTCTACGCCGTGGATGGACGCCGTGCTCTCCGGCCCGCCGCCCGCCCGGATGGTGCTGATGCTGCAGCGCGAAGCCGGCGATCGCTACACCGCCCGCCCGGGCACCCGCAGTTACGGTGCGATCTCGATCTTCCTTCAGGCGGCTTACGATTTCACCTCGGGATATCGCGTGGCGGCGTCCTGTTTTCATCCACGTCCGGACGTCGACTCATGTTTGCAGGTCTTCGGACACCAGGCGAATCCGTTTCAATTTGACCCGGAGATCAAGGCGCTCATCCGGCGTTGTTTTCAGCAGCGCCGCAAGCAGCTGGGCGCCTTTCTGCGCGTTCACCTGCCGCCGAAGACCGGGGTGGCGTGGCTGGCAGAAATCGAAGCCGCCGGCTTCGGACCGCAAGCCCGGGCGGAACAGATTCCAGTGGCACTTTGGCAAAAGCTGAGAGTCCCATAGCGACATAGGTGATCGCTGCATAGTGACTTGAAATCGCCATGCTTTCCCCTGTAATCGGATTCGCCTCATGAAATTCGCTCTTGCTTTGGTCCTCCTCGCCTTCAGCGGGTGTTTTACCCAATTATGCGGACAGATCGCTCCGAGATCCGGCGATGAACCGGTCACTGCGCCGTCCCTGCCGTCACGAAATTATGGGAAGATCGAGGGCGAGACCTACCTCTCTCCGACCGGTCTCTACCGGATCAAAATCCCGGTTCTCGCGCAGTTGGGAGGAGCCGTTTCTGATACCCCGAACGTCGTCACCTTCGACGATGATTACCAGATTCACCTGAGCGTCGCGGCGTTTCCGCTGTCGCGGGACCTAAAGGCGGAGTTCGACACGCGCGGGCCCAAGGATTTTCTCATTAATTTCTTCACGGGTATTGTCATGCCTGATTTTGTCGCGAACTTCCCGGGCTCGAGCGTGGAGCAAACCGCCGCCTTCCTACCGCAATTTCAGGGTGGATCGATCTTGATCTTCACCTTGCATCCCGGCGGTTCGAACTTCGAACGACGTTCGACGATCTTCCGCACCGTGAAACCGGTGGTCGCGAAACGCGGCAACCTCTGCTTCGTCCGGTCCGGCTACGTGTTCATCATCAGCACCGAGCTGGCCGAACGCGCGCTCGAACGGTCGACGTACAAGAAGACGCCGGAGGAGGAAAACGTCATCCTGCGCCAGCGTCTGCTGGATATCGCATCGAAGATGCAGATTGCCGCACCCGTGAGGGAGCCAAAGAATTGACGCGGAGGTCGACGCCGGAGTTGGTCGCAAACATGTCCGACTTCCCCGAATCTCTGCCCGGTGTGCGCGACGCCATCGAAACAGACCTGCCCGCGATCGTCGCGATCTACAACGCCACGATCCCCGGCGGCATGGTGACCGCCGACACCGACCCGGTAAGCGTGGCCAGCCGGCTGCCCTGGTTTCGGTCGCATACCCCGGACCGGCGGCCCTGCTGGGTGGCGGAGGACTCCGCCGGCAGCGTTTGCGCGTGGCTCAGTTTTAGCGATTTTCATCCGCGACCGGCCTACCACCCCACCGCGGAAATCAGCGTGTATGTCGCTGAAGCCCACCGACGCCACGGACTCGCCGGCCGGTTGCTGCGGCAGGCCATCGCCCGTGCGCCAGCGGTCGGCGTCAAGAGTCTCGTCGGACTTATCTGGGCGCACAACGAGCCCAGTCTTCGTCTTTTCGCCAGACATGACTTTGCGCAGTGGGGGCACCTCCCCCGCGTCGCGCTGCTCCATGGGACGGAGCGCGATCTGGTGATCGTCGGCCGCCGCACGGCGCCATAACCTGAGGCCGGCCAATTGCCTGATCCCGCCTCAGTGTTTCGGCTGGGCGATTGGCAGGCCGGCGGCCCGCCAGCCATCGATGCCGCCGGCGTTGGCTGTCTTGAAACCCTCGGTTGACAACAGGCGGGCAGCCCGGCCAGAGCGGCTGCCGGAACGACAATAAAGGACGATCTCGCGATCGCCGACCTGATCGAGAAATGGCTTCCACTGCCGCCGGGCGCCCAGGAGGTCGCTCAGGGCAAGAAGCGTGGCCGGTTGGACCACGCCTCCGGACCATTCGCCCGGCTCGCGCACGTCGACCAGGACGGCTTTCTTGTCGCGCACCAGTTGCGCGGCCTCGACCGGCGTGACGCGGCGCACAGAGGAAGCGGACGGTGAGAACAGGGAAAAGAGTGGATCCAGAAGGCTCATGGGAAGTGATGTTATCTATTAAATGACAAAGTTGATCGGGCGGGTTTCTCCCCTCGGCCGGCGTGAGTCATGTAATAGATGAGCGGCACGGCGAGCGGGCTGATGAGGAGCGAGGCGATCGCGCCAAAGAGCAGCGAGATGGCCAGTCCTTGGAAAATCGGGTCGGCGAGGATGACCAGCCCGCCCACGATCACCGCCAACGCCGTAAGCATCATCGGCCGGAACCGAACCGCGCCCGATTCGACGCAGGCGTCGCGCAACGACCGACCATGGCTGAGGCGCAGCTCGATGAAATCCACCAGGATGATCGAATTACGCACGACGATCCCCGCGCCGGCCATGAAGCCGATCATCGATGTCGCTGTGAAAAACGCGCCGAGCGCCCAGTGCGCCGGCAACACGCCGACCAGGGAGAACGGGATCACGGTCATCACGACCAGGGGCGTCGAGTAATTTTTGAACCAGCCGACCATCAGCATGTAGATCAGGATGAGCACCGCGCCAAACGCCAGGCCGAGATCCCGGAACACCTCGATTGTCACCTGCCACTCGCCATCCCATTTCATCGACGGCTCGGCCGGGCTGAACGGCATGGTGGCATTGTAGATCTTGAGCTTCGGCTCCGTACCACCGAAGTCTCTCCCGTCCAGTTGCGCGAGGGTGTGGTTCATCTGGAGGATGGCATAAACCGGACTTTCGATCGCACCAGCCACGTCGCCGGTGACATAGATGACATTCTGCAGGTTCTTGTGGTAAATGTTGCGCTCGCCGCCGGTCCGCTCGACGGTCACCAGTTCGCGCAGCGGGACGAGCGGCGCCTGGGGGTTGAGCTCCGAGCGGACGGACAGCGCCAGCAGATCCTCCGGGCGGGCGCGCAGCGCGCGTGGCAATTCGAGTACGACATTCACGTCCTCGCGCTCGGCCGGCACATGCAGCAGCGTCACCGGATATCCTTGCACGGCCATCTGAACGGTCCGTGCGATGGAGGCCTCGGTGATGCCATGCAATCCGGCCTTGGCCTTGTCCACGTGGAAGACCGTCTTCGGTTGCTCCCGTTCGACGTACCAGTCGACGTCCACCACCCCCGGCGTGGAGCGATAGATCTCGCGCACCTTCTCCGCGAGCTTGAGGCGCGCCTCTTCGTTGGGTCCGTAGATCTCGGCGACCAGCGTCTGCAGCACCGGCGGCCCTGGTGGCACCTCAGCCACGGCGACGGCCGCGTCCAATTTCGCGGCGATCGCGGCCAGGCGCGGACGCACGCGCCGCGCGATGTCATGGCTCTGCGCTTTCCGTTCGTCCTTGGGCAGCAGGTTGACCTGGAGATCCGCCACATCCGAACCCCGGCGCATGAAATAGTGGCGGACCAAACCGTTGAAATTGAAGGGCGCGGCCGTGCCTGCATAGATCTCGTAATCGCGCACCTCCGGTTCGGTGCGCACCGCCGCCGCCATTTCGCGGATAACGGCGGTCGTCTGCTCCAGGGTGGAGCCGCGCGGCATGTTCAGGATGACCTGGAACTCCGACTTGTTGTCGAACGGCAGCATCTTGACCTTCACCGCGCCGATTCCGACGAGGCCGACCGAACCAACGGTCAGACCGAAGACCACCGCCAGAAACGCCCATCGCCAGCTGCGATGCGCCAGCAGCGGACGCATCAGGCGACTGTAGAGGCGGGTGAAGAACGTGTCGGGCATGGCCTCCCCGGCCGCCTCTTCCTCGTCCGTCAGCGGGGCGTCGACGAATTCGGCCGCAAGTTCGGCGTGCCGGGCATGGCCACGCAGCACCTTGAGCGCCGCCCATGGAGTCACGACGAAAGCGACCATGAGCGAGAATAGCATGGCGGCGCTCGACCCGATCGGGATGGGTCGCATGTACGGACCCATCATGCCGCTGACCAAGGCCATCGGCAGCACCGCGGCGATCACCGCCCAGGTGGCGAGAATGGTCGGGTTGCCCACCTCATCGACCGCCTCGACCGCGATCTGGAGCAACCGCTTGCGCCGGCAGCTGGGCAGGCCCGTGTGCCGGACGATGTTCTCCACCACTACAATCGCATCGTCCACGAGAATGCCGATCGAGAAGATCAACGCGAAGAGCGTGATGCGGTTGAGCGTGTAGCCATAGAGATAGATGACAAACAACGTCAGGCCCAGCGTCACGGGAATGGCCAGCATCACGACCAGCGATTCGCGCCAGCCAAGGAACAGCAGAATCAGCACGGCGACGCCGAACACCGCGAGGCCCATGTGGAGCAGCAGCTCGTTTGATTTCTCACTGGCCGTCGCGCCGTAGTTCCGGGTGACAGAGACCTGGATGTCGCCCGGGATGAGCGTGCCCTTGAGCGCGTCGACTTTCGCGAGCACAGCCGACACGACATCAATCGCGTTGGCCCCGGGACGCTTGGCCAGGCTCAGCGTAACCGCGGGTTGTTCGAGTAGGGCCGGAATCGTTGACCCGGCCCCCGCGAGGCCGGCTACAGCAGGCGCGTTGGGGACAACGCGCCCTACGTTTGCCCCCACCCCATAGAGCACGTAGTTCGCCAGCTCTTCCGGCGCATCGGCGATCGTGGCAACGTCGCGCAGGTAAATGGGGCGGCCCTCGGCCACGCCGACCACCACGGCGCCGACGTCGCGCGCATCCCGGAAAAACGTTCCGGCCTGCAGCAGCATCTCCTGATTTGCGATGTCCTGGGCTCCGGCAAACGCCTGGGCGTTGGCCTGCTGGAGCATCGACACCAGATACCCCGAGCTGAGATTGCGCGAAGCCAGCCGCTGCGGATCCAGCTGCACGTGGATTTGCCGGCGGGTGCCACCGATCAGGGTGGTCTCGGCGACCTGCGGAATGGCCTTCACCGCGTCGTCCACCTGCGCAGCGATCCGGCGCAGCGTGTAATGGTCGTAGCGGGCGCTGTGGAAGGTGAGCGCGAGGATCGGCACGTCGTCGATCGTGCGCGGTTTGACAAGCGGAAAGCTGACGCCGAGCGGGATGCGATCGAAGTTGGTCTGCAGCTTCTGGTTGAGCTTCACCAGGCTTTTCTCGAGATCCTCCCCGACCTTGAAGCGCACAATGGTGAGATCGGCGCCCGGCATGGCGGTGGAATAGAGATACTCGACGCCGGGGATCTCCCACAGGAGCTTTTCGAGCGGGCGGCTGACGCGACTCTCGACCTCGCGGGCGCTGGCGCCGGGCATGGCCACCATCACGTCGATCATCGGCACCTTGATCTGCGGCTCCTCCTCGCGCGGCAGCACGAGAATCGAAAAAAGGCCCAGCAGCAGCGAGGCCGCAACGATGATCGGCGTGAGCTTCGAATCGATGAAAAGCGACGCCATCCGGCCGGCGAAGCCGTATTTCTTCGGGTCGGGAAACGAGGTTCCGGGCGTGGCGCTCATGGCTGGACCTCCAGTCGCTGCCCTTCCCGCAGCCCGACGGGCGGATTGAGCACGACGCGTTCGTCGGTGGAGAGACCGGCGAGGATCTCCACGCGATCGCCGCGGACCGCCCCGGTTTTCACCAGCCGGAGCACCGCCCCGCCGCTTCCCGCCACGAAGACGCGCTCCATCTGGCCGAGCGTCGAAACGGCAGCGACCGGGGCGAAGAGAGAGCGCACCGATGCGCCTGGCACCTGGATGCGGGCGAACTGGCCCGAACGCACCGCGTTACCAGCCGGCACCGAGAGCTTGGCGGTCACCGTGCGGGTGGACGGATCGGCCGACGAGGAAAGTTCCACCAAACTCCCGGTGAAGTGGGCGCCCGCCACGGGGACGTCCACCTCGAACGGGGCACCAGCCGAAAGCCCGGCGGCGAGGGAGTCCGGAATCCCGGCCTCGACCTGGAAACCACCCGTGCCCTCGATTTCGAGCAAGGGCATGCCGGGCGAAGCAAGGTCGCCGATGTCGGACATCTTTCGGGCTACGACGCCCTCGAACGGAGCGCGGACCATGGCGTAGCCGAGCATGACCTCAGCCTCAACGACCATGGCTTGTGTCATCGCGAAGCGGTCCTCGAGGCCCTTGACCATATCGGTCGTGCTGGCGCCCTTCGCTAGGAGGTCGCGCTCACGCTCCAGGTCGCGCTGCGCCTGGTTGAGCTGGGATTTCGCCTGCAGCACGCGGGCGGAGATTTCCCCGGCGGAGATTTTGACGAGCAGGTCGCCGGCTTTGACGCGCTGACCGAGCGCGAAAGGCATCTCCTCAATCGCGCCCATCACTTTGGCGGCGATCTGGGCGTGCTGGACCGGGCGCACGGTGCCAGTGACCTCGATGAACATCGGGGTGTCTTCGATTCGCACGATGGCGACGCGCACCCGGGCGGGCGGCAAATCGGCGGCGGCATCGGCCACCAATTCAGTTTTCTTCGCGCACCCCACGATGAGGGCAACGGAGAGCAATGGGAGTGAGAGACGAGCTGGATTCATGATGAAGAAAGGCGGGACAGTGTAGGGCGGGGTCGCCGAACCCCGCCGGATGGTGAGCTGACGGCGGCATTCGGCGATGCCGCCCTACCGGTTTAGGGTTGGCCAAGCGCCGTGAGCCCCAGCGCGCAGCGCCACTCGGCCAGGGCAATGCGCTCATCCGCGGCGGCGACCGCGCGGCGCATCCGCGCTTCGATCAGCCGGCCTTCGACGCCGATGACATCGGCAATCAGCACCGCGCCTTTCTCAAAGCGGGCACGTGTCAGCATGGCGCTCTCCCCGCCCTGTTCGACGGCGCGGGCGCTCACGGCCAGCCGCTCCACGGCTTCTTCATGCGCGAGCCGGGCCTGTTCGACTTCAAGGCCGATGCCCAGCGTGGCCTTGCGCAGCATTTCCTTCACTTGCGCCAGCTCGGCGGAAGCCTGATGGACCTTTCCCGAGGTTTGGCCGCCATCAAAAACGTTCAGGTTGACCGATACGCCAGCCATCCAGCTGTCGCCATGGCGGTCGAGCTGCCAGCCCTGATCGTATTGGTAGCTGGCAAAAGCGTTCATCGTCGGCAAGCGCCCGCCGCGGGCCGCCCGGACCATCGCCTCGGCAGCGCGGAGGCGTTCGCGCAACCCAGCGAGTTCGGGCCGTTGGGAGAAATCGCCGGTGTCGGGCATCGCGAGACGCGCAAGCGCCGGATCGTCCGCCGCAATTTCGACCGGCTCAGCCGAGGCATCGAGTCCAAGAACGAAACGAAACGCGCGTTCGGCCAGCGCCGCGCCATGCCGGACCGCGGCCAGGTTCTCCTGAGTCTGCGCCAACTGCACTTCCAGACTCAGCAGGTCGGCCTTGAGCATCTGCCCGGTGTCGAATCGGGCACGGGCGGCGGCAACGGCCGCCTCATAGGCCTTCACCCCGGCCGCAACCGCGCCGACCGCCTCGCGGGCCTTGCGAATGCTGAGATACGCCTTCACGACGTCGCGCTCAAGCTGCTGCTGGGCGGAGCGAAGATCGGCCTCGGCGGCGAGCGCGCCACTCTTGGCGGCAGAAAGACCGGCCGACGCGCGGCCGCCGCTGTAGAGATTGTAGGCGACGGTGCCAGTGGCGTTGAGATCATCAATCCGGCCCGGCCGGTTGAAATCGAGACCGAAGCTAAACGCGCGCTCATTGAGGATCGAGCCGAAGGCCATCATCGGGCTGTTCGTGTCGAGATAACTCCCCTGGATCGATACCTGGGGGAGCCAGGCGGAGCGGGCCTGTTCAATCACCGCCTGGGCACCTTCGCTGCGCTGGCGGGCGATCCGGGCATCCGGGCTGTTCTTAAGCGCAGTTTCGACGGCGCGGTCAACGGTCCACGGCTCGGCACCTTGGGCGGCAGTCAAACACAGGCAAGAGGCGACCACGATCCCGACGCTCAGAGCGAAGCGGAGGGCAAGCGGAACATGCTCTGCCACCAGCTTGTCGGCCGGGATGGCGACGGCTTCGGAGAGGACACGAAAGGATCTCATGGAGTCACGCGGTCCGGGAGCCGAGGGCAAACAGCAGGCCGAGGAAACCGCCATAGAGCGCGCCCCGCCACCACGTGGATATGAGCGGACAGCTGCCGGAGGCGCACCGACCAAAATAGCCCATCAGTCCGCCGAGCAGCGCGCCGGCGAGGACGCAGGCGACAAAACGGAGCGTCGGGTGATTCATGGCTTCCGTTCCGGGTTCACCGCGCAAGCGCCGTCGCCCAATCTGAGTTTGCGCAGGATGATCTCCGCGAGGCAGAAGCCGGTGAAGACGGATTGCACCAGGTTGACCCCGACGAACACCGCGAGGAGCAGCCACCACGGGCTCAAGAAGTGCGCGAGCGTGACACTGACCAGCACCAGGGTGCCGGCGAGGAGACGGATGATGGATTCGGTTTTCATGTTGGAACGAGCGAACGTCGGTAATTCTTTATGCGTATATATGGATATATGTTAACTCAGGTCAAGCCTTGTTTCACAATCTTGTCAGCCGCTAAAACTGCTTGCGCTCCCCGGAACGGCCGGACCCCATGGGCATGCATGGGTTTTGCGCCTTAACTTCCAGGCGCGTGATCCCAGGTCTCAGTCGGGATCATGCAATTGCTGGCAATTCTCCTCGTGCGCTCGCGAACCGATCGGTGGGCCGGTGATAGGAAGCCCGCTTGCGGGCGATCATCGGTCGCAAGCGACCTTCTTACTGCGTGATCCCGAGTCTCAGCGCGATCGATTGAGCCGGCGCTCCCGGTCATGACAACGGAGAAACCACTCGCCCTGCGTTCCAGTCAGCCCGAGGTTTGCCAAGGCAAACCCGGCGCGGACCAAAATTGCAGGGCCAGCAGACCAATGACTCGACTCCGTCAATTTGGATATTGGCGGCGGATCTGGTCCCAGCGGGATCCCGCATGAACGCCAAACTCGGCCAGATTGCCGAGAGCCATTTCCATGCTCGCTGCAATTCTTCCCGCCCCTCTCCTCGCATCGACCGCCGTTTTGACCTCGCGTAATTGGACAGCCTCCTCGTAAGCGTCAAACAGGCTTTCCATGAATAAATCGACGGCCTTCCCTTCCAGGATGCTTGCGTTCATGAAGCGAAACTAAGCTTCTTCGGACCAATGTGCAAAAACCCGCGCCACAATTAGATCGCTAACGACGCGATTCAAATAATCTGCAATAGTTGCGATCCCGCGGCATGCAATGAATCCTCCGTGCCCTCGCCCCCCGGCCCCATCGTTCAGCCGGCATCGCCACGCGCTCAAATCGAGCCGGAATGCTCTGAGTAAGGCGGCGCGGTTTTCCCACAAGCCGCTCCACGCGCGTCCGGCCAATCCGCACCGGCTTTTTGCCGGCGCCGCCCCGGCCAAGCCTCAGTCCGAATGCAGGGGCATCCGGGCTACGCCTGACTGAGGAATTCCGTGATCCCAGCGAGTTCAGCCGGCGTGGCGTCTTCCAGGACGTAATGCCCGGCGCCGGGCAGATAGAGCGGATTCGCCTGCGGGTAAATCGCACGCCAATGATGAAAGAACGAGTCGTTAAAACAGAAATCCGCGCCGCCCCAAAAAATGGTGATGGGATGGTTCTGAAAATGCGCCAGCCCGGCCGCCACCTGTTCCAGCACCGGCATCGTCGGATGCCCCGCTCGCATCGGAATGTCGGCGACGAATCGCGCGACGCCGATCCGGTTCGCCCAGGAGTCGTAGGGGAAAAGATAGCCGCGCTTCACTGCGGCGGCCAGGGGCTGCCGCCGGACGGCCATCCACGTCGCCGGTCCCGCGAATCCGTTGAGCCCGCGGACCAGCGCCGCGCCGAGCAGCGGCGCCCGGCAGAGGCGGATGCGAAAGGGCAGCCGCGGCGACGGAAACGCCGCTGTATTCATAATTACAATACGCCCGACCATCCCGGGATGCCGCCCCGCCCATCCCAAACCGATGGCGCCACCCCAGTCGTGCACAACGAGGTGCACCCGGCGCAGCCCGAGCGAGGCCACCAGCCGGGTCAGATTCTCGATGTGGGTCGCGAGCCGGTAGGGGTAGTCGGGGGGCTTGTCGGAGAGTCCCATGCCGATGTGATCCGGCGCCACGCACCGTCTCCCCGCCGCCGTCAGCCGCTGGATGAGTTCCCGGTAATAGAACGACCACGTCGGGTTTCCATGCACCAGCAGCACCGCCTCGTCCGTGCGCGGGCCCTCGTCGACGTAGCTCATCCACGCCCCTCCGCCGGACAGCGCTTTCAGCTCGAAGGGATACAGCCGGCGCAGCCAGCCGGGAAGCTCTGCCACGGTCACCATTCGAGGGCCAGCATCATGCAGTTGATCCCGCTGCCGATCCCCAGCAGTCCGACCCGGTGGCCCGCCACGACCGCGCCGCTCGCCACCGCCTGGGCGAGCGTCGCGGGCAGCGAGACCGATCCCATGTTGCCCAGGGTCTCAAAGGTGGAGAAATCGCGGGCCAGATCGATCCCCAGGGCTTCGTACAGCCGGCGGCGGTGCATCGCGCCGACTTGATGGCACACAAAACGATCGACGGAGGCATCCCCCCAGCCGGTCTCCTGCTGGAAGGCGGCCCATGCGCGCTGGGCGACGGCCACGCCCGCTACCAGCAATTGCTCCGAGTCAGTTTGCATTTCCAGTCCGTCCCCGCCCGCCGCGTCGCCCTGGCAGAGTTCGCTGTACTCGGTGGCGGTCAGGCAGATTCCGCCGAGCAGCCGATGCGGCCGGTCCCGCACGAGCGAACGGTGGCAGACGATGGCGGCAGCGGCGCCCGAACCGATCGTCAGGTTCGCAAAGAACGGTTTAATCTGGTTGCGATCCAGCGGCGCGGTCGCCAGGTGCTGCAGCGTGCGTTCCACCAGCGGCCGGCCGTTTTCGCCGGCTACGACCATTCCGCAGCGGATCTGACCGGATTCGATCATCGCAGCGAGAATCGTGAGGCTGTTGAGAAAGCCAAGGCAGGCATTGGAAACGTCGAAGATCTGGGCCCTCGCGGGGAGCCCGAGTTTTCGGTGCGCGAACGCCGCCGTGGCCGGCTCGAGCATGTCCCGGCAAACCGCCGCATGGATGAAAGTCTCGATCTGTTCCGGCCGGAGGGCCGACTGCGCCAGGACCGCCCGGCCCGCCGCCGCACTGGCATCCGACGGCCGGGTCCCCGGCGGCCAGAACCGGCGCTCGCGAATGCCGCTCATCAACTCCAGCCGCCCGAACGGCAGCCGGAGGCGCTCGTACAGCGGCCGGAGGCGTTCCTCGATGGCCGTGGACGTCCAAACCTCTTCCGGCAGCGCGACCGCGATCGATTCGAGACAAACGTTCTGAAAACGCATCGTAGGAGATCTCAAAGGCCGGAATTAGCCGAACTAATCTTTGGAATTTGGAAGCTTGGGATTTGGGGCTTGCGCCGCAGGCGCCTGGGGCCGCATGGCCAGCCGGATCACGTCCTTGTCGAAATAGTTGGCCCCGAGTCCGGCGTCGACGATCAGCGTGGCCCCGTTCAACCCGCTGCTGCGCGCGCTGAGCAGAAACACCGTGGCGTCGGCCACTTCCTGGGTGGCGAGCGCCCGTTTGCGATACGTGAGCTTCTCCGCGTAGAGATAGCTCTCCAAATAGCCGGGAATACCGGCGGAGGCGCTGGTCTTCAGGGGACCGGAACCCACCACGTTGAAGCGGATCTCGCTCTCCGCGCTGAACGACTTTGCCAGAAACCGCGCGGTTGACTCCAGCGCCGCCTTGATCGGGCCCATGTAGCCGTAATTGTCCGGCGTGATCAGGAGCGACGAGATCCCGATGGTGACGACCGAGGCGTCGCGCGCCAGATGGGGTTGGAAAGCGCGGGCGATTTCCACGAGCGAGAAACAGGAGATCGCGGTGGCCTGCAGAAAGTCGGCGCGCTTGGTTTCGTGAAACGGCTTGAAGCCTTCGGCGTAACTGGCGAACGCGAGCGAATGCACGATGCCGGCCAGCGGCCCGTGAGCGGGCCCAACGATTGCGCCCAGCCGGTCCGCCGCGCCGTCCTGCTCGACATCGCAGACGTACACCGGCCGGTCTCGCAGGAGATCCGCCAGCACCTTCTTCCGCTCCTCGGAACGGACGCTATACACGACCTTGGCACCTTCCGCTTCGAGGGTTCGGGCGACGGCCCACGCCACACTCTTCCGGTTGGCCACACCAAAAACGAGAAACGTCTTCCCGGTCACGTCGAGGAAGCTCATGGGACGGGTGGCGCCGGGCTCGCCCCGGCCGCGGTTGCAGGCGCCTCCTTCTCAATGAGCGCGACGCCGAAGTTCACCGTCAGCACTTTGCGATGGTCCGCCGTCTGGACGGATCCGCTCAGAAACATGAAGCGACCGAGGCGTTCCTTCAGCCTGACGTCGATGATCAACTCATCGCCTGGCTTCACGATGCTCTTGAATTTGACGTCGTTGATGCGCGCGAGCACGGGGGTGTAACGCGCGAGGTCGTCCTGGGCGGCCGCCATCTGTCGTGAAACCATCGCGCAGCCCGACTGGAACACCGACTCGCAAATGAGCACTCCCGGCATGATCGGATTGCCGGGGTAATGCCCCTTGAAGAAATCCTCTTCCGGCCGCACGCGGAGGCGGGTGGTCATCGTGTCGACGCCAACCGCGATGATTTCGTCGACAAACCGGAAGGGCGGACGATGGGGAATAAGCTGCTCGATGGGCTCCATGGACAGGGGTGATTGTTTGTGCAGAGCGGACGCACTTGCGACAGTTTTCTGAAGCCCTGACGATGCTCGAGAGCAGCACCGGGGGATGAACCGACCAGTGTGCCGGTGTCGGAAGCCCGCTGGCCCGTTCGACAGATGTCTCAGGGCCCCGAGCGAGGTCGAGGGGCGGGCGATTATCGGTCGCGAGCGACCTTCCTGCGCCTGGGTTCGCTCAGACCCGAGTTAGAAAAAATCCGGGCGGCGACGCTGCACTTGGATGATTCCGCTCATCCGGCAACACCGACAGCCCGGATCGCAATGGTAAGCGGCTGGCAGAATCTCCAGCGCTCTCTGCGACTGGTTCAGAATTTCTTGGCGCCGCGCGCTTTCTTCGGCTTGGCCGCCCAGGTCGTGGCAGGCACAACCGCCGCCGCTGGTGCGGGCGTTACGCTGGCCGCGACCGGAGCTGAAACCGGTGCGGGTACGGCCGCAGGAACGCTCGCAACCGGAGGAGGAGTGGCAGGAGTGAGATTTGAGGAGTCCATAGGATTTGAATTGATCGGTTGATTGGCCGGAGCCGTTCTGGCGCCGACGCGAGCGTGGCCTTGCATCGGCTGTGCCGACACGCCCGCGCCCGATCTAATCCTTTGCGCTCAAATCGCTTCCATCCAAACGGCTCCTTTTTGTCCTGACGGCGCTCTAAAACCACGGACTCGATTAGGGCAATTTGTGCACTTGCGCCTGGCACCACGTGCAACCGGGCCCATACCGGTTACCCGATCGGGCACCTTCATTCCTCGTCCTTCAACAAATCCTCGACTCGAAAAAGCTGCTCAGCTCGGCGAACGTGCAGAACGATCGCGCGGTCAGCGTCCATGCCGTAGTACAGCCAGCAGGGCTTGGCCCACAACTGGCGATGACTCCGGTGCGGGAATTCAGGTATCCGCCGCCCCAGCTTTGGAAACGATTCCAAGCGGTCCGTGGTTGCGAATACGCGCCTGGCCACCGCCTCTGCCGCTTCAACGCCGTAACGAGCTGTGTTTTCATAAGTGACACTTAAGTACCACTGAAACCGCCGTCAAATGTACGCCTTTATGCCCGACGAAAGAAGTTAACCGGCCCGACCGGCGGCCGAATTGTGGACGAAGAAGACGAATCAGAGCCGTGAGACATGGAAGTGGGCAGTGCCGGCTGGGTCCGAGTTGAACGAGGGGTTAGGTCGGTCAGGAAGTAGCTATGTCTTGGTTGGTTTCTTGCGTAATAGGTACGCAAGCACGCCCACAAACGCAAAAATCACAATTAGGATCGCAGCAGTTGCAATCCCTGGATGATTCCCTGCCCACTGCGACAACCGGGGATGAGACAGCGGAACGATTAAGAGCAATGGGAATGTAACGATAGAGATCACCACAATGAAAAACTTGGACCACGACCAAATTCCGCACCGCTTTGCAGTGCGATAGGCATTGAATGCCAGCATCAACAACAAAACAGCCAGGATCCATTGGATCATCATCGTCTCCGGCTTGAGGTGAATTCAGACATGTGGGTGCGGCCTAGACGCTAGAGGTGACTCGCGGCCGAGGCTGCCCAGCAGCCGAAGTGCCAGCGGAGGTCGTCGATGCCTCAACTTGTTAGGCGGATTCGATTTCTTTGTCCATGGCATACCGGCGAAGATAGGCTCCCCTGCACTCGACCGATTCTTCGGCAACGACTCGAAACCCTATCCGCTCGAAAAAAGCCCGGAGGAAGTTCACAAGGGGTCATGTCTCACGGAAGGTGAGACATGACCCCTTGAACTTCCCCTAACACTGCTGTCCAAGACAGGCCGA
>PLOH01000076.1:20928-24495 GCA_003142955.1 Opitutia bacterium | reverse complement strand
AATCCGTCCAGACCTTCGGTTATCTTCTCTCGGGGATGACCGGCCATGTCCTTTGCACCGGCATCGACTTTGATGCCGGGAACCATTCCATCGTTGGCGATGGCTTTGACAAAAGGAGTGCCGTCCTTTTTCTCCTGGCGGATTGTCTCGTCGCAGAGGATGGCGCCGCTGATGCACTCACCGAGACCGGGCGTGGTTACTATCAACTCCCGATAGGCGCGCCGGGTCTCCTCGTTCTGGGGGATCCCCAATCGGCCAAACCGTTTGTTGCAGGTGGGAGTACTTTCATCCATCGCCAGCAGACCCTTGTCGCCAGCGACCAGCGCCCTCGCGGTGTCGATAAGCTTTTGCGTATTCATTTTTGCGATTTCCAATTGCGGTTCTCCGGCAAATCTTGGCCGTGCCGGCCGATGTGCTGTTTGGGTTCGATGAGCTTGTTCTGAACCGTCTGCTTCAGGCAGGCCTCCGCCTGAGCGAGGCACTCTTGGATGCAATGACTGCCATCAATTCGTTCCAGGATTTGGCAAATGATTTTGCGCCCTCGTCCTGAAGGCGGGCGGCCAGGCTGTCGATGGCCACACCGGCCTGGACGTACCGGTCCAAAACCTCTTCGCAATCGCCGCCGTCCGCCGCCATGATCGGGCCGATTTCGCCGTGATCGGCGAAAGCATGTAACGTTCCCTCGGGCGTCGTGTTTATCGTGAAAGGGGCGGCCAGCGCCTTGATGTAGAGGGTGTCGGAGGCCCGGGGGTCCTTGGTGCCGGTGCTGGCCCACAACAGTCGTTGCGGCCGGGCGCCGGCATTGTACGCACGCTGCGAGCGGGGGTTGCTCAAAAGGTCGACGTACGCCTTGTAGATCGAGCCGGCCATGGCGATACCGAGCCGGTTGCTCAACGCCTCCGGAACCTTGCCCGCCACGGCGGCGTCCCAACGGCTGATGAACACCGAGGCCACCGAGCCAACCTGGGGGTTAAGCCCGCCGGCGATGCGCCGTTCGATGCCGCGCAGGTACGCCTCGGCCGCCGCCACGTAGTGTTCGCGCGAAAACAGCAGCGTCACGTTGACTGGGACACCCGCAAAGATCGCCTCCTCGATGGCCGGCAGGCCTTCCTTGGTTCCCGGGATCTTGATGAACAGATTGGGTCGTGCCGCCCGCGCGGAGAGTTCCCTGGCGGCGGCGATACTGCCGGCTGTGTCATGCGCCAGCAGTGGCGACACCTCGAGTGACACCCATCCGTCCACGCCGTTCGTGCGGTCGTAAACCGGCCGGAACAGGTCGGCGGCCCGGGTGAGATCATTCAGCGCCAGGTCAAAAAAAAGGCCCTCGCCGGTTTCCCCCTTCGCCGGGTTCTCGCGGATCGCAACGTCGTAGGCGGTACTGCTCTTGATTGCGTGATCAAAGATCGTTGGATTCGAGGTCAGCCCCGTCACCGATAGCTCGTCAATGTAGCGTTGGAGCGTTCCGCTGTTCAGCAGGTCGCGCGTGATGTTGTCGAGCCAGAGGCTCTGGCCCAGGTTGTGCAGCAGTTGGGTGGCTTTCATTAGTCGGCTGAAACCCAGTTTAGCGCTGGCCGGGCGGCATCACTATGAGGTCAAACCCTACCGGCGATTGTGGAGGGAATCTTCAGTAGGATTCCTCAGTGGGGTTATACCCCATAGAGCTAAAATGGCCAGCTGGTTAGCCTCTTCACATGGCGAACGACAATAATTTCATCGTAGCAATTCACGAGACGGCGCTGAAGACCGGCAAGATTGTCCTGATTGCCCGCGGCACGCCGGAGGAAGCGACTCACGCCCGGGAAATCCTTAACCGCACCCAGCCGGAGACATTGGAGCCCCGTTTGTGAATCGGCTAGGCGGTGGTCGTTCATCGGCCTCTTCGAGGGAGGAAATGTTGGCAGAAGATCGGCCAGCCGACCCGGGCCCCTCTGGGGCGCCGGAAACGACATCCCGAAGTACTGCGGCCTGAACCAATTTCGCGTGAAATAAACCATGACTGCTCCCCAACTCTTTCAGCCATTCCGGATAAAATCTCTGGCCCTCAAGAACCGGATTGTCATGGCGCCCATGACGCGCTCGTTTTCTCCCGACGGGGTACCAACTTCACAGGTGGCGGATTATTATGCCCGCCGTGCGGGAGAGGAGGTCGGGTTGATCATCTCAGAAGGCACCGTGGTCGATCGACCTGCTGCTTCCTATGATCCGAACATTCCCCATTTCTACGGCGAGAAGGCACTCCAGGGATGGAAGGCCGTGATTGACAAGGTGCACGCAGTCGGTGGCGTCATGGCCCCGCAACTCTGGCATGTCGGCGTCGTGGCTCCCGGCAGTTCTGGTTGGCTGCCGCCCGCTCGATTTGAAGGGCCTTCGGGCTATGTCGCACCGGGGAAAAACGGCGGCGTCGCGATGACAGAACACGATATCGCCGAGACGATCCGGGCGTTCGCGCAGGCGGCCGCGGCGGCAAAAACACTGGGGTTTGACGCGGTTGAGATTCACGGTGCGCATGGCTATCTGATCGACCAGTTCTTCTGGCACCCGACCAACCAGCGCGCCGATCTTTACGGAGGCGAGAGTCTGGCGGAGCGCACCCGCTTCGCGACGGAACTTATTCGCGCCGTGCGCCAGGCCGTCGGTCCCGATTTTCCGATCTATCTCCGTATCTCGCAGTGGAAACTTCAAGATTACACCGCCAGGCTCGCGACGACTCCCCAGGAAATGGAGGCATGGCTGGTCCCACTGACGGGAGCGGGGGTTGACATCTTCCATTGTTCGCAGCGCCGGTTCTGGGAGCCCGAGTTCATCGGCTCCGATTTGAACTTTGCCGGATGGGTCAAAAAGCTGACGGGCAAAACCACCATTACGGTGGGATCGGTCGGGCTCTCCGGGGATTTCCTGGCCGCCTTTCGGGGAGAAACCTCGCGGCCCAGCCCGTTGGACGAACTCCTCCGACGTTTCGACCGGGGTGATTTTGACTTGGTCGGGGTCGGCCGCGCTCTGCTCGCCGATCCCGGGTGGGCCCGAAAAGTCCACGCAGGTCTTTCCTCGGAACTGAGCGGATTCACCAAAGCGGCTCTCGCGACGCTTTTTTAGCCGGGATCTTTCACCTCTCACTTCGCGACAGAACCACAGTCTAGGCGATTCACGTATGAGCGACATTGTTCTGGAAATCAAAGGTCTGACCCGCCGGTTCGGTGCATTTACGGCGGTTAATGAACTAACGCTGGCAGTCAACGCCGGTGAGGTCTTCGGCCTGCTGGGTTCCAACGGGGCAGGGAAGACCACCACGATCAAGATGCTCACCACGCTGTTGAAGCCCTCGGCGGGCGAGGCGCGCGTGGCCGGTTTCTCCATTACCACCCAGTCGGTGGGCGTTCGCCGCGCCATTGGTTATGTGCCGCAGGCGGTTTCNNTCGCTCACCGGTTACGAGAATCTGCTCATCTTTGCCAAACTCTTTGACGTGCCACATGGCGAGCAGCAGACGCGCATCAAGGAGGCATTGGAGTTCATGGGCCTGGCGGCCGACGGCGGGCGGCTGGTGGCCGAATACTCCGGCGGCATGGTCC
>PLOH01000076.1:0-20918 GCA_003142955.1 Opitutia bacterium | reverse complement strand
TGGCGGCGCTGGGCACCTGCCAGGAACTCGAAGCCTCGCTCGGTGCGGGCCACACGTTGAATGATGTCTTCGACCACTATGCCGGCAGCGCCTTGGATTCCGGCGGCAACTTCCGCTCCGTATCGTCCGAACGCGCGACAGCCCAGCGCCTCGGCTAGTCCCCGACTCTATGACCGCCACTTTTCTCCACCCTTTGACCGGCTTCATCGAGAAGACGTTTGTCATCACCGAATTTGAGTTGCGCAAGCTGCGCCANNGATTTCACGGAACTCATCACCCGAGCCCTCCAGCCCGCGCTTTGGCTGCTCATCTTTGGGGAAGTGTTCTCACGCAGCGGGGCGATGCATACGGGCAATATTCCCTACCTGGACTTCATTGCTCCGGGCATCCTGGCACAGAGCGTTCTCTTTGTGGCCATATTTTATGGCATCAACGTCATCTGGGAGCGCGACCTCGGAATTGTACAAAAATTCCTCGCCAGTCCAACTCCGCGCGCGGCCCTGGTGCTCGGCAAGGGATTCTCCGCGGGCATCCGCTCTCTCTCGCAGACGGCGATCGTTTACGGCCTTTCGTTGCTGCTCGGGGTGAAGCTGGATTGGAGCCCGCTCGCGCTCGGCAACGTGCTGGTCATCGTCATTCTTGCCGCGACGCTCTTTTCGACGTTTTCGCTCATCATCGCTTGCATTGTGAAGACCCGCGAACGCTTCATGGGCGTCGGGCAGGTGCTCACCATGCCGCTGTTCTTTGCGAGCAATGCGATTTACCCAACCGACATCATGCCTGGCTGGCTGAAGACTGTTTCTCATCTCAATCCATTGACCTATGTCGTCGATGCGCTTCGCACATTCATGCTTGCCGGCAGCACGAGTACTTTCGGTCTGGGTCTCGACTATGCGGTCATCCTCCTGACCACGATCATCCTGATCGGGATTGGCGCCCGGCTGTATCCCCGTCTTGCGACGTAGAATCTCGGTCGCTTTTTGGATGAGACTACCGCGGTTTCAGAAAAAGTGTAGCCGCGAGCGCCAGCGAGTGGACGAACCATCCGCTCGCAGTTGCGTTCGCGTTCTCGGCCACATTTCAATTTAAACCGCTCTAAAGCGCGGAAGTGACCCGAGGCGGCACCGCTTGTCCCCAAGCGGTTAAGCGCATTGCGGACAACGCGCTCCACCGCTGAGGATCGATGTGTCAGCAGACGGGAATCAGGCGGCGGAGGTGCGGAATGGCCTCGCACTACGCAATCTTCTCTTCATCGACAACTTCAGCGTCGATGATTGGTTCGTCGTCCGCTTTTTTTCCTGCCGGAGCTTCGCCAGCTTCAGGCGGTGTTCCGCGTTCGCCGCCGGAAGTGCCTTGGCTCGCGCGGGCCTTCTCTGAAGCCGCCCGGTAAAGTTCGGTCGAGACCGCCTGCCAGGTTTCGTTAAGCTTGCCGCTGGCCGTCTTGATGGCCGAGGAGTCGTTGCCTTTGAGCGCATCCTTCACTCCGTTGAGGACGAATTCGATCTTGCGCCGGTTGGCGTCGGAAATGCTGGCTTGATTTTCCTTCAACAGCTTTTCCGTGCGATACACTGCGCCGTCGGCCTCGTTGCGCGTCTCAAGCGCTTCCTTGTGCTCCCGGTCCTCTTCGGCATGGAGTTCGCCATCCTTGCGCATCTTCTCAATCTCGTCCTTGGAGAGACCACTGCTGGCCGTGATGACGATCTTCTGTTCCTTGCCGGTGCCAAGGTCCTTGGCGCTGACGTGCAGGATGCCGTTGGCATCGATGTCAAAGCTGACTTCAATTTGCGGCATCCCGCGCGGGGCCGGCGGAATGTTATCGAGCGTGAACCGGCCGATGGTCTTGCTGTCGCGGGAGAACTGGCGCTCACCCTGCAAGACATGGATTTCCACGCCCGGCTGATTGTCCGCCGCGGTGGAGAAGACCTGCGACTTGCGGCTTGGGATCGTGGTATTGCGCTCGATCAACTTGGTGAACACCCCGCCGAGAGTCTCGATGCCAAGCGACAGCGGCGTCACGTCGAGCAACACCACGTCCTTGACCTCGCCTTTGAGCACGCCGGCCTGGATGGCGGCGCCCACCGCCACCACCTCATCTGGATTGACGCCCTGGTGCGGAGGTTTGTTGACGAGGGTGTGCGCCGTTTCGACCACGCGCGGCATCCGGGTCATGCCGCCGACCAGCACCAATTCATCGATTTTCGCTGCGGCGATGTCGGCGTCCTTCAAGCAAGCCTTGACCGGAGCAATCGTGCGTTCGAACAACGCATCGCAAAGTTGCTCCATTTTGGCGCGCGTAAGTTTCAGGCTGAGATGCTTGGGCCCGCTGGAGTCCGCGGTAATGAACGGGAGGTTGATGTCATATTGCAGGGAGCTGGAGAGGGCGATCTTGGCTTTCTCCGCCTCTTCCTTGATGCGCTGCAAGGCTTCCGGCTGCTTGCGCAGATCCATTCCGTTTTGCTGTTTGAACTCGTCCAGCATCCAATCCATCAGGCGATTGTCCCAGTCGTCTCCGCCGAGGTGGGTATCGCCGTTGGTGGCTTTGACCTGGAACACCCCGTCGCCGAGGTCCAGCACCGAGATGTCGAACGTGCCTCCACCGAGATCATACACTGCGATCTTCTCGTCCTTCTTCTGGTCCAAACCGTACGCCAGCGAGGCCGCGGTTGGCTCGTTGATGATCCGAAGCACTTCGAGACCCGCGATGCGGCCAGCGTCCTTCGTGGCCTGGCGCTGCGAGTCATTGAAATAGGCCGGGGTCGTGATGACGGCCTGGGTGATCGTCTCCCCCAGCCGCGTCTCGGCATCCGCCTTGAGCTTGGCGAGAATCATGGCCGAGATCTCCGGCGGGCTGAACTGCTTGGGCTGGCCGTTCACTTCCACTTCGACCGCCGCGTCGCCATTGGCGGCTCGGACGACCTTGTAGGGGACGCGTTTAATCTCCTCCTGCACCTCGTCGAACTTTCGCCCCATGAACCGCTTGATCGAATAGATCGTATTGCGGGAATTGGTGACGGCCTGCCGTTTGGCGGGCTCGCCGACGAGGCGTTCGCCGCTCTTGGTGAAAGCGACCACTGAAGGCGTCGTGCGTTTGCCTTCGGAGTTTTCGAGGACCGAGGGCTCGCCGCCCTCGATGACCGCCATGCAGGAGTTCGTTGTGCCCAAATCGATGCCGAGTACTTTTGCCATAAAATCCCCTAATTCGTTCTTGTGTTTTGAATTTGTCGCCGGGTTTGGCGTAATTCGCGAACGAATCATATCTGATGGAGCGGGTGCTTTGTTATGGGGCGCAACCCTACCGGGGAAGCAGGGAGAGCCTGCCGTCCGTAGGCGTTGCCCGGCGATGGAGGTGGCCGGACGGATTCGCCCGCCCCCGCCCGCCTCCTACTGAGGATTACCGAATGAATTGACAGTGTTGGGCGTGCGTCGTGCGGAGCTTCAGCCCGCACGTTCGAGCGCAGAGAGCGCGGGCTAAAGCTCCGCGCTACGCGAAGGTCTGTCACTGCAATAGGTCATCCTCAATAGGGTTACACCCCATGGCCCGCGTCGGGCTTTAAGCGCATCGTCGAGCAGCGAAATACGAAACTCGTCAACGGGTCCAGCCGCAGCGGCTTGCTCCCCCAGTTATTCTCCCGAAAATATGACATCGACCACGGCACTCACCGGTTCGCAGCTGCGCACCTATAATACCATTTTTCAGCATCCGGTCTCGCACAATCTGGAGTGGAGCCATGTTCGCGCCCTGTTGGCGACGCTCGGCGAGATCGCGGAGGAACCCAACGGAAACTTGAAGGTGACACGCAACGGCCAAGTCCTGGTGCTCCATCCTGCCCGCACCAAAGATGTCGCCGAGACGGACGAGCTCATGGCCTTGCGTCACTTTCTCGAACGATCGGAAACGGCACCAGCCGAAACGAAGGAAAGCGAAACGCACTGGCTGGTGGTGATCGATCACCATGAAGCCCGCATCTTCCGGTCGGAAATACGCGGGGCCGTCCCGCAGCAGATCCTGCCGCATGAGCCGGACGATTATTTTCGCCACGCGCATAACTCGAAGGATTTTTCGCGCGGCCAGGAAAAGCCGGATCTAAACAGTTTCTTCGAGCCGGTGGCCAAGGCGCTGCAGGCCCCCGGTCGGATCCTCATCTTCGGTACCGGCACGGGCACGAGCAGCGAAATGGAACAGTTCATGATGTGGGTGAAACTCCATCAGCCGGAGCTGGCTAAGCGGATCATCGGGAGCCTGGTCGTGGATGAGCACCATCTGAGCGAGGACCAGTTGCTCGCGAAAGCGCGGAAATTCTACGCGAACCGCCGGATGAACTGAGCATGAGGACCATGAAGACAGCCGGTCGATTATGAGACGGTGCGTTTCGAGGAGGCAGTGGAGACGGTCCTGCCCCTCTCCGACGCGACCCGCGGTTAGGAACTTAGTGAGCTCGGCCATATATGCGCGGCAAAATCGTCCTGCGCGTGATTTAGCGGTCGCGATTAAGAAAACACTCCGGCTTATCTGCGTCCTGTGGCGGGCGGGCGAACGTCGGCAAAACAAACTCCGGCTCCCATGAAGTCTGCACCGTTCTCTCTATGACGACACCCTCGGACAAACCGTCGCGCGCCCTCCTGCAAAGCATCGCCCGTCGCGTTATGACCGCGCGCGGTCTTTTTCCCGAATTTTCGCCTGCGGCTGTCGTCGAACTCGATGCAATTCGCGCCTCCGCCGTGGCGACGGACGCAGCGACGCGCGATCTGCGGCACCTGCTGTGGTGCTCGATCGACAACGATGACTCGCGCGATCTCGACCAGATCTCCGTGGCCGAAGTTCTTCCGCAGGGCGCCACCAGACTTCTCGTGGCCATCGCCGATGTTTCCTCCGTCGTGCGTTCGGGCTCCGCTATCGACGATGATGCCCGGCGAAATACGACCTCGGTCTACACCGCTGCTCAGACCTTCCCGATGTTGCCGGAAAAACTCTCCACCAATCTCACCTCGCTCAACCTGGACGCCGACCGCCTTTCCATCGTCGTGTCCATGACATTCTCCGCGGACGGCTCGCTCGCTACCTCGGAAATCTTCCCGGCGACCGTGCGCAATCGCGCTCAGCTCGCCTACAATAGTGTGGCGGCATGGCTCGAGGGAACCGCGCCGATGCCGGCGGCGATCGGTGCAGTCGCTGGTCTCGCCGACAACCTCAAGCTCCAGTATCGCGTCGCCTGCCAACTCGCCGGGTTGCGCCACCAACAGGGAGCCCTCTCGCTCGAGACCATGCAAACACGTCCGGTGTTCGACGGCGCAATCCTCACGGGTTTGGAAGTGGATGCGCCCAATTCAGCCAAACGCCTCATTGAGGACTTGATGATCGCATCCAACGGCGTGACGGCGCGCTATCTGGCCGCCAAACAATTCCCGTCGATCCGGCGCGTTGTTCGCGTGCCCAAATCCTGGAACCGTATCGCCGAGCTGGCCGCGGAACACGGATCAACTCTGCCGAAGGAGCCGGAACCGAAGGCGCTCGAATTATTCCTGGTGGCGGCGAAGGCCGCCGATCCGGCTGGGTTCGCCGAACTGTCGCTCAGCGTCATCAAGCTGCTGGGCGCGGGCGAATACGACCTTGAGCTTCCCGGCGTGCCGGTTGCCGGACACTTTGGTCTTGCCGTGAAAGACTACTCCCACTCGACGGCACCGAACCGGCGTTTCCCGGACGTGATCACCCAGCGGTTGCTCAAAGCCGCGATGGCAGGCGGTCCCCCGCCATATGCCAACGACGAACTGACCGCGCTGGCGAAACACTGCACGGAACAGGAGGACGCCGCCAAGAAAGTGGAACGGCAGGTTGAGAAGTCCGCCGCCGCCATGCTGCTCTGTACCAGCATCGGCCAACAGTTCGACGCCACCGTCACCGGGGTGACCGACAGGGGGACATGGGTTCGATTCTCGCAGCCGCCCGTCGAGGGGAAACTGGACAATGGTCCCGCCGGACTCCAAGTCGGCAACCGCCTGCGCGTTCAACTCGTGAGCACCGACGTGGAGCGCGGCTTCATCGACTTGATTGGCCTCGGGGATCGTTTCGCCCCCGGCTCTCGAAGTTGATTGCGCCTTTCTTGGCCGCGCAGCGCGATCCCAGCGATCGCCCTCTACTCCAAATCGCCCGCGCATCGGGGACCGCCCGCCACGCCGGAGAGCGCCCGCGGGTAACACCCCATTCCTCTTGATCGGGCCGCCGCGTATCGTCGCGCAAGACATCCCCACGCCTGAAATCCATGACCACATTACTTGCATCCCGCCCAACCGTCTCGAAAAAACCCGCGACCCCGGCGAAGGCCAAGGCTTACCAAAGCGTCAACCACGCCACTTGGACGGCCGCAGATCTGCCATTCGGCGGCATCAAGAACTCCGGCTACGGTCGCGAGCTCTCCAGCATGGGCATTCAGGAGTCTGTGAACAAAAAGCTGGTGCGCATTTCCTCGATCGACGCGCCGGCCTGAGCGGTAGTCGCTGTTACGTCAAAGGCGACTTCGCGATGCCGTGGAAAGGCGGAATCCACGCCGTCAAACCACCCCTTCCGCCGCGCCGACCAAACGCTAAAGGAATCAACCATAAACGAGAGTCCCCGACCAAGTCCAAAGATCGACATCATCAAGGATGGCCCTTACCGCGGCGGCGGCGGAATGCCGCTCAGCGAGCAATGGATTGTCCCTAATGCCGAGGGCGAGTCGCCGACTTTGCGCCGGCGCGGCCGATCAACCAACAAGCCTTTTTGCGACGGAGCGCATTCGGCCTGAAAGCGCCCGATCCTACCGATACGGTCCCGCCGGAAAGGACAAACCGCGCCACCTGCAGCGAGATCCGTGTTCCAATTTTCGCCATTACAACCAACAAAACTATGAAACAAACACATCAAGCGGACTTGAAGTATCAAGGCATCAGGAAATCGACCATGAAGAACGACAATCGCAGCCGTTACGTAACCCGTGAAAGCGTCTTGATGCTGCTTTCCGACGATGAAGTCTCGGCCGTGGCCACCGCCGAGACGGCGACCCGCCTCCCGGACGGCGACGAATACCTCGATATGGAGCAACTCGATCAAGGCGTGCAACGGGCCCATCAAAAGAAAACACCCATGGGGCGCGTGCTCCCGAAAAAGGCTGTGCAAAAAGATACGTGGGAAAAGATTCTTAAGCAATTGCCGGCACACTCCGGTGTGAAGGCGAACGTCGCCTAACGATGGCGAAGCCTGTCCTTCGCATGGGTCAGGTGGAAATGCACCGCAGCGGACGCGCCGGGTGGCTGCGCGCCGCCGTCCTTGGATCGGACGACGCCATCGTCTCGACCGCGAGCCTGATGATTGGGGTCGCGGCGTCCTCCGCGCCGAAGGGAGCCATCCTCGTGGCCGGTGTGGCGGGCATGGTTGCGGGAGCGATGTCGATGGCCGTAGGTGAATATGTTTCGGTCAGTTCGCAGCGCGATGCGGAGCAGGCGGACATCGAGCGGGAAACGGGAGAGCTGACCGAGCAGCCGGAAGCCGAGTTGCGCGAGCTGGCGCTGATCTATGTGAAGCGCGGCCTCGACAACGAGCTCGCCATGAAAGTCGCGCAGCAACTCAGCGCCCGGGATCGGCTCGGCGCGCACATGCGCGATGAGCTGGGGATCGACCAGAAATCCCTCGCGCGTCCGCTGCAAGCCGCATGGATATCAGCCGTGAGCTTTGCGGCCTTCGCCGTGCTGCCGATTGCGGCGCTGCTCGTCGCACCGGCGTCCCTGCGTCTCGCCGCGATCGCCGCGCTTTCGCTGGCGAGTCTCGCTGCGCTCGGCGCCTTTGGCGGTCACCTCGGCGGCGCGCCGATCGGCCGCGCCGCAGTGCGAGTCACTCTCGGTGGCGCCCTGGCGATGGCAGTAACCGCCGTAATCGGTCGAATCCTCGGCGTCTCAGCAGGGTGAGCGGTGATGAACGTTCCGATCGCTTTACTCGCTGTCATGAAGATCCTCTATAAAACGCGCGCAACGGCCACCGGTGGCCGCTCGGGCCATTCGCAAACCGACGACGGCGTCTTTTCAGTCGATCTTTCGGAACCGGGCGCGGGGAAATCAGGCGCAAATCCCGAGCAGCTTTTCGCCGCCGCCTACGCGGCCTGTTTCGACAGCGCGCTGCAGGCGGCGGCCCGGCTTCTTAAGTTGTCGCCAGCCGGCACAAAAACCTCCGTGGAGGTGGGCCTCGGCCAAAATGTTGCGGGCGGACACACGTTGGACATCGACATCTTTGTCGCCGTCCAGGGTATCCCAGAGGGACTAGCGCGAGAACTGATCGAAACGGCGGACCAATTGTGTCCGTACTCAAACGCCATCCGCGGGAATGTCGACGTACGCCTTCATGTTACGGTCACCTAATCCAAGTCGCAAACCACCCCGATCCGCGACTTCGGACGTCCGGCGCGAGCAAGCTGACCGGAGACGCGCCGGCCTTTGATCCCCATGACCAACCCACTTCCGGTCTCTTCCCCTCCAGGCGAAACGGTTGTGAGCCGTTTCTACAGCCATTTTTTCGTGCATGAATCGTCCATGGGGGTGCGGATTCTGATCATTATATTGATGGCGATTCTCGCACACATGGCGGTGAAGTTGATCCGGCACATCAGCGAATGGCTGCTGACCCGGGGCCGCGGACAGAATGGCCCTCTTGGCATCGTGACTCACCAGCCGAAGTTCGCCACCGTGACCCGGCTGATCGTCAGCGGGATCGCCTTTATCATCTATTTCATGGCGATCGGCCTGATCCTGCAGGAATTCGGGTTCAGTCTGACCGCCTATCTGGCGAGCGCTTCTGTCGTTGGCCTGGCAATCAGCTTCGGCTCTCAGGGATTGGTGCAGGACATCGTGATCGGGCTGACATTGATTTTTTGGGACGCGATGGATGTAAACGACATTGTCGAAATCGGCGGCCCGACGACCAATGTGGTTGGCCGGGTGGATGAAATCGGGATGCGGTTCACCAAGCTCGTCAATTTCTACAATCAGAAGGTATTCATTCCCAACCGCACGATTGGAAACGTCAGCCGGTTCCCGCATGGAGGCGTCGATGCCTATGCGGACCCGCAGATCCCAATTGGCGCGGACCAGCAACAGGTCGCCCAAACCGTTGAAAATATCGCGGTCGGGATGTGGACCCAATTCGGCGCAATCATCCTCGCCGAGCCCATCATCGGCAAAGTGGAGACCGCGCCCGGCGGCAGCTGGAATTTTGTCCGCGTGCATTTCAAAATCTGGCCGGGCCAGGGAAGCCTGATCGAAAACACCTTTCGACAGGAGGTGGTCAAGGCGATGAAGGCCTTTGACCCGAAATATGCCGACTGGCAAGTGCCGGTGACTTACCGCGCGGGCACGGTCTCAAGGAGTCTGAAGGCGCATTGAGCTGGAGCGCTCCGACGCGAGCAGGGCTGAGAGAACAGCCCTCTCCAGCCGAGCGCAATGGAGGGTAATACCCCATACGCTGGCTGGGCATAAACAGCTAGGCTCTCGTTTTCGAAAACTCTTAATCCGATCCAGTGGCCCCCGGCTTGGCCCTCGCTGCAACCATTAACACAATGCATACAACTTCTGTTTACCGACTGGCGACGGTCCTTGCCGTCACGACACTTCTGGGAACCGGGTTTCCAGCCACCGCTCGCGCCGCGGCCTTCCCGGCGCTCAACGATCCCGCTACAACCGAAAGCCACCCCGGCAAGTTCGTCTGGGCCGAACTGCACACGGCCGATTCCGCAGCCGCGACAAAATTCTATTCCGGGGTGTTTGGCTGGACCGCCGTCACGCTCGACCAGCAGGGCGTGATCTACACCGTGTTCAGCAATGGAAACCATCCGGTCGCCGGATTGAGGCAGCGCTCCGTGTCCGCCGCCAGTCACGCCGCCCGCTGGATCAGCTACGTTGCCGTTACCGACATCGCTTCGGCGCTTTCAGCCGTGACCAAGGCGGGCGGAGTGGTGCGTGCGCCCGCTCGCGATTTTCCGCAAATCGGCACAGAGGCGATTGTCACGGATAACGAGAAAGCCCCATTCGGCCTTTTGCAATCGAGTTCAGGGGACTCCGCCGATGTTGAGCCGGTGATCGGCACCTGGAATTGGTTTCACCTCTTTGTGAAAAACCCACAGCCTGCCGCCGATTTCTATCGGCAGATCTTCAATTATGATGTGACGCCTGACGCTCGCACAGGGAAGAAGACCGAATTACTGTTCTCGAGCGGCGCATTCAATCGCGGTGGCGTTTCTGTCCTCTCGGAGAGCAAAGATGCCAAACCCGGTTGGCTGGGCGTAATCCGTGTGGCAAATCTCGATGAGACCATCGCACGGGTGCCAGGCCTCGGCGGAGAAGTCGTGATCGCGCCGCACGACGCGGCGTTTGGCAGCCGTTTTGCCCTGATCGCAGATCCCACCGGCGGCACCGTCGGCGTGGTGGAATACGTGAACAACGCCAACCCCGTCAATCGTCCATGAAAAACATTAAGAAGATTCTCCTCGGTACCCTCATCTTGGTCGGTCTGCAATTCGGCCTGTTCGGCTGCATTGTCCCAGTCGGCGGCCGGGGTGGCGGTGGATGGGTCCACGACGGTCCGTGGATGGACGGTGGCCGCGGCGGCTTTGGCGGCGGCGTCCATCCTCCAGGGTTCCGCCGTTAGTTCAGGCGATCGTGGGTCTTCCTACTCCAGTTTATCTCACTGGGGAAAAGCATTGGTGACCGCATTGGCAGAATCTCCCGGCAGAGCGGTTGTCTGGCTCATCTGAATCTTCCATGTCGAGTCCGTCTCATTTCCCCAAGGCCGAGCCAATTTTTGGCCGTCGCCCGCTTCGGTCGGGCTCCAACTCTTGGGCTCAAGCGGGCTGGGTAGGCCTTTGCCCGAGACGCTTGGACAGCCCCAGCCGATGCCAACCATTCACCATGCCTGATTTTTCCCAACCAAGCACCATGAGTATGCCAAGCCTTTATCAAAGACTGACCGCGTGGCTCCACGCCCACCGCCTGCTGCGATGGGTCGAAACCATTGCGACCGACTATTCCGACTGGAACCCGTTGGATTGAGTCCACCAACCTGCGCCGGATCGTTGCAGCCAGCTCGGCCAGAATCATGCCGCTAGAGGCAGGGCCGCCGCTCGCCGGCGGACCGTTCCCCCATGGGCAATTGGCCTGGCGACAAGCGCCGGCCCTGCACACCGTTCGGTGTCGGCCAATGTTGTTCGTAGGGCGATGCTCAACCGCATGAATCCTGCTTAATGTCGGTGATCGTCACCGCTGCTGCGATCGTTGGCACGATTGCTACTACTGGCAGCACGAGCGGTACTGTTAGGAGGACGAGCGGCGGCTTTGCTGCTACGATTACCACCGCTTGGATGGACGTAGGCGCCGCCGCCGGCATTGCCACCATACCAGCCGCGGCCACCGCCATCAAGCCAACCTTCGTCATGGAACCAGGGACAGTCACCGTAGATGACTCCGCCGCCTCCTCCGGTGCCGATGCAACCGTTCCAGGCGAGAGGCAGGCCGATCAGTAAAAAGGAGCCAAGGAGAATCTTGTGAATGTGTTTCATTGGCTTTTGGCGAGATTCGCGTTGTCCAAATACTGTACGAGGCCGACCGTGCCGCCGGTGGAATCTAGGATGATGGCAAAGCGGCTTCCAAACTCGGCCGAGTGAGGGGCAACCAACACCTCGCCGCCGAGCCCCGGAACTTTGGCCAGCGTTAGGTCGAGGTCGGCCACACGGATGACGCCAAGCCAGCTGGGTTTGACGTCGTTGGGTTGATGGGCGAGGCGAGGGAAGGGACGATGTCAGATGGGCACCGATTGGGGAATGGGGTGTAACCCGCCTGGCAGACTCTTTGAGACTTCTTCTCCTGTTGGTCGTGGTATCCTAAAACCTATGGATGCTCAAACTGCATGGAGGGACAGTTCTTGGAAGGTGAAGGCCCCATAGCGGCGTTGGTCGCAGAGGGCTATCTTGCACCCATGAATCTCCTGGTCATTGCACTTGTCCTTCTGCTTCTGTTCGCCGGCTGTTTCTACTTTGCTGGGCTTGTCATCGGGGGAGAAGTGATGGGCCTGGTTTTGCTGATGGGCGTCATCATCTACTTGGTGGGCGGGTCTCATGCGAAAGCCTAACCGGAAGATTTCCTGGCAGGCGGCGGCCGAACGACGTCGGTCGGCGGCCGGTAGGGTTTTACCCCATGGCGCCGGCTGATGGTGGACCTATGCTCGGCTTCCCCTCAGACCCAAACGGATTTCGGTTTCACTGTTCCACCTAGAACCCGGGCTGTGTGCCCAACTTTCCGCCATGAGAGACGATTAACCGCGCAAATGTCGAGGGCGTTCGCCCGGCTCAGGATCCAATCCGCATCGTTCGCAGCGTGAACTTCCCTCTGGCGGAAGCTGCGTCGGTGCAAGAGGACCCGAAGCTGGCGGTGCCGCGCGCGGGTGGGGGAGGGATCGTCCAGTTCGAGAATGCGGGCTGGGCCGGTGCTATCCCCTGAAAATGTCGAAGGGCTCGATTCTGAGTACTTTTCGGATCCCGACATAGCTGGAGATCCCGGCGATCAGCACGACCATGCCGAAGGCCAGTCCCAGGTTACCGAATGTGATCATCGCGGCGTAGTTGGGCAGCCGAGACCGGGTGATCCAGATCATCAGTGTCACCAGACCGACCCCCAGACCGTAGCCGGTCAGTGCCGTGAAGGTCGCCATGAACAGGATCATGTAGACGAGCTCGCGCCCTTTTGCGCCGATGGCCTTCAGCGCGCCGAACTTCTCCAGGTTCTCGAGGATAAAGGTGTAAAAGGTTTGGCCGGAAATCGACAGTCCGACGATGAAGCTGATCACGGTCATCAACAAAATGTTGGTGCCAATTCCGGTCTTGTAGGTGTAGAAGTCGGTGATGCGTTTGTTGAACTCCGCCTTGGTCAGGGCAACATAACCGAGCTTGGCGACTTGCTGCTTGATGCCTGCCACCGCCGCTTCGCTCTTCGTCTGCACCAGCACATACGAGATGGTGAAACGTGTGGTCGGGATGTATTCGATTGCTCGGGTGTAGGTGGTGTAGAGTGTCGGTACGCCGTTCAGTCCGTTCGAGGCAACCCGGGCGATGCCCACAATCACGCCGCGGTGGTCATTGAGTGCGAATGAGGTGCCGATCTTCGGGCTTTCCAGCTTCGAGAATTCAGCGTCGTTGACCACGAAGAACGAATTGTCGGCATAAATGTCCTGAATATTGCCCTGTTCGAGTTCAGGACGGCCAAACAGGCTGGTGTCGTCCAGACCAACGACGTTGACCGATTGATAGGTTCCGTCGTCGAGCTTGACCTGAGCGCCACCCATAAAGATCGGTACCGCATAGCTGACCCCGTCCATGCTGCGCACGGCGTCCAGCAGGTAATCGGGCATGGGGATCGCACTGGTGGCGGTATTGACCGCCGGGTCCATAATCCACATCGACGCGCCGATGTTGGTGACGGTCGAAAAAGCGCGGTCGAGGATGCCAGCGAACATTGCGGTCATCTGCATCATCAGGAAGACAGCGAAGGTGATCCCGATCAGCAGGGCGGTGAATTTGGCCGTGTCATTGACCAGCAGCTTGAACCCGATCCGGAGGATGCCGCGGTACTTCATGGCGTCTCGCCTTCGCGCGTCGGGTGTTGCTCGTTCCACCAGCCACCTCCCAGCGCCGTGAACAATGCAACGGTGTCCTGGTGGCGTTGCGCGACCGCCTGTACATAGGCGATGGTCGCCTCATGGAATTGCACGTCAGCCGCCAGCACGTCCAGGTAGGCGACAAGACCCGCCCGGTAATTGGCGTGCAGCAAGGCGAGGGCTTCGCCTGCGGCATGCTGGGCCTCGACTTGCGCCTGCAGCGCCTCAGCATCGTGCTCCAACCCTTGCAAAGAGTCGGCAACCTGCGCGAATGCGCTCAGCACGGTCTGTCGGTAAGTTGCCTGCGACTCTTGATAAGCGTCGATGGCCGCCTTCCGGCCAAACCACAAGCCGCCACCCTGGAACAGTGGAATCGTGGCGGACGGGCCGATGCTCCAGAACCGGGCACTAACTGCTGAAAGATTGCCGAAACTGGAACCGGTGGCCCCATAGGTACCATTCAAGCTGAAGCTGGGGAACATGGCGGCGGTCGCAACGCCGATGGCGGCGCTGGCAACATGCAATTGCGCCTCGGCCGACAGGATGTCCGGACGCTGTCGCACCAAATCGGACGGCAGGCTCACCGGCAGGTCGACCGGCAGCGAGAGTCCGTTCAGATCGATATCGGGCAGGGTAGCCTTGGACGGCATCACGCCTTCGAGTGTCGCGAGCAAGTGCTCGGTTTGACTAATCCTCTGCTTGAGCGGAGCCAGCGAGGCCTGGTTGGCGGCGATCAGGCTGCGCATGCCCAGCACGTTCGCATAGGGGGCGGTGCCGGCGCGGACCTGCACTTCGGTCAGGCGAAGTTGCTGGTTCTCCAGGTCGATCAGCTGCTCGGTCGTGCGAATCTGGGCGGCGTAGGCTGAGCGGGCGATGCTGGTGTTAACGACATTCGCGGACAGGGCCAGGCAGGCCGCCAGGTTCGCGTAACGCTGATAATCGGTCTGGGCGCGCAAGCCCTCCACCGTCCGGCGCAATCCGCCGAACACGTCGAGCGCGTAGCTGATGGTGCCGCTTAATGTCACCAGATTGAAGATCGTGCCAGACGTCGGCGAGTTTTGCTGCAACGCCGCGGTGCGCTGTCGGCTGGCGTCGATTCCCGCCTCGATGTGAGGGTAGAACACACCATAACCGGCGCGCAGGTTGTCCTGGCTCTGCCGCAGGCGGCCTTCGGATGCCTGGAGAGTCGGATTGTTGGCGATCGCTTGCCGGACGACCGCGTCCAGTTGCTCTGACTTAAACAGCCGCCACCAGTCGGCAGTGATCGAGGTGGCGGGGGTGAAATGTTGTTCCTGGCCATCGGCCGTGACCGTGGCTGCTGGAAGCGGCTCGCGCGTGTAGCGGTCCGTGTCGGGTAGGGCAGGGCGAACGAAATTGGGGCCCACCGCACAAGCGCCGAGCAGCGTCGTGATTGCACTGAGACAGGCGCTCCGCTGAACTAATGATCGAAAGCTGGTCATCGCGTAGGCCGTGCCATGGATCGGGACTGGGAGGCTACTTGTGCCCGATAAATACATCCACCAACTGGCCCGGATAGACCGGGGCGTCCTGTTTGGGGAACCGGAAAATCACCGGCAGGACCCGCAGGTCCACCTGTTCCTGGCGCTCATTGGAGAGCTCGATCTTCGGCGAAACATAGGGTTGCACCCGGACGAACTCCAGCGGCACCTTAGTGTCAGTCCCGCGGACCAACATCTGCGCGACAATATGCCACTTTGACGGCAGCCGGGAGACCAGGATCTCGTCGACGTAACAGCGCACGGCCAGATAGTCTTGGGGCGCGCTCATGACCACGAGCGGGTCGAGTCCCTGCGTATAGGCATTATAGGCGCCCTGTGATGACACATAGCTGCCAACCGTGGCGTTGACGGCCAGCACGACGCCGTCGACCTGCGCCTTGACCGAGTACTTTAGCAGCAGGGCGTTGGCTGCCTCATAGGCCTGCCTGAGCGCTTGGTACAGCTTCTCCTGGTTGACGATGTCGTAACTCCAGGCGCCGGCTTTGGTCAGTTCATATTGCTTCCGCGCTACGTCCAGTCCGGCCGCCGCCTGCTTGACGGCGTCCTTCGCGGTATCCAGCACGTCTTTGCTGATCGATTTCGGGTCAATGTCATAGGAGGCCTGGTCCTTGTCGTACTGGTCGCGGGCCACCTTCAGGTTGGATTCGGCTAAAACCGCCTGCGCTGCTGCAATCGCCAGCGTCTCCGCTCTCGGTTGTGCCTTGAGTTCGTTCAGGAGGGCCAGGGAGGCTTCAGCCTGCAAGCGCAATTGTTCCGTGATTGCCTTCTGAATCGAGTCGTCAATGGCCAGGAGGGGAGTGCCCGCCGACACCAGTTGTCCCTCGTGGACGAACACCTGCGTGATCGGGCCGGAAACTTCCGGATAGGCATTGATATTTGAACCGCTCGACTGGTCACTCTCGATAATGCCATTGGCGTAGATGGCCGACTCAAAAGGGCTGCTGACTGGTGCAAACGCAGGAGGCTGGGCCTTCCGCTCAATGCCGAACAGGTAGGCAGCGACCAGTGCGGCCAGGAAGCCGAGGATCGCGAGGCCAAAGATGATTCTGTTTCTGAATTCGGGCTTTGGCTTGGCCGCTTTGGCTTCGGCATTGGGCGCGGCTGCTTTGGCCTCGGTCATCGGTTCGGCCGCTTTGGCTTCGGCATTGGGCGCGGCTGCTTTAGCTTCGGTCATCGGTTCGGCCGCTTTAGCTTCGGGCGTCGGCTCGGCGAGACTGGCTTCTGACTTGGGCTCGGCGGCATTCATTCGGTCCCCTTGTCCGATGCGGAGAGATGTCCATCTTCCATATGGAGGATTCGGTCTGCATACTCGTTGATGCGCGCATCATGAGTGACGATCAGGATGCAACGGTTCTGGTTGAGGATTTTCTCCTTTACGAAGGAGATGATCGTTCTCCCGGTGTCGCCGTCCAGGGAGGCGGTCGGTTCGTCGAGGATCAGGATCTGCGGACTGCTCACGATCGCGCGCGCAATCGCCACGCGCTGTTGCTCGCCGCCCGAGAGCTTCACGGGCAGAATCTCGCTGCGGTTCTTCAGGCCGACGATTTCGAGGAACTTTCTAGCCTCGGTGATGGATTCGTCCCAAGGGTGCCGCTTCAGGATCAATGGGATCGCGACGTTTTCAGCCGTGGTCAGCCGCGGAAACAGATGGTAATCCTGGAAGACGAATCCGACTGTATTCAGACGGAAGTCTGCCAGCTGGTCGTTGCTTAGAGTCCAGATATCGGCCCCCTTGACCATCACCTTGCCGGCATTGGGACGCAGGATGCCGGAAATCATGCTCAGCATTGTGGTCTTGCCGCTGCCGGAGGGGCCGACGATGAACAACATCTCGCCAAAGTGGGCGACCAGGTCGACACGATTCACCGCAGTCACCTTAGTCTCACCTTCGCCAAACCATTTTGTCAGATCGGTTGCGACAATCGCCTGGCTGTCCATCGGTTTCCTGTTGCGGCGGCAATCAAGGCGACTTCACGGCCGTCCAATCCTGGTCGGGATCGAACTCGGTCAGCGCAGCGGCGAGGTCGGCGCTTTGGGCGCCCAAATTGCGCTCGTACACCTTGCCCCACTGGTTGACGATGAAGGTCATGACCCCGGATTCGCCCCAATGCTCTGGGTAGGCAACCAGGGCGAAACCAGCGATCATATTGTCGTTAATGATGTAGTTGTAGGCTCCGCCGGGAGCCGACGCGCCCTGCGCCGTTAGGATCTTAAACCGGTAGCCATGATAAGGCTGCGGTTGTCCTTCCGCCGTCTTGCCGCCATAGCCCTCGGCGTGAACCTCGGCAATGAAAGGGCCAAAAGGACTAGGATCCTCGTCTGCCGCCGCGGGCCAATAGAGACCATCCTTCTGGCCAGGTGTACTCCGAAGCTTTTGCGCGAATCTGAGCATGCCATCACCGACGCGATCCTCGCTGGCGTATTCATGCTGGGCCGCGAGATAGGTCCGGCAGACTCCAATGGCGACGAGCTCGTCTTCGCCGATGCGCCGATTGACGATTTCCTCTTTGCCGGCCGCCGCATCGAAGAACCAGACTCCCTCCTTCTTCACGAGTGGGATGGGGAACGGCCAGTTCTGATCCCCAAGATTGAGCACGAAACGATCATCAGCCTTCTGGACCAATTCGGAGAACTGCGCGACCAACTTGGCAAACGTGGCGAACTCGAGGGTATCCTGCTTCGGGTCGCCCGACAGGACGTCTTTCACGTCAGGCCCAAAGATCGCAGCGACGGTTGCGCGATCGCCTGCCGTGGTCGCATTGACGAGCGCCTTGACGGCTTCCTCCGGCGAACTGAACGTGCGCGGCGGTCCCGCCGGGCTGGCCGGGTCTGCCCGAAGTGGTGAAATGGTCACGACGGAGCTGAACGCAAGGGCAGCGGCCAGAAGATAGATGGAGCGCATAATCTGTAGGAAAGGAATCATGGTACTGGTGGGTTCGTGGTAGAGTTCAGTGCCGGTCCCGTTTGTCTTCCGGCGCCTGGCTGGGCGCACGCGACGGAGCTGCGGCGCGGGAGGGAGCCGCCGACCGGGACGAAGACGGAGTCCGGACAGGAGCTGATCGACTCACTTGTCCACGGGTGCTGAAGGCGCGTGTCTGGGTCCCTCGGTTGTATCCGCTGATGAATTGGCCCGACGGGGCCGGGCCGGCCGGACGGGGCACCGCGACGGCTCGGCCGCGATAGTCCGGTCGGGAGGGCGCACGAGAAACCGCGGGACGGGACGCGAGGCCCGGCTGGCGGACCGGCGCCCGATAGGCTGCAACGACCCTGGGAGTAGGCAGACGGCCCTCCGGCCGATAGAAACTGCGCACCATCGCGCGGGATCGACGCGGATCGGGTTGCCACGCCCGCCAGAGATTTCTTCCTGAGCCCGGATTTCGCCATCCCCGGTTGTAGGCCCAACCTGGACTCCATGGTCCAAGCCAGATCCCAAAATCATCCCAATCGCATTGGTAGCCAAGCCAGGCGCCCACCGGGTACCCCATTCCGAAGGTAAGGAACGGGCCGGCATAGCCGACTGGCGTTTCATAAACGATGGCGGGATCGTACACCGGGACGTAAATCGTATTCGGTTGGGCGGGTACGATCCGGATATTATCACCGTCCATCACAACCTGCTGCTGCGGCGTATTGACCAGAGTCCCGGCCGCCCGCGCCTGAACCCGGAGCTGCTGAACGGACTTCATGACGTCGGCCGGCTGCTGCGTAAACGCCGCGCCCAATGCCTGCGTCCAGTCGAGATTGCCGTTCATCCATTTGACGATATCAGGGTAGCGGGCCAGAGCCTTGACACTCGGATCCCACGGCTGGGCGTCGATTCCGCCCGCGGGGCCATTGGCCGCCAGATAATTCGCGGCGAGCGTGATATCCGACGGCACGGTCGAAGCCGGAAGAATCACGGCCACCAAGGGATCGGGATAGAGCGCAATCGGACCGAGCAACTGATCCAGCTGTTCGGGCGAATAAGTCGCACCGGGGGTCTGCGCCCGGACAGAAAACGCAAGGCACAGTGTGAGCGTTAGCAAGAAAAGGACTTTCATGGGCAGTTTGGCGGGATGAGTATTGTTCACCGACTTCAGCAATTTGCCGAAAAGATATCCCCTAACCCGAAACGAGCGTATGGGGTATTACCCGCCCGGCGGGCGGGTCGTCAGGCGTTTGCGCGTGCAATGTCCCTGATTTCGATTGGGACCCTATTTCTTCATTGTGGCGATGTGCTTCAAATGCTCGGCCACAATCGGGATGAATTTGCCCAGGAAGCTGTCGATATCCCCGTCTTTTGTTTGAGCCGATTCGGCTTTGAATGCCTTGGCCTCCTCGGTATGCGCATCGATCATCGCGGAGAGATAGGCATCGTCGAAGGCCGCAACAGGCAGGACCGCCATTCTATCGACTATTCCCTGATGGTCCGCATCCAAGCTGTACGGCAGGGTGGTGCCCTTTAGGACGGCCAGTGCTTTCAGGTCGCTATTCATGGCCGTGTAGTCCTTCGCCATCATGCCTCCAAACGCCTGGACGTCGGCGCGCGTCCCTCTCTGGACGGCCTGTTCTCCGAGTTTCACCTCAGTCAGGCCGCCTTGAGCAGCCGCGGAAATGAAGTTGTCATCGGCCGTGGAGAGCTGGGTTTGCGCCATCGCGCAGGGTAACCCAAGGAGGAATCCGAGTGCCACCAAGGCGATGACACTGGCAAAGACCGGCGGGAATAAGCGGTGCATAGCATATCTTTCGTTCATGAGGGCAAGGGATTCTCCAGCTCCTGCGAAGTACTCTACGCGATCCTCGGGCCTTCACCTATGGGTCCTAACCCTACTGGAAGCGCTTGCCCGATTCCAATGCCGTTCCCCTGTATGTCGCGGAACTGAAGCCAATCCACGCTGCAGATCGAACGATCCGGAGCGCCTCGGGAAAGCGTGGGTTTACGCCAATTTGCCGGCATCGGGCGCACCCCACTGCCAGTTCCGGATCTCCGGCAGATCCTCGCCGTTCTTGTCGATGTATTGTTTATGCTCGATGAGCTTATCCTTGAGCTGCTGCTTGAGGTAGATGCCCCGGTCGCCGGTCTTCGGCAGGCGGTCGATGGTGTCCATCACGAGGTGGAAGCGGTCCAGATCGTTCAGCACCGTCATGTCGAAGGGCGTGGTGATCGTGCCCTCTTCCTTATAGCCGCGAACGTGAAAGTTGTCGTGGTTCGTGCGGCGGTAGGTCAGCCGGTGGATCAGCGCCGGGTAGGCATGGAAGGCGAAGATGACCGGCCGGTCCTTCGTGAAGAGCTCGTCGAAATCCCGGTCGCTCAATCCGTGCGGATGCTCGGTGGGTGGCTCCAGCTTCATCAGATCGACGACATTGACCACGCGGATTCTCAGGTCGGGGAGATGCTCGCGCAGAATCGAGACGGCAGCCAGCGTCTCCAGCGTGGGCACGTCGCCGCAACAGGCCATGACCACGTCGGGGTCAACGCCGTCGTCGTTGCTGGCCCACGTCCAGATGCCGATGCCTTCGGTGCAGTGTTTGACGGCAGCGTCCATCGTGAGCCACTGCGGCGCAGGGTGCTTGCCCGCGATTACGACATTGACGTAGTGGCGGCTGCGCAGGCAGTGGTCCATCACCGACAGCAGGCAGTTGGCATCAGGGGGAAGGTAGACCCGCACGATTTCGGCCTTTTTGTTCACGACGTGATCGATGAAACCGGGATCCTGATGGGTGAAGCCATTGTGGTCCTGCCGCCAGACATGCGAGGC
>PLOH01000103.1 GCA_003142955.1 Opitutia bacterium | reverse complement strand
GCCCGACTGCGCGTGCCGATCTACGAGGTGGGCATCTGCTATTACGGACGCACGTACGAGGAAGGTAAAAAGATCGGGTGGCGCGACGGGTTCCGCGCGCTCTATGCGATCGTGAAATACAACCTTTTTCGGTAGATGTGCCGCCGCCCGGCAGTCCCATTCCATCTTTGTAGGCAATTCGCTAGCCCGCATATTTCCTAGCGCGGCAGAGCCGCAACCAAAGGTGGCGCCGGTCTCCGACCGGCGATCTCGCCAGTGAGAGACTGGCGCTACTTGGCAGTCCGGTTTCGTCGATGAAAATGCAGAATCAGCGCTCCCGGCGACGAATTGGAGGGATCGTAACACAGTCTTCGCCATCGCGACGATCATTCGTCTGCTAACGGTTCCAATGGTGGCGATCGTCAAGGGATATGCGGGCTAATGCAAAACCGCCCCTCCGAAAAGAAACCATGTGACCGCGCCGACTGAGAAAAGACAGCCGGCCCAGGAAAGCCTCAGAATCTTGCCGGTCTCCCTGCGGAGCGGTCCGGGGAGCGGTTTTGCCGGTAGCCCGGATGTGCCGGCCGGCAGGCTGGGCCGGGGGATCATCTGCAGTCTGCACGCCGACTATCGAGCAGAGTGCGAAACATCCGGGCTAGCCGTTCGTTGACCGGAAATTCACCAATCTTTGCGATAGTCTTTTCCGTCGGTTGAGTTAACCTCCAGAACCCATCTGCATCGAGGCGGCTTCACCTGTCTTCCCCCTCGTCAGGAGTTCCTCGCCTGGATGATCCTAATTTCGGCGGTTCAATTTAACCACGGATTACACAGATTGCACAGACACAGAAAATCGCAGGTGAAACACGGGCCAAGGCTCATTCCCCTGAGGAGTGAAACCCGAAGTGCTCGGAACGGATTGGTGATCCGTGCCATCGGTGAAATCTGTGGTGTCAACTGCGCATGGTGTTTTGTTTTGAGGAGTCGTCGCGCGACCCCACGGGCGAGACGCCCGTGCTACGTGGCATGGGCGTCCCGCCCATGTCAGACGAGACTCGTTCAAAAACAAAAGACCGTGGTCAACTGCGGCCTCTAGGATGATTGAGTCTGAGCAAACCATGCAGACGAATACGTCCACTCCCGAGGTGCCCTGTCTCTTTTGTGCGAAGCCACGCACTCTTCCACGAGGCCGGACCTCCGGCGAGGACGGCACCCTCTATCCTCTTCGCATCTGCGAGGCGTGCGGCACGGTGTTTCTCTGGCCGTCCCCTTCGGCGGAACAACTGCGGACCGCTTACGCCACTGGCTATTACGGCGAGGGAGCAACCAAGTTCGGTCGTTGGATTGAGCGCCTCCGCGATGCCTTCGCCACTCTGCGCGCCCGCCAGCTTAGGCGCCCGCTGGCTGAAGGTGCCTGCATCCTCGACATCGGCTGCGGCGACGGCCGTCTGCTCCGCAGCTTCCAAAACACCGGCCGCTACGAACTCCACGGAATCGAGCTGCCTGGGCCGGCCGCGGAACGTGCCGCGAAGATCCCCGCCATTCATCTTCATTTGGGCACCCTGGAAGCAACCGAACTTCCGCCCGCCTCGTTTGACCTCATCACATTGGTCCATGTTTTTGAACATTTGCCGAGGCCGCGGGAAACGCTGGATCAGCTCACCCGCCTGGTGAGACCCGGAGGTCGTCTTTTCCTCGCCTTCCCCAACATCAGGAGCTGGCAGGTGCGCGTTTTTGGTGAGGACTGGTTTCATCTGGATCCGCCCCGGCATTTAAACCTTGTTCCACCGCAAGCGGTCACCGCCTACTTACAGTCCAGGGGGTTCCGGCTGCTGGCTGCCCGCCACCTCTGCCTGGAACAGAACACCTACGGCTGGCTGCAAAGTGCGCTGAACCGGGCCGATCACCACCGGAACTTCCTTTATGAGCGGCTCAAACGGAACCGATCCTATCTGCCCGATCGCGGCGCGGCCATTGTACTAGCGCACGCCGCCCTTGCCGGGCTCATGCTTGGGCCCGCTCTTCTGCTCGATCTTGCCTCGGCCGGCGCCGGGGCCGGCGCCACCGTGGAATTGCTGTTTGAACGCTCCGCAACTACCTAAGCCGGAACGATGCGGTTGAACTTGTATATCGAATGATCGCGCCAACACAGAATGGTGGTAGGGCGGCATCTCCCGATGCCGCCGTGTTTCCAGGGGAAGGCGGGGTCAGGCGACCCCCGCCCTACATAGCCAACTGCATCGTTCCACCTAAGCCGTATTCTATGCAATGAACTCCGCCCTCACCCGTGGTCAACGATGGGGCCAGGTGACCGATGTAGGAGCCTGCTTGCAGGCGATTCCTTCGTCGGCATCCTCCTTGGCAAGGCCTACGGAGGATAGGTCGCGAGCACCTGTCCGCCATAGCTTCAGCGAAGGCGGAAGCTCGCTCCTACAATTTGCATAGCTACGGTTGACTTTCGTCATGTACCGAAACCACAAGATCATCGTTGTCATGCCCGCCTACAATGCGGCGCGAACCCTCAAGGCAACTTACGACGAGGTCGTTGACCAAGGAATTGTCGATGAGATCATTGTGGTCGACGATGGCAGCCGGGACGACACCGTGGCGGTCGCCCAAGCCCTGCCGGGCGTGACGGTCCATGTGCATCAACACAACCTCGGCTATGGCGGCAATCAGAAAACGTGCTATCGCCTCGCCCTCGAAAAAGGCGCCGACATCGTCGTCATGGTACATCCCGATTATCAGTACACGCCGAAACTCATCCCTGCTATGGTCAGCATGATCGCCAATGGGCTGTATCCATGCGTTCTCGGCTCCCGCATCCTGGGTGGCTATGCGCTGGAAGGGGGGATGCCGTGGTGGAAATACCTTTCCAACCGCTTCCTCACTGGCGTCCAAAACACCCTCATGGGGGCAAAGCTCTCTGAGTATCACACCGGGTATCGTGCCTATTCACGCGAGTTGCTGCAATCGATGCGGCTGGACAAACTTTCCAACGATTTCCTCTTTGATAACCAGTTTCTCGCCCAGGTTCTCTGGCGGAGACAGACCATCGGCGAAGTGAGTTGTCCCACGAAATATTTCACCGAAGCCTCATCAATCAACTTCAATCGCAGCAGCATTTATGGCCTTGGCTGTCTGCGCGTCGCCCTCGCTTTCCGCTTCGCCCGTCTAACCGGACGCACTCCGCCCTTTGCCTAAGATGACCCCCGCCCCGCGCAAACCGCTTTTCAGCTCGGACTATCAGCTGGATATCCTGATCTGCCTCGGGCTGGTCCTAGCGATTTTCATTCCCTATCGCCAGGTGGCCGGGCACCGGTTTACCGAATTCGATGATGGCATCTACACGTTTTATAACACCTACATCATTAAAGGGCTGTGTTGGGAAAGCATTCGCTGGGCATTCACTAACACCGAGGCGGCCAACTGGCATCCGCTTACCTGGTTATCCCATTTAATCGATCGGGAGCTGTTTAGCTCTCACCCGGGCGGGTATTTATTGGAGAACGTGGCCTGGCATGCTCTGGCGTCATGTCTTTGTTACCTGGCGTTTCTCAAAGCCACCGGAAGCCGACTCTTCGCGTTCACCGTCGCACTCTTCTTCGCCCTGCACCCTGCCAATGTCGAAAACGTGGCCTGGACCGCAGAGCGCAAGAGCATCCTGAACGCGGTGTTTTGGTTTTCAGCCATTATTGCCTATCTCGTCTTTCTGGAAACGAGATCCTTCGAATCCTATGGTTTGACGATTATCTTCCATATCCTGGGTCTGCTGAGCAAGGCGATGAGTGTCACGCTTCCTTGTACTCTGATATTGATCCACCTGCTCTATCTTTCCTATCACCCGGATCATCGGGAAACGTCTTCCTCTTGGCTAAAATACGCGCAAAAGCTCATCCTCCCGATCCTGCCTTTGCTCGCTTTGTCGATCTACTTCTCGGCCGTGACCATGTCAGCCCAGTCGATCGCCATGGCAGACACGGTGTACCCGTTCGGGCATAGACTAATCAATGTCCTTCTTTCCTATGAACGATACCTCGCAATGTTTTTTTGTCCGGGGAATCTCGCTGTTTTCTATCCACTTTTTTTTCAGGATCTGGCTTTTCGCCAAGCCATTCCCGCCATCCTCATCCTCTGCGTGCTCTCCCTCTTGGCGATCCTCCTGGTCCGCCGGCGGCCGCAACTCTTGATCGGATGGTGTTGGTTCTTGGGTACCATGGTGCCAGTCGCAGGACTGGTGCAGGTCGGGTCGCAGTCTCACGCCGACCGCTACCTCTACATTCCCATGCTGGGGCTGGCCTTTGTGTTTCCCGTTCTTTTTGAGGAGCTTCACTCGATGGGCACTTCCGCACGGCGGGCGTTGACCGGTGTTTTGCTGGCCGGATTCGGCATTTCGATGATCGTCGCGACCCAGATCCAGGTCTCGTATTGGCAAGATGGGGTCACGCTGTTTCAGCACTCGCTGTCTGTGACCGGCGACTGCGAGACTTCGGTGCAAAATGTGGCAGTGGCCTACTCCCGGGCGGAGCGTTATCGCGAGCTAATCGAATTCTGTGATTCGAAAATAGCGGTTGCTCAAAATCCGCTCCATAAAGGTGAACTTGCCACCTTCAAGGCCTCCGCACTGAATAACACCTATAAATATGAAGCGGCCATTGAAAGCGCCCTAAAGGCACTGGCTTGGGGCGATGCTGAAGTATCCACTTATTGGGTGTTGGCTCTTTCGCATTATCGGCTTGGCCATTCGGACAAAGCTCTGGAATATCTCAAGAAAGCCAGGGCCATTCAGCCTGCTCGAGGCAAGACTGACTTTGTCGCGACAATTCGCGGTCTCCAAATGGTCGATCTTGAAGAAGAGCTGAAGGCAAGTATCGCTCTGCTGAACAAATCCAGCCCGCAAAAGTCGCCTGATCCAGCAGGATCGTCCGGTCAGAGATGACTCTCGGCTCCGGGCACGCGCGTTTGACCGCGGGTGTCAGGCCGGGACCAGTCGCTCGGCTGATTCTGGCGGCAAGACCGAAGGGCAGAGAATTCAACGCGCCGCGGCCGCCTTGCCCAAGAGCGGTGGAGTATCGGGAAACGGTTCCCGACCCTGGACAGCATGGATGCCGGCAAACACGGGCAGTGGGGATTGCGCAAGCGTGGGAAAATGGGCTGGGTTTTCGATCAACACCGAGGCGAGCGGGTCACGATACACAAGTTTCCAGCCAGCTTGGCGCAGGTAATCCACCCCGCCTGAGCCGGTGGGCAATAGGGCGATTGCCGCGCGGGCTAGATCAAGCGCCGGGCCGGGTGATTCACCAGCATAGAGACGCCAGTGAGCGTTCATGATTTCCGGGGAATAGACGGTGTCCAGCCGGCCGTCGAAAGAGACCGGATTGCCCGGCAGTTCCCAAAGCACCTGCTCGCCCCAGTCGAAGAACGTGAGGGTGTTGCCGGTGAGATCGTGGGCGCGGATGAAACCGATCGCAGCGACCGGGTACGTGTCGCGCGGCACTTCAATGGTGAATGGATGCTCGCGGGGCGAGGAAAGACTGGCGCCCAGGCAAACCACGCCAGCCGCGCCGAGCGCGATGACCGCGGCAGTCCGCATCCGGGGGCGACGGAACGCAGCCAATAAGCTGCCGCACCGTGGCGCGAGTCGCCGTACCGCGTCGGCGAGGTGCGGAGGCGTGAGCATCAGATTTGCGAGACCGAAAAGCGGAACGTGGCGCTGAGACCGCATGGCCATCAGGCCGAGCAGAAGCAGGACGGCGGCTTCCCACGCCCGCCGCGGTTCCCGGCTGAAAATCCAGGCCGACAACGAAACAACCAGCACCAAGTAAAACGGCGCGTTGCCGACGGAGAGCAACGGCGATTGCCACTCGGCGATATTTGGCCGGGGCAGTCGCAGAGTTTCAAACGTCCATCCAACCAGATGAAAACCCCATGGGTTCAATGCCAGAGCCAGCGTCGAACTGGCGGCGACAAGCACAATGACAGGAATGCCTGTTGCCTTTTCGTTGCCCGTACGGCTCAGCCGGCGCAACCGGAGTCGTGCGACACTTTCCATTACGCCAGCGACAAGAAGCAACAACCAACCGGCCAGATAACCGCCGTGCAGGTTGACCCAGCAGGCAAACAGCGGCGGTAGAAAAAACCCAAAGTGGCTTTGTCCGGCGAGAAAGCGCCGCAACGTCGCGAGCAAAGCCACCATCGCCAACATCGTGAACAGTTGCGGGCGTACGGCATAACCCAACGCGATGGGATTGGCGGAAGCCGCAAACAGGACAAGAGTCATCCAGCGCCGGACCGGATCTCGTCCCCCGCCGGCCAGCAATGCCCAGCCGGCGGTGAGCACCGCCATAGCGAGCATGAAAAGCCAGAGCCCGCTGCTGCCTGTCCATCGATGAATGAGTCCGAGCGCAATCTCGGCGGCGACTTCGTGGTTGATCCACGGCGCGCCGGCAGCTGTCCAGGAAAACCTATCGATCCGCTCGATGTGACCCGCATTCCAATTGCGCTGACCGAAAAGGACATGGCCCCAAAGATCATTGTCTGCTGTATTGTCCGAAAATCGAAACCACGCGAAGGCCAGCACCGCGAAAAAGAACGCCCATCCGAGCAACCGGTACGGGCGGAAAGGCTCGGTGTGAGAGGAAGAGAATTTCACTTCTTGCGCCATGCTCCGATGACGATGCCGTTCGCAATCGGCTCATGCGGCCAGAGCAGGGCGCGAACAGCCGGGACCTTGGAGAGCGGAGCGCACTCAAATAGACTGGAGGCTTTCCGGCAAGCGAGAGGTCGGCAAAGCTGGTGCGCCCTACTGGGATCACCAAAAAAAAGGGCCACACCCGCGGGTGCAGCCCGGAAAGAACGAACAAACAGGATTGTTACAGCTTTTGGCCTTCGGCACTGAAGGTCAGCGTCTGAGACCCAGACGGCAAGGCAGCATTCGCGCCAGTAAAGGTCGAACCTGCGGTCAAACCCGCCGGGAATGAGTTTCCCTTGCTGATCTGGTGCACATAGCTCCCGAGGGGCGAGTTGGAATCGATCACGCCAGCGGTTACGGTGACGAGAATCGTCGAGACGCCATTCTCCATGAAATACTGGTTGGCGGCCGACGCGAGCTGCTTGGCATCGTTGGTCAGCGTCTTCTCAATGGAACTCTGGCGGACCTTCTGGAACGCGGGAATGGCCATCGCGGCGAGCAGGCCGATGATGACCACGACAATCATGATTTCGACAAGGGTGAAGCCCTTGTTTGATCGAATAGCTTTCATTGGATTATGGATTGGATTATTATGATATGAACGTTCAACTGACTTTTTACAACGTTAAGATGAAACGGTAGATCCAGCCGTCGGGCAAGGTGAGAATTCGCAAATCATTTGAATTAATTGTGAAAACAACGGCCTCGGAGCTTCTTAGCCAAACGATGCAAAATGTAGGAGCCTGCTTGCAGGCGATTCCGAGGGTAGAATCGCCTGCAAGCAGGCTCCTACATCGATCACCTGATGGCGTGATGTTTACGAGTGATGGCGGGGTTTTTTGAATAGATACGACTAGGGTGTGCCCAAGGCAAATCTCTGGGAAGTTAAATCTCAGAGTGGCATGGGCATCTTGCCCATCTCTGGAGATTTCTCGGAACCACTCGCTGGCGCTCGCGGCCACAATGGAAAACTGTCACGTTAATCTTCTATTACAAGCAACTTAGCTTCACTCTACTGCGCGTCGCTTGCGACGCTTAACCGGCTCCACAAGCAAGCCGGCGACAGGAACCTCAACAGCGTCCTTCCAAAGCAGCTCGAGCCGGTATTTTGCCCGATTTTCCGTCGTAAACAGATGAACCATAATGTCAAAGGCATCGAACACTGTCCAGCCGCTCCCTTCTACGCTTTCCACTCCGACGATCGGCTCTCCTGCGGCATCAATCGTCTTTTCCAATTCGACGCGCAGCGCCCGCAGATGAGGCTCGGACGTTCCGGTGGCCAGCACGAGGTAGTCGGTGATCGATGATTTCGCCCGGACGTCCAGCACCCGCAGATCTTCTGCTTTCTTTTCATCGAGCGAACGCAGCACCAACTTCAACAATGGCAATGACTTGTATCCTGTCTTCCGGGGCACGAGCGGATTCCTTTTCATGCGAGTTGGCGGTATAGATTGCGGGCTTTGATTTGTGAAACGACCTTTTGCGGACAAAAATAATGCAGGGCGAGTCCCCGCCGCACACGCTGACGAAGTTCGCTTGAGCTGATCTCAATTAAATGTCCGTCGCAGCGGTGGAGTCGAAGGCCAGGAATATCAGGAGTTTGTCTGGCTGGATGCCCGGGTCGCTCCAAGACGATAAACTCGATTAGCCGGGCGAGTTCTGCCGCGTCCTTCCAAAGATTCATCTTCGGCAATTGGTCGCCGCCGATGATCCAGAACAGTTGATCGTCTGGGAACAGCACGCGAAATTGACGCACCGAGTCGATGGTGTAACTCACACCACTACGTTGCAATTCCAACTCGGATATCTCAAATCGCCGGTCTCCGCCGATGGCTGCGTGCAGCATCGTGATGCGGTCCGCGGCGCTCGACTGCATTTCTTGCGGCTTGAGCGGCGCTTGCGCCGCCGGCACGAAAATCAGCCGGTCAAGCTGGTACTGCTCGTAGGCGTCCTGCGCCGCCAGCAGGTGTCCGAAATGAACCGGGTCAAAACTGCCGCCTAGAAATCCGATCTTCAAGCCAGTCACCCGTCGAGCGGGTCAGGGGTTAATGCCATTGCGGCGGTGACAGATCATGCGATAGGACAATGCTTCACTCTTACGAGATATTCGATTTGGGGCAAGGTGAAATACACCCAGGAATTCGTGGTTATTGGTGTGCATTCGTGGGCGCCAATTCGTTCGGAGGATTACACTGATTTCACTGCTACCTATTGCTCCCTTTCCCCTCCGTTCCATCTGTGAAATCCGTGGTCAAAAACGATCCGTGTTCCCTATCGGTTGCGGCGGAGCCGCGCTAGGAGATCCGTGGTGACAATTGCAGCATCTAGATTGAATAGTCATGGCTCAGCTATCCTCCCACCCAGGCCATTCCCCAGGACAGCCACCACGGGATCACCAGGACGCCGAGAAGGGTCGTGCCAACGATGATCTGCGCCGCGATCAGCGGCCGGCCGCCGTAATGGCGTGCGAGCACCAGCGGCATCATGCCCGACGGCATCGCGGCCTGGACGACCAGCACGCGTTTCAGCTCGATCGACACGGGCGCAAATCTCGCCAGCAGCAGAAATGCCGCCGGTAGCGCCGCGAGCCGGATCAGGCAGGCGATTGGCGTCGTGCGGACGTCGAACAGCTGCCGCGGATGCTCCACGTAGGTGTCAAGGGTCACGCCGCACAGCAGGAGTCCGAAGGGGACAGCGCATGCGCCGACCAAGTCGACCACCCGCATGATCACTGCCGGCAACGCCAACCCGCACAGGTTGATTATCACGGCTCCAACGAGCGTGCAGATCGGTGGATTCAACACGCGGCGCCAGCCTTCGCGGCCGGACAATCCCGTCAGCACCAGCAGGCCCACACTCCAGACCGCGAGTTCGCATCCCATGTTCTGCACCAGCAGCACGCCCAACGGCCCGCGGCCGTAGAGCGACTCCATGAGCGGGATCGGAATGAACCCGTAGTTGTAGATTCCCACGGCAAAGGCGAACGTCCGCAGCCCCGCGCCACGATGCAGGCCGAGCGCGCGACCCACGAAGTAGCCGACCGCAAAGCCGAGCACGATGGTGACAAAGCCGGCCACGGGCGGCCAGAGAAGGTTGGCGGGGTCGCGCAGCGCCGCGTTTCCGAGCACGCTCTTGAGAATGAGCGCCGGGTAGAAGAGATTTACATAGATCCGCAGCATCGCCGCCTCGGATTCGGCGGTCAGGCGGCAGGTCCTTCGCAAGAGCGCGCCGAGCGCGAATAGCACGAACACCGGCGCGACCAGCGCCAAAAGTTGCCAATAGCTGGGCATGGGCGGAATGCGATGTCAGAGGCAGAAATCCGGCATCGACGCAATCCTAGTCAGGCGTCCCAGCCGTATCCATGCAATCGAGTGTAGGGCCGTCGCTTGTCGACGGGCCGCCTGCCGAGCGCAAACGGTCCGGCCACAAGAGCCGACCCTACATTCACTGAATGGGTGCTGACGTTTTCCTGCCGATTCATGGTCCAACTGCGTGAATCAGCATCACCTGCCCTCGGCCATTGCGCGTCCGGCCAGCCAGCCCGTCGTCCAGGCTGATTGGAAGTTGAAGCCTCCGGTCAACCCGTCGATGTCGAGGACTTCGCCGGCGAAATAGAGGCCGGAGCGCCGCCGGCTTTCCATCGTTTT
>PLOH01000085.1 GCA_003142955.1 Opitutia bacterium | reverse complement strand
CTTCATGCTTTTGGACATACAAGCCGCGAAGGGGCGACAATCTGCGTCCATCTGCGAAATCTGCGGATGAATAGGTCCCGATCGACGGTGATGCAGGCTGGGAAGCCTGCGCTACTTGACGCGATGCGCGTTAGGGATAACGCGCGCTACCCTGCGCTACTTTCGGCGAGTCGCTACCGAATTCCCTTTTCGCTTTTCCCGATTTCACGATTTCCCGCTTTTCCCCTCCGCTTTCCCGCTTTTCCGGTTTTCCGTTTGGATTTGACATGCCGTCAGGTGTGTATCTCTTGTGTTGACAAACCAAGCCGCATCCATGGCCACCGCCACTGCTCAAATTCATCTCCGCACCCCGCCCAAGACCAAGTCTCTGCTCACCTTGGCGGCTGAGCTCTCCGGCGCTTCCAATCTCACCGACTATATCCTGCGTGCCGCCGTCGAACGGGCGCAGGCTGACCTGGGCAGCCAGCAGACCTTTGCGCTGGAAAAAGGCCCGTGGACCAAATTTGCCAAGCGCCTCGATGCCCCCGCCAAGGACCTGCCCAGATTGCGTCGGCTTTTGACTGAGCCAGATGTCTTTGCCCGCTCCTCTGCAGCGACCTGAACCGATCGGCCCACGCCATGAGGTGGGTGGATTCGACTGCGGCGCGCCGGCCCTGAACGATTTCCTGGTGCGGCACGCCCTGGCGAACCATCAGTCGGGTTCGGCCAAGACGTTCGTGGCCACCTCGGCCGGCCAGGTCGTCGTCGGCTACTACAGCCTGGCGGCGGCGCAAGTGCTGTATGCCGACGCACCGGCACGGCTGCAAAGGGGGGTGGCGCGTCATCCGATCCCCGTGGTTCTTTTGGCCCGGCTGGCGGTTGATCGGACCTGGCAGGGCAACGGTTTGGGACCGGGATTGCTCAAGGACGCCATTCTGCGGGTCCTCGGCGCGGCCGAAGGCATTGGAGTCCGCGCGCTCCTGGTCCACGCGAAGGACGACCAGGCAAAGGGGTTCTACCAGCACTACGATTTTGAGCCGTTGCCCGGATACCCTTTGCATTTGGTGCTCTTGCTTAAGGACGCCCGCAAGGTAGTCGGCCGGTAGCTGGAGCGATGCGGTTCAACCAAGGATTGCACGGCTGAGGTAGCGCGCGTTATCCCTAACGCGCATCGGCGTCTGGCGGTCCAAGTCGACAAAGCGTGCAGGCCTACTGCTTCGACGCTCCTCCGCTAAGAAAGTTTCGCCAGATGAAGAACTTTCTTTGTATGTTTCCGTTTCGGGACCAAACGGCGTCCGCCGTTTGTACTAGCAGCCTGGAGGGCTGAAGCCCGGCAGGCTGCTAGCGCGGGACGGCTGGCGGATTTGGTTGAACTACGTCGCGCTTCGTTCGGCAGCGGGGCCCACGGTCTTCGGATTTAGGTTGCGGGCGGTGTTGATCAGACCGACGTGCGAGAAGGCTTGAGGGACGTTGCCGAGCTGGCGCCCGGCTTTCGGATCGTATTCTTCGGCGAGCAGCCCGAGGTCGTTGCGCACGGCGAGCAGCCGTTCAAAGAGTGTTTTCGCGTCGGCGGAGCGGCCCATCAGGCTGAGGCAATCGGCCAGCCAGAATGAGCAGGCAAGGAAGCTTCCTTCTCCTGGCGGCAGGCCGTCAACGCGCGCGGAAGGTGTCGTCTGGTAACGCAGCACAAAACCATCGACCAACAACTCGCTTTCGATTCGTTCGATCGTGGAGACGATCCGCGGGTCAAGGGCCGGCAGAAAACCCACCAGCGGCATCATGAGCACGGCGGCGTCCAGTTCGTCCGCGCCATAACTCTGGGTAAATGCGCCCCGTGCCGGGTTGTAGGCGCGCCGGCAGATGTCGTCGTGGATTTCGTCCCGGATGCGGCTCCAATTCGCCACGGCCCTCAGCACCGCCGTGCACGAACTCCAGGCGATCGTGTTTGGCGGCAGCGATCCTGCCCCCACCGCGGCGAAACCAACCCGGCGGGCGACCACGCCAGACATTGCCGTCGCCGCTGCGCCAACAATCAAAGTCAACAGGTCAAGAGTGGCGGCGGTGGATCGCAGAATCGTGGAAACCNNTCGTCGGGCGACGCTCAACTGCGCGGACCCGGATTAAACCGGCTCACACCCGATCCAGGCATCGGCGAACGGTGGCCCCAAGTGCCTTGATCCCGTAGGGCTTCGGCAGAAAGGTCACGCTTGCGTCGGAATGACCCTCCGCCTTCAGGATCTCTTCACTGTAGCCGCTGGAAATGATGACCCGGAGGGCGCTCTTTTCCCTTTTGAGGCGCTCGTACAATTGCATCCCGGTCATGCCACTCATCCGCATGTCCGTGAAGAGCAGATCGATCTCCGGGGCATGCTCTTTCCACACTTTGACCGCCTCCTCGCCGCTGTCCGCGCTCAGGACGCGAAAACCCGACAATTGCAATCCCATCGTCACCATCTCCCGCACCGTGGCCTCATCTTCGACCACGAGAACCGTCTCTTCCCCGCGGGAAATTTCCGGCGTCACGGCTTCTGGCGGCGGCGCAAACGCCCGGGCGACGGCGGGCAAATACACCAGGAACGTGCTGCCGCGGCCCATCTCGCTGGCCGCCTCGACCCAGCCCTCGTGTTGCTTCGCAATTCCGTACACGACCGAAAGTCCCAGACCGACCCCCTTCCCGGCCTCCTTGGTCGTGAAGAACGGTTCGAACGAGTGCCGCAAGGTCTGCGGATCCATGCCGCTGCCCGTATCCGATACTGAAATACAGATGAACCGGCCCGGCCTGGCCTCGGGATTCCCCCGGGCCGCCGCCTCATCGAACTCCACCAGCTCGGTGCCCACGGTCAAGCGCCCTCCTCTCGGCATCATCGCATCCCGCGCATTAAGGCCAAGGTTCGCCACCGCCTGTTCAATCATGCGGCTGTCCGCCTCGATCCACAGCGGCTCGGTCCCGCCGGTAAACTCCGCGACCACGTGCTCGCCCATCAGCTGCTGCAGCGTCTTCACCTGTCGCGCGAGCAGTTCGTTCAAATCCAGCGGAGTCCGGTTGATGGTCTGCCGTCGTCCAAAGGTGAGGAGCTGGCGGGTCAAGTCCGCCGCCCGATTGGCGTCAGCCTCGAGCTTCCGCAGCAAATTCCTGACTCCTTCCGGCAACGTGGGGTCGTTGAGCAACAATCCCAGTTCAATCAACGTCGCGGTCAGGATGTTGTTATAACCGTGAGCGGCACCACCCGCCAGCTGACCCACGGCTTCCATCTTCTCAGCCTCCAGCAACCGTTCTTCCAGCTGCCGGCGTTCAGTGACGTCGCGGACGTGGCACTGAATCGCCTTCACGTGGTCGATCTCAAATAGGCCGCCAACGAACTCAACTTCGGCGTGGCGCCCGTCCGCTGTCTCCACCGGCAGGCTGTGGTAGCTCACCAATTCCTCCTTCAGCAGCTGCTCCATCGCGGCCATCGCCAGCCCGCTGTCTTTGAAAAGACCAACCTCCCAAAGCTTCTTTCCCAGAATCTGGTCGCGCGACCGACCGAGCAGCTTCAGCAGCGCCGGGTTTGCGTCGGTGACCTGCCCCGTGAGGGCGTCCAAAATCAAAATGCCGCCCTGCGCCGCCTCGAAGAGCCTCCGGTAAAGAGCCTCCGGAGGGCACGGCGCTGCCGGTCGCGCCTGTTCTTTCGGCGGAACCAGGCTTATTCGGCCTTCCCTATATTTTCCCGCTTTCTTGCCCTCGCGCATACGTTCAGATTAAAGCGATTCTTCCGGATCACAACTAGAACCCCTCACGCCAAGTTTGCCCTAAGTCTTTTTCCAAAATAGGAGCCCGTCCGGACGGTAGTCAAGAAAATGGGGCCGCGCTTCGCAGACCGCGCCGGCGGCGATGTAGCCAAAGGTAGCGCCGGTCTGCGACCGGCGATCGCCAGTCGCAGACTGGCGCTACATAGCTGTCCGGGCTAGAGCGGCCGCAGATCCTCCAGCCGTCCGCAATCGCGCCACTTTGCGCCATCGACGCGATGCGCCAGGATCATCGCTTTGGCGCCGGCCAGGCGAAGGTAAGCCTCGGTGATCCCGAACGACCCGCTCTCAGACATTTGCCCGAAGACGGCGGGCGATACCGCCTGAATGCCGCAAAATCCCAACGGCTCGATGGTGCCCTCGGCCGCTCGAACGAGCTCGTCGCCGCCGGTCGGTGACCGGCGGCCAATCAACCGCCCCGCAGAATCGAAATAGAGCGGACGCGCCGTCGGGCGGGCCATGACCGCGAGCGTCGCCAGCGCCTGGGACCGGCGGTGAGCGAGCAGGAGGGCATTCAGGTCAATGGTGCTCAGCACATCGGTATTGTGAACAAAGAAGGGATTCCCATCGTCGAAGAACCAGGCGGCTTGTTTGAGACCTCCGCCGGTGCCGAGCAACGTGGACTCCGCCGAATAGGCGACCCGCCTCAGCCCAAAGCAATCGTGCTGCTCAAGAAACGTCGGTATTTGCTCCCCGAGATGATGCAGATTGATGATGGCTTCCGTCACTCCGGCTTCAACCAGGCGCCGCACCACGTGTTCGAGCAACGTCCGCCCGGCCACCTCCACCAGGGCCTTGGGCCGCGTGTCAGTAAGCGGCCGCAGACGCTGGCCGCAGCCGGCGGCAAAGACCATGGCTTTCATGGCAGGCTGGAGGGTGTCGGCACCGCCCGGGCCGGCCAGCGACCAGCTTCGCCATGATGAATCTCCACTGCGACACCCGGGCGCGTCCGCAAGGCGCCCGCGAGCGCCTCGGCGCAATAGACGCTCCGGTGCTGACCGCCGGTGCAGCCGAAAGCCACAGTGAGATGAGTGAAATGGCGGCGCTGATAGGTTTCCAGGGTCGGCTCCAGCAAGGCGCGGACCTGCGCCAGGAATTGCCCGGGCTCGTCGTGCTGCTCAAGCCAGGCGATGACCGCTGGATCGCATCCGGTGAGATCGAGAAAGCCTGGCTCGCGGCCCGGGTTGGGCAACGCCCGGCAATCGAACACGAATCCGCCTCCATGCCCGGTGGTGTCGGAGGGATAACCCCGGTGGTAGGAAAAGCTTTCAATCCGGACGGACAGCCGCGGCGCCGCCGGCGCGATCTCGCGCAGGCGGGTGGAAGCCACGATTCGCTGCAACGCCTCGCCCAGTGCCGGGAGGGCCACCGGGAGCCCGCCGTCCGCCAGCAACCGCTCGAGATTGCGAATGGCGTAGGGGACGCTTTGGAGGAAATGCGTCTTGCGCTCATAGAAGCCGCGGTAGCCGTAGGCTCCCATCGCCTGCAGGATGCGGATGAGCGAAAACCCGCGATAAAACTCCTCGAAACGATCCCGGTCGATCGGGGTCAACGCCGCCGCGGCGTCGAGATACCGGGCTTTAAGTTGATCGCGGAAGGCAAACGGCAGGTCCGCCTTGGCATCGAGCAACAAGGACGCAAGATCGTAGGGCAGCGCGCCGCGCCGCCCGCCCTGATAGTCGATGAACCAGGGCTGTCCGTCGCGCACCATGATGTTCCGCGACTGAAAGTCCCGGTAGAGGAAAAACCCCGCCGGCGCCTGCAGCAGGAAATGACACAACACGTCGAAATCGTTTTCGAGCCGCTGTTCGTGGAAGGGCACATGGGCGAGTTTCAGGAAATAATATTTGAAGTAGTTAAGGTCCCAGCTCATCGACCGCCGGTCGAAGGCGCTGTGCGGATAGCAGAGCCGGTAGTCCAGCCCCTGCCCTGCCTCGATTTGCATCCGCGCCAGCAACTGCACCGCCTGCCCGTAGACCGCGGCCGCCAGCGCAGGAATCTCCGGGGCCGAACCGCGCCCCTTTTGCAGCAGATCGAACAACGTGGTATCACCTAGATCTTCCTCCAGGTACACCCCGGCGGAGAGGTCCTCCGCATAGATTTCCGGCACGGGCAAGCCCGCCGTCCGAAAATGGCGCGAAAAACCCACGAACGCGGCGTTTTCCTCGCGGTCGGTGTGTTCGACGCCGATGGCGGTGCGTCCGTCGCGCGCCCGGAGGCGGAAGAGTTTCCGGTCGGAACCATGCGCCGGCAACGGAACCACGTCGCTCGGCGGAGTGCCGAACCGCTGGGTGAAGAGATCTGCAAGACGGGCATGCATGAATGCGTTCGGCTCAGGGAATCCAGCCGCGCAGGAAGGGGCTGAAATCAAGCTCTTCCGAAGATTGGACCGCGGAAGGAAAACTCCAGCCATTTCGGGGCGGCGGCCGATCGCGGCGCAATCGGCATGTTCTTTAGCCACAGGGCGGCGGAGCCGCAACCAAAGTAGCGAGCATCGAGTAGCGAGTAGCGAGCATTGCAAACCCCGGCATCCGTCAGTCCGACTCCGCCCTAGGGCGTGTCTTCAAACCCGGCAGACGCGAATTTCCTGTCATTCTGAGACCCAAA
>PLOH01000096.1 GCA_003142955.1 Opitutia bacterium | reverse complement strand
ACGATGCGCTCCTGATCGCACCACACCTCCTTGCTTTCGGCGCCGAGCTTGATGATCACCTTGGTTTCCCCCAGCCGCTCATGTTCCAGCACGCCCGCGATCGCGGCCTCGGCCTGCCCGTGCGCGATCACGAGCCGCGGATCCAGCGTGCGAAATGAGCGCAGCGCCGTGAAAAAGGCCGCCGCTTCCAACAGGCTGGTCTTCCCCTGCCCGTTCGCGCCCAAAAGGAACTGCTGCCGGCCTTCGAAGTCCAGGCTCGCCAAGGCGACGTTGCGCCAGTTTCGCAGAGTGAGTTTGCGCAGGCGCATGATCACCGTTCACGTCCGGACCCCATCGGGCGACGCGGCCGTTCGCAGTTCGACGTCCGTCGCCGCGAGCGCGGTGGCCAATTGGGACCAGTCGTCCGGCGTGGTTTCCCAGCCCGCGCTGATGCGAATCGCNNGTCTTGCCAGTGGCGCAGGCCGAGCCGGTGGAAACCTGGAACCCGCGCCGGTCGAGTTTCGTCACCCAGCGAAGGTTGTCCGCCTGCGGCATGACCAGGGACACCGTGTTCCAGAGGCGGTCCGCCTGGGCTCCGACCACCCGCACTCCCGGCAGCAGCGAGCAAACCCGGGAGACAAATGCATCGCGCCAGCGCAGCCGTTCGGTTGCCGGCGACCCCTTCGTCGCTTCCGCATCGGCCAGCGCCGCGACCATGGCCGCGATGGCCGGGAAATCTTCTGTGCCAGCGCGGTGCCCGCGCTCTTGTTCGCCGCCCAGTTGGGAGCGAAAGCCCTCCGCCTGCTCCGGGAGGATGAGAAACCCCACTCCCTTCGGGCCGCCGAACTTGTGCGCGGTCGCCGTGACCCAGCCGGCCGCGCCCAACCCCGACGCCGGCAGCTTGCCGAGCCATTGCGACGCGTCGCAATGATAAGCCGCTCGATGTTGCCGGCACAGCCCGGAGATTTCGCGCCACGGTTGCACGACCCCGGTCTCGTTGTTCGCCGCCATCACGGAAACCGCCCCCACCGCACCGCCGGCCAGCAACGTCTCGAGNNCGCGCGGCCTCAACGACGCACGGATGCTCGGTCGGGTTCACGGCCACTCTGCGTCCCTGGGGCAGTGATTCCGCCCAATGCGCCAGCACGGCGTTGGCACCCTCCGTGGCGCCGGAATTGAAAACCATCCGGTCCGCACCGCCGCCCAGCAGCAGGGCGAGCTGTTCCCGGCATTGCTCCAGCCGGACGCGCACCCGGGCCGCGTCCCGGTAGGGGCTCGACGGATTCTGCCAGGCCTCGTCGGACGCGCGCAGCCACGCCTCGCGCGCGAGGGCCGACAGCGGGGTGGTGGCATTGTGGTCGAAATACGGCATGCTGGACAGTGAACCGGAAGCCGCCTCATTCGCAAAGGCGAATCCTGCCAAAATATCTTCGCGCTCTTCGCGATCTTCGATCTAATCCGCCCCATGAATTTTGATGCGTGCCTGCAGGAAACCGTGCAAACGTTCCACGCGTTGCAATCGATCCGCCCGCAGATTGACCACGCCGGGGAGATGATCCTCCGCACCTTGCAGTCCGGCCACAAGTTACTGCTCTGCGGCAATGGCGGCAGTGCGGCAGAGGCCCAGCATTTCTCGACCGAGCTGGTCGGCCGTTATTTCAAAACCCGTCGGTCCCTGCCGGCGGTCGCGCTGACGGCCGATGGCACCTTGTTGACGTGCATCGGGAACGACTTCGGTTACGACGACGTTTTTGCGCGCCAGATCGAGGGTCTGGCCCAGCCCGGCGATCTCGTCGTCGTTTTCACTTCAAGCGGCAATTCGGAAAACATCCTCCGTGCGCTCAAGGCCGCCCAGCACCTCCAGCTGGAGAGCATTTCGTTTCTCGGTCGCGGTGGCGGCAAAACCAAGGGTCTGGCCACTTGCGAACTGATCGTTCCGGGGACGAGCGGCCGCACCGCGCAGGAATCGCATCTCTTCCTGCTCCACTATTTCTGCGAGCTGATCGACAAAGAATTTGCTCCGCAAATTCTTTAGCGCGCAGCGAGGCTGCGCTCCTGCGGAACGAAACCGAAGGCTATCCGGTGCGCAATAGCAGGCGGGAGCCGGCGACCCCGCCCTGCCGTTTCCAGCCAGGCTGCGGAGCCGGAAACTGGGAGATTGTTCTGGAAATCTCGAAGGCGCTCCTTCTTGCTCGCGCTTCCATGAGCACTCCCGCCGCCCCCGCTGAACACGCTGTCATCAAGACCTCGTACGGTGAAATCACCGTCGCCTTCTGGCCCGATGTCGCCCCAAAGACGGTCGAGAACTTCAAAAAACTCGCCCGCGACGGCTACTACGACGGCACGGCGTTTCACCGCATCATCAAGGGTTTCATGATCCAGGGTGGGTGTCCGAATACGAAGGCGGGCGCGACCGGCCAGCCAGGAACTGGCAGTCCGGGCTGGAGCCTCAAGGCGGAATTCAATACCAAGCCGCACCGGCGGGGCGTCCTCTCCATGGCGCGCTCGTCCCATCCCGACTCGGCCGGCAGCCAGTTTTTCATCTGCCACGGCGAAGCCCGTTTCCTCGACCGCCAGTACACCGCGTTCGGGGAAGTGGTGAAAGGCCTCGAGGTCCTCGACCAGATCGCGGGCGTGCCGTGCATGGGCAGTGAGCGAAGCACGCCGGTCGAACGCGTCGCGGTGGAAAGCGTCCGCATCGTGCCGGCCGCGTAGGAGCCGGTCGGGCCGCAATCCCACGGTTCGCCGGGAGGCTCGCCCTCCGGCATCGGCCTCGGCGGGCGCCACCGTGAGCCATCTCCGCTCAGCATAGGCTTGGCAGCAGTGCGGTTGCCGGGCAAAACATCGGAGCATGAATACGGCAGTCGTTTATGCTCCGGTGATTGGTGCGGTGATCGGCCTGCTGTTCCTCTGGGGTAGCCTGCGCCTGCGGCGGAAGCGCCGCCTGATCGATGACCTGCCCACCGCCAAGACCCAGGGCGTGTTCATCGGCCTCGTGGAGCTGAAGGGCACGGCCGAGAGCACCGCGCCGCTCACCGCGTTCCTCAGCGGCCGGCGGTGCGTGCACTATCACTATCACGTCGACGAACATTGGTCGCGCACCGTCACCCAGACCTACACCGACAGCGATGGGAAAACCCAGACGCGGACCAAGCAGGAAAGCGGCTGGACCACTGTCGCCCAGAGCGGAGAGATCGGCGAATTCTACCTGCAGGACGACACCGGCACGGTGCTGGTCCGCCCGGAAGGCGCGAAAATTGAGCCAGCGGTTTTCTTCGATGAAACCTGCGACCGCAGCCACCCGCTCTATTACGCGAAGGGACCGCCACAGGTCGTCGCCGACTCCGATCACCGCCGCCGCTTCGTCGAAAGCGGGATCGCATTGCATGCGCCGCTCTACCTCGTGGGTCAGGCGCGCGAACGCGCGGACGTCGTCGCCCCGGAAATCGCTGCCGACAAGGAGGCGCCCATGTTCCTGATCTCAACGCGCACCGAAGAAAAGGTGCGCGCCGGCCTCGGTTACGGCATCTGGGCGCTGACGATCCTCGGCCTCATCGTGTTCATCGCCGGGTTCGCGTTGCGCAATGGCAACCTCCATCGAATGCTGGCCGATTGCTGGCCGCAATATGCCGGGCTCGTGGCGGTCTATGTGGCGCTGGCCTTGATCGGATGGATCTGGATGGCGTTCAACAGCCTGGTCGGGCTGCGCAACCGGGTGCAGCAGGCATGGTCGCTGATCGATGTGCAATTGAAGCGCCGCCACGATTTGATCCCGCGCCTCGTCGAGACCGTCGCGGCGCTGCGCACCCACGAAGCGTCCACTCAAACCGCGGTAGCCACGCTCCGCGGTCAGCTGAGTGCCACTCCACCCGGCATGAGCGGCCCGGATTTCTCCGGTTGTGCCCCGGCACTGCGGGCGGTAGCCGAAGCGTACCCAAACCTGAAAAGTGACGCGGCGTTTTTGGCCCTGCAGCAACAGCTGGTCGAGACCGAGCAGCGCGTCGCGCTGGTCCGGACTTACTTCAACGACATCGCGACCTTCCTCAACACGCGGCTGGAAGTCGTTCCCGACCGCTGGATCGCGGCCCTCGGAGGCATGCGACCGCAGGCTCTGCTCGCCGCCACGGATTTCGAGCGCGCGTCCGTGCAAGTGAAGCTGGCGGAGTGATTCTGGCGCGGAAAAGCGACGCCAGATCACCTCGGTCACGGCGGTCCTTCCGCGGGGACGCCGGATGTTTTCGTCGAATTCAGGCGCCAGTTGAGGCGTTGCGTCAGGAAGCGCAATCGCGCCGAAAGCTTCGGCGTGGCGAGCAGCGATTTCGCAATCTGGCGGGCCGCGACATCGTCGCCCATGCGCCAGCGGAGGACGGCGATGGCGAACCACGCGCGCGTCTTGTCTCTCATCTTCGGCACGACCGCCTGCACGCGATTGACGACATCGAAACGGGGCCACTCCGAAAACGCCTCCACCATGGCCAGTTTTTCATAGGCTTCGAGATCGCGTGGGCTCAAGGCAATCGCCTGGTCCAGCCACCGGCGCAAAGTGGCCGCCTGGTCCCCGGGCATCCGGTAATCCAAGCTCAAGCCAATCATCAGGTGGTCCAGTGCGTCGGCCGCCAGNNGCGGGATGACTCTCCGATGATTGCCTGAGCTGATCGGCCGCGTTTCCAGGCGCCTGAAGCCGCCAGCGAAGGTCATTGAGCGCCACCTCCCGCGCAAAATCGCCCGCCGGTTTGAATTCGATCCGCGCGGACAGGTCGCCCAGGATGAGCTTGCCCCGTTGGGCGAAGGAATGATCGCCCTGCAGGTAGCGATCGACGTTCCGCGTCATCTCCTCATAACTCATGCTGAACGCCTCCTGGAAAATGCGATCGATTGTTCCATCGGAGGCGGCAAGCAACTCGTTGAAACGCCGCAGCCTGGGCAGATAAACTGCGCTGTCCTTGCTGCAAATCATGAAATGGATCAGGGCCCAGGATTCGGCATGAAAAACCTCTCCGTGGTACTCCGGGGATTCCCGGGTCAACGCGAACAACTGGTCCTGCGGCATCCATTGCAGGCGGCCCGAGGTTCCGGCAGGCGCCGGTTTCCCCGCGCCCAAGATGAAGGAGTCGCCCTCGATCCGGAAGGTGGAAAACAGCTCGGCCAGGCCTTCACTCAACCACAGCGGCGGTTCCTCGCCCCCCGCCGTGATCATCCGCTGCAAGTACTCTTGGAAAATGATCTGGTCCGTTTGCTCCGGATTGTGGTCGGCCGATGTCGCGACCAGCGTCTCATCCGCATCGCCGATAACGCAGGCAGCCGCGCTCGCCGGCTTGCCCTCCAGCAACGGTCGGCAGGCGTCGAACTGCCGGCCGGTGGCGAACAGCACGATCGTCGTCTTCGAGTCATGGAACTGCGGGAAGGAGCAGAGTGCCAGCAATGCGGCGCGAAACTGCTCAAGCTTGTTCAACATTTCCCGCGACTCGCTTTCGGACGCGTTGCTGAACATCTCGAAATGCGCCGTGCGCGCGGTGATCCACGTCTCGCGGGCGGACGCGGTGGCCAGCAGCGCCAGACCGGCGC
>PLOH01000114.1 GCA_003142955.1 Opitutia bacterium | reverse complement strand
ATTTGTCGTTTTTATCGAATTCTCTTTTGGTAACATTCATGGGTTATTGGGCTAACTATTGGACTAACGGTTGAGACGAAAAAAGGGCGGCTGCCACCTCTCCTTGTAGCGTAATCGAACCTGCTCTTGAGGTCACGAACTCAGAAACGGGGGGAGGCAGTGTCGGATATAGCAGGCGCGTCAGCTGGATCGGGGCTGCTTGTTTTTATAAGAAAACGCCCTCAGGTCGTCAGGAATGCGCGCAAATCAGCGTTGAGCTTGTTCTTGTGAGTAGCCGCGAGATCATGGGTGCGCCCACGTATATTAAAAAGGACTGGGGCGCCGGACCGCCGGTGGTGCTCAGTCATGGGGGCCACTTAGCACGGATAGCCAACGGACCTAGCCCACCTCATGCCGAGGCCTAGCGTGCTCGCGCCAGGTGACGGTGGAGTTTCGCATGGGAGAATCGCGTCGCGGTGCTTTTGATTCCCCGAGTAATGGGTGGGCTCAGTCACCAATCACTTTCTCGATTTTTCCGACCTTCTTCTGGATCTGACCTTCGACCTTTTCAGCTTTGCCGTCGGCTTGCAGACGGGGTTTTCCGACCGCCTTGCCCGTAACTTCCTTGACGCGGCCGGCGACGTCTTTGGCGGCGCCTTCCACTTTGTCTTGAGTGCTTGATTTCATGTTTTTAATTTTGTTTTTTGAGGATGACGAACGTCGTCGAACTGAAAATATAGACGAAGATTTGCGTGGATCCTATGGGGTCTTGCCCTAAGGGCTAAAGCGCCGTGCCTGCTTCATTGATCCAACGCTGGCAAACGCGGCGAAACGCGGCAGTGCAGATGCGCCAACATCTCTGCGGAGCCCGCGCGAACGAACTGAAAAAGAGCCCTCGACCTATGCCGCGCGATTCGGCGCTGCCGCGCTAAGCTTCGCAGTTTTCCGCCGCTGCCGCATGCTTGGTCGAATAGTCAACGAATAGCTCCACCAAAGCGGCGCCAACTTACAAGTTATGGGCTTCGGATCATGAAGGCCGCCAGCGGTCCGCCGCGCTTCGGTGGGTAAGACTCCTCATCGCGCGAGCGCTATCGGGTGCATTCTCAGCAAATGGTCACATCACAAAAATCCGTAGTTCCAGTCGCCGCGCTCAAAGCCAAGCCCAACCAGCTCGCCGCTCGCCCTACGCCGCCTGTGGCGGCAGCCCACCCCACGCCGCCATCCGGCGACCCGGATTCTGCCTGTTTCGTCCATCGCCTCGAAGAGGCCCTTCAGCTCGTTGAGTCGATGCAGCTGACGAACGACCAAAAGACAAAAATCTCGCAATTAACCAAGGCGCAAACGGCCCGTTGCACCGAGGAGAAAAAACAGCACAAGACTACACACGAGCAAATCCTCGCTCTCCTAACCCCCGATCAGCATCAGAAGCTGCAGGCCGCGTCAGATGGTCCGGAACATTGCCATAAGGACAGTCATACTGCTCCCGCGAAACACGCGTTGAACGCCTAATTCCCTACTTGTATATCATGACCGCCGTGAGGTGAACGGTCGCCCGGAGCGGTTTTCATGTCCATGGGCTACAGCAGCAGCTCCGACGAACGAACCACGGCACCCGCGATTAGACTTCATTGGAACCCCGTCATATAAAAGAGCCCGCGATGGCAAAGCTAACCACAGCGACCAGAAAAAAGATTCCGACCAACGAATTCGCGTTGTCTGGCCGCCGGTATCCTATCGAGGATGAGGCTCATGCCCGGAATGCGCTTTCGCGCGTATTACAGGACGGAACGCCTGCGAAAAAGCGACAGTGCGCCGCAAGGTCCACCGGCTGTTCCCTGGCCTTAAGCAGGGCAGCTAGGCAGCGACCCCGGCCCAGATCCCGCGTTTCCGTCAGACCAAAGAGCCCGGTCGCAGGAGGCCGAACATCAAAATCCATGACCGCAACTCCGTCTTGTCTCCTCCCTCTCAAAGGCCGTCGTGCGCTCGTTACCGGTGCCAGTTCTGGCATTGGCGAAGCGATCGCCAATCGTCTGGCCGCCGCCGGCGCCACCGTAATCATCGTTTACCGGTCGCATTCGGCCGCTGCCAGAAAAACGGTCGCCAATATCGAAGCGACAGGGGGCGAAGCGATTGCCTTCCGCGCGGACACCCTCAGCTTTCATAGAGGGCCTTTCCGTTGTGCGTGGGTCTATTTTCACGGCTTCTCCTGCATCAGCTGTCGTGCTGCGTCTCGCGTTGTCCGGTTGAAGAAGCGCACGGATTTCAAGGGCCGCTGTGAGCTCGGGAAAATATTCGATAGGGTCATCGGGTTTTTGCGTCTGTAATTCTGAATAGCTCGAGAGCGGGTCAAGAATCGAACCTGACGTGTTTGATTCTTAGGAAAATTATTATTTGCGCCCATCGGTCGCGGTGCTGGGTGTGACCCGCCACACGGTGTTGCCGACGTCGTCCGCAATTAGCAGCGCGCCCGCGCGGTCGACCGCCACGCCGACCGGCCGGCCCTGCGCGTTGCCGTCCGCATCAAGAAAACCGGTGAGGACATCCTCCGGCGTGCCGGCTGGTCGCCCGGCGGCAAAAGGCACAAAGATCACTTTGTAGCCGACGAGCGGCTTGCGGTTCCACGAACCGTGCTGTCCGACGAATGCACCGCCCGCATAGTGCTCGGGAAGTAGATTCCCCGCGTAGAACGCTAGGCCGAGTGGAGCGGTATGGTTGCCGAGCGCATAGTCCGGCGCGATTGCCTTCGCGACGAGATCAGGATGTTTCTCCTTCACCCGGTCGTCGACATGCTGGCCGTAATAACAAAAGGGCCATCCATAGAAGGCGCCGTCTTTCACCGAAGTCAGGTAGTCCGGAACGAGGTCATTACCCAGTTCGTCGCGCTCGTTGACGACGGCCCACAGCGCTCCGCTTTGCGGCTGCCATCCGAGTCCAACCGGATTTCGTAGGCCGGACGCGAAGATGCGTGAGCTCCCTGTCGCCGGGTTGATCTCGAGAATGGCGGCGCGGCCCACCTCTTTGTCCAGGCCATTTTCGCCGACATTGCTATTCGAGCCCACTGTCGCATAAAGGAACGAGCCATCGCGGTTCGCGATGATGTTCTTGGTCCAGTGGTGATTGATCGGGCCGGCCGGCAGATCGACAACCTTGGTTCCCGGTGCCGTGATCTCGGTTTCGCCACCCTGATATGGGAAGCGCACGATGCCATCGGAATTCGCGATATAAAGGTTGTGCCCGATCAAAGCCATGCCGAAGGGAGAATTCAGCCCCTGCAAGAAAACCGTGCGGGTTGCCACGACGCCATCGCCATTGGTATCGCGCAACAATGTGATGCGGTTGGCTGTGGGGACGCCGGCGCCGGCGCTGGCCATCTCTTTTTTCATGATCCAAGCCTTGATGCCTTTGCCGTCATCCGGCTTGGGCGGAGCGTTGGTCTCGGCGACGAGCACGTCGCCGTTCGGGAGAACGTAGAGCCAGCGCGGATGATCGAGTCCGACTGCCAGCGCATTCACCTTCAGGCCGGCGGCAGCGATCGGGGTTGCGCCGGCCTTCCAACCGACCGCCGGTGCGATCTTGACGGTAGGAATGAGCTTGTGCTGCGGTTCCGGCAGAACGGGATCAGGACCGTAGCCCATCACGGGAGCCGGTTGCACCGGCTCGCCGCCGGCCACCAGTCCTGACAACGAACAAGCGACGAAGAGTAATGAAATAAGGCGGGTGTTTTTCATGGTTCCTAGTTTTGGACCCGAATTGTGTCAGGGTGGAGTTCAGGAATGACGTGTTGGAACCAGAGTTGTTGGCACTCCTGTTGGGATTTCGAGTTGATTTGAATCAGGGGCCTGTCACCTGGCCTGCCCATCTCTTCAATCACTCCATTCAAAAGACACGGTGAGGTCATCGGTTACGTGGCCAATCTGGGTCTCGGTAGAGATGGAAAACGCCGTCGTCAGTTCTTCAAGCAGCAGGACCAAGCTGAGCAGTTCATCAACGAACACGCTCGCACATCGTTCGACCCATTGCACGGACGCCGGAACGAAGTGATGTTCTCATTGGAACGTGTGGACCGGATCGGGGTATCGGAACGTGGTGTCGGAAGAGGACGGGAAGAGCTGGTTTGGGATTGTGCCGTAGTAGTGCCAACTGAATTATATCTCTTTAAAATTTACCGCGAAATCTAAATGGGAATATGGTGTCTTCCCCCACCAACCGTGAACAAGTTGGCTGCGCACTGGGGATCATCTGTGCCGAAGGACTGGATGGCGGTCATGCCGGCCCCATTGGCGCCGGTGATGAACCCATGGTAGTCTGGATGTGCGCCTCCGTTCGAACCATAACAAGCGCCCGCGATCTGCCCGAAGTTGTTAATGGCGTTGGCATAATTGATGGCCCCGGCGATGGGCTGCGGCAAGAAACTGAGGGCCGTCAAGCCAACCTCGTTGGGGCCGGTGATAAAGGCATGGTATTGAGCGGTCCCGGAAGCGAGGTACCAACCCACCACCTGCCCGGCGTTGTTGATGCCATAGGGGCAGGACGCGCTGCCGTTCGGGGCGGGAATCTTAACGGCAGTCCAGCCTTGGGCTCTGGCGGAAGTAGCGAGGACAACGCCGGCACTCAGAACGGCGGCGAGAATGCCAAGACGATGGGATTTCATGCTGATTTCCTGTGTTTGCCGGTGGATCGTGGGGCGGGATGATGAGCGGGACGGAACAACTCCGGAGCTGGCTCCGCCTTAATCAGCGCAAATGAGCGGAGATCATCACGAGATTCTTACGACAAATGCAAAAATTGCCGATCATCGGCGCATTGCGACACCAGCATTCGCTCCGCTGTTGCGAGAAAAAGCGCCGATCCCCGGCATCAACACCTGGTTCCGGCTGATGCTGCCGATCCAAGTTCGGGCTCCGGAGGCGTAGCCCGGCCTTTCGATCGCAATCCAACGGCTACGGAGCCGGCAACGCCGTCAGTTTGGCGTGCGCTTCAGCGGCCAGCTTTTCCTGTTGCGCCGCGCTTTCCGCCCGGCCGGCCTTCCGGGCCGCCTCCGCCATCTCGCGAAGGATCGCCTCGGTCCGCTCCAGCGCCAAGCGATAGTCGCTCGCCCATTCCCCGAAGGCGCGTGAGCCCTCGGGTTGACCCTCCGAAATCTCCGCCACGCGCTGGAAATCATCGAGGGCGGCGGCGAGCTGGCCGGACGACTGTCGCGCCTCGCCCCGCATTTCCAACTGATTCACCCGGTATTGCTCCCATTCCCGGTTCGCGGGATCCGCGGCCACCAGAGTATCTAATTCTTGAATACCACTGGTCAGCACCTCGGTCGCGGCCCCGAACCGGGCGCGTTTGATATCCAGTTCGGCCAGCAGGCTAAGTCCGATGGCATGATCGGCCTTGCGACGCATGTGCTTGGGATCCTGGCGGAGCAGATCCTCGAGAATTTTCAGCTTCTCGGTGTACGCCTTCTCCGCCTCGTCGAGCTTCCCGATCGTGGAGTAATAATGGCCGGCCGTCCCGCAAACCGTCGCCAGGCGTTCCTTTGCGGTAGCGTTATTCGGCTCGGCCGCGACCCATTTCCTGTCGGCGTCCACGGCCATGCGGACCAACTCCCCGGTGCGATCGAAATGGCCGAGGTGGCGTTCGGCAATCGAAAGGTTTTGCGCGGTGGCACCGAGGGTCGACAGCCAATAGGAGTTGGTCGGCGCGAGCCGCACCAACTCCCGGCGCTCCCGGAGGCACTGTTCTAATATGACGACCGCCTTGGGGTAGTCCTTCTGCTGCAGATAGACTGCGGCAAAATCATTTTCCGCTCGGGTCAATTCAAAGCGGAACGGGAGATTGTCCGGATGGCGGGCCACGAGGTCGCGGTAGGCCGCGATCGCTTTCTCAAAGGCGGCCACCGCTTCGGGGAAACGGCCCTGGATCGAGCGGATGTCGGCAAACTGGAGCAGCGCGTTGGCCCGGTTGCGCTCGCTCTCGGGGGTCATTTCCGCGAGCGGCACGCCCGAGTAGAATTTGTCGACCTCGGCGATCGTGCTGTCGAGGAGATCGAGCCGACCGACCGGTTCGAGCCGATCCGCGAGGTCGCCGAGCATGAACTGGATCAACTTCTCTCCCTGGCGGAGCCGGGCCTCCGCTTCCAG
>PLOH01000133.1 GCA_003142955.1 Opitutia bacterium | reverse complement strand
GGGATTCGAACCCGGTATGCTGTTTCTCGCATGCCGACCAAAAAGCGTCGGTAATCCCTAGCGGTAATTAATTTACGAGATTATCGGCAAGAAGTTCGGATCTGAGCGAAAGCGGCGGAATGTACCCGTTTGGTCAATAACTGGGCAATATTCCCTCGGCCTCCCAGCCCTCGCTTCAAGACCATCATTGAGCTGCGTTGCCGGACGGCGGCGCGACGGGTGCGCCAGCAGCCGGAGCGACGCTGGCTGGGGTCGGCAGTAGGGACTTAGGCGTTTCTATCATCAGTGGGATTCTGTGCAATCATTTCTCTTCCAAACCACCACGTGCCTAACGAATAGACGACCCAAAAAACTGCAACACTTACGGCTTTGTCGGTCAAATACGCGAGAGACCATGATGCTCTGTGACGCATGAGATCCAGCAAAACAGTTATGAGGAGAAAAATCGGGATGACTATCAGTAATGTACGCTTGAATACATCAGCAAAACGCATGGGGTTGTTTGAGGAATTCATATGGTAAAGATAATTCTCTCTTCGCCTACGTTCTTAGTGAACCGCTCCCGGAGCCGGTTCCGGAAAGTGGTTAGGCGGCGTTGATTCGCTTTCTCGCCCACTGCAACACCACCGCCGCTGCCCATGCAAAAGCGATCACGGTGCAGGTCAATGTCGTATCGAGATATCTGACTCGATGTAAATCGTATAGCTGATCAAAACTGCCTCACTTCAGAGTGGGAATAACGATCTCCGTGATCCAAATTCCAAAAAAGACGAGGGCCACGCCCACTGGAACGAGCCAACCGGTAAGTATTAAGAACTGAACTTGTTTTTTCACAGTGGGTGTTTGTTGTAGTGTGCTGGCCCAAACCCTGCGAACTCTGGAGGGCGACGGCTACGTGACCCGGAAGATCTACCCGACCGTGCCACCAAAGGTAGAATACAGCATCACCGCACTGGGTCGGTCACTTCTGGCGAAGATCGAGCCGCTGATCGAATGGGCTGACGAAAATCACGCGCGCGTCCGCAAAGCGCGGAAATCCTACGTTCCACCGGCTGCAGTCACGCCCCTATAACCAGGCGCCCCCGGCGCGGCGACCAGTCCTCTGAAGCAGGCGAACCGCCGCGAGCAGCAACAGCGCGCCACAGAACCAGTCGCTCGGCGCACCGCCTCCACCGCCGCCACCGCCGCCTCCCCCACCGCCGGGCTCAGGCTGGGACGACGCGTTGACGAAGAGATACGCGGGAGAAGTGCTCGCGCTGCCGACGGCATTGGAAACCACGACGTAATATATCCCGGCATTGCTCGACTGGACATTTGTCAGTTTGAAAACGCTATCCGTCGCACCGCCAATCGCCGTGTTGTCGAAGTACCATTGGTATGTAACCGCCGGGCGGCCGGAGGCCGTGACGGAGAACTGGACATCGCTTCCTGCCGTCACTGTCTGGCTCTGCGGCGTAGTCTGGATTGTAGGCGCGAAAGGCACCAACCCCACGCGCGCGGTGTAGTTGTCGGTGTCGGCCACATAAAGATCCCCGTTACTGTCAAAAACGATCCCTCCCGGATGGAAAAATCCGACCTCTGATCCCGATCCGTCGGCGCTCCCACTGGTTCCGGCAATGCCTGCCACCGTACTCGTCTCCCCGGTCGCAGACACCACCTTGCGGATCGTGTGATTGTCGGTGTCTGCCACATAAACGTTTCCGGCCCAATCCACGGCCACGTCCGAGGGCGAATCGAACCTGGCCGCGCTGCCCGTACCGTCCGCTCCTCCTGAGTCACCTGCAAGACCGGCCAGCGTGCTAACAGAGCCTGTCGGATCGATCTTCCGGATTGTGTGATTCTCAGTATCGGCGACAAAGAGATTGCCCGAGAGATCCACGCTCAATCCCGAAGGGCAGTTCAGGCGGGCCTGGCTTCCCAGGCCGTCGGCGGCGCCGGGAATCCCGGCCAAGCCCGCCACGGTGGTCACTAGACTCGTCGATGGAGCAATCTTCCGGATCGTGTGGTTGTTGGTATCGGCCACGTAGAGATTGCCGCCGGCGTCGACTGCCAGCCCTTGCGGTCCATCAAAGCGAGCTGCGGCGCACGATCCATCGAGGCTGCCCGCGATCCCTGCCGATCCTGCCAACGTGCTGACTGCACCCAGCGAAGTGATCTGCCGCAACGTGTGATTCATCGTGTCAGCCACGTAGACATTCCCCGCACCGTCGACAGCCACTCCTGACGGATTATTGAACCGCGCATCGCTGCCGACACCGTCGGCGCTTCCGGAAATTCCGGCCGCGCCTGCAAAAGTCGTCACGGCGCCGGTCGAGGCGACAATCTTGCGGATCGTGTGATTGTCGGTGTCAGCGACATAGACATTGCCGGCGTTGTCCACAGCGACGGCACAGAGGTAATTGAACCGTGCGGCACTGCCGACTCCGTCGCTGCCGCCGCTGCTTAACGCCTGACCCGCGAGCGTGCTGACTGGCATCGGGGCCGCGATGACAGGAATCGGCATCGTGGTCACCGCGATGGCGCCCGAGCTCGCGCCGACGCCGGAACTGTCATAGGCTCGAACCCGGTAGTAGTAAGTCGTATTCGGGCTCAGGCCGCTCACGACTTCGCTCGTCACATTGCCGATATCGAGGTCCTTGAATCCGCTGACGAAACTGCCGAACGAACTGTCAGTCGACACATCGAGCCGGTAACCCGCAGCCCCGCTGATTTCGCTCCATCTGGCAACGAAGCGGCTGTCGATAACGTTGCCCGGCGTGCCAACCACCGGTGTCAGACTCACGGTCAAAGTCCCGTCCTCCAAGGTCAGCGCGTAGTTTTTCGCCGATCCTCCCGTGAGCGCGATCGGATAAGCACCCTCCGGACTGCTAGCGTCGGCTGTCGTACTGGCGACGGGCGTCGCGTCGAGCGCCGCGACGGTCTCACCGTTGACAAAGCCGGTGTAGGCGACCGTCAGCGGCGGGTTCGCTGCGCCAGGCGCCTTGCATTGGTCGTTGGCCTTCGCGGCGAGCGGCGCCTTGGCGATCACTAGGGTGCCCGAGGAGGCACCCTGGTAGCCCGCATCGCTGATCGTTGCAACTACCGTGTAACTCCCCGCATCAACAGGGGCCGTTGGACTGCCGTTATATGTGTACGACACCGCGAGTCCATCGGGCGAAGTTATGACGATTGCCCGTTGGGCTCCGCCTGTGTAGATTTCATCCAGGCCGTCCAGGAACACCGTGGCGGGCGCCTTGTCCGTTGTCGCTGTGAGCGTGGCCACGGCGCTGGTCGCGCTCCCGACCGAATTAGTCGCCAGAAGATCGTAGGTTCCTGCATCGCCAGCCTGCACATTGGAGACCGTCAGAGTAGTACCGGTTGCGCCGGAGACGTTTACGCCGTTGACCAGATTGACGCCGTTCTTGCGCCACTGGAGGGTGGGTGCGGGATAGCCGGTGGCGCTCGCCGAAAATGTGGCTGGGCCGCCGATCATTACGGCGACGCTGTCGGGTGCGGAAACGATGGCGGGGGCCAGCGGCGACCCGGCGCGGACAAAGACCCTCCGCGGCACCGTAGTCCGCTGAGTGCCGTCCTCAAAGGTGACCAGCGCGTGAAAAACGGAATAACCCGGCCGAGCTGGAATCAGACTCGCGCTCAGATTCTCTCCACTTGAGGAAGTAACCCGTTTCAGCAGCGCATCGCCCTCGTAAAACTCCACCGACGCCCACGGCGCGACGGGTTGGCCAATGGTGTAGACAATCGTCGTGCCCCAGTCGACAGGCCCGGTGCCCGTGCTGACCGTCGAAATCGGAGTCGCCTTGTTGTAGCTCGCAAACGCGCGAAAGATGTAGGCAACGCGGCGGCTGGGCAGCCAGCTGGCAACGGATTTGTTTTTCGAATAGGTGGCGTACGGAGCGATGTCGGCCAGTCCGGTCGCGAACGAATCGGGATCGCTCAGCCAGCCGTCCTGTTCGTTGACCGGTGTAAGGCTTACGGTGCCAGATGCCGGCGAAGCGTCAGCCGGGTAGCGCATCGCATAGATCTCGGCCATGAAGGGATAGATGAGTTCGAACGAATCGCCGCCGTTGTGGGTCGCCATTTGTTCCACAGTCCAGGCCCACAGCGCGCCGCGGGGGCGATTATTGACGAACAGACTGCGAACTCCGTCGCGGAAATAGGAATCGAGCTCGCCGGCCACGAGCAGCCCGGGAGTTTTCAAGGCTGCGAGGTCCGGCATCGGGTTGTTAACCAAATCAGCCCGCTCGATTGCCATGGCGATGGACTTGTCGGGTGCCAGCACGTTCAATCCGTAGGACATCTGGCCGCCGTTTGAATACCCGAGCGGGAGCCAGGGCACACTCACGATTTCCGGATGGCCGCTCGCGGTGGCGAGCTGCTGTAGCCCCGCCTGGAAACCGGAATACTCGCTTGGCGTATACCCGAACGAAAAATTCGTCCATTGTGCAGTGGCCAGCACGGCAAACCCCATGGACTGCGCAAAAGCCACTGCCTCGGGGTCCGTGGCCATGCTGCGCGCGTCGCTGAGAGCGCCATTACCCCAAATCAGAAGGCCGCGCACGACGGGCAGACCGTCCGGGACGTTCAGCCGCAGCGAGCGGTTGGCAGGGTCACCCGGGAGCGCCCAATCGTAGACCGCCGCGCGGGCGAGCGGAGTGAAAATGAGGAGTGCCATGCACAGAAGACGGCGAAAGAGAATCGATTTCTCGGATGGCTTTTTCATTGTCGGAGGAGATTTGCGGCGAAAAAGACTTTAGAATTCCCAGCTGAGGCCAGCGCTGGGCAAAAACGGGAATGCCGGTTCCGTGCTCCTTGCGGCTGTGACTGAAGCACCCTGTATGATTGGAGTGTAGGTGAAGCCTTCCACGTTCTTGCGGTCACAGATGTTAAACAAGTCAACGAAGACTCGCAGTTCGCCGTGGCGGAGTC
>PLOH01000119.1 GCA_003142955.1 Opitutia bacterium | reverse complement strand
TATCTATTCAAATTGTAGGAGGCGAGCTTGCTCGCGATTTCGTGGCAAGGATCGCCTGCAAGCAGGCTTCCTACACCGTTCACCTGACGCTAACATTGCCCCCGAGTGAGGGCAGCGTTCATTGATCTGAGGCGGCTCAGAACAGCCCCGGCACGTCGCTTGCGTCCGCAGGTCGCACCGGATGCGCCGGCAATTGCGTGCGAAACCAGGTTAACTGCTTTCTGACGAGGGCCCGGGTGTTCTTCCCGATCGCCGCCGGCAATTCATCTTCGCGCATCCGGCCTTCCAGGCACGCGATCGTCTCCCGATAACCAATGGCCTTGGCCGCGCTCGGATTCGACTTCAGACCGGCCGCCACCAACCGCCGCACCTCCTCCACCAAGCCCGCCGCCAACATCTGGCCAACGCGGGTATCGATGCGCGCATCGAGCTCGGCCCGGGACCGGTCCAGCTGCACGATCCGCGATTGCCAATCGGCAAAGGGCGGCGGTTGCCGCGTGAAGGCCGTCGCGAGATCTGCCAGCGTGCGCTGCGAGGCCAGGCACCGTTCCAATCCGCGGACCACCCGCCGCGGATTGCAGACATCCAGCGCGCCCAGCCCCCCGGGGTTGAGCGCCCGGAGTTCCGCCACGAGCGCCGCCAGTCCCTCCTGTTCCAGCCGGGCCGCCACCATCCGGCGCACCTCGGCGGGCACTTCCACGTCGTCGGCCACCGGCGCGAAAAACGCCTTGAGATAAAACCCGCTGCCTCCACTGATCAGCACCCGCCGGCCGCGCGACCGAATGTCGTCGCAAGCCGCCCGCGCCGCCGTCACGTAACGCGCCACGTCCCAGGTCTCGGTCACATCGAGGATATCGATCAGGTGATGAGGCACCCGCCGCCGTTCCGTCGCCGTCGGCTTCGCCGTGCCGACGTCCATGCCACGGTAGAACAACAACGAATCGCACGACACGATCTCGGCGCCAAACGCTTCCGCCCACCGCAAGGCCAATTCAGTTTTCCCCACCGCCGTCGGTCCGGTCAGAACGTAAAGCACGCGATCCATTTTCCGACGGTCTGTCGGGAAAAGCCGCGGCGTGCAATCCCTCCGCATCGAGGTCCCGGCACACCGCAGTCCCAGCTTGGCGGGTCATCGGGCCGGTCGGATCGGGATTTTACGTGCCTTTCCCGCTCTTATCCCGCAAATTGAAATATCCACCCGTCCTCATGAACAAGGGCCATTTTACACTCGTTCGCAACGCGTTCCTTTCGGGACTGCTGCTGCTTGCGCCGCTGGCCGTCACCTGGATCGTCTTCCGGGCGATCTTTGAGTGGGTCGGTGGCGGCTTCCGACCATTGTTCCTGCCCCTGCTCCCCGAATCGCTCGCGCAGTTCACCATTGTCTGGGACATCTTGGCCACGGTCATCGTCCTGGCGATGATTACTGTCCTGGGGTACCTCTCCCGCTACGTCTTCGGGCAGTATTTCGGCGGCCTGGCCGAGCGCTTCATTCAGAGCATTCCCGGCGTCAACACGGTCTACAACACGGTGAAGCAGATCGTGGACACGTTCTCCACCCAGAATCGCAACCTGTTCTCCAAGGTTGTCCTAGTCCAGTTCCCGCGCACCGGTGTTTACACCATCGGGTTTCTCACCAATCGGACCCAAGGCGAGCCCCAGGCGAAGATTGCCAGGGAACTCTGGACCGTTTTTGTTCCGACCACCCCCAATCCGACGAGTGGTTTTTTGCTGCTGCTTCCCCCGGAAGAGATCATCGAACTGGACATATCGGTGGGCGAGGGCATGAAAATGGTGATCTCTGGCGGAACCGTGGTTCCTCCCGCCCTGGGCGCAAACCGCCCCCTGTCGACAATTTCTTCCCCGCCGCCAGCGGTTTAGCTGGGAGTTTTCCGTATCCCTTCGATGCCTGGCCAGCAACTCCAGACCGAGGCGCTTGTGCTCACCCGGAAACCATCGGCTGACCGTTTTCAACAACTCACCGTCTTCTCGGCCCAGCATGGCGGCCTGCTCTGCCTGCGCCGGCTCGCCACGAAGACCACGTCCACCTCCGCGATTCTCGATCTGTTTGACGAGACGGACCTGTACCTCGAAACCTCCAACGAAGGCCGGACGTGGTTCATCAAGGAAGCCCGCGTGTTGCTGCGCCATGAAGCGATCGGCCGCAGTTACGATGCCCTGCGCTTGGCTTCGGCTTTCGTGACGATCATCGCGCGCAATCCCGTGCACGAAGAGAGTCGGGCGGGTGTTTATCGCCTGTTGCAACAGACGTTCGCCGCCTTCGGCTCCACCAGCCGGCCCGACCTCGTCTATCTGAAGGCGTTGTACTGTTTTGCGCGCGACGAAGGGTATCCCGTCAAACAGGAATGGTGGCAGGGATTGACAGCGGCCGCGCGCGCGTCCGCGTCGGAGATGCTGAATCAACCGGTCGAGGGCCAGGCAGTCGCACCAGCCGCCGTCGCCCATCTGACCCACCGGCTCGAAGATTACCTGCGGGCGCACACGGAGATCCTGCTGGATTTTGCTTCCCCTTCGCCGGCTTCGTGACTTCGTGGTGCACCGCGCATGGAATTCTCCCTCGATGAACGCACCTGCGCGTTGAGCGTCGGCGAGTTTGCCGGCTTCACGCTCGGCCCGCGGGACGCCGGCCAGGGCGGCCCGTCCGGCCTCTGGCGCGCGCAACTTGGCCAGGAGTGGCATGCGCAGCTGCGGCAGCGGACCGAAGCGGAGGTGAAAGGGAAGAACCAACGTTCGACGCGGGCGGACGCGGCCTTCGAAGTGCCGTTGACCCTCCCGTACTTCCACCGCGGCTGGACATTTACGCTCAACGGCCGCATCGACCAGCTGGTCACCCTCTTCGCCCTTTCCCCCGAAAGCGGCGCAGCGACGCCCCCGGCGGTGTTGGTCATCATCCGTGAAATCAAGACGGTGGCCGGCCCCCTGCCGGCTGATGAAGACACGTTGCGGGCGGAATACCCCGGATACTTCCTTCAAGTGATCGCGTATCTGGCGTTGGTTCGCACCGCTCCCCGGACAACCGGCCGACCGGTCTCCCGCGATCCGGCTCCTGAAGAGAATAGCTGGTCGACACCCGGTCTCGATTTTTCCCACGGCTCCACCCTGTGGGCCGAACTCGTCTTCGTCGAGCTGGGCAGCGGCATCACCCAGACCGTTGTGCTCACGGCGGACGATGAGCAGAGTTTCCGCGCCCAACTCGAGCGGCTGGTCGATTTTCTCGATTTGCAGCTTCGGGCGCGCGAGCGGCTGAGAGGACTGCAATTCCGCCCGGCCTTTGCGGTGCTGCGCCCTGGGCAGGAATCCATCCAGGATGAGTTGCTCGCGGCCTTTGGCGGATCCGACGACAGCCGGGAGTGGGAGGCCGGAAGCCGCGGTCCCGCGGGTCCGATCACCGGCTCCCGCCGCGCTACCACGCTGCTGTTCGAAGCTCCGACCGGCTACGGCAAAACGGGCGTGTTGCTCGAATTCGCCCTGCGCCGCCTCCGGGCCGGCCGTTTTGCCCGCCTGCTCTATCTGACCAGCAAGTCCACGGGCCAGCTGCAGGTCATGCGAACGCTGGCCGAGATGACCTCCGCTGGTCCCTCGTCCCTCTTGCCTCTTCCTGCTTCCTTCGCCGCCCCGGTAGCGGTCGCCGCCTGGCAAGTACGCCCGAAGGGGGAGCACTGCGTGAATTCCGTCTTTCATTGCGCACGGGAGGTCTGCCCGTATCTCGGGGACCTGGAGTCCCGCTGGTCGCAAAGCGGGCTCAGCCGCTTCTACCTTTTCGAGGGCCAGCCGCGGGATCTCGAATCCCTCCGGGCTGCCGGCCGCGACGCGAAGATTTGTCCCTATGAAATCACCCGCGCCGTCCTGCCGTTCAACGATGTCTGGATTGGCGACTACAATTATGTGTTCTCGCCCGACAGCCGTGGCGTGTTCTTCGACCGGCCGGGATTCAATCCCTCGAAGACCCTGCTGGTCATCGACGAAGCTCACAATCTTCCCGCCCGGGTCGCCGATGCGTATTCGCACGTGGCCCGGGCCGGCGACGCCGAGGTCGTCCTGGCGGAATTGCATCGCACCCACGCCGCGGCGCCGCTGCTGCTCGCCTGGGAGCATTGGACGCAGCTCCTGTCGGGCCTGCGCCATACCGAAGGTCTCGATCTGGCGACGGAGGACGATGTTCGCGAGGCCGTCGACCGCCTGGCCGAGTTGATCGCCACGACCCCGCTCGACTACGCCGTCCTCGGACCCGTCGTTGCGGAACAACTCTGGCAAATTCCGAACCTCCGAGACTGGCTCGCCGATGCCTTCGGCGTGCTGCCAGGGTTGAAAGCGGAGAGCGGAAAAAAATTCTCCGCCATTCCCACCCTTTTGTGGTGCCCGCGCGCTGCCGAACTCCACTTCACCTGTCTCGACGCCGCGGTGTTGATCGGGCAGACCCTGCGCGCTTTCGGCGGCACCATTCTCGCCTCCGCCACCCTGGAGCCCGCCGAGGTGTTTGCGGCCAACTGCGGTCTCGACGAAACGCCCGCCGGATTCGCCCAAACCGAACCCGTCGCGCCCCCGGCGGCGCTCGGCAAGCTTTCCCGGCGCGCCCGCAAGACGCTGCGGGAACTCACATCCGGCGCCGAGTTATTGAAAATCGAAGAAGCAAGAGCCAGCGCCCATCCGCGGCTCTTGCGCGCCACGGCGCCGTGGCGGGACCAGGCTTACATGGTCGGCGTCGACACCCGCGTCGACACCACCTTTCAACACCGGACCCGCTTCTTTGGAGCCACTGCAGCCACCGTCGCAGCGCTGCACGAGGCCGCGCTCCAAACGGTCGAGCCGGCAACCGGGCCCGTCGCCGGCCACCCTGCCGGCGTGGCAGCCGGACCGATGACCCGCTCGATCGTCGTGTTTTTCCCCAGTTACGCCTACGCTGAGCATATCATCCGGTCGCTGGAATCCGCCGCCGCAGCTCTGCGGGTGGCGCTGCAACCGCGCGCGACCGATCTCGCGGCCCAAGCCGCCTGGGTCGAAACGTCGCTCGCGCAGGCCGACGCGCTCTTCCTGGTGCTCGGAAGCAGTTTTGCCGAGAGCATCGATTTGCTCGGCGGCCGGGTGGCCTGCGCGATGGTCGTTGGTCCCGCCTTGCCTGAGGTCAATGGGATCCAGCGTTCGCGACTGGCCGGTCTGGAGAGCGCCGGGCTCAGCCGCACCGCCGCGTTCCGACGGGTTTACCAGATTCCCGGAATGCAGAAGGTCAATCAGGCGCTCGGACGTTTGGTGCGCGCTCCGGGTCAACAGGCCCGGGTGCTGTTGCACTGCCGCCGCTTTGCCGACCTTTCTTACTCCACCTTGCTCTCGCCGGAATACCAGCACGGCGCGCTTATCGATCACGACGAAGATCTCGCGAAATGGCTGGGAAGACCGTCGCCGCGCGGCCCGGACTCCGCCTTTCCGGCCGACCATGGTGTTTTGCTTTGAGGAGCCGTCGCGCGATCCCACGGGCGTCCCGCCCATGTCAGACGAGACTCGTTCAAAAACAAACGACCGTGTCCGGCCGACTGACCCGGTGGCTTTTCGCTTTACCGACCGGCCTGGGCGCGGCACAACGAGCGTTTGTGGCGACATCTCAGTGCATCGACCCCGCACCGATTCATCCCGCAGTCCGACCACTGGCCGCCGTCCAAAATCAATCCTCCAATGCCCTGGAACCGTCGAAATCTGATTGCCATTGAGGAACTCAGCCGCGCCGAGATTGACCAGGTTCACGCCACTGCGGCCGTCTTTAAGAAGACCCTGCAGCGCAGCATGAAGAAAATTCCCGCCCTGCGGGGAAAAACGATCGTCAATCTTTTCTTCGAGCCAAGCACGCGGACGCGCATGGCCTTCGAGATGGCGGCAAAACGTCTTAGCGCCGACGTGATTTCGTTCGACGCCAACGCCTCCAGCACCACGAAAGGCGAGACCCTGCGCGACACCGCCCAAAACATCCAGGCCCTTAATGCCGACATGATTGTCCTGCGCCACTCCGCGGCCGGCTCCCCGCTCTATCTCAGCCGACTGCTCACGATTCCAGTCATCAACGCGGGGGACGGCGCGCATGAGCACCCGACGCAGGCCTTGCTCGACACCTTTACGATGCAGGAACACCTCGGCTCCCTGAAGGGCCGCAAAGTCGTGATCCTCGGCGATGTGCTCTTCAGCCGGGTCGCCCGGTCGAACATCTGGGCGCTCACCAAACTCGAGGCGGACGTCACGCTCGTCGGCCCCTCCACGCTCGTGCCGCATTGGTTTGCCGACCTCGGCGTGAAAGTCTCGTACGACCTCAAGTCCGCCCTGGCCGACGCCGAGGTGGTGATGCTCCTGCGCATCCAACACGAACGCCAGACCTCCAGCCACTTTCCCTCGCTCGGCGAATACACCAGCATGTTCGGCCTGAACAAGACGCGCGCCTCCTGGCTCAACCCCAAGGCCATCATCATGCATCCCGGACCGATCAACCGCGGCGTCGAGATCGACAGCGAACTCGCCGACTCCAGCCGCAGCGTCATCCTGGAGCAGGTGCACAACGGCCTCGCCGTGCGCATGGCGGCACTCTACCTTTGTTCCGGTGGAACCCCGGAGGCGGTCGCGACGAGCGCGTAGACGACTCGATCGAAGTTCCAAGTATCAAGTTCCAAGTTCCAAGGAATGAGCACTGAATTCCGAGCACCAACCACCACCATGCGATTAGGACTGCGTTCTTCACTTTGCTTTTTTGGTCCTTGGACCTTGGCACTTGGTCCGTGCCACTTGTTCCTTGGTCCTTGGAACTTGGTACTTTCTCTTTCCCATGAGCCAGCTCTGGATCACTAATGCCCGCATCATCGATCCGGCGTCCCAGCGCGATGCCCCGGGCGACCTTTTTGTCGCCGATGGCAAATTCGTGGCCGGCCTTTCCGCCGAACAAAAACACTCGGCACAGAAGATCGACGCGGACGGCCTTATCGCCTGTCCCGGATTGGTGGACATCCATGTGCATTTGCGTGAGCCGGGGCAGACGCACAAGGAGACTATTCAGACCGGGTCCTGGGCCGCCGCGGCCGGCGGATTTACCACGGTGGTCTGCATGCCGAATACCTCCCCGGTCGCTGACACCGTGGGAACGATCGAGTACATTCGCAATGCGATCGAGCATGGCTCCGTCGTCCATGTTTATCCGACCGGCTGCATCACGGTAGGCCAGAAAGGCGAGCAACTGGCGCCCGCGGGTTCGCTCAAACGCGCCGGCGTCGTGGCCATCACCGACGACGGCCATTGCGTGCAAAACAACGAGATCATGCGCCGGGCCGTCGAGTACGCTAAGATGTTTGCCCTCCCGATCATGGACCATTGCCAGGACGAGGCCCTGACCCAGGGGGCGGCAATGAATGAAGGCGTGATGTCCACCCGGCTCGGTCTGCGCGGCTGGCCGCACGCCGCGGAAGATCTCATCGTGGCCCGCGATGTTATTCTGTCCACGTATTCGGGCGCCCATATTCATCTGCAGCATATTTCTTCGAAGAACTCCGTGGACATCATCCGCCGCGCCAAGAGCCGCGGGGTGCGGATCACCGCCGAAGCCACGCCCCATCATCTCGCGCTCACCGACGCCGCCCTGGTCGGTTACGATCCGAACTTCAAGATGAACCCGCCGGTGCGCACGGAGGCGGACCGCCAGGCCTTGATCGAGGGACTCCGCGACGGCACGCTCGACTGCATCGCGACCGACCATGCGCCGCACACCGATTACGAGAAGGACAAGGAGTTCGATTATGCTCCCTTCGGCGTCATCGGTTTGGAAACCGCGTTGCCCGTCGTGCTCGACGTGCTCCACCGGCAGTCCGGATTTGCCCTCCCGGACCTGATCAGCTTCCTGACCTGCAAGCCCGCGCGCCTGCTGGGCCTCGCCGCCGGAACGCTCGCCGATGGCGCGGTCGCGGATGTCACGTTGTTCGACCCCGGGGAAAAATGGCGGTACGACGCCAAGGCCGGCTTCAGCAAGTCGAGCAATTCTCCCTGGCACGGACAGACGCTCACCGGCCGGGTCAAAAAGACCGTGGTCGCCGGCCGGGTGGTCTATAACGGGGACAAGATCGCCGGCTAGCGTCCATGGCGCGTCGAGAGATCCGTTCCCGCTTTTCCTGGACGGGACGCCTTGCTTGGGCAGTGGTGGGGCTGGGTTTGCCGGCCTCGCTCATGCCGCTGCGCTCATGGGGGCAAACTGAAGCGCCCCAACTGCTTTCGACCACCGGCGGAAATGGCCGGCAGCCATGGAAGAATCTGACGGAGCTCCGGAAGGCCGCCGCCGCGGGAAACCCTGCCGCCTGTCTGCAACTCGGGCTATGTTTCGAGACCGGCAACGAGGTGGAGCAGGATTACGGAGAGCGACGGGTGCGCGACCAACTCTCGAGCCAGCCGCAAGTGATCGCCGCGGCGGAGCAACGCGCGAAAGAACTGGGCCGGGAAGTCGCCGCCCGAAAGGGCACCAAACCCCCGTGGCCGCCGCCCGCTTTCTCGCCACCTGCTCCGCCAGCCACGACAAAATCCTAGAAGCTGTCCGCAAACTCCGTTGCGCTTTGCGGTGGAGGGCGCTGCGCCGTCAGCGCCGCTCGAGAATTGGGCGGCGACAGCGCGCCGCCCTCCAAATCCTGGCAATTTCCGGACGGCCTCTAGTCCTCCGCGACGGCCTGGTCGTAGAACTTCACGATGTCGCGGAAGTCGTCGCCCTCCATGAACTTCATCGCGACCTTCGGGTGCTGGTTGAGGTAGCCGGTCAGCAGGTACGGGATGGCGAAGCCCCAGCGTAGTTCCTCGCGCATCGGCTCCACGTGATGCTGGAGCGCGCGGAGGATGGGGCGCATCTGGAATTTCGGATTGTGGAGGAAACTGAGCGCCAGCTCCATCGGGCAGTTGCCGGCCCCGCGACCGAGCCCGCCGATGCTCGCATCGACGTAGTTCGCTCCGAGCACGATCGCCTCGATGGTGTTGGCGAAGGCCAGCTGGAGATTGTTGTGCGTGTGGATGCCGACCTCCTTGCCCGCGGGCGTGGCGAACTTCTGGAAGAGGCGCACGAGATCGCGGATCTGTTCGCTGTAGAGCGTGCCGAAGCTGTCCACGACATAGAGCGTGCTCACCGGCGACTGCACGATCACTTCGAGCGCGCTCGCCAGCTCGCGCTCCGGCACCGTGGAAACAGCCATGATGTTGAGCGTCGTCTCATAACCCTTCGCCGCCGCGTCGTTCACAATCTCCAGCGCCGCCGGGATCTGGTGGATATAGGTGGCGACACGGTAAAGATCGACCACGCTTTTCTCCCGCGGGAGGATGTCGGTGTGGTAATCGGTGCGCTCCGCGTCGGCCATGACGGAGATCTTGGTCGCACCCTTCTTGTCGCCGACCACGCGGCGGATGTCGTCCTCAGCGCAAAATTTCCAGGGACCGAACTGCTGGAGATCGTACATGCGGGCGGCGCCCTTGTAGCCGATCTCCATATAGTCAACGCCCGCGGCGACGTCGGCCGCGTAGACCGCCTGCACGAACTCAAGGGAGAAATTGTGATCGTTCATCAAACCGCCGTCGCGCACGGTGCAGTCGAGCACCTTGAGTTCGGGCCGATAGCCGATCCAGCCTTCGGGGCCGGTGGCGGTGGCAGAGGGAGAATGGGACATAGGCCGGTGGAATTGCGCAGAGAGGAAACCGCCTTGGTGCCGCGAAAGCCGCCGATGTGCAAGCCCCGAGGGGGAACCGGCGGCACCGTTCGATCCCGCCCCCGCCTACTTCACCCGGGGTTCCACTGCGCGCAGGGCGCTGACGAACGGCCCGGGCCCACCCTCCTGGTACCCGAGCTGCTTCACGGCCCTGCCCGCTGGGTCCAGGACGATTACCGTCGGATACCCCTTGATTCCATACTGGCCGGCCAGCGTCCGGTTCTGATTCTGCAGCGCCTCGCTTTGCTCGATCTGCCGAGGAAAGTCCAATTTCACCAGGATCAGCTTCTCCTTGGCGTAATTCTTGAACTCAGACGTCGTGAGGATCTCTTCCTCCAACCGCTTACACCAACCACACCAGTCGGACCCGGTGAAAAACAAGAACACGTTGCGCCGCTCCGCCCTGGCCCGGGTTAATGCCCGCGGATAATCAGTGATCCATTCGAAACCCGCGGCCGAGACTCCCGGTCGCCGGGCCCCTCCCACGGGGGTTTCAATCGGCTTAATCTCCACGACGACATTGTCCCGCAACCGGATGCTGACATCAGCGTAGGTGAGCACCCGCGAATTTCCGGCCGTAATCTGACCCGATGGTTTCCCTTTCTCCACCAGCACCTGGTCGTAAGAGTCACCGATTTTGGCGGCAAAGACGCACGTTCCGAGCAAAGATGAGAATACCAAGATGGTGATTTTCATAGAAACTGTAAGATGATTTCCCGCCAGACGGTTGGTGCGACGGCGGCCGGCCTTCGGTTCAGCCAGGAGAGAAGAAATGTGAACGATCATCCGGAGCGGCGTTAAAACCTCCAAAAAATCCGGAAAAATATAGGCAAATGGCGTAGCGCTTGTCCAACCCGAACCCGCTCCGGCGGACCGATCCGGAGCGCCGATTGAGATCGGTTGCCGCTTTGGCACTTTTTTGACAACCCATGGCCGCTCCGCGATGTCGCCATCCGGATGGGACACCGGTCCGGGATCGATCCGTTCCTTTCGAGTTGGTTTTATCCCCGCCCAACCCAAGACTTCCGCCTGCCTTGATGTTGTCCTTTCCCCAAACCATTGTGGTCGTGTTCGAATACGGGTTGGCTCTGGCCGGCCTCGTTTATATCGGCCGGCTGCTGTTCAGTTCGGCCGGGCGGGTGGCGAGAGCGCGATCGCCGGTTTTGCCTGCCTGGGACCTGTCGCTGGTCGATTTCCTGTTTCTCGGCTGGCTCGTGCTCTCGATCGGGATTATTGGACAGCTGCTGTTTCGATTCACGGTTGGCCCGCTTCTGCACCGCCAGCCTGAGGGCGACACGCTCGCACTGTTGTTTGCCGGATCAATGTTTCATTTCGGAACCGCGATTACATGGCTCGGGGCCCGCGCCTGGGCTCGCCGGTATCGACCGGCAGCCATCCGGCCCTATGCGCCGGTTACGATCGATGGGGCGCAGCAGTCGTTGCGCGGCGGCCTGCTGACCTTTCTGGCGCTGATGCCCCTGGCCACCGGCGCCGGGCTGCTTTGGGAACGTCTTCTGCAATCCATGGGCTTGCCGACCGAGCGGCAGGAAATCGTCGATCTGATCCTCAAAAGCAAATCGCCGGCCTTGCTCGGCTTTTTGATCGCTCTGGCGCTCGTCGTCGCCCCCGTCTGCGAGGAGCTGGTGTTTCGCGTCGGGATCTTTCGCTTCCTCCGGACTCGAGCCCCCCGCTGGGTGGCATTTGGGGTCAGCGCCGGTCTGTTCGCGCTCCTGCACGGCAACTGGATGAGCGCCCTGCCACTGTTCATCCTCGGTCTGGTGTTCGCCGTCAGTTATGAGCGGACCGGCCGGATGGCGGTCCCGATGCTCGCCCATGCTCTTTTCAACCTGAACACGCTGCTTCTGGTGCTGAGCGGCGTCGGCAACTAGTCACCCGTGAATCCGTTTGCCCAACGCCCCGCCGATTCCGTTTCCGCCCTGGGGGAAACGCGGTTGATCGCCACCATCCGCCGCTGGCTGGCCGGCGTCTCACCACCGTCACCGCGGGGCATCGGCGACGATTGCGCGGTGCTTCCCGCCAATTTCCGCCGGCAACTGATCACAACGGATCCCGTGATTTATGGCCGGCATTTTGACGACACTGTTCCGCCGCGCGCCGTCGGAGCGAAATTGCTCAAACGCAACCTGAGCGACCTGGCCGCCATGGGCGCCCGGCCGACCGCCGCCGTGATCTCCCTGGCGCTCGATCCGCGGGTCAAGACGCGCTGGCTTGAGCAGTTTTACCGTGGGCTCGCCGCCGCCGCCCGGCAATTCTCGGTTTCCATCGTCGGGGGCGACGTGGCGCAGAGCGATGGCTTTCTCGGGGCGTTTCTAACGCTCTGCGGGGAGGCCGCGGGTCCGCGGGTGGTGTTGCGCACTGGCGCGCGGGCCGGCGATTGGATCTATGTCACGGGCAGGCTGGGCGGCAGCCGGTTGGGCCACCATTGGCGGTTCATCCCGCGGCTGGCCGAAGGCGAATGGCTGGCGCGACGCGGAGAGGTGCGCGCGATGATGGATCTGAGCGACGGCCTGGCCAAGGACCTGCCGGCCCTCACGCCTGCCGGCACCGAGCCTGCCATCGACGAAACCGCGGTGCCGGTCAGCGCCGCCGCGCGGACACTGGCTCGTCGCACCGCGCAATCGCCGCTGTTCCATGCTTTCTGCGACGGCGAAGACTACGAACTCGTCTTCGCGGTGGCCCGCCGGGCCGACCGTGCCGCATTCGAGCGGGCCTGGCACCAGAGGTTCTCCCCCACCCGCCTTAGCTGCATCGGGCGTTTCGTCCCCGCCGGGAAAAGGCCCGCCAATACGACGAATCTGGCGACCTATCACGGCTATGAACACCTGTGTTAGATTCCGGCGGACGCCGGAATCTAAAGAGTCGCCTGCGGCGACCCTGCAGATTTCCTCTCCAATAGTTGTATGACGATTCTCGATATCCTTCGCGCTGGAGTCACCACTGCCTCCGCCGAGGAAACCCGCTCCTACGGCGCGCAACTGGCCGCAGCCCTCCCGCGTGATGCGACCCTCGCGCTACACGGGGATCTGGGCGTCGGGAAGACGACGTTCGTGCAGGGCCTGGCCCAGGGACTCGGCCTTTCCGCTCGGGTCACAAGCCCAACGTTCAACATCCTGCACCTCTATCGGAATTCCTCCGCGCTGCCTGGCCCCGTCGAAGGCAACACGGATCCCCCTCTCCCGCACCATAGAAACCTCCCCCTCCGTCGCTCCGACACGCGAGGGCTGACGCTGGTGCACCTCGATGCTTACCGGCTGGAGAATGCCCATCAAATCGCCGCGCTCATGCTCGACGATTTCCTGGTGTCGCCGTATTGCCTCGCCGTGGAATGGCCGGAACGAATCGCCGATTGGCTGCCCGCGGAAACCTGGCATCTCACCCTCGCCATCGAGTCGCCCGGAAGGCACCGGCTGACATTGGTTTAGCCGGAACCATGTAGGAAGGTCGCTTGCGANNGCGACCGATGATCGCCCGCAAGCGGGCTGCCTACAGCGGCACACCGATCGGTTCGCAAGGGCACTAGGAGAATTGCCAGCAATTGCATGGATCCGGATTAGCCGGAATATGCAACCGGATGCTGGACGGTATCTCTTGATCCCACCGCGCGCGAAATGATTTGATCCGCTCCACAAATCAGGGACAAACGACACGTCTCGGCCTTGCGAGACCAGAATGGACTTCTTTCTTTCGCCCCGTCGTTGGTCTGCGATCATTCGCCGCCATGTGACAACGAGCCGCCTGCTCCCCGCATTGGGCTTGATCTGTTACGCCCTCTTTCTCGCCCGATTCATGGGCGCATGCGCGGGCGGAGCCGACCAATCGGGTTATCTCAATCATGCCCGGATGCTCGCCGAAGGCCGCACCTCCGCCTCGATGCGCCTGATTCCCGAGCTGCCTCCGGATGGAGTGCCCCTTTTCACGTATGTCCCGGTTGGATTCAATCCGAACCCGGATCATCTGACCCTGAATCCAATTTATCCAACTGGGCTGCCATTGATGATCTTGGCCGTCGCGCAGTTCACCGGTTGGAATGCGGCCCCTGGATTGGTCATGGGTATCCATGCGCTCGTCGGCCTGTGGCTCATCTACGCACTGGGACGCTCCGTTGGTTTGGCAGCCGGTTGGGCGTGGCTGGGGGCGCTGCTCCTGGCAGCCAGTCCGCTTTATGTTTATTCCTCGTTGCAGACGCTGAGTGATCTGCCGGCCATGGTGTGGGTGACCGCGGCGATTTTATGCGCCTGGAAGAGCCGGCAGCGGCCGTGGCTGGCGCTGGCCGCCGGCATGGCGTTCTCCGTCAGTGTGTTGGTGCGTCCCACCGATCTTCTCGCTGTTCTGCCCGTGGCGATCGCTCTCGGCCCTTCCCTGCGACGCTGGCTAATGTCGATTGCCGGTGGTTTGCCCGGGGCGATTTTCCAGGGCGCATTCAACCTCGCCGCCTATGGTCACCTTACTGCGACAGGCTATGGGAGTTTGGGTGGTCTTCTTGGCTGGGAGTATGTGCCCGCAACCCTGATCCACTCTGTCAAATGGCTGCCCGTGCTGCTCACTCCGCTGGTTCTCCTGTTGCTTGGCCTCCCGGTGCTGCGGCGGCAGTCGTTACCGCTCGACTGGCTGGTCGTGTGGGCGCTCGTGTTTCCGGGCTTCTATCTGTTCTATTCCTACACCCACTACGACTGGTGGTGGCTGCGCTTCCTATTGCCCGCCTTTCCTCCGCTCACGGTCGCGGCCCTGCTGGTGGGGCGGACGTTGCTCGCCCGCCTCGGGATCTCCTCCCGCGCCTGGTGGCTGGCTCCGGTCGCACTCGCGGTGCTCGTTCATGGCACGCTCTGGTCGCGCCACCTGCACGCCTTCAGCGCCGGTCGCAGCGAACGGGTTTACCCGGAAATGGCCGTCTGGCTGCAAGACCATCTGCCGGCCAATGCTGTCGTCGCCGCGATGCAGACCAGCGGCGCGTTGTTTTATTATACGAACTTCACGGTCATCCGTTGGAATTCGATTCCTCCCGCCGATTTCCAACGGATCGCCGCAGCCTGCACAGCCGCCAAGCGGCCCGTCTACGCGGCCCTCTTCCCCTTCGAAATCAACGATGCGCAATGGGCGGCATTCCCAAAACATCTGCCCGGCCGTTGGACACAGATCGGTGCCGTGCGTCATGTGAGCTTCTGGCGTTACGATTCCCCGGCCGACGCGCCCTGAATCCGTTGCCGCCCCGCCCGGTTGTGTTTGCCAATGTCCAGCCGCTTTTCGTTAGTTGTTTTGGTGCAAGAAATCCTGAGACGCTTCTCCGCCCGGCCGCCCTTTTGGCTGTTTGGGTTGGTGGGTGCAGCAGCCCTCGCCGTCCTGCTCAGCATCTACGTGCGCGTCTATTCGCCGGCTTACGGGCTCACCCCGCTAATCCGCATCGGAAGCGAATTCAACCGCCGCGGACTTGCGGTCTACCAGGCCACGCCCAAATACATCGATCCGTATCCGCCCCACCGCTGGGGTTTCGATGGCCAGCACTACGCCCAGATCGCCCTCGATCCGCTCCTGCGCGATCCCCAGATCAAGACCGCGATCGATAATCCGCCCTACCGGGCGCGACGCATCCTGCTCCCCTGGCTCGCCTGGCTGGGCGGACTGGGCCGCCCGTTCTGGATTCTCAACGTCTATGCCGCGCTCAATTTCGTCTTCTGGCTGGGTTTTGCGGTGATGATGGCCGTGATTTTCCGTCCCCATAGGTGGGCGGGACTCGCCGGGTTTTCCGCCATGCTGTTGACCTGCGGCGTCATCGAGTCGATGTGGGCGTCGCTCGCCGACTTCCCGGGCTTCAGTCTGATGACGCTGGCGGTGCTGGCGGGCGGAAGCGGCGGAGCAGGCGTGCTGGCGCTGGCGGCGCTGACGCGTGAAACCAGTCTGTTCGGGCTGGTGGGGCTCTGGGATTTCAAACCGCCCTGGCGGGATACGTTGAGACAGAACCTGCGCGTTTCCCTCATCGCCGCCGGACCGATGGTGCTTTGGTTCGCCTACGTGGCCTGGCGATTGCGGATGGCGGCGACCGCGGATGGCGACAATCTCGACTGGCCGTTGCGCGGCATCATGGGAAAACTCGGCGAGTTCAGTGTCGTCGCCGTGCACGGCCACATCCGCTGGCATCGCTGGATCTTCGAACTCTACAAGAGTCCCGAGTTGCACGCCCTGCTGACCATCGTCGCCCTGCTGACACAGTGCCTCTATGTCCTCACCCACCGCGTCTGGGAGAACCGCCTCTGGCGCGTGGGCGCGCTTTTCGTGCCGTTTTTCCTCTGCATCGGCGCTCCCTCGTGGGAAAGCCATTTCACCATCACGCGTCATGTCCTGCCCATCACGCTCGCGTTCAATCTGCTCCTCGCCATGCGCCCGGGCCGGGCGTGGTTCGTCTGGTTTCTGCTGGGCAACTGTTTTGTGCCATTCGGCATCTACCAGTTCTATCATTATCTGGGTGCAAACCGCCTGAGCCCGCCGCCACCGGCGGAATTTCAGATTGTGAGTCCGCCGTCGTCCGCCGCCGCCAGTGTTCATTTTGGTCAGGGTTGGTCCGACCTCGAATGGAATGAACGGGAAAGCTGGCGCTGGGCCGCGCAGCAAGAGGCGGACCTGCTGATCACCAACCCGACCCAACAGAGGCTGGAAGCTGAATTGTCGTTTGTCGTGGAGAGCGTTAATTCCCGGGATCTGGAAGTCGCCGTCCGCGACGTCCGCCTCTGGGCTGGCTCCGTTGCGGGCACGGGCCGCCTTGTTCGCCCAGCCCGGTTTCTGCTCCCGCCCGGCGGGACCCGCGTCGAGTTTCGAACCCCACAACCACCCGCGCCACGCGAGCCCACCGACAACCGCCTGGTTTTGTTCAAACTGCAAGATCTGCAGTTAAACCTGACGGTACCGCCGGTCGGTGTGAAAACGCTCCCATGATCGATCCAGCTACCGTGTCCGCTGCTCCTTCGTCGCCGTGGTGGCGGCGACCCGGCGTCCTGCTGGCGATGCTCGCGTTGGCCGTCTATGCGGTGGTGCTCGCGCGGCATATCGGAACCTATGCGGCCGGCTCGGATGCCTCGGGTTACATGAACCACGCCCGGTTGCTCGCCGCCGGCAACCTGCATGCGATGCCCCGCGTGTTGTCCGGCCTCACGCCCGAACAACGGCGGAGCATGCTGTTTGTCCCTCTCGGTTTCTTGCCGGCGCCCGACGGGAACGGCATGGTGCCGACGTATCCGGCCGGGCTGCCGTTGCTCGTCGCCGCGGCGGCTCCGCTCGTTGGCTGGGAACACGCCGGCGATGCGGTGCTGTACGCCCACGCCTTCCTCGGCTTGCTGCTTGCCTACGCGCTCGGTCGCACGATGGGACTCTCCCGCCGCGGCGCGGTGCTCGGCACGACCATCATCGCCGCCAGTCCGCTCTACTTGAACTATTCGCTCCAGATGATGAGCGACGTGCCGGCGTTGGTCTGGACGGCGGGCGCCATTCTGGCCGCCTGGCGCAGCCGGGAGCGGGCGGCATGGGCGCTCGCCGCCGGCGCCGCCACTGCCATGGCGGTCCTCATCCGCCCAACCAACGCGCTGGTCTTCGCGCCGATCGCCGTGGCCCTCGGACTTTCGCCGCGCCGCTGGCTTCTGCTGATCGCCGGCGGGCTTCCAGGCGCGGTTTTTTACGGTTTCGACAGTCTTTCCCTCTACGGCCACATCTTCACTACAGGCTACGGCAATTTCCTTTACGAATTCGGCCGCCAATGGATCGGCGTCACGTTGTGGCATTACGCGCGCTGGCTGCCGGCCCTGTTCACCCCGGTGGTGTTGCTGGCCGCCGGCCTGCCCTGGCTCGCGCGCACGGAGCCGCGCAAGGCCGCGCTGCTGGGCGTGTGGGCTTTGGTCTTTGCGGCCTTCTATTCGGCCTATGATTGCACGCATCAGTCGTGGTGGTATCTGCGCTTTCTGCTGCCCGCTATTCCGCCCCTTGTCGTCGGCGGCCTGCTGGTGGCAAGGCAGGCTGGCGTCGGCCGCCGCTGGCCTCTTGCTCGGACCCAAGTGTTCGCCTTCGCGCTGGTCGCAATCATCGCCAATTCCGCTTACTGGAACAAACGCCTCCCCTCCCTGAACATCGAGCACGACACCAGGGTTTATCCGGAAGCCGCAAGATGGATGCGGGCCCATCTGCCCGGCAATGCAGTGATCCTGTCCATGCAGATGAGCGGCACCCTTTTCTATTACACCGACTTCACCTTCCTGCGATGGGACTCCTGCGACGCGGACAATCGCCCGGGCATACTCGCCGCTCTGCGCAATGGCCACCGTCCGTTCTACGCCGCCTTGTTCCCATTCGAAGCCGAAGCTGCTTTGCACGAGCACATGCCGGGACAGTGGACCCGGGTCGCCGGCCTGAGCTCCGAACTGGAGATCTGGCACTATGAATCCGACGATACCTCCGCTCCTCCGGCGGTGGTTTCCGTTCGATCCCCGGAAACTCCGGCTCTGGTGTGGCGCCTGCCGATCGACCAGTCACCGCCGGTCCGGCGCGTTTATCTGCTTGGCAATTTGCTCGCCTGGCTGGCGCTGGCCGGACTGTTATGGCGCCTGGTTCCAGGGAACGACTGGCGCGACTGGCTGGCGCGTGGCGGAATCCTGTTTTCCGCCGGCGCCCTCAGTAGCATCCGGTTCGCCTTGACCGACCTCATCACGCTGGCCCTGCTCGCCGCGTCGATGCTGGCCCTTGAACGCCGGCGTCATGGCTGGGCTGCGGGGCTGCTGGGAATGGCCGGCGTCGGCCGCAGCGCGACGCTGTTCGCCCTGCCCGCCTTGGGCAATGCCCCCTGGTTTTCGCGGTCCAATCTTCGGCGCTGGCTGCCGGCGCTCGCGCTAGTCGCCCTTTCAACGGTCGTCGCCGGCTGGCACCTCGGTTCGAGCAAACAGATCGACGGCTATGTCGCGTGGCCGTTCAACAGTCTGCTGGACGAATGGCTGAACAGCCTCGCGTCGATCCTTCAGGGCCAGGACCTGGGGATGGCGTGGATCGGCTTCGGGGCCGTCATCGGCATCACGGTGCAAGCCGCGTTTTTTTTCCTCCGGCGCTGGCGGGAAGACGACCCGTGGTGGCGACTCGGCATCGCCTATGTCGTCCTGATGTGTTTCCTGGATGACGCCATGTGGCGGGGCGCGGCTGGCGGAGCGACCCGCCTGTTGCTGCCGCTCGCCCTGGCCTTCAATGTCTTCGCCCGCCGCTGCCGCGTCTCGCCGGCCTGGCTGTTGGCCGGCAACCTCGTCGTGGTCGCCGGATTCCCCAGCCTGTTCTTCCCTCCCGATCCTCCGGCGGACATGGCGGCGATTCGCGCCGCCGGGTTTGCGCAACTCTCCGACCCGGATGGCAACTGGTCTGAGATTGAACAAAGTGCGCGCCACAACTGGTCATGGAGCCGGAGTTCTGCCCGCTTGAACATCGACGCATGGCCGCACCGCACGGAACCCCTCGCCGTCAGTTTCGCTCTCCGCAGCCTGACGCCACGCACCGTCGTCATCCGGCAGGGCGAACAGGTGCTGTGGTCCGGCAGGGTGAACAGCAAGTCGACGCGCGCGATGTTCTTCTGCCCTCTGGCGGATGGGCACGCCCTCCTGGACCTAACGACGGATTCGCCCGCGGTCGCGGAAAACTCCTCGCCCTATCGCGTGCTGGCTTTTGCCATCTATGACCCAATCCTCACGGCGGCAGCACCCTGAGTTGGTTTGCGCCGCAAAGAAGAAATAGGTTGATCTAATCCGCGGAAAACAAACAAACACGCCCCGCAGCCGTTAGGCAAAAATGAATCTGCCATTACCTCATCCCGGCCCGGGCTCGACCGCGCTTTTCCGCATTCGTTGGGCACTCTGGTTGCCGTTGCTCGCCTTCGCCCTCTATGGTTTGATGCTGCTGCGGTACTCCGCCGCTTATGCCGCCGGCGCGGATTCATCTGGGTACATGAACAACGCCCGTCTGCTGGACCACGCGAGCTTGATCGCGCCCATGCGTCAGGTGCCGGGGTTGAATCCGGAAACGCTGACCTCGTATGCCTACGTTCCGTTGGGCTTCATTCCAAGAGCGGATCGCGTCAGCATGGTTCCGACATACCCCATGGGCCTGCCGTTGTTGCTCCTGGCGGTGGCCCATGTCGCGGGATGGAATCTGGCACCCTCGCTTACCATCGTTTTCCATTCCCTGTTCGGCTTGTGGTTGGTCTATTTGCTGGGACGCGAGTTCGGATTGGAAGCGGGCTGGGCCTGGCTCGGGGCGATGCTGCTGGCGGCGAGCCCGCTGTATATCCTGATGTCTCTGCAGCTGATGAGTGACATGCCGGCCCTAGCCTGGGTGACCGCTGCGATCCTTTGCGCGTGGAAGAGCCGGGAACGCCCCGGGATGGCGCTCGTCGCGGGCGTCGTATTGTCGCTCGCGGTGTTGGACCGTCCCACCAATCTTCTGACTCTTGTGCCCATCGGCATCGCGCTCGGCCTCGGCCTCCGGCGATGGCTCCTGTTGATTGCCGGGGGGTTACCCGGTGCGATCTTCCTTGCCGCCGTCAACCGGAGCGCCTACGGCCACGCCTTCACGACCGGTTACGGCGGGGTGGGCTGGCTTTTCTCGGCGACCTACGTTCCGGCGACGCTTCTCCACTATGCGAAATGGCTGCCGGCGCTGTTCACCCCGCTCGTCGTACTCTGCCTCGGTCTGCCGGTGTTGCGGCATCGCCAGCCACGGTTGTTCGCATTGCTCGCCGCCTGGCCCGCAGTCTTTCTCGGATTCTATCTCTTCTATTTCTGCACTCACGAGACCTGGTGGTATCTTCGCTTCATTCTGCCGGCGGTTCCGCCCCTGCTGGTGGCCGCCCTCCTCGTCGCCCGGGCGCTGGCCAACCGGTTCAAGCTCGCGCCCCGAGCCTGGTGGCTGGCCTGGGCGGCGATCCCGATCCTCGTCTCTGGCTTTCTTTGGTTCCGGCATTTCGAGCTGGCCGACATCAATTCTGGCGAACGAACCTACATCGACGGCGCCGCGTGGCTGGAATCGCATCTGCCCGCCAACGCCGTCGTGGCGTCGATGCAGACCAGCGGCGCGCTTTTCTACTACACGAAGTTCACGGTATTCCGTTGGGACACGATCTCTTCGTCCGAGTTCGAACGGATTGTGGCGGCTTGTGCGGCGGCTGGCCGGCCGGTCTATGCGTTGCTGTATTCGTTTGAAATTTCAGAACAGGGTGCATTTCGAAAGCATCTGACGGGCCATTGGACCAAAATCGCCTCGGTCCACGACACTACCGTCTGGCGCTATGATTTTCCAGGAGCGGCCCAATGAATCGATTGCTGCGGTTAGCCCGTCCTCTGCCACTGGCCGCTGCCGTCGCGGTCATGCTGTTTCTCTGGACCATCGCGCGCTGCTGGCATCCGATCTACGGTTTTACGGCGTTCCTGCAATTCGACGAGGCGCACGAAGCCACCGCGATCGCCGCCTTTCGCGAGTTCCCCGTTTTTCCCTACCAGGGTTGGGCCCCGTACGACGGCATGCAATACTCGCAGGTGGCCTACCATCCGTTGCTGGATGCCGCCGAACTGCGGCCCGCAGTCGATTCACTCGCCTACCGGGCGCGGCGCATCCTGTTTCCGGCCGCAGCCTGGCTGCTGGCTGCCGGTCAGCCGGCCTGGATCGCGCAGGTTTACGCGAGCCTGAACATTGTCTGCTGGTTGCTGCTGGCCGCGGTCTTCTGGAGGAAATTGCCCGTGACGGACACCCGTGGAGCCCTCGCCTGGATCGGATTGCTCTTTTCGGCCGGCGTGTTGAGCAGCGTGCGCCTCGCGCTCATTGACCTTCCGGCGCTGCTTCTAGTGGCTTTGGCCCTGTGGGACGCGGAACGGGAGCACATCCGAAGTTCGGCCGGTTGGCTCGCCGCCGCGGCCTTGACGCGTGAAACATCACTTCTGGCCTCGGTGGCGTTCTTCCACTATCCGCCGAAATCTCGCACCGGCCTGATGCGCGGTTTGCTCTGGGCTTTGCTCGCCGCCGCACCGTTGGTTCTCTGGCTGGTCTACGTTCACTGGCGGGTCGGGGGAGCCGTTGAGACAGGCTCGCGCAATTTCGCCTGGCCGGTCGCCGGTCTTCTGACCAAATGGCACGATTGCCTCCGCGCCATGGTCGAACCGGACACCCAGCCATTCGCCTGGCGGACTCTGCTAGCCACGGCCGGTCTCACCTTCCAAGCGGCATTCATCCTGACCTGGCGCCGGCCGGCGGATCCCTGGTGGCGCCTGGGCGCGGTGTTTACCGCACTGCTGTTATGTCTGGGCCCAGCGGTCTGGGAGGGTTTTCCGGGCGCCGCCGTCCGGGTGCTGCTGCCGCTCAATCTCGCCTGCAACGTGCTGGCGGTGCGCACGCAGGCGCCGCTCGCCTGGTTATTGGCGTGCAATCTCACGATCTTTTCCGGTTTGTTTGTGTTTAATGATCTCCCGCCCTATCGCGATTTTGCGGTGGCGTGCCAAGGTCGGGTGGAAGCCCTCGTCGAGCCCGGCGCCGGTTGGTTCAATAGCGAACACAATTCCCGCCATCGCTGGGTCTGGGCCGAATCCCATGGCCGGCTGGACATCCACGCCTGGCCCCGGCCCGCAAGTGTCGAGGTGCGGTTGACCCTGAAGATGCGGGCGCTGACGCCGCGCACGGTCACGGCGCAGGTGGATGGACAAAGAATCTGGAGCGGGCCCATCACACAAACCCTGACCATCTTCAATCTGCCGCCGCTGGTCGTGACGACCGGACACATGGTATTGGAACTGTCGACGGACGCTCCACCTGTTTTGGAAAACTCCCAGCCCGATTCGCGGCGGCTCGGTTTCATGATCTTCGACCCGAAGATGGTTGTGTCGGAGAAACCTTCTCTAGCGCAATGACCCGGATCCTGATCGATCTCACCCACACCAGCCACACGCGGGCGCATACGGGCATCCAGCGCGTAGGCCGGGCGCTCCACGGGGCGTTGCGCGAGCGGTCGGACGAAGTCGTGCCGATCTGCCATGATCCGTATGAGTCCACGTGGCGTCTGTTGCGCCGCTGGGAGCAGGGCAACCTTGCACCCCCTCACGCCAAGGTGGCAGGAACCCGCGGCAGCCGCTGGCCGCTGCCGGCGAGAATCAGCGGCCATATCCGGCGATGGCTCGGCGGTCGCGCCCCGACCGGGTTTCGCCGGGTGCCGTCGGGGGATTGGCTGATCGAGCCCGAGATCTTCTCCTCCGTGGTCGGGCGCGCCCTGCCCGGGCTCTTGGCCGGAATCTCGGGCCCGCGCGTGGCGTTGTTTCACGATGCCATTGCCCTCCGCGTTCCTGAGTTGTCTCCGCAGAAGACCGTGGCCCGCTATCCCGCGTATTTGCAGGAATTGCTGCGCTTCGACGGTGTCGCCGCGAATTCTGCCGAATCGCAGGCCGTCCTGGTTGAATACTGGTGCTGGCTCGGTATCGCCGATCCGCCGCCGGTCATCGGACTCCCCCTCGGCATTGACCGGCCCGCTCCGGCGCCATTCGGCCACACGACCGCGACCAATGCCGCGCCCGTGGTGCTGTGTGTCGGCTCGATCGAGGGACGCAAGAACCACCTGGCCCTGCTCGAAGCCTGCGAGATGCTCTGGCGGCGCGGTCTTCGTTTTGAGCTCCAGCTGATCGGCCTCGTGCACCCTGAGACCGGCCGCCCCGCGCTCGACCGACTCCGTGCCCTTCAGGCCGCCAACCGCCCTCTTCGCTACGACGGTCCGGCATCGGAAGCCCTTCTCTCGCGCGCTTATCGGGCCTGCACCTTCACCGTCTATCCCTCGCTGATGGAGGGCTTCGGCCTGCCGGTGCTGGAAAGCTTGAGCTACGGCAAGCCGTGCATCAGCTCCGCGCAGGGGGCGTTGGGCGAGTCCACCCGCGGCGGCGGATGCCTGGCACTCGCCAGCGTCGATGCGCCGGCGCTCGCGGAGGCCATCGCGGCCCTGCTGTCCGATCCGGAGCGCCTCGATTATCTGACGACAGCGGCGCAAAGCCGGACGTTCAAGACCTGGTCCACTTATGCCGGGGAACTCGCCGACTGGATGCGGACGCTGAAGCGACGGGATCCTTGACTCACGACGGCCGAACTGGGTTGGAATCCTGTCGGAAGAGATCAAACCAGCTCGTTCGGGCTTTCGATTTGCTATGCCCTTGCCCGTGAATCAGCGTTGAAGTCCGACCCATGGCACTCACCCTCTTGAACTGGAAGAAAAAGGCGATTCTGGAGCGTTGTCACGACGACTACGCGACCAAGATGCTCCTCAAATACAAGCCTTTCTATCACACGATGGAGGCGCAACAGGGAGCGCACGTCCGCCTCCATGGCGAGGAGATGATCATGCTGGCGAGCAATGACTACCTTGGCTTGTCCTTCCACCCGAAGGTGATCGAGGCGGGACGCGCCGCCATGTTGCAGTGGGGGTCCAGCACCACCGGGGCGCGCATTTCCAACGGGTCGCGGGCCTACCATGTCGAGCTGGAAGAGAAGCTCGCGGCGTTCCTCAATCGCGAAGCCTCCTTCGTCAGTGCGGCCGGTTATATTTCCTGCCTGTCGAGCGTCGCCGCGTTTGCCCAGAAGGGCGACGTGGTATTCGCCGACAAGAACATCCACTCCTGTATCTGGGATGGCATCCGGCTGTCGATGGCAACCGTCGAGCGCTTCTCCCACAATAATCCGGAGGACCTGCGCTCCCTCATCAAGACCGTCCCCCATGGCACGCCCAAACTGATTGTGGTGGAAGGCGTCTACTCCATGGAAGGACACATCGTGCCCTTGGGTGAGATCGCCGCAATCGCAGATGAGTTTGGCGCATTTCTCGTCGTGGACGATGCGCATGGCTTCGGCGTGCTCGGGCGCCAGGGGCGCGGCACCGCCGATCATCTCCACGTTAACGACCAGGTCGACGTTCTGTGCGGCAGCCTGTCCAAATCACTCGGCAGCACCGGCGGTTTCGTGGCAGCCTCACGCAAGGTCATCGACTTTCTTCGCTTCAACTCAAAGCAGACCATCTTTAGCGCCGCCATCAGTCCGAGCCAGGCGGGGTGCGCATTGGCGGCGCTCGACGTCATCCAGCAAGAACCGCAACACCTCGAGCGTCTGTGGCGGAATGTGCGCCACTATCGCGCCATGCTCAAGGGGCTAGGCCTCGACACCTGGGACAGCGAGACGCCTGCCCTTCCCATCGTGCTGGGTTCAAAGGAACTTGTCTACCGGTTCTGGCAGGCATTGCTCGAGAAGGGTGTGTTCACCGTCATGTCGATCGCGCCCGCCGTTCCGCCGGGCAAGGACCTCGTCCGCACCGCCATCTCCGCTTTGCACAGCGATGACGATCTGGACCGGATCGCCGACGCCATGGCTTACGCGGTCAAGAAGCTTTAGTCCGAAGGACCGCGGCACGATTCAGAGCGGCGTCAGCCGGCGGGCTCACCCTCGCGCCAGAGTTCATCGACCGTGAACGGCTTCGGCTGCTCCAGGTGCGACCATACGTCGTCGACCGAATTCACCGCGGTAAACAGGTCATGCAGCCCGGCCGATTTGAAATGCTCTCCGGTCATGCGGGCAAAGAAGCGCAACAGGTCATCGTAATAACCGTCCTGATTCACGAGGAGAATGGGTTTGTGCACGAGATTGAGGTAACGGAGCGTTAACATCTCGGTGAATTCCTCCAGGGTCCCGATTCCCCCCGGCAGGGTGACAAATCCGTCCGCCCGCTCTTCCATCCGTTGTTTGCGTTCCCGCATCGTCGGAACCGTGATGAGTTCGCTGGCGTCATCCAGGGCCAGTTCGCGCACTTTCATGAACTCGGGAATGATCCCCACGACGCGACCGCCCGCTGCTTTCACCGTCCGGCCCACCACGCCCATCACGCCGCGGTTCCCGCCGCCATAGACCAGACCCCAGCCGTGCGCCACCAACTGACGGCTGAAACGCTCTGCCTCCCGGTAATATTTGGCGTCGAGCTCGTCGCTAGAGGAGCAATAAACACAGATCAGCCTGGTCATGATTTCCTCCACCGATGACAGGGACGGGCCGGGATTAAAGCCGAAACCAAATCGCGTTGTGCAATTCTGGCCTCCCGTCTAGGGGTTCTCGCGTGGTTTCTGACCCTCCCTATCGCGGGCGGCTCGCACCCTCTCCGACCGGTTATCCGCACCTCGGCCATGCGCGGACGTTCTGGACGGCGCAGCAACGCGCCCAGGCGGCGGGCGGCGCACTCGTGTTGCGCAACGAGGATCTTGATGCCGCGCGCATCCGGGCGGATTTCACGGCGGCGATGCTGGAAGATCTGCGGTGGTTCGGTCTCAACTGGCAGGAGGGGCCGGACGTCGGCGGACCCTACGGGCCCTACAACCAGAGCGAACGGCGCACCCATTACGTCGCGGCGATCGAACAACTCCGCGCCAGCGGGGCCGTCTATTCTTGCCGATGTTCGCGGCGCGATGTGCACGAGGCAGCCGGCGCACCGCATGAAGCGCCGCCGGGTGAAGCCTGGGCGCCCGACGAGCCCCTCTATCCCGGCACGTGCCGTCCTCCCCTGCGCGATGGTCTGGCGCCCGGTGCCTCCCTGGAACCACGGGCAGGCACGAACTGGCGTTTTCGCGTGCCCGACGGCGCGGTGCTCGCCTTTACGGATGGGCGCTACGGTCCGCAGACCGCGACCACCGGCGTGCATTTTGGTGATTTCATTGTGTGGCGCAAGGACGACATGCCGGCCTATCAGCTCGCCTGCGTGGTCGACGATGCCGCGATGCGCATCACTGAGGTTGTGCGCGGCGCCGATTTGCTGCTGTCCACCTTTCGCCAACTCCTGCTCTATCATGCGCTCGGCCTCACGCCGCCGGCATTTTTTCATTGCCCGCTGGTGACCGATGATCATGGCGTCCGGCTGGCCAAGCGCCACGACCCCCTGAGCCTGCGGGCGTTTCGCGCGGCCGGCCGCACCCCGGAGGAAATCCGCCAACAATTTTTGACCGCGGGCCGCGCGGATTGACCCGGATCGGGGCTCGTCTTATCCGTGTCATCCGTGGTTCAGCCTGCCATGATCAAGATCGGCGTCATCAATGTCTCCGACCGGGCCAGCACCGGCGCGTATGAGGATATCCCCGGCCAGGCCGTCGTCGGGCTGTTGCGCGAATGGCTCACCTCTCCCTTCGAGGTGGACTACAAAGTCGTCCCCGATGAGCAGCCGGTGATCGAAACGGAACTGAGGCGGATGGCCGATCAAGCAGGCTGCAGCCTGGTGATAACGACGGGGGGCACTGGACCGGCGCCGCGCGACGTCACGCCCGAAGCCACGGTCGCGGTCTGTCAGAAGCTGTTGCCCGGGTTTGGCGAGCAGATGCGCGCGGCCTCGCTCCACCACGTACCCACAGCCATCCTCTCGCGCCAGACCGCGGGTATCCGGGGAAGGACGCTGATCCTGAACCTGCCCGGCCGGCCCAAAGCCATCCGCGAGAATCTCGAAGCTGTATTTCCGGCCATTCCCTACTGCGTCGATCTGATCGGCGGACCGCGTCTCGACACGAATGAGGCGCTCATGCCGGCCTTCCGTCCGAAGGCGTGAGCGGGCTAGCAGCGTGCAGGACTTCGTCCTCCGCGCTGCTAGAATAAAATGGCTGCGCCATTTTGGAGACGACCGGCAAGGATCAGGCCGCGGCGAGTGGCGGAGTTGTTTGGGCCGGCTGAGGCTGCTTGCCGTGCCTGGTGATGGACCCGCGGAATCGCCGTTCCCCCGAGGAATCCTCAGTCCCTGGACCGTCAGGCGTTTGCGCTCCGCCAGCAGTTGCGCGCGCTGCCGCGTCACGCGGCGACTCTGCTCTTCCGGTTTGCTCGGCACCCGAATGACCGCCAACGCCTCCAGGTTGGCCGCCCAAATAACGGTCCAAGCACGACACCAACGCCAAGGCATCGCGTCGGTCGGTTTTCACCTGTTTACCGTACTCGTCCCAATTGCGCGGCCGCACCACCAGGTTCTTCACGCCCAGCTTGATGAGCCGGTGCGGTTTTACGCCTTGTGGGGCAGCTTCGCTGGGGGGCAGCCTGTTGATGGTTAGTTGTCATCGCGGTGGTCAGGTTAGGGCCTCGCGCCCGCCTGACCACCCCAGGTCAACTAGTTCCGCCAGCCAGGTGGTACGATGGACACCGCACCGTGGAAGCTCAGCCGGTAGTACAGCCAGAAAACGACCCCTCCCAGGACCAAAAAGAAAAGGATCTCGCCCAGCTCACCGGCGCCCCGACGACTCGACTGGTGCAGCAAACGGACGGCGGCGGTCAAAGCGGGCGCGACCACGAACGCGGTCAACGAACTGCCGAAGAGCACCAGCAGGATCACCACCGCCGTCCGCAGGAAAGGGTCGGCAATGACCCCTGCTTTGTAGCTGACGACGCTGTTCACAAGATTCAGCAGCAGCAAACAGCACGGCAGGATGTAGAAATTCCGGACAACCTTGTTCTTGTTGATGGCCATGGCTGTGATGGCGCCGATTCAACAGGCCGGGCACCGCGCCGCAAGCGCACAGCGGCCGGCGGGCTTCCCATTCGACAGTCGCCGGCAAACTACATATACTTGCCCGCGTAGAGGCAGCACTGCGAGCTAGCTAAACCACCCAATTGAGGAACCCCATGCCTTATCTAAAGATTCAGACCAATCTCCCTCTTGCGCAACAGGCCGAACGCACAGTGCTCAAGCATGCGTCGGAGCTCGTGGCCCGGGAACTCGGCAAGCCCGAGGAGTTCGTGATGATCGCGTTGCAACCCGACACCCCGATGTTATTCGCCGGAACCGATGATCCCGTGGCTTTTCTGGAACTAAAGAGCATCGGACTGCCCGCCGAGAAGACGAAGCGGCTCAGCCAAACCCTGTGCGGATTGATCAATGAACATCTCGGAATCCGGCCCGAGCGCGTCTACGTGAAATTCATCGACGTGCGCCACGGCATGTGGGGATGGAAGGGGGACACGTTCTAGAGAAGCAGTCAGTGAGAAGCAGCAGCTACCAAGGATCAAGCGACAGGCACCCGAACCGATCGATCAGCTTTTCGTCGGGTCTTTTTGTTACTTGCCACTTGGTCCTTGTTTCCTGCTCCTTGGTACTTGTTACCTGCTCCTTGGCACTTTTGACCTGATGGCCACCTACGTCTACGAAACAATTCCCCAACACCCGGATGAGCTGCCGGTCCGGTTCGAGATCGTCCAGAGTATGAAGGACAGTCCGCTCCGACGGCATCCGCGCACCAGGAATCCCGTTCGCCGCGTGATTTCCGGCGGCTTTGGTTTCATGGGTTTGGGCGGCAAGAGTCCGCCCCTCCCCCAGGCTACGCGCGGCAGCGGATGTGGCTGTGGCGGCGCCTGCAGCTGCTGCCCAGGTGATTAACGGCTGGCAGGGCGGAAGATCCGACTAGCCGCCGGCAGCCGCCCGGCTCCTGTCAGAGCTCCGTGTACTTTTCTGACCGGCCCCGGGCTTTCTCCACTGGATATTTCTGCGCATTGGCGGCCAGCTTGGTTTCAATGGCCGCGGCCAGATCAACGCCCGTGACATTCGCAAATTCGAGGGCGTAAATCACGACGTCCGCGATTTCCTCCTCGATTTTCCGCCGCCGCTCGGGTTCCTGACAATGGGCCCGCGAGGCAGCGGCATCGGCCCAGAGAAAATGCTCCATCAATTCTCCGGCTTCCGCCGCCAGCGCCATGCTGAGGTTTTTCGGAGAGTGAAACTGCTCCCACTCGCGTTCGCGGGCAAAAGCGAGCACCCGGGTCTTGAGTTCGGCGATCGTGGTGGTGGCGTCAACAAGTGGTGTCCTCATGGGATTGGCTGCATGAATAACCACAATCCTCCGCTCTTCCAGCCCGGCGTTGCAGTACAGCGGCGAGGCCAAAGCCGGGGCACAGCAGAAAAAACTTGGCGCACGATCTGCTTTGTGCATCGTGACCACGCTTCATTCCAATGACCCGGATGCCACAGTCCATCAGCCGCACGGCCCGCACTTCGTCGACGAAGGCGGTCCAGCAGGTTTCCTGCGGCCAGATGCATCCGGTCGTCGCTCGCTGGAGCAATTTCACCGACGCCGGCTGCCTGGCCTGAACGAAACCGTTTCCCGGTCGTTCGTTTTTCCCAGGAGATCCGGCGGTGAAAACCGACGAAAGGAGCCATCCACATGCATCAAATAATCCGTTCCCACAAACTCAGGCAGCCCGTCCCGGCTTTCGCGCGCAAGGGCGCATTCCGCCAACCGCACTACGACTGCCGGGAGCAGATGGATGCGCTGAAACTCGTCCTCTACATCCCCGGCGTGGATGCGGCCGGCGTCGACCTCGAGGTACGCGGACCCGACCTGATCGTCACCGCGCCGAGAAGCCATCTGGTGCGCGCCAATTGGCGGGCGCTGCATCTCGAGTCGGTGCAGCGCGATTACCGCCTCCATTTGCGGCTGGGCTTCAGCCTCGATTACGACGCGCTCCACGCTGAACTTCTGGAAGGTGTGCTCACCATCACCATCCCGAAAAAATCGGCGGTGACCGCGGATGGCGCGGCCGCCTAGCCCGGATGTTCCAGGGAGACGCGGCGAGGACGTCGCGTCTCCAACATCCGCCTGTGCCCCAGAGTCATTCTCAGCCAGAAAGACGCAGCCAAACCGCAGTTTTGCCCGGCGTCATGACCGACCAAAAGGACGCCTGCGGTGCAGCCTCACTGGCGGCAGTTACGGCCGTGGGTAGCTCGATTAGGTGTCAACCGTGATAACGTCACACCGGAGTTTCAGAAATTTTCCACTCCATTTCTTCTTTTGATGACCGATAGGATTCCCTAATTGCCCCACAACAATGCCTGCACTCTTGGAGGCTCGCACCGTTCGCCGTAGATCGCATATCAGTGGACCCGCCGTATCCGCCGCGTCCCACCGCGATGCTGCAGTCGAGCGTCCGGCATTTAGCAGGCCTCGTCATCATATTCATGAACAATTAGATACGCTCAGGCTGGTCGTGCATATCCCGGGCGTCGACCCAACCGGGATCGATCTTGAAGTAGATGCTCCTGATCTGACGATTACTGCAACACACCAGCGTGCCACGCGCGCCCCGCGGGAATCTTCTCCGCTAGCCGAGGCTGCGCGCGACTACCAATTGCGACTGCGGCTCGGCTTCAACCTCGCCTATCAGGCATTGCAGGCGGAGCTGCACGGGAGCACGCTGACGGTCACGATCCCGAAGGCAGCAACGCCAGTGGCTCTCGCCTCGTAACACGAGGGATAACGAGCACCACGCGGTCCGGGCGAAACTGCTGCGCGGTTTGCCTTCGCCAGTTTCGGCAATAAAATTTGGGAACAAGAAGCACGGCCGCGGTTCTTATTTCGTGTCGGCACGATTTTGGCTCACCCGGGCTCAAAGTTTGGCCGTTCGAACCGATTAAGATTCTAACACCTCTTCCCATGAACTGGCTCCCGCGAACAATTGCACCTGGGCGCCCTGCCGCAGCGGGCGGGTTCGTCTCCCATGTCGTGCCCTTTCGCGATGTCCAGTGGGGCCGGCCGGTGTTTCGTCCGCCCGCCCTGCCAGCTTATCCACGCCTGTTCAACACCGTGCCCTTTACCGCCATGCGGCCGCTTCGGCCCACGAGCAGGGAAAAGCACGAGACCAGCTACTAGAGGCCGTTCGAAGAGTCCGTTGCGCTTTGCGATGGAGGGCGCTGCGCCGTCAGCGCCGGTCGGAAATTGGGCGGCGACAGCGCGCCACCCTCCAAATCCTGGCAGTTTTCGGATAGCCTCTAAGGCGATGGCACCAGCCATTCCCAGCGCGACGATGCGCTGGAATCCGCGGCCAGCCGCTCGGTCAACGCCGGAAGCAACGCTTTCACATCGTCTGCGAAGCCCCAGGGCGGGTTGATCACCAGGAGGCCACAACCCTTCATTCGCACTTGGGGATTGGCGGTCACGGCTAATTCGGCCCCCAGAACCGGTTGTCGCAACCGGGCGCTCAAGGTGTGGCGGAATTCCTCTGTTTGCGCCCGCTCAGTCACCGGGTACCAAATGGCATACACCCCGCTCGGAAAGCGCCGCAGTCCCTCGTCCAGCGCTGCCAGAATTGCTTCGAACTCGCCTTGATCCTCGAACGGCGGGTCAACGAGCACCAGCGCCCTGCGTTCCCGCGGGGGCAATGCGGCCCGAAACGCGTCGTAGCCATCGCCACACTCCACCGCCGTGCCGCGCCACCCGTCGAATTCAGTGTGCAACACGCGGGCTTCCCCAGCCTGCTGCTCCCAAAACGCCAGACGATCTGGCGGTCGCTGCACCAGCGCTGCGATCCACGGCGAACCGGGGTAAAAGCGCGGCCGGTCGCCGATCCCGCCGCGACGTTCGTTGAATTCTCGCACGAGCGCCACATAGTCGCCCAACGCCGGCGGCAACTGCGCCTCCTGCCACAATCGACCGATGCCCGCCGGCCATTCGGGCGTCCGTTCCGGGCCGGCCGCGGCCGACGCGAGATCATAGACGCCACGCCCAGCGTGCGTATCAAGATACAGGAAGCCCTTCGCCTTTCGCTGCAATGCCCGCAACAGCCTCAGCAAAAAGACATGCTTGAATACGTCAGCGTAATTCCCGGCGTGAAACGCGTGGCGGTAATTCATGAATCAATCCGACCCTCCGCCAGATCCTCACGCCGATCGCGCGCGGTTGGTCAAGTGCTGATGGACCGGGCCGAAATTTCCGGCTTCGCAACACCGGACAAATCCCTCCGTCACCGACTTCAGCTCCTCCCAACGGCTGCGGATGTCCTTCGACTCCTCCTTGGTGATCGTGTTGTCGCCGGCGGCCCGGGCAATTACCCCCAGCATGTCGGCGAACTCCTCCACGATCCGGTTCGTCGCCGGTATGAGATGAACCGCCTGCGGATTGGTCTTCGGATTGCCAATGAAGAATCCCCCGGCCCGCTCGCAAACCCACTGGGCGAGACGCCGGTCGCCCGTGAGCTTCAGCAACTGCTCCACCCGATCCAGCGGATTGGCGGCGCCGCTGCCCTCCGTGGCGGGCTCGGCCCATTTGTAGATCAGCGAAAGCGAGAGCGCCATTTCGGCTGCAACCTGCTTGGCACTGACCTTCTGGAGCACCTCCTTGAGCAACTCGTGCGATTGCATTCCCTGAGCCTGCCGCAGCAGTTCGCGAAGGCAATCACCGAGCGGCCGTGGTGCAAGCACGGCCGGCAGCAATTCTCCTCCTGGCCTCCCGCTCACGTTGATCGCGGAGATTATCCGGGCACGTCGCCCCGGGCCGCCAACTCCTGCCAGATGAGGCCAAACGAACTGGCGAACTCGGCCGGCTGCTCGCGCAACCGCCGGGCGATTTCCGTCGGGCAATACCAGGCTCCCCGTTCAATCTCGTCGGGGTGCAAGGTGAACGGCCCCTCCGACTCCTTCCGATAGACCCAGACGAACTCGCCGCCGGTTTCCGCGCACGCCCGCAGGCGCAGCCAGCGTGCAGGTGCTCGGGCCAACGCGAGCCCGATTTCCTCCCGGAGTTCGCGTCGGGCGCACGCATCGTAGTCCTCGCCCGCGTCAACATGCCCTGACGCCGAGGAGTCCCAGGCCCCTGGCGCAGTGTCCTTGCTCTGCGAACGTTTTTGCAGGAACAGCTCCCCTGCGCCGTTGAAAACCAGCACATGCACCGCCCGGTGAAGCAGGCCACGCGCGTGAACCTCCCGTCGCGTCGCGCGTCCGACGACTGCGTCATCCCGATCGACCACGTCAAAATACTCCTCCATCGATTCCTTTTCCGGCACCGAGTGGTCTTCGCCGCTTCGCCGCCCGATTCCAAGCAAAACCTTCTGCGCGACCCCGGGAGATCACGGTCTTTTGTTTTTGAACGAGTCTCGTCTGACATGGGNNGGCGCCGCGTCTTCGCCGGCCCAAGCCGCCGGCGTTTTTCCGCCGCCTCGCCGCGCAGCCGCTCAACCATCATCCGGCCCGCCAATTCTCCGATCGCCTCGTCGCTGCCCATCGGAAACAGACCCATCACTTCGCAGAGGTTTGACAGAAGATCCACCCCGTTCAATTCGTCGCCTCGCTGGCGCCGGACGCTTCCTGACTTCCCGCCCTTCTTGAGCTTCCCCGCCACGGATTCTGGGCCAACCGCGAGCGAGCCGCACGGGCGCTTGCGATGACCGCGGTCGGGCTTGGAATGCATGGGTAATCCGGTGGGGAGGGCGGCACGCCGTTACCGCCACTTGTCACTTCCGGCCCGGACGGCGCCGGGCTCTCCATCGTCTCCAACCGCGCCCGGCGCGACCATGGCGCCGGCATTCCGCAGACGCGCCGCTGCACGACTAATTATCGCTTGCCTGCCTGGCGCGAAACGCGCGGTACGCGTCAAGCATCTCCTGGGGAAAGAACGCGCTCATCTCCGTGAGATGGGCGACCATCTTCGAGTCCGCGAGGCCCATGCAGGCCGCATACTGGAGGAACATCACCAGGTCCCGTGACGAACGGGGCAATGGCATGAGTTCCAACACGGGCTTGGCACTATCTTGCACGACGGGGCATAGTTTTTTGGAGGCCATGGGAGAATCCGATCTGGAGGCGTCTGGCGCCTCCGCATCAACCTGGGGTATGCTGAATACGCTCCATTCTGGCGGTGACAGGCGTCCGTTTTCAACGGTCGCGAACTACCCAAATTTAGGTAGGTATAAAGGCTGGACAAATGCCGCGCGACCGGCCCGAAAAACCCCGGTTCGGCGTCAAATTGCCAATTCTAGAACAAACTGACCAGCCAAGGAAACCGGCTGGAGTGAGCGAGCCGCCGCCTCAGATTTCCGTCGCCGCCAGCACCAGCCGTTGGCCCTAAGCCGTGACTATTCAGAATAGGATGTGGATTTTCGGATCGTTCTTCGCGCGGTCGCTAGGTCGGGCAAAATGAATTGCAGTTGGGCCAGGGGCTGAGGAGTTTTTCGAAAAGCATTCGCCACCAGTCCCTTTGTTCGGCGGGCACCGCGAGGCGGATGGTGGTGCGGCCGCCGCTGCGACTGATGATTCCACCGGTACTGAACAAGCGGAAGCGCAGCGTGGCCGCGGTGACCCGATCCAGCCAGCCCAGGTGGCGCTGAAACAAGATGCACAGATTATAGGCGAAGACGGCCAGGACCATGGCCGCGGGCAGGTTGGTCACGAACGCCTGAAAGAGATAAATCCAGCCCCGGACCTCCGCTTTCCCACAACTTGAGCACCGCCAGTGAACGCATGAGCTCCTTCTGGAGCGGACGGCGCGCGATCTCTGACAAGTCGTAAAGGTCGCGGATTTTCGAACGCTGGCTGCTGTGCGGAACCCGTGGCACTGGCAGCAGACTTCCTGCATAGTGATCGCGAGGCCGCCGGTCGAAGCGCCTGAGAATCCATCAAACCAGTGTATGCGCGCGTCGGCTGAGAAAATTCTCTACTCCGCTTCTATTTGATGGATAGTAGATTAACAATCTCCTAACGATTCTTATTCCACAACGGCACAAATAGATCATTTTTGTGCAGACCGAACGATTTTTATGCAACTCATCGGCACGTCATGGCTTTTGGAACACTATGCGCTCGGCGCCGTCCTAGCGTCGCATCGTTCGCGCATTGGTGGCCGGCGTCAACGCCTGATCAAACCAGACGGGACCATCGAGGATATCTTCCCCCGCAACTACTGGCCCGGCGACCACCCCTTGGACCACGTGGAGTTCGTCTTCAAATACGAGAACCTGAGCCTGGACCTGCTGGAGCAGGTGTTCCGCAAGATCCCGGCCGCGGACGTGGACGGTTATCTGGCCGCATCGCCCACGAGCAAATACCGCCGCCGCATCGGTTTTCTCTATGAATTTCTGAATCCCAACCCGCTCAAGACGGAGGTTTCCGGCAACTACGTTCCCGTGCTGGACCCGAAGAAGTATTTTACGGGCAAATCCCGGCGTAACGCCCGCTGGCACGTCATCGACAACCTGCTCGGCAGTTCGGGTGCGTGCCCGCTCATCCGCCGCACGCCGGCCATCGACGGGAAGCTGAAGCACGACTGGTCCCGCGAAATCCGCCGGCTCACCCGCGAGACCAACCCGCGCCTGTGGTCTCGCGCAGTAAACTACTTCTACCTCAAGGAAACCAAAGCCTCTTTCGCGATCGAGCGTGAGGAAGTGACCCCGGCGCGCGGGGAGCGCTTCGTGGCCGTGCTGGCCCGCAGCAGTACGGTCAACCCCGAGGCCCTGCTGGACGAGAGCCGCCTGACGGCCCTACAGAACCTGGTCGTGGACCCCCGGTATGCCGCCAAGGGATTTCGGGACGACCAGAACTACGTCGGCCAGACCCTGCCGGGCTACCAGGAGAAGGTACACTACGTCTGTCCTCCCCCCACGCTGGTGCTCACGCTCATTTCCGGTCTGCGCAGTTTCCGAGTCCGCAGTGAGGAGTTGCCCGCACCGGTGCGCGCCTCCGTCGTCAGCTTCGGCTTTGTCTACGTGCACCCTTTTTCCGATGGCAACGGCCGCCTGCATCGCCTCCTCCTGCATGAGTCCCTTGCCCTGGACGGCTACACGGACCCGGGGATCGTCCTGCCGTTTTCCGCCGCCATGCTGCGCGACTCGCCCGCCTACGACCGCGTGCTGGAGACCGTGTCCCAGGCGGTCAACGCCCGGGTCCGCTACCATCTGGAAAAGGACGGCTCGCTCGTCCTCGAGAACGCCCGCGAAGCGGAGGGCGTCTGGCGGTATCCCGATCTCACTCCCCACGTCGAATACGTGCTGGAGCTCATCGAGACCACCGTGACGCGCGACCTGCCCGAGGAATTGCAGACCCTGGTCCAGATCGATCGCGCCGCCACAACCATCAAGGAGATCGTCGATCTGCCCGAAACCAAACTCAACCTCCTGCTCGCGCTCCTCGTCAACAATCGCGGGCGGCTTTCCCGCCGCAAGCGATCCTCCGTCTTTGCCGAGCTCACCGATGCGGAGGTCGAGGGTATCGAGCAAGCGTTCGCCGAAGCGTTCGGCCAAACCGGGCCGGCCATATCCTAAAAGACCCATCGCTCCGAAGAAATTTGAACAAAGGATCTGAGTTTGGCCCGATCGGCAGTTGCCGTTCAGTCGAGTTTCCGTGACACCTGCTCCAAAAAGTCTGGCGAGAGCGCACGCTCCGATCGCTTCAAATCAGCATCCTTGGTAGACGCTTCTCCAGAAACGCCTTTAGCTTCGGCAGCTTCCCCGGGTTGAGATCGGCAAAAAGCTTGCCGGCATCAATCTTCAGCTCCGCGAACACCTTCCGACCGTTCTTGGCCGCGACGACGACGAGCAACCGATCGAGGAAGTGGAGGAGCTTTCGTTCTTCCATCCGGCCCTCGACCGCCGCCCTCCGCAAGTCTTCCAGATAGGCGGGCAGCAACCGGACAAGGATGATCACATGGCGAGCGTCCTGCCGTCCGTTCTGTTTCAGGTCGACGATGTTGGCGATCTTGACTTGCAGCAGCGCGATCGGCCCCGGCACCTGCACTCGTACCTGTTTTTCGCCCAAGGCCAGAGTGTAGGCCGGTTCGCAATTCTTCATTGCTGGCACCATGAACATAGCGCAGGACTTCGATCAGCATTGGCGAACCATTCGTGTCCTTGGCGATCACGACGCCCACCTCGTTGCTGGGTGGGCGCAGTGGAAAATACTGGGGTTTCGCACCGGCCAGTTTTCCGAGGGAGGACAGAGTCTCACGGTCGCCAAGCACGTCGGCGTCGCGTGAGACGAATGGGGCCAGATCGGCAGTTCGATCCCGATAGTAGAGCGCCCAGAGATTGACCGCCTGGCCGCCGACCAGGAGCACCGGATCTTTGGTCGCCAGTATCGGCGCAAAATCCGCGGGCGGACGCGGCCAGCCTTCGCCAGGCCGACGGCCGGCAGGCTCGACGTCAGAAGGCAGTGGCGGCATGGGCGCGGTCGAAATCGATCAGGCGGACGGCCTGGCGGGAGGAAACGAGCGAATTTCGGTTCTGGATGGCCTGCGGCGTCGCGAGCTGAAGGTCCAGGACGACTTGATCAAACTCGCGCTGAGCGCGCTTGAAACGGGACACTTGCGCAGGCGTCTTGAATCGCGCGGGCATCCGCGGGGCCATCCGCCAAACGAGGGCGCGTAGCGCCTCTGTCTGTCCCGGCACCGTTGCCCGGCGTTTGACCACGTCGCGGGCCCCCTCGCGCAATAAGGCCATGACCGTGGTGTCCTCACGGCGGGCGATCTCCGCGAGCGCGGCCAGCACCGCCGCGTGTTCGGCAAGGCTTTGTCGGCGCTTTGACTTGGCGAGTTGGTTGGGCATAACAAAGGTTGATTCAACCTAATACAATCCGTCGCGGATTGCAAGGCTCTCCGTGCCTGTTTCGCGATCACTTTTGGGGGCCAAGCCATGTATTCTTGCCTTCACTTCCTTCAATCCCTGTATATCTTGTTAATTATTCTAGAATCTTAACATTAAACTTATTACGCGTTTTCTAGTGACTAGCCCGGGATCATGCAGCAGGAAGGTCGCTTGCGACCGANNCGGTTCGCGAGCGCACGAGGAGAATTGCCAGCAATTGCATGATTCCGGCTTAGCTTCAGTGGGGAAATCCGTTCGACTCCCGCCCTGAGCCCCAACTCAATTGCCCGTCAAACGAGACTTAAGTTTTTCTCGCCCTGAGGTCGCCAGTCTGGCTGATAACCTAAGTCAGGCTGACTCAGGAGTCGCAGACCCGCGGGCTTTCGTCCGCCCCTGAATTCCGCGAATTGCGGCGAGCAGAAGCAGAGCGCCGCAAAACCACAGGCTGGGCGCCCCACCACCGCCTCCCCCACCGGTCTCGCCGCCGCCGCCACTACCACCGCCAGCGGCGTTGACGGTGAGTATTGCTTGGCTGCTGGTCACCGAGCCCGAACCGTTTGTGGCGGTCACGGCATAGCTGCCGGCATTGGCCGACTGGACGTTGTTCAAGTTGAGCGTGCTGCTGGTGGCGCCGTTGATAGACATGCTCGACATTGTCGATGGGCGAGCGGCTTTCGGCCACGAGCGCGCCAACCGCGAATTCGGCGCTCGCCGTCGACAACCGCAGGTTCAGGTCGGCCAGGGAAGGCGTGAGCACCGACCAATTGGCGTTGGGCGTGATGGTGCGGTGCCAGGTGAGCACGACCGAGAACGTCGCGGTCTTCCCGGCAGGCACCTCGAGAAAATACCGCCCGGCGCCGCTGGTGGATTTGTCCCAGCTCAGCAGGGACAACCAGGCGTTGCTGGCGGGTTGCTGGCCGCTCATCAGCATGTGATAGCTGTTGGCGATGTTGACCTGCCTGCCGGGTTAAGTGGTCTTTGGCGAAGGGTGGTACGGCCGGGGCCGGCGGAGCCACCGACCTCGGAACTCGCAGCCCAGGCTCGCACGCCACTGGGGCCAGGTTACGGGTCGATCACAGAGAAGCAGTGCTTCCTGGCGGCGAGGTTCATATTGAGGGGCGGAATATTATCTCTGCTGTTTGTGGGATGCGCGAAGGGCTCCGACGCAAGCGCATTCCATTAAATCAAAACACCGCACCCTCTGAATACCCTTCAAAGACCAGCCAAGGGTGATGCTAGAAGCTGTCCGGAAAATCCGTTGCCCTGAGGGGTGGAGGGCGCTGCGCCGTCAGCGCCGCTCGAAAATTCGGCGGCGACAGCGCGCCGCCCTCCAGATCCTGGCAGTATCCGGACAGCTTCTAGGAATTCTATCCCAATTCCGGGAAGCCGTCGTCCCACGGGTGAAACGAAGCCAAGGTCATCCATCTCTCCGAACTTTCACTAAGAGATAGAATTCAATCGCTTACTCCAGACCGTATAATCTGGCACGAACGATGCATTTCTCTCCAGCGAAGGAATACTTATTCGGAGCAGCCCTTCGACGTGAGGACACATCAGCCACAATAATCTTTTCTCCGTCTGGTACAACCCCACCTGAAACGCCTGGAGTGTTTTAACTTATCACCATGAAACTTCATACTCTGCTAATATGGGCTTCGCTCTTTGGGCTCGCAATCGACGGAGCCGGCGCAGTTTTGCCTTCCAGTCCCGCCAAAGCCACGCCGGGTTCAAAACCGGCCGCGGTCTCTCCCGACAACCCGGAGTCCGCCCTCACCAAAGCCATGCCCGCCGATGCCGTCCGGCAAATCATGGGCGCACCCCGTGCAGTCAAACCCATGAAGACACCGGAAGGGAAGGCCGAGATTTGGATCTATCAACGTCTGACAAATGAACGCGCGGAACGCGTGGAGATTGCGTCTATCCCGGTCACGACCAATATAATAGGAGGTGACGGCCAAGCCCACCAGCAGGTGATCGGCCAGGACATCAAGTTTGGTGATCTGCACCGCGCGACAGAGGAGACGGTCGAGTTGTTGATGTTCAATGATCATTATGTCACCAACAAGGTCAGCCGGAGGGAAATAAAGCGTTTCAATTGAACCGGCGCAACCGCCGACACCTCCAATCCGTTCGGCAAGAATCGGCTGTTCATCTTCCTCTCCCACGCGGCTGTTGTGGCTCACGGCCCGAGAATGCAGACGACCGATGGTGGCGACATTCCGTTTTTGAGGGCGTCTTGGCAAGGCTGCCCGAATGAAAGGGCAGCGTCGATTACTGAGGATTACCGAATGAATTGACAGTGTTGGGCGTGCGTAGTGCGGAGCTTCAGCCCGCACTATCGAGCGCAGAAAGCGCGGGCTGAAGCTCCGCGCTACGCCAAGGCCCGTCACTGCAATAGGTAATCCTCAATAGGTGGATTCTGCGAATATCTATTGGGACACGGCCCATGGACTCTCTAAAACAAATGTGATATCAATGGGGCCCTTCGCCAGAGTGCGAAAAGAAGAAATGGACCGGCGCGGATGAAAGCGTCGCCCGGTTGCATTTGCTCTCTGGCCTAGATGGCGGCGACCCGCCTGCCGCCGCAGGACAGACTGGACCATAGTTTCATCTCTCGGGAAAGAAAGGCAGGCGCCAGCCCATTCTCCACTGTCGTGGAACATGCAAGACCTCAAATACGCCGTTCGGCGGCTCCTTAAATCCCCCGGATTCAATCGCGAGAACGTCCTGATTTTCACCCTGACGCAACCCGGATCGAAGGCCCCGACCAACGATCATCGAGTCCGCTTTACCCGTGAGGTTCTCGAGCACCTCGCCCAGATTCCCGGCGTGTCCAGGGTTGGCGAGGTTTCCTCCACGCCGATGAACGGCACCGCCCTCGCACTCGCCTGCGTCGGCATCTACGGCGTAATGGCCTATTCCGTCGCCCAGCGCACCCGAGAGATGGGGATCCGCCTCGCGCTCGGGGCCGACGCGCGGAAAATCGTCTCGTTGATTCTTAGAGACGGACTGAGGATCGTTGCGATCGGGCTCGGCCTGGGAACGCTCGGCAGCCTGGGCGCCAGCGTGCTGATCTACAGTCAGCTCTACAACGCAACAACGTCGGATCCGATCGTCGTGTCCGCCGTGGTCGCGCTCGTCCTGCTCTCGGTCGCCCTGTTTGCCTGCTGGCTGCCCGCCCGCCGGGCCACGCGCGTTGACCCATTGGTTGCGCTGCGCGCGGAATGACAAACCTCCGGTTCTCAACGCTCAGCCCTCAACCGCCCATGCAAGACCTTATCTCCAGCCTCTCCTCACAAAATAGAGGGAAACCCCTCCGGCAGCGGCATGTTGAAGTTGAGGTGGGAGAACACCGAATACTCCGTCTCCTTCACCGTCCAGAAATGACAACCGAGTACACGGCGCCTTCGCCTTCTGTTACGCGGCGGACGGCCCTGAAAACGATCGCCCAGGGCGGCATCGGGCTGACGCTTTGGGGGACTGGAGCGTTTTCGCTACGAGCGGACGGTCTCGGAGAGAACTCCAGCGAAAACAAACCCGGTCCAATAATGCCAATACCCCTCGCAACTGAAAGAAAAGGATAACCTCCATGAATCGAAAAGAATTCCTGAAGAATTGCGCCTGTGGTCTGTGCACCTGTGCCACCGCCGGAGTGCTGGCGCCGGCTCTGTCAGCCGCCGCCGAGACCAAGGTCCCCGACGACTGGCGATTGCCCTTCGTCAAACAACGCTATGCCAGGCTTCTGGAAATCCTCTCAAGCCGGATGGACGAGAAAGCATTGAATGAGACCCTGTTCGACCTGGGAACCTATTGCTCCGGCTTGTACGACGACACCCACCAGAAATTCCGCGGCGACCTCGAAGGTTTCCGCAAGGCGGTCAAGCAGAGCGCGTCTGGCGATAACATCACCTGCGATTGGGAAAAGGGGATCATCACGATGGCTTCCGACGAAAGGGCGGATTGTTTCTGTCCCCTGAACAGCCGGGTAAACCACACGCCGAAGGTCGTCTGTAACTGCTCGCTCGGCTGGCAGCAGCACACTTGGGAAACGGTGTTACAGAAGAAGGTCCATGTGGAACTGAAAGAGTCCGTTTTGCGCGGCGACAAACGTTGCGTATTCGAAATCCGTATTCTGGCAACCTGATCATCAACCACGGGAACGGCGCCATAGTTGAACCGACCGTTTTCGTTCAGGATCGCCACCCTATCTACGGTCCGGATGGCGTCATCAAATAGTTGGGTGGTCAGCCATGGGTGGTTGCCTGCAACCGATCCGCTGTCCGCCGCGAACTATCTTTGGTTGTTATCCACCAAATCACGGATGACTTCATCTGCATGAATTCAAGCGATATGTAATCTAAATTATTTATAATCAATTAATTCTGATTGGATCACAGGAATTGGCCTTATTCATGCAATTGAAAACCTGAGCGCCGGCCCTTGCTGACATACCGTCGCGCACATCGACAGGTTTTCAAGCCAACCGCCCCGGCTTGCAGCGCGAATTTCGCCACGTACTCCCATGAAAACATTCCCCAAATCGATCACTATGCTTACGAAATTTTGTCGGCTTATCGTGGAAAGAGAAACGTCGCTGATTGCTGCCCGCCACGTTGGAACTTTCTCCCGCTCTTTACGATGTCTCACCTTCTCCCCTGCCGGGCGGTCTGCAGTCCTCCGGATCGCCGCCCTGCTGCTCGCGGGTTTCTCGTCGCAAGTCACGCTTAAGGCCCAGAATCAAGTGACATCCTACGGCGTTGTCACGCTCGCCGGCGCCGCCGGGAATGCCGGCTCGACCGACGGCACCGGGAGCGCCGGGTTGTTCGCCAATCCCGCTGATGTCGCGATCGACGCGGCCGGCAATCTCTACGTCGCCGACACGAGCAACAACACGGTACGAAAGATCACGGTGCCGGTGCCGTATCTCTACCCCAGCGTTGCAAACCCCGTCGGGGTCGTGACTACCCTGGCGGGTCAGGCCGGAGTCACCGGCAGCAGCGACGGATCTGGCACCGCCGCCCGCTTCAATCATCCCGCAGGCGTGGCGGTTGATGGCACTGGAAACGTCTATGTGGCCGATACCGACAACAATGAGATCCGAAAAGTGACCACCGCTGGTGTTGTTTCAACCCTCGCCGGCCGGGCCGGAAACGCGGGGAGTGCCGACGGCTCCGGTTCGGCAGCCGGTTTCAACGGTCCGTCCGGCATTGTCGCGGATGCGACGGGAAACCTTTATGTCGCGGACACCCTGAACCACACCATCCGAAAGGTCACCTCCGCCGGCGTGGTCACCACGATTGCTGGCGTCGCGAGTGCGAGCGGTCTTGCCGATGGCACCGGCTCCGCGGCACGGTTCCATGGCCCGCAGGGATTAGCCCTGGATACTTCGGGCAATCTCTTCGTCGCGGACACGAACAACAACGCGATCCGAAGGATTGTCACGAGTACCGGCGCGGTTACCACCGTCAGCGGACAAGCTGGTATCGCCGGCAGCCTCGACGGTGCCAGCAGCCAGGCGCAGTTCCACTTTCCCTCGGGTATCGGGGTCGACCCATCGGGCAATCTCTACGTGGCGGACACGGACAACCACACCCTGCGCGAAATTACCGCCTCGGGAACGGTCGGCACACTGGCAGGTCTGGCCGGGGCCAGTGGCAGCGCCGATGGGTTCAGTGCCGCCGTGCGTTTTAATTTCCCGACGGGAATCACCGTGGACGGCTCCGGAAATGTCTACGTCGCAGACACGAACAACGACACTCTCCGCCTCGCCTACCTCCCGGGACTTCCGGTGATCACGCAACAGCCGCAGGGAGTGATCGCCACGGTCGGAGGATCCGCCACGTTTACCGCCGCAGCCACAGGCGGGCCATATGTGGATTTCGAGTGGAACTCGATAACCCACATTGGCCCCCTGACGGTGGAGGGGATCCCCGGACACGGCAGAACAATCACGATGACAAATCTAGTGGGAAACGATGCCGGCACCTATTGGGTCATGGTTCGAAACAGTTCAGGCGAGATTAGCAGCAACGTGGTCACGCTGGTCGTCAATGGCCCTTCCGGAGGAGGAAATGGAGGAGGATCGTCCGACGCGGGCGGTGGCGGCGGCGGCGCACCCAGCGTTTGGTTCTACGGCATGCTCAGCGTGCTCGCCCTCGCGCGTCGGGCCTGGCTGGCGAGATCTCGGCGGTAGTAAGCAAGCAGGGCGGACGGCGCGACCATACTCGATAGCGGTGTCGGTGCTCCCGCCGGGCGCAGCAAGCTAGCCCCCTGCGGGAGGAAACCAGACGTTCTACCCGAGAATAGATCAGCCCTGGCCCGTTTCTCGTCTGGATCCGATTTGACGTCACAGCCTCCGTGGCGAAGCTGTGGCGTTACCGGTCATGTCCCTCGACCTCATCAAACAGGCCCTGCTGGCTTCCTATGAAACGTATGGAGGCATCAACCATCTCGATGGCGCGAATCTACCGTCGGAAGAGTCGGTCGACCGGCTGGCGTCGGACCTGATGCACGTGCTCTTTCCCGGCTTCTTCGAACAAAGCTCCGTCACCAAGAAGAACATTGGCACGGTGATCGAACGTCGTCTCGGAGAGATTTCTGCCCGCCTGGCCACCGAAATCGAAAAATGCCTGCGCTTCGCCCGCCATCCCGGGCCGGACGTCCACGCCAGCGAACTCACCGAGTCAATCCTCAGCCGCCTACCGGCGGTAAGGGAGATCATCCAGACTGACGTCACCGCCGCTTACCATGGCGATCCGGCCGCGCGCAGCGTGGAAGAGATCATTCTCGCCTATCCTTGCGTCCTGGTCATTTCGCTGCAGCGCATCGCCCACGAGATGTATCAACTCGGCGTGCCGCTGCTGCCGCGCATGCTGACGGAATACGCCCACGAACGCACCGGCGCCGACATCCATCCGGGCGCGCAAATCGGGCCGCACTTCTTCATCGATCACTGCACCGGCGTTGTCATCGGCGAAACCGCGCGGATCGGGGCTCACGTCAAGATCTACCAAGGCGTCACCCTCGGAGCGAAATCGTTCGAGGTCGATTCCGCGGGCGATCCGATCAAAGGCGTCAAACGCCATCCCGACGTCGAGGACCATGTAACCATCTACGCCCACGCCACGATCCTGGGCGGCGATACTTGCATCGGCGCCCATTCCATCGTCGGCGCCAGTGTCTGGATCATGAAGTCAATTCCGCCCAACAGCATCGCCCAAAACCGAGGGGAGAACCTGGTCGTTCGTCAGCGCCGCAAGAAAGAGGCCTCGATCATCACTGCCAGCGACCTCAAGGATGGCGCCGACTGGGTAATCTAGAATCCAAACGCCCGGTCCTGCCGGGCGGCCAGGCTGCGCGCGACATCCCGGGCAAAGAACGGCCCGCGAAAGATCAAGCCGGTGTAGAGTTGCACCAGCGTTGCGCCGGCGTCGAGCTTCTCGCCCGCCGAAACGAAATCAGTTATTCCGCCCGAGGCGATGATCGGCAATCTTCCCCCGGTGGCCCGCGCCAGGTAGTTGACGATCTCCGTCGACCGCGCACGCAGCGGGCGCCCGCTCAGACCACCCGCCTGGCCCACCGAGCTGAAAGGCCCCGGGCGGGCAAGCGTGGTGTTCGTGGCGACGATGCCGTCGAGCCCGAACTCGGCGATCACCGACAACACATTATCGATCTGGGGGAAACTCAGGTCCGGGGCGATTTTCAGCAAAAGCGGACGCCGCGGACGACCCGCCGCGACCCGCGCCCGATTCGCGCCGGTCAACGCTGGCAGCAACTTCCGCAGCCAGTGTTCCTCCTGGAGCTGACGCAGATCCGGCGTATTCGGACTGCTCACATTGATCACGACGTAATCGGCATGGTCCGCGAGCAGTTCAAAGCTCCCGAGGTAATCCTGCGCTGCCTTGTCGAGCGGCGCCGCCCGCGATTTACCGAGGTTGATGCCCACCGGGATCTTCCGCGCCCCCGGCGGGGCGAGGCGGGCCAGGCGGCGGGCGACCCGTTCCGCGCCGTCGTTGTTAAAACCCATCCGGTTGATTACTGCTTCGTGGGGCGGATAGCGGAAAACGCGGGGCCGATCGTTGCCCGGCTGGCGCAACAGCGTCACCGTCCCGATCTCGACGTGGCCGAAACCCAGGGCGGCCGCCCCGCGCCAGGCCACGCCGTTCTTGTCAAACCCGGCGGCCAGCCCCACGGCGTTGGGGAACCGCAAGCCCAGACACTCGATCGGCCGGGTGCTCGCCGCCGGCAACTGGTTCGCCAGCTCCAGGATGCGCCGCAGCGGCGCCATGGCGCCCACCAGGGCCATCGCGTCCACCGCCCGCTCATGGTCGAACTCCGGATCGAGTTTGAACAGGACCGGCCGGAGGAATTTTTCGTAAAGAAACCCCATGGCCGTGAAACTGCGTTCCGCCCGCCAAAAACTCAAGCCCCGCGAGCTCGCCCAGCCGGGCGTTCTTCCGGCGGGAAAAGCCGGGCCATTTTGTGCTTGTTATTTGCGTCCCCCCCCCCACCCTGCGCTCCGATTTCGTCCCCAAACACCGCGGGAAGGACGTCTTCAAAACCCAGATCGATTTTTTTTGCGCTGAGGGATTGACTCCGTTGCTCAGGAGGCATTTTGGTGCACGAAAACATCCGTCATCTTTTCACGACCTATGGCCAGATCAGCCCCCCAACTCGAATGGTGCATTGTCCGGCTTGGTGACGACCACAACTGGTGGGTCGAGGAAGTCAGCGACCCGGTGCGCTGGGACGTGGACGGCCTCAGCATCATCGATCCCCGCCAGGTCCAGCACATCGTCGAGCTCGTCGATTCGCTGCGCGACTATGGATTTGATCAGGATCTGGTCGAACGCGCGTTCTTTCCCTTCCGCATCGAACGGGACCTGGGCGCCGGCCGGGTGCGCCTCGCGCGCGTCAAGGATTCGCTCTTCGAGTCGGAGGACAAGCTGTTTGCCCTGCCCGATCTGCTGGATGAGGAGAACGGTCCCTACGCCGACTTCCTCGACCATATCACGCGGCTGCGCGTCAAGATGCTCAACGACCTGTTCAACTTCGAACACCAACTGAGCATCGACGAAGTGGAGGACGAGCTTCGCGAAGCGCGGAATATTGACTTTATGGAGGGCAAGGCGGTGCATGTGTTCACCGAAGTGACGGCCATTCTCGACTACGTGCCCGCCGGCTGGGAAGGAGAGGAAGAGGGCGAACGCCCGGCGCGCAAGGAGGACGAACTCGATGACCAGGATCTTCCCGCCCTCGATGAAGCGGAGGAGGAACGCCTCAAGAACGATCAGTCGTTGAAATGGGATGAAGACGACGAGGACAAAGAGAAAGACGACGAGGACGAGGAAAAGAAAAAAACCGAAGAAGAAGAAGAGGAAGAAGGCGGGGACGAAAAGAAATCCACCGATGAAGAGGACGGACCGCCGCGTCGCCGGAGCGGCCGAGTGCGGGAATAGGAAAAGACGGAGTCCGGTCGCGCCCCCGGGAATGGGCGCAGCAGGCCTGCGCCTCGACGGGAAGAAACTGGACATTTTGCCCGAAAAGGAACCAGCCCTGTTCCAGGTCCTTCGCGGCACGGAAATACCTTTGACAATCGCCGGAGGCGACGATTGCTTTGCTTGGGCCGGCCCAGCCGCCGCTTCACCCTAACGACATGGCCAGCAATTTGTTTGGTTATTTTTCGAACGACATCGGGATCGATCTCGGTACGGCGAACACGTTGGTGTTCGTCAAGGACAAAGGCATCGTCTTGCGTGAGCCTTCGGTGGTCGCGATCAGCACCTCGTCGCGCAAAGTTCTGGCCGTCGGCGAAGAAGCCAAGCGCATGCTCGGCCGCACGCCCGGGAACATCCAGGCCATCCGGCCGATGAAAGACGGTGTCATCGCCGACTTCGACATCACCGAGGCGATGCTGCGGTATTTCATCCGGAAGGTGCACAGCAATTCTTTCCGGGTCGCGCCCCGGGTGATCATCGCAATTCCCTCGGGCATCACAGAGGTTGAAAAACGCGCGGTCAAGGAGTCGGCGACCCACGCGGGCGCGCGGGAAGTTCTGACCATTGAGGAGCCGATGGCCGCCGCGATTGGCGTCGGCCTTCCAGTCGAGGAACCCGCCGCCAATATGATCGTCGACATCGGCGGCGGCACGACCGAAATCGCCATCATTTCGCTGGCGGGCGTCGTTTTCTCCAAGTCGATCCGCGTCGCGGGCGACGAGCTCGACAACGCGATCATCAATTACATGAAGCGGGCCTACAACCTCCTGATCGGAGAGCGTACCGCGGAAGAAATCAAGATCCGGATCGGCTCCGCCTACCCGCTGGAGGAGGAGTTGGCGATGGAGGTCAAAGGCCGCGACTCCGTGGCCGGCCTGCCCAAGACCATCCATATCACCTCGCAGGAAATCCGCGAAGCGCTCGGCGACACGATCGCGGCCATTGTCGACGCTGTCCGCAATGCGCTCGAACGTTGTCCGCCGGAGCTCTCGGCGGATCTTGTCGACCGCGGTTTTGTCATGGCCGGCGGCGGCTCGCTGATCCGGAACATCGACCGTTTGCTCAGCGAAAAAACCGGTCTGCCCGTGATCGTGGCCGATGATCCGCTCAGCGCGGTGGCGAACGGCACCGGGGTCGTGCTTAGCGACCTGAATTTCCTGCTGCCGCATTTCACGAGCGAAGCGAAGAACTGACGCGCCCGGGAGGCCCGGACCCCTGGCTTGAGGGCAGCGGTGTCCGCAGAAGCCGGTCGGAAATATTCAGATCGATTCGCGTCGTCCGAGCCTTAAGAGTCGTCTGCCGCCCGTGTCTTTCAAGCGTTTCGATCAGACCAAGCCTTTTATCACCCTGGGAATCATCGTGCTCGCGTGGCTGCTGCTGCCCGTGGCGGTGAAATCATTCCTGCGGGTGACGTTCTTCGAACTGCAGGCGCCTGTTCAGGTCACGGCTTCCTATGTTCGCAATTTGCAGGATTTCTGGGCCGACCGCACGCATTCGAAAGACGAACTCATCGAAGCGGCGCGCGAACTCCGCCATGTCTACGCCGGTTATGAATTCCAGGCCCAGCAAACGGAGGCCCAGCAAGCCGAGATCGCCCGCCTTGAGCAACTGCTCCGGCTGCCGTCCAATCCCAACTTCCGCTTCGAGCAGGCCCGCGTGTGCCGGCGTGACTTGTCCGGCTGGTGGCAGCAACTCACCATTCGCAAAGGCTCCAACTACGACCTGCCGGTCGGTGCGCCCGTCGTCTACAGTGGGGGCGTGGTCGGGCGGGTGCGGGAAGTCCGGGCCTACGAGGCCGACGTCGACCTGGTGTCGAGCCCGCGCCTACGCCTCGCCGCCAATTTCGAAAACGACACGCATCCGGTCAGCTACCAGGGCGGGATCAATCCTCCGCTCGCCCCGGCCCGCGGCCTGGTGGAGTTCGTGCCACCCGACATCGTCATTTATTCGTCCGCCCCCCGGCGGCTCGTCACTTCGGGTCTCGGCGAATTTCCACCTGGCCTCACCATCGGTTACGTGGCGCGGCTCGAAACCAGTACGGACGGCTTGTTCCAAAGCGGCGAGGTCTCGCTCGACCCGCGCCTGACCGAGCTCACCGAAGTCACCGTCCTCGTCCCGCAGCAGCCGGATTGAACCCCGCACCCGTTGCCCCATCTGCCCTCCGCTTCCCCGCCATGCACCGCCGCTGGCTAATCGTTTTCTTCACCACGCTGTTGCTCTGGTCGCTCGTCGGCCAGCTCAACCATTATCTGGCGCCCCTCGGCGTGTATCTTTTCATTGGAGGACTGCTGGTGACCTTCGCCGCCTTGCGACTGAGCCTCCGCAACGGCCTGATCGCGACAATCCTCATTGCGCTCGCGGTCGACGCCGTCGAACCCGTGCCGCAGGTCGGACATTATCTGCTCTTCGGCCCGCATTTGCTGCTTTTCACGGCTGCGCATGTTGTGATCTTCCACCTGCGGACGCGGTTTCCCCGCGAGGAGACCTTGTTCGCACTTGGCACGGCGTTGCTTGCCAACCTGGGGCTCTTCCTCGGCCTCTCCTTCATCTACATCGAACTCGGCGCTCCCCGGCATCCGGCCACGGCCTCGCTGCGCCTGTTGGCCGATCTGGGCTGGTCACAGCTGTTCATCCTGGCGATTGCCCCGTGGTTCCTTTCGCTTCAGCAGCGCGCACTGGAACTGGGTCGGATCGATCTGGCGGAGGAAAACCATCGGTTCTACTGACCCTGCCGCGCCCGCCGGCGCTCTTGCCGTTTTCGGGCCGGGCCTCATCGTCGTCTTGCCGTCATCGGCCGACCGGCCTTCACCGTGAGCATCATCGAAACCTATCGACCGCAGCACACCCGGCTTTTGCTTTTTCAGGCGCTGATCGCGGCGATGCTGCTGGTGCTGGCTGGAGGGCTCGCCTACCGCCAGATCATCCAGTACGGCAATTACGGGGAGCGCGAGCGCCTGCAGAACCAGCGCCGCGTGCTGGTCCCCGGGCCGCGGGGCAACATCTACGACCGCGACAACCGCCTGCTCGTGGGCAACCGTTCCCGGTTCGCCGTCACGCTCTTTCTCGACGAATTGCGCCGCGAATTCCGCCGGGAATACATCGAGGTGGTCCGGCATTACCGCGAGAGCGAAACCTCGGGCGACATCACCCGGAGCGACCGGCCCTCGCCCGCCCAATTTGAGCAGATTGCCCGCGCGCAGGTGGTCCAGCGTTACCTCGACCAGATCAACCGGCTGCTGAGCCGCGACGAGAAGGTCGACATGCGCGAGCTCAATCGCCACTTTCAGCAACAGCTCCTGCTGCCTTACATCTTGCTCGACGATTTGAAACCCGAGGAATTCGCCCGCCTCATCGAGCAACTGCCGGTGCAATCGCCGCTGCAGGTCTACACTTCCAGCACCCGCTACTATCCGAACGGCTCCACCGCCGCCCATGTGCTCGGCTATGTCCGCACCACGGACGAGGTGTCAGGCGACGACATGAGCGGGGAAGACCTCAAGACCTTTGCGTTCAAGGGCACGGCCGGCCGCGACGGACTGGAATTGCAGTACGACCCCCTGCTGCAGGGCGAGACGGGTTCCGCGATTTATCGCGTCGATCCCGCCGGATTTCGCGTCAATCCGCCGTTGGAGAAACACGCGCCGCACCAGGGGGAACGGCTCGACATCACCCTGGATCTTGACCTGCAGGTCGCAGCCGAAAAAGCCATCGATCAATTCGAAACCCTCAAAGGCGCGGCCGTCGCGCTCGATGTGCGCACCGGCGAGGTCCTCGTCCTCGCGAGCAAGCCGGATTACGATCTCAACGAATTCTCCCCCCGCTTGAGTACGGCCGCCGCCCAGAAGATCCACGAGACCGGAGCATGGACCGACCTGGCGATTGCCGGGGTGTATCCTCCGGGTTCGACGTTCAAGTTGATCACCGCCATCGCGGGCCTACGCAGCGGCCTGATTACGCCCGACGGCTTCACCGCCGACTGCGAAGGGACGATGCGGATCGGCAACCGCACCTTCTACTGTGACAAGAGCCCGGGCGGTTACCAACGCCACGGCATCATCGCGTTCCGCGAAGCCATCGCGCAAAGCTGCGACATCTATTTCTACACGGTGGGAATCAAGATCGGTCCGGAGGCGATGGCCGCGGAGGCGCGCCGCTTCCACCTTGATCAGCCCACGGGCATTGATCTGCCCTACGAGGTCCGGCGCATGTTGATCCCGGACCCGGCGTGGAAGAAGCGCGTCAGAGATGAGGCCTGGTTTGCCGGCGACACCGCCAACATGGCGATCGGCCAGGGTGATGTGGGAGTCACCCCGATGGATATGGCCTGCTTTGTGGCGTCGCTGGCCCGCGGGGAGACCACTACCCGGCCCACGCTGCTCCACGACCCGCACCGCGCCCGCCAGCACACGGAACCGATCGGTCTCACCCCAGCGCAGTTTGCGGCGATCGTCGACGGCATGGAGGGATGCACGATCAACGGGACCGCGAAAATCTTCGCCACCCCGACCTACGGCATCCCCGGATTGCGGATCGCCGGCAAGACGGGCACGGCGCAGACCACGCGGGATGGCAACAAGATCAATATCGCGTGGTTCGTCTGTTTCGCCCCAGTCGAGAATCCGCAAATTGCCATTGCGGTCGCAATTGAAGGCGACACCCCAGGGGAGAGCTTCGCCGGCGGACACTATGCCGCGCCCGTGGCGCAAGCAGTGCTGAAGGCCTGGTTTGAGAAATCCCAGCACCCGGCTGCATCTCCGGGAAGCGCCGCCGCCAACTGATCCGTCGCGCCGGTCGTCCCATGACGCCAGTCACTTCGTGGCGCCAGTCTCGGACTGGCGTTCCGATCCGCCGGTCGCAGACCGGCGCTACTCGGAGCACCTGACGCCGGTCGCAGACCGGCGCTACCCATTCCGGTCGCAGCCTAACGTTGAGCCCGTTCGTCGCACCGCCCGGCGGGCCCGGCGGAACACCAGCTGCGGTTGCGGCCAGGTCGGTCGCGGCCCGTAGCGCAGACGCTGCAGCTCGGCCAGCACCGCGCCGTCTTCGACTTGCCGCCGATCGCGCCCGCCCATCTTGCGCAGCCAACGTCCCGCCTCGCGGCGCACGGGATCCATCCCCTCCCGCCGCCAGCCCCGGCCGCGCCACCACCAACCAAGGGTGCGGCGCCCCCACAGCACGCCGGCCGCCAGCACCGCGCCCGCGCCGGCCAGCCCGCACCAGGCCCACCCGGCCGCCCAGGGACGGTTGCGCCAGCTCCGCAGCGGGCCGAACGCGTTTTCCAGCAGCGCCCGCACGGCCGCCCCGAAACGACCCGTCGTTTCCTTGAGCCCAACGAACAGGGCGATCTGCGTCCGTTGGTCGAAACTGACAATCCGCCGGTACCACAGAATGCGGACGGCATCCAGGCGCGCCCTCCAGGTGCGGTCCGACCGTTGCGTCAACAAACGGGACTCGTCGGCGCCGCTTTGGGCACCCGCATTAACGGGCGCCGATCCATCGGTGGGGTCGACCCGGATCCATCCCGTGCGACCGTCGTAAATCTCGCACCAAGCGTGCGCGTGGGTATTGCGCACCATAAAGTAGTCCTCATAGGCATTCCAGTCCCCGCCCTTGAATCCCGTCACCGCGCGCGTCGGATAACCCGCCGCGCGCGCCAGGAGCGTAAACGCAGCCGTGAACAACTCACAATGCCCCGGAAGATCCGACTCCATCCAGGCCACCGCTAGATCACGGTCTCCGCCGGGCAAGTCCACCTTCAGCGAATATCCATGGCGCTCATCCAGCCAGCGGCGCGCCCGCACAGCAAACTCCGCCGCACTCCCGGGGGCACCCCCGGAAACCTGCCTGACCATCCGCTGCAGAGCGGCCAGGTCGGCGGGCCGCTCCGGCAATTCCAATGTCGTGAGGGGATAAATCGTCCGGGATCGCGCCGGGTTGACGGAAGCCTTGGAACCGACCGCCGGCGCCGGCGGTGTTTGCTGTGCCCGGCGCAAAGCGTCGCCGAACAGCCGGTCCGGCATGAAGCCGTCGGTCGCCATTCCCTCCACTCGATAGGCCGTCATGCTCACTGGCTCGTTGCGCAACGCCACAATCCCCAACTGACCGAGGTTCTGCACCGATTGCGGCTCGCGAAACTGCAGCCGCGCAAATCGCCCCCCGAGTGGCAGGAACCGGCTGATCCCCGATTCAAGGTAAAACGTCCACACCACGGGCAGATCGGCCGCCGCCGGCGCACCGCGCAGGAACGAATTCGTCCGCGTGCTCCGCGTCAGCTCGGCTTTCAACCCGAGCGAGGTCCGAAACTCCCCGTCGCGATATTCGTCCAGCACGACCATCCGCCAGTACGGTATCGCGGGAATGCGCGCCGGATCGGAAGCGTCGACGCGGAGCGCAATCGAGTTGTCCTGCTGGATGTCAATCACGTCTCCGAGGCGGATGGAATCCGAGAATCCGGTCCGGCTTTGTTTCGTTAGGAAACGATCGAGGAACAAGCCGCTGTCGATCTGAAACCGCGGAATCGCGAGAAACAACAGGGCCGACACCGCCAGCACCCCGAGGAAGAGCGCACCGCCCAACGCAAGCAACCGTACGTCGGCGGCCTCCCGCAAACGGTGGGCCAGGCGCCGCCAATGCACTGTCGTCCATTCAGGTGGAATGCCGCTGGCCAACGACCCAGCCGGCTTCGGTCTGGAGTCGATCGCGCCGGCGGCGGCCGCCCCGGCTTCCGCCGCCTCCGTCAGCGTGATGACAAACAGGAAGGCCAGCGTCCCGGCAGTGAAAACCAGGATGTGCAGCGCGAACTCCAGCGAAACGGTCAGCACGCCGGCCACCATCACCAGGAACAGACCGAGCACGATGATCTGCAAGTCGTCGCGCTTTTTCCGGTAGCTCACGCCGCGATACAGCAGGAGCAGGTAGTCCAGGTGAACCATTGCCGGCAACAGCTGCGCGCTGGAGTAGAAATCCCACGCGAACAGCGCCACGATGACCGGAAAAGCAAAGCGATGCGCGAGGGGTGGCACGCGCGCCGGCAGATCCGGCCGGGCCAGCGCCAGCAGCACCGCGACGGTCGTGACGGTCGCGAGCAGCCAGGCGTCAATCTCCATATAGCCGACCGTCGCGACGGAAATCAGCACCAGGAGTCCGCCGAGCAGCCAGCGCAACTGCCGCAGTTCATCGATGCTAAGCTGTGGCCGTTTTCTGTCCATCGACGTAGGCGGCCACGCCCCGGACCGCTTCCGGGGCAAAGGTGACGATATTGCGGCGGGCCTGGGCGGCCCGGAGAGCGTTGCCGGCATCCGGGCCTGTTTCTTTCAAGCCGACCTTGGGCTGGGTTGCGGATCCCGGATCCTCCGTTTTCCACTCCAGCATCGCCAACTGATCCAGGAAAAACTCCAGGTCCCGCACCCGACGGATGGCGATCGCCGCGCCGGTGTCGATCGCCGCGCCCATCAGGCGGGCCTCGGTAAACAGATCCTCCGCCAGCGTCGCCGCGAAACCGCACATCCGTTCAAACTGCTCTTCGCGCAGCCAGATCCCCGCCGCCGTATCGATCCGCAGGAAATAGACTGCGGTGCTTTCCGCCGCGTATTGCCGGACCATGAGCCGGCGGAGACGCGCGCTCGCTTTCCAATGGACCAGCCGATGAGAGTCGCCCGCCTGGTAACGGCGCAAGGCGAGCAGGTCGTTACTCGCTCCGGCCCTTGCCAGGCGCACACCTTCCGCCGAATGCGGGGCGGCGGCGACGCGGACAAATTGATACTCCAACGGCGCCGGCCAGACCAGCACCTCCTGCCGCAACGCGGTGCCATGACTCTTGCGGAGAAAACCGAAGGGAAACAGCGAACCGACGCCAGTCAGTTCCACCCGCACCAGCCCGCGCCGCGCCGGCTTGAACAACCAGTCCAGCCGGGTCTCGCCGCCCGGATCGAGTCGCGCCCGCTGGAACAACGTCACGCGTTCGGTGAGTCTTTCGAGCTGGGCAAACGCCGCCCGGATCTGGCCCGAAGTCGCCCGGATGGTGGCTTCCGGACGCCGCGGACCCGCCGCCACCGGGCGCGCCACCAGGTCGAACCAAAGCCCGTAGACCGGGACCCGAGATTTGCGGTTCCGCAACTCGAGCGTGACGGGCGCCTCCTGGCCCGCGCGCAGCGGTCGCGGCACTAGCAGGAGCCAGGAAACGCCGCGCAAGTTGACCCACGACATCACCCCGCTGAGGATCAAGCACGAAAGGATTAACGACAGCGTGATAAACAGGATGTTGTTGGCCGCGTTGTAGGCCGCCGAACCAATCCCGAGCGCCAGCCCGATCAGCGCCAGGCCCGACACGGTCGGCATCACGCGTTGATTGGTGGTCGGGTAAACCAGCGACCAAAGAAATTCGCTCCAGCGGCCAGGCTGCCGAACGCGGATGCTCGGACCATCCCATTCGGCCCGCGGAGGTGCTGCATCGCTCTGAGAATTCATCGACTATTCGGCGTCAGAAATCCCAAAATCCAAGGTCCAAATCTCAACGAAGTCTCAAAACAAAAACCGACCGTGCATACAAGTCGGTTCGAAGTCTGGACGTACGGCGATTGCGATCAGGGATGTAAAGTTTGAGATTTGTGATTTGATCCTTGGAACTTGTGCCTTGGAACTTTTAATTTTGGATTTCCAGCGCAGCGGCTTTACAATGGCGGTGGGATTGCTCCCACGATCCGCCGGAGCGCAACGGCCACGGCGTTTCGCTCTTCCAGCGCGTCCGAGGTTGGCCGCACCAGCGCCAGTCGGTGCCCCAGAATCGGCAGCACCAGGTCGAACACATCCTCGGGCATCACAAAATCGCGCCCGTTCAGCAGCGCCCGGGCCTGGGCGGCCCGTTTCAGCGCCAGGCCTCCGCGCACACTGGCCCCCGCCTTGAATTCCGCCTCGGTGCGCGTCGCTGCAACGATCTTGAGGAGGAAGTCCAGCACGCTCTCCTCGACAAACACCTGCGTGCAGAGTTGTTGCAGTTTGACCACGTCCCCCCGCGTCACGACCGGATTCAACTGGATCGAATCATACGTCATCTGCGGGGCGCGAAGGATCTCCAGCTCATCGGCCGTCTGGGGATATCCCATCCGGATCCGCATGAGGAAGCGGTCCATCTGGCTTTCGGGCAGCGGAAAGGTGCCCTCGTAGTCCACCGGATTCTGCGTGGCGAGCACCATGAATGGCTCGCCGACGGCGTGGGCTTCGCCGTCGATCGTGACCTTGGCGCGGTCCATCACTTCGAGCAGAGCCGACTGGGTCTTGGGGGTCGCGCGGTTGATCTCGTCCGCCAGGACGATGTTGGCAAAAATCGGCCCGGGCTTGAACACGAACTCCCGCACGTGCTCGTCGTAGATGGCGACGCCCGTGACGTCGCTGGGGAGGAGGTCGCTGGTGAATTGCAGTCGCGAAAACGAACAATCCATCGAGCGCGCCAGCGAATAAGCCAGCGTGGTCTTGCCGAGGCCCGGCAGGTCTTCGATCAGCAGATGCCCCCCCGCGGCAAAACAGATGAGCGCCCGCTCGATCACGTCGTCCTTGCCTTTGACGGCATGGCGCATGTTGGCCTTCAGCCGTTCCAGCGTCCGCCGCGCCTCCGTCACCTGGTCCGTAATCATGAACTCGGTCATGCCAACGACGCTAGAGGGAGGCGACCGAGGAGCAAATCGAAAGGGCTACGCCAGCAGCTTCAGCAGCGCGCTGAAATCTTCGTCGGCAGAACCGTGGCTCTCGGCCAGCTGCAGTCGCTCCCGCGCCGCTTCGAGCAACGGTAAGGGCGAGTCCTTCGCGGCGCCCGACGCCAGCCGCATGTCCTTGTGCATGTGTTTGACCGAAAACTGGGGCGAAAAATCACCGGTACGCAGCTTGGGCTCTTTGAGCTCGGCCAACGGGGAGTAGCCGACGTTCCCAGCGAGCGCATCGAAAAACGTGTCGTCACTGATTCCCGCCCGGCGGGCAAAGGTCAGCGCCTCGCACAGGCCTTCGAGCATCACCGCGAGATTGAGGTTCATGGCGAGTTTGAGCGCCGCCGCCTTCCGCGGCTCGGCCGCGATGACCAGGCGCTTCTCCGACACCAGCTGCAGCAGCGGTTGCACCGCCGCGATGAGGTCGGCAGGCCCCCCGAGGTAAAACACGGTCTTCCGTTGTTCGGCCGCCGGCTTGCTGCCCGTAAACGGGGCCTCCAGGTAACGCGCTCCGCGTGCCTCCACCTGCGTCCGGAAGCGATCACTGCTGTCCGGATCGATCGTGCTCGACTGAATCACTATTTTCCCCGCGCCCAGCCGGGGCAGAATTCGGTCCAATATGCCTTGGACCGCCGGCGGATCAGCCACCACGATCTGGATCGCATCCGCGGCATCCGCCACCGCTTCCGGTGACTCCTTCCAGCACGGTCGGGTTGGCTGCGGCGTGCGATTCCAGCAACCGGCCAACACCCCCGCGGCCGCATAATGTTTCGTCCACGTCCCGCCGATGATCCCGAGCCCGATTACGCCGATGGTTTTCATGATGGCCGACTACTAAACACACGCGGTCCGCAAAGAAAAGCTCCGCGCGCAATTCGGCCTGCTGTTTTACCCTTGTTCGCCACGGCTGCTGTCCTGAGAGTCAATCGCCGGGAGGATCGGGCAATGGCGCAAAATCGTCCCGGAGAACTCGAACGATGAAACTTATCAACCAGGAAATCATCAACGGATTGATCAAACGGGCCACCGAGGTCACCCGGCGGCGGTCCAACTACAATCTTCATCCGGTGCCGGAGGATCCGGTGCAGCGCCTGTTGGTCGCCACCAAGCTCGATACCTATTTCCGACCTCATCTGCATGAAATCCAGTGGGAGTGCGCGGTGGTGCTGCAGGGGGCGTTCGATCTGTTCATTTTCGACGAAACCGGCGTGATCACCGAGAAGGTCCGATTGGGCAAATCCGGCGATGCCCTGGGCTTCGAAATTGCCGCCCGCGTCTGGCACGGCTGGCTGCCGGTCGAGGACGACGGCGTGTTCTTTGAGGTGAAGCAGGGGCCTTACGATCCGGTCCGCGGCACCACGTTTGCGCCCTGGGCGCCGCCGGAGGGCGAGGCCGCGGTGCCCGCCTTCCTGGCCCGCCTGCGGTCCGCCAAGGTGGGCGACCGGATGGGAGGCTGAGCGGCCTGCACCGGTCGCCGCCGGATGCAGCCAACCGTCATTCGCCACCCGGCATGTCGCAAAAAGGCAATGTGGAAATCAGGAAGGCTGGAATGCGGTTCCCCAGCTCCGGGGTTTCTGATTTCCACATTCCACCGGTTGGCCCGGCGCCGCTGGACTCCCGGCCCGTGATCCAACCGAACGGCAGAATCTAGGCTTCGGCGAAGATCTCCAGCATCCGCCCGAAGAGCCGGTCGACTTTCTCCTGGTTGGATTTCACCAGGTGCTGGAACCGCGCGAAATCGATCTCGGTCCCGGCGAGACCGTTGGCGTAGTTGTCGACCAGCGCCAGGCTGTTGTAGTGCAAGCCAGCCTCGACGCACAGATCGGCCTCATGGGCGGCGGTCATGCCGATCACGTCGCCCCAGTCCTTGATGATTCGGATCTCGGCCTTGGTTTCAAATCGCGGTCCGCGCATCTGCACGTAGACCATGCCGGTCTTGACCTCAAATTCCGGCGCCAGCTTCGCAACCAGAACGGGGATCAGATTATTGGCAATGCCCGGTGCGCCGCCCTTGAGTTCGGTGTCGAAGAACGTGGCCGGGCCCTGCTGAAGGCCCACGTAATCGCCGCACGAGACCAAAGTACCGGGCGGTAATTCCGGCTTGAGCGAGCCGACAGAATTGAGCGACAGCACGTCCCGGTAATCCAGGTCCGCCAGCGCGCGGATGTTGGCGCGGTGGTTGATCGCATGCGGCGGCAGCGGAAAGCCGTCGCCATGCCGGTTGATTAACACAAATTCCCCGTGCTGCCGGTAAGTAACCGTGCCAAACCGCGTCGTAATCGTGCGGACCGCCCACGCCGCGAACCGGGTGCTGTTTACTATGCTCGTGCCGCTGAGGAACGCGACCTTCATACCTGCTGACTAGGCGACGGCCTGAACGGCGACGCAACCGCTTTCTGGGTCAAATCCTCCGGCCGGTCATTCCCCTTGTCAAACGGCGACGCCCCCTCATAAAGGGCCGGAATCCACGCATGCCTTCCGCCGGCCCCAATGTTCCCCGCCACGTCGCCATCATCATGGACGGCAACGGGCGGTGGGCGAAGCAGCGCGGCCTCCCGCGCATCGAGGGTCACCGCCGCGGCGTGGAGACGGTGCGCTCCATCATCGACGCGGCGCGTGAACTGGGCATCCAGTATTTGACGCTTTACGCGTTCTCGGCCGAGAACTGGCAACGCCCGCCGGACGAGGTCTCGGCGCTGATGAGCCTGCTCGAGTTGTTTCTCCGGCGCGAAGCCAAGACCCTGATCAAGAATCGCATCCGCCTGCACACGATCGGCCGGATCGAGGAGCTGCCGGCGGGGCCGCTCAAAGAACTCAAGCGCGCGATCGCCGCGACCCAGGAATTCACGGACTGGAACCTGGTGTTGGCGCTCAATTATGGTTCCCGCACCGAGCTCGCCGACGCCGCTCGCGCCTACGCCGACGCCGTCGTCGCCGGACGAGAAAAGCCAGAGGAGTGCTCGTGGAGCGCGCTGAGCCGGTATCTCTACACCGCCGACCTGCCGGATCCCGACTTATTGATCCGAACTTCGGGAGAAACGCGGCTCAGCAATTTCCTTCTTATGCAGTGTGCCTATGCGGAGATGATCTTCTCCCCGGTTCTGTGGCCCGATTTCACCAAGGCCGAACTCGTCACCGCCATCGAAGAGTACCAGCGCCGGGAGCGGCGGTTCGGCCTCACCGGCGAACAGGTCAAGCCCCCCGTCAGGGTCCACCGGCCCGCAGTTAATCAATAATCCTCCGACCCCCGTTCCCGCCCGTGCTCAAACGGACGATCAGCACCATCATTCTTTGGAGCCTCCTCCTGCTCTGCCTCCGCTTTTTCGGCATTGACGGCGCCGTCTGGCTCATCACCGCGATGAGCGTGCTCACGCTGTACGAGTTCTATGCGATGCTCGGCCACATGGAACTCGCCCCCTTCAACCGGCTGGGGCTCGCCTTGGGCGCGGCCATCACGCTGGCACCCCGCTATTTTGAGCCGAACGTCACGGCAGGGGAATTGCTGGCCCTGGGAGTCATCGTGTTTTCGGTGCGGATTCTCGGCGAGCGGGAAGCCCAGAACCGGGTCGAAACACTTTGCTGGACCTTGTTCGGGCTCGTCTACGTGCCGTTCATGCTGCATTTCCTGGTGCGGATCGCGCTCATTGCCACTCCCCATCCGCACACCGGTCTGGTGCTCGCATTCTGGCTGATCGCCGTGAGCAAGTTGTGTGACACCGGAGCTTTGCTCACGGGCCTCGCCATCGGCCGGCACAAGATGGCGCCCAACATCAGCCCGAAGAAATCCTGGGAGGGAGTGGCGGGCGGCGTGCTGCTCTCCGTGATCGCAGGGGCCGGGCTGGCCTGGGGCTGCCGCGCCTACCTTCCGGCGAATTTCACGCCGGCGATCGGTGCCATCGTCGCCCTGCCGCTCGCGATTCTCGGGGTGGTCTCCGATCTCGTGGAATCGATCATCAAACGCCGCGCGGATATCAAAGACGCCGGCCAAACCATCCCCGGCATCGGGGGCGTGTTTGATTTGTCCGACAGCCTGATTCTCATTGCCCCGGTTGGCTGGGCGGTGTTTCACCTGCTGTAAACGTCTGGCCGTTTTTCTTGCTGAAACCCATGCAGCAATCTACCCCGCCCGCACCCACCACCGCCGCAAAAAGGCGCATCGTACTGCTCGGCGCCACCGGTTCCATCGGCGAGAACACCCTGCGCGTGGTGGCCGCCCACCGCGATCGATTGGAACTCGTGGGCATCGCGGCCTGCACCAATCACCGGCGCCTCGCCGAAATTGCGCGCCAGTTCGGCGTCCGTCACATTGGCGTTTTCGAGAATGGCGCGCTGGCAGAAGCCCGCGCCGATCTGGCGGCGTTTCCGGCCGGCGCGCAGCTCTACGGTGGACTTAGCGGCTTGATCGATCTGGCGCAACTGCCGGAGGCCGACTTGGTGCTCGTGGCCGTGGTCGGCACCGTCGGGTTGCGACCCGCGCTGGCGGCGCTGGCCGCGCGCAAGGATCTCGCCCTCGCCTCGAAGGAGATCCTGGTGGTGGCCGGCAAGTTCGTCATGGCGGAGGCGCGCGCCCACGGCGTCCGGTTGTTGCCGGTCGACAGCGAACACAACGCGGTCTTCCAATGCCTGGAGGGTCACTCGGCCGCGGCGGTGCGCCGCATTGTCCTGACGGCCTCCGGCGGGGCGTTTCGCGAGCTCCCGCTGGCGGCGCTGGGACGCGTGACGCCCGAGGACGCGCTCAAGCATCCGAACTGGTCGATGGGGCCCAAGATCACGGTCGACTCGGCCACGCTGGCCAACAAGGGACTGGAACTGATCGAGGCGCAGTGGCTGTTCGGCCTGCGGCCCGACCAATGCCAGGCGGTCCTGCACCCCCAAAGCATCGTCCATTGCCTGGTCCAGTTCGCCGACGGCACGATGCTCGCGCAACTCGCTCCCCCGTCGATGACTTTTCCCATCCAACACGCGCTGCTCTATCCCGAACGCCTGCCAGGGGTCGCCGCGCCGATCGACCTCGACCGGCTGTTCAGCCTCGATTTCCGGCCGGTGGACGAGACGCGCTATCCCTGTCTGTCGCTGGCCCGATCGGCCATGATGGCCGGCGGGGTTGCTCCCGCCGTTTTCAACGCCGCCAACGAGGTGGCGGTGACGGCGTTTCTGGCCGGCCGGGTCCCGTTCCTTGCTATTCCGGAGCTCATTGATAACACTCTTCAGGTAACGTCGAATTTCGAACCGGCTGACCTCGATGCGGTCTTGGAAGCCGACCTCGCGGCCCGCCGCACTACTCAATCGAGCATCACCAACCTTCGGTCCTGATCCGCGCGTGTTTCCCGAACTCCTTCAGTCAATCGGCTCCAGCCTCTGGGCGGTATTTTTGATCGTTCTTTTTTTCGGGGGCACGATCTTCGTCCACGAATTGGGCCATTTTCTGGCCGCCCGACGCCGGGGCGTACACATCGAGCGTTTCTCGATCGGCTTTGGGCCCAAGATCTTCGCCTGGCATGGCAAGGACGGTGTGGAATACCGGATCTCCTGGCTTCCGCTCGGCGGCTACGTGGTGCTGCCGCAGCTGGCCGACCTGGGAGCGATTGAAGGCGAATCCAAGGTCGACGTCGAACGACTGCCTCCCATCAGCTACGGAACGAAGATGCTGGTGGGCGTCGCCGGCGCGGCTTTCAATGTACTCTTTGCGTTCCTGCTGGCGTTCGCCCTCTGGCTGGCCGGGCGGCCGGAACTGGAGAATATCACCTCCACCCGCATCGGCTATGTCGAGCCGACGGTGAAATTGCCTGACGACCGGGAGGTTCCCAGTCCGGCTCGGGCGGCCGGTTTGAGAGTCAACGACGTCATCCGGGCGGTGGACGGCCGGACCGTCAGCGACTGGCCCGATGTGCAAGAGGCACTGGTGCTTGGAACCGGCATGGGACCGGACGGCCAACGCGTGGCGAAACTGACCATTGAACGGGCCGGTTCCCTCATCGACGTTGTCGTTCACCCGCTGCGCCTCGGGGAAGAACAGACGCGCCGGATCGGCATCTCCTCGGCCCATGAAGTGATTGTCGACAAGATCGATCCGGGTTCTCCCGCCGGAAGCTGGGGCTTGCAGGCCGGAGACCGGTTTCAGAGTGTCGACGGAATCCCGGTGACCGGGATCCAGGCTCTCTCGGAATACCTGGCCCAACATCTCAAACAAAAATTCACTCTCGTGGTGCTGCGAAGCGGCCAGCGCGTCCAGTTGGTGGCACCGGAAGAGGCGCCAATGGCGGCGCATGCGTTCTCCGGGGTCGAATTCACCACCAACTACCGCCTGCTTTACCAGACCCCATGGAGCCTTTGCTCCCAGATCGTGGACACGACCTTCCGGACGCTGTGGAACCTCATCCAGCCACGGGGTGATGTGACCCTGTCCAATCTCAGCGGCCCCATCGGCATCGGGCTCGGATTCTGGCGAGCGGCGCAGTCCGATTACCCGGTCCGTTTTGCGATCTGGTTCGCCGTGCTGTTGAATCTCAATCTCGCCATCTTCAACCTGCTGCCGATTCCCGTGCTCGACGGCGGCCAGATGGTGTTCGCCACGATTGCGCGCCTCCGGAGGCGCGCGCTGCCGGCCAACTTTATCATGTCGGCGCAAGGCGTGTTCATGGTGCTCCTGCTCTCCCTGATCCTTTACGTCAGCGTTTTTGATGTGAAACGCCTGGTGCGCGACGTGCGGGCCGATCGGGCGGAAACCCATGAGCCCGCCGCGCCCGCGCCCAAGCCCGCCACCGCGCCCTGACGCCCCGCCGCCGGCCGTCCGCATGCCTTACTGCGCGTCCCGCTTTCACACCATCCGCCGCTTCACCATTGCCGTGAAGGTGGGCGCCGTCGGAGTCGGCGGATCGAATCCGCTCCGGTTGCAGTCGATGACCACCAGCGACACGCAAGACGTGGACGCCACCGTCCGCCAATGCATCGCGCTGGCCGAGGTGGGCTGCGAGATCGTGCGGATCACCGCCCCGAACGTGCCCGCCGCAAAATGCCTCCGGCAAATCCGGGAGCAATTCACCGCCGCCGGTTTTGGCGCGGTGCCCCTGGTGGCGGACATTCACTTTCTGCCCTCCGCGGCGATGGAGGCGGTCGAGCACGTGGAAAAAGTGCGCGTCAATCCTGGCAACTATGCCGATAAGAAAAAATTCGCAGCCCGCGAATATACCGACGCCGAATACAACCGGGAGCTGGAGCGGCTCCATGACGCCTTTTCACCGCTCGTCCGCCGCTGCCGGCAGCTCGGACGCGCCCTGCGCATTGGCACGAACCACGGCTCCCTGTCCGACCGGATCATGAATCGCTTTGGCGACACGCCCCTCGGCATGGTGGAGAGCGCGCTGGAGTTCGTACACATCGCGGAATCGCACGACTTCCACGATCTCATTCTGTCCATGAAGGCGAGCAATCCGAAGGTCATGATCCAAGCCTACCGGTTGCTCGTGGAACGCCTGGATGCGACCCACCGCCCCTACCCCCTGCATCTCGGGGTGACCGAGGCGGGCGACGGCGAAGACGGCCGTATCAAAGGCGCAATCGGGATCGGCGCCCTGTTGCTCGACGGACTGGGTGACACCCTCCGGGTTTCCCTGACCGAGGACTCGGTCTACGAAATCCCGGTGGCGCGGGCGATCGCGACCAAAGCGATGAGCCTGTGGAAAATTGCGGAGACCGGAGACCGGAAACTGGAAAGTGGATACCGGGAACCGGAAAGGGAATTGGTGCGGTCTCTGTGCGATCCCGTCTCCGGGATCCGCTCTCCGGTTTCGGTCAGCAACGCTCCGGTATCCGACATCCGCTCTCCGGTATCGGTTGACCCGTTTCATTTCTCACGGCGCGAGATCACGACCTTGTCTCTGTCTTCCTCTTGCGCCGTCGGACCGGAGTTTCCGCCCCGCGTCGTCGTGCGCGTGCCCTCGGCTGACCAGCTGCAGGAAACGGCCGGGGCGCTGGCCGCGGCCTCTTTGCCTGACACTCCGGTGGAAGGCCTCCTGGTGCCGGTCCCGGACGCTGCGGTATTGACCGCACTGCGACGGACAATGGAGGGCGTGACGCTCCCGGCCAGTTTCCTCGCCCTCGATCTGGCACCGGCCGTCACGGTCGGCGAACTGGTCGATTTTCTGTCCGCCGCTCCCAGCCGCTTGCTGGTCTGCCGCCGGTTCGGCCCCGCCGCCGCGGAGCTGGTTTCCTGGACCCGCCTCGTGCGTTCCACGCGGCACGTTCTCGCCGTCGACGTGGCGCCGGGGGATCTTCCCGCGCTGGCGGGCGCGCTGCGCGAGCTCGGCGACGACCGGCTCATTTTCACGTGCTCGGACTTCCGCTTTTCGGTATCCGGTATCCCCCATCCGCCATCAGAAATCGCGCACGCCCTTGGCGCCTACCGCTCGTTGACCGAGCAGCTCCGCGCCGCCGGGTCGCGCGCCCCGATCTGGATCCGGAACACGACCGCCAACGCGGTGACCGCTGACGCCAGTTTCCTCGGGCGCTTGCTCGAGGCCAGTTTCCTGACCGGCGGGTTGCTCGGCGACGGCATCGGTGACCTGTTGAGCGTGGAAACGGAGCCTGACCCGGTCCGCGCCACCCGACTGGCGTACAACCTTCTTCAGGGCGCCGGCGCCCGGGCTTCCAAGACGGAATTCGTGGCCTGCCCCAGCTGCGGGCGCACCCTGTTCGACCTGCAAAGCACCACGCAGCGCATCCGGGAGAAAACCGGTCATCTTAAGGGAGTCAAAATCGCCATCATGGGCTGCATTGTGAATGGCCCGGGCGAGATGGCAGATGCAGATTTTGGATACGTCGGCGGCGCCCCCGGCAAGATCAACCTGTATGCCGGGAGAGACTGCGTGCAGTACAATCTGCCGCAAGCCGAGGCGGACGACCGCCTGATCGAGCTGATCAAGCAGCGGGGCCGCTGGCAGGAGCCGCCGGCGCTGGCGGTTTGAGCCCGTCTCCGGACGAGGCGGTCGGGCATTCTTCCCGCGGCGTTACCGGACGAGGTCGCAGCAAACTCGTCACCGCTTCGTCACTACCGTCATGCGAACGTAACCCGAGTATTCAGATCGGCCGGACCCCGGTTTGGCCAAGGGAATTCCGACCTTTGCTGCCGCGTTCCTTGTAGTGACGGTTTTGCTACGATTTGGTCCGGCCGCGGGGGCTGGCGATCCGCGCGAGCCCTTCCACCCGGCCGAGCCATAAATCGATGTGAATAACTTGTGGGAAAGTTCCTCTTGAAATGCATTTTGTGATTCACGTTACTCCGCCCTTCGCTTTTAGTGAGCGACACCTTGATCGTTCTTTCCCACGTCAGCAGTCAGCCTTTACCAGCAAGCCCTCTGGGAGTTTTTATTTCCTTCTGGCTATCAACGTCTTATCACTCCGTTTTACCTGTATCCCATCCCGTTGAAACCGGACATGCCTTTCTCCTTCGAGCGAGCGAGCAAATCGGCCCTGCCAGACGCGAGAGATTGCCTTCAAGGGGGTTAGTGTGAATAAACTCCCTGCTTCGCCTGTTCCATGCCTTCGCTGACTCTCCCGTCCAGCTTGTGGGAAACCGTCAAATGTGACTTCAAGGGGCTCTTCCCCGAGGACGTTTTCCAGATGTGGTTTGAACCCATCGTTTGCCTCGAAACGACCGAGGACGCGATAACGCTCGGCGTGCCCAATGATTTCGCGGCGATCTGGATCCACGACAACTACCTGGATCTCATCACCCAACGCCTTCGCCTGACTGCCGGCCGGTTGATCACGGTGTCGTTGAAGGTCTGCCATGGCGGCACCGCCGGTCGTTCCGGCAGCAATCCCCCCATCCTGATCAATGCCGCTGGTGAAAGTGCTTCCCCGCACCCCAATCGTCTGCGCGCGGCCCCCCGCCGGACCGGGCGATTCGACGAGAAAGGCCCCTACGCGGGCTCGCTCAACCCTCGGAACACGTTCGAGAATTTCGTCGTCGGCGCCAACAACCAGCTTGCCCATGCGGCGGCGCTCGCGGTGGCCCAGGCTCCGGCGCAAGCCTTTAACCCGCTGTTCATTTACGGTGACACCGGTTTGGGCAAAACCCACCTCATGCATGCGGTGGGGCACAGCATTCTCCGCAATAACCCCGAAGCCAAGGTCGCCTACCTTTCCACCGAGAAATTCACCAACGAATTCATCCAGGCGTTGCAGGAGAACAGCCTTACGCGCTTCCGCCAGCGGTACCGCAACGTCGATGTATTGCTGCTGGACGATGTGCAATTTTTGAGCAACAAGGAGCGCATCCAGGAGGAGTTCTTTCATACCTTCAACGACGTCTTCGAGTCCGGCAAACAGGTCGTCCTCTCCAGCGATCGGCCGGCGAGCGAGATCGCCAAGCTCGAGTCGCGCCTCGTCTCGCGGTTCCAATGGGGCTACGTGGCCGACATCCAATCGCCCGATTTCGAAACCCGCGTGGCGATTTTGCGGACCAAGGCCGCCTGCCTGAAATTCGACGTCCCCCCGGCGGTCATCAATTTCCTCGCCCAGCACATCTCCAAGAACATCCGCCGCCTCGAGGGGGCGCTCATCAAGGTGGCCAGCTACTCCGCCCTCACGAACAAGCCGCTGGATCTGCCGACGGTCGAGGTGCTGCTGCAAGACGTTCTGATGGAGCAGGCGCAGAATCAGTTGACGCTGGAGACCATTCAAAAGCGTGTCGCCGATCACTACCAGATCCGCCACAGCGATATGACCAGCAAACGCCGGCCGGCCAACATCGCCCTGCCCCGACAGATTGCCATGTATATCGCCCGCCAGCTCACCAAGCATTCCCTGCAGGAGATCGGCGACGCCTTTGGCGGCCGTGATCACGGCACCGTGATCCACGCCTGCAAGACGGTCGAAAACATGATGGAACAGGATGACTCCGTTCGCGGCAGCGTCGAGTTTCTCAAGGCCCAACTCGCCAAGTAAGCTCCCTTTCCCCAGTCCCTTTCATGAAACAGCCCAAGGTCCATTTTCCCAAGATACCCGCAATCGCCTTTGCCGGCCCGAAATCAGAGAATCCTCTATCCTTCAAGCACTACAATCCGGACGAGGTGATCGACGGCAAGTCGCTGAAGGAGCACCTGCGCTTCTCCATCGCCTATTGGCATTCGTTTCGCGGAGTAGGCGCCGATCCATTCGGTCCGGGCACCATCGTCCGCCCGTGGGAGAAGGGCAAGGATCCCATCTCCATCGCCCAGACGCGGATGGATGCCGCCTTCGAGTTCTTCGTCAAGATCCAGGCGCCCTTCTGGTGTTTCCATGACCGCGACATCGCGCCGGAAGGCCGCAGTCTGATCGAGTCCAACCGGAATCTCGACAAGCTTGTCGCCCACGCGAAGGAGCTGCAAAAGGCCACCGGCGTGAAGCTCCTCTGGGGCACGGCCAATCTTTTCTCCAATCCGCGGTATATGTGCGGTGCAGCCACGAACCCGGACGCCCACGTGTTCGCGTATGCCGCGGCGCAGGTGAAGAAAGCATTGGAGGTCACCAAGGAGCTTGGGGGTGAGAACTATGTCTTCTGGGGCGGGAGGGAAGGCTACGAAACCCTGCTGAATACCGATCTCAAGCGGGAACAGGAACACTTGGCGGCGTTCCTGCATATGGCGGTCGATCACGCCAAGGCCATTGGTTTCTCGGGGCAGTTCCTGATCGAGCCCAAGCCGATGGAGCCCACCAAGCATCAGTATGATTTCGATGTTGCCGCCGGGATTGCCTTCCTGAAGACGCACGGTCTCCACAAGCATTTCAAGTTCAACCTCGAGACCAATCATGCGACCCTCGCCGGCCACACGTTCCAGCATGAGATTGAAACGGCGGCAGCGCACGGCCTGCTCGGATCGATTGACGCCAACACCGGCGATCTCCTGCTGGGTTGGGACACCGATCAATTCAACACCGACGTCAAAGAACTCACCCTCGCGATGGTCTCGATCCTCCGCGCCGGCGGCCTCGGCTCCGGCGGCTTCAATTTTGACGCCAAACTGCGCCGTCCCTCGGTGGACCTGGAAGATCTATTCTACGCCCATATCGGCGGATTTGACGCGTACGCCCTGGCGTTCAAGCTCGCCCGGCGGATTCTGGCCGATGGCAAGTTCACGCAATTCTTGGCCGCTCGCTACCAAAGCTTCGACGCCGGCTTCGGCCGTGACATCGAACGGGGCAAGCTGGGCTTTAAAGAGCTCGAAGAGATTGTGGTCAAGCTGGGCGAGCCGGTGCCGCGCAGCGGGCGCCAGGAATATCTCGAGAACCTGGTGAACCAGTATCTTCACGGCTGAGACGGAGCGATGCAGTGGAGGTGGAGCGGCTTGTCCACAAGACGCTCTTCGCGCGTTGGAACCCCCGATCCCCGCCACGGCCCTGAGCGCGTTGGGGACAACGCGCACCACCTGAGCGGGGTGCCATCAGACACGCGCGCTACCTTTTTTATTGGCGACTACACAGGGTCAAACCGGCAGTCCGACTGAATGGAATCAGCCGTCGATTCACTGGCGCTCGCCGCGACCCCGGCTACAAGTTTCTTCCCGTCCGGCTCAAAACCCGTTTTGCTGAAGGGGCTGCATGGCCTTTTCGCCTCCTCGTTTGCCTGATCTGTTTCGCCCCACCTGGCGCCGCGGGCTGCTCGCCGTCGCCGTGGCGGCGGTTGCTTTCCTGATGCCACAGGAGGCCCCGCTGGTTTTCTACCCGCTGAACGATCCGTCTCGAGGCCTCCTGCAACTGCAGATCACGTGCGCGTCGACCGTGACGGGAACCACAAAGTTCTATTTGGACAACGGCAAAGGCTTCAACGAAGACGACACCATCTCCTGGCCGATCGCGCCAAGCTCGCAGCCCTATACCTACACGTTTCCGCTACCCGACGCACTGCTCCTCGGCTTGCGCCTCGATCCCTTCGACAGCGGTCCCGGCGAATTCACGATCACGAACTGGCGGATCATTGAACGACAGGGAAAGGAAATCCGGCGGTTCACGGCCGACGATCTGCAGCAGCTCAACCAGATCAAGGGTGTGGTCCCGGTACCCGGCGGGTGGAAACTGGTGGCCGGAGGCGCCGATCCCCACGCCAGCCTGGATTTTCCGGCGCCGATTGTTCCGGAAGGCATGAACACCCGCAACCTGCAACGCTGCCTCCTTTCCTGGGGTTATCTGGCGCTCATGTTGTGGATCCTTCTTCTGGCGGTCTATTTCGCGCTGGTGCGCGGCGGGCCGTTGCCGGAGATCGCTGCCGCCACCCTCTTTCTGGCTGGCATCGCCCTGCTTTTTGCCTTCGTCGGGAACCGACGACTGATCAAGGATTCGCTCCATTACGCCAACTTCCGAACCCCGGCCGGCCCCAGCCTGTGGATCGAGTTCGACGTGGCGGTCGATCATCCGTCGCCGGCACAGCTGTTTTGGGATACCGGGGCTGGCTTTAGCGAAAAGGAGAGCGTCCTTCGCGACTACAATCCCAATGCAGGTTTTCATGCACTGCGCTTTCCGCTGCCGGGGGTTCCGATCCTCAGTCTGAGATTCGATCCGCTCATCGCAGAAGGAAGGCTGGAGATCCGTCAGATTCAGATCGTCGACGCAAACCGGAGGACGCGGCNNGCCGAGGTCAAAACCATCGCCGGGTTGATGGGGGCAGGCGCGGACACGGGGCACCAATGACTGGCAAAACGGGCCGCCGAGCGCCCGACCGGAGGGCTTGAGGATGTTTGAAAATTGCCAGGGTTTGGAGGGCGGCGCGCCGTCGCCGCCCAATTCCCGAGCGGCGCTGACAGCGCAGCGCTCTCCACCGGGAAACGCAGCGGACTTCCCAGACTATTTCTAGACAAACACGCCGTCGCGCATGGGGCGCACCGCGTCGCAGCGGTTGGCGATCTCGGGGTTGTGCGTGACGAGGATGACGGCTTGGCCGTTCTCCTTGGCCAGGCGCGTGAGCAGGTCGAAAACGATGCCAGAATTGCGTTGATCGAGGTTCCCCGTTGGCTCGTCAGCCAGAATGATCGCGGGCGCGTTCGCCAAGGCCCGGGCGATCGCCACTCGCTGCTGCTCGCCACCGGAGAGCTGGGAACCGAGGCGGTGCGTCTTGTCACCGAGGCCGACCGCCGCCAGCAACTGCGTAGCCCGGTCGTGCATTTCGGACTCGGCCAGACGCCCCAATTTCCGCATGGGCATCATCACGTTTTCCAGCGAGGTGAACTCCTGCATCAGGAAGTGAAACTGGAAGACGAAACCGATGTTCGCCCCGCGCGCCGCCGTGCGTTCGGCATCGCTGCTGTTCGACATGAGCCGGCCATTGATCCAGATATCGCCTTCTTCCTGCCGGTCGAGCAATCCCAACAGGTAAAGCAGCGTGCTCTTGCCGCAGCCCGAAGGGCCGACGACCGCTTCCACCTGGCCGCGGTGGGCCTCAAACGAAACACCCCGGAGCACATGCACGCGGCCTTCGCCGGTTCCGAGGTAGCGATGAATGTTGGCGCAACGCAGCGCGACGGTGTCGGAGGCCGGAGTACGGAGTACGGAGGCCGGAGACGGGAGACCGGAGGCCGGAGACGGGAGACCGGAGGCCGGAGGACGGAGACCGGAGGAACTAGATTCGTCAGCAGACATCAAAAATCACGTTTTCGCACTTGAACATACTTGTAGAGCATCGCTGAGATCTTGCGGCTCTTTTCTATTAACAGCTGAGACGCCGCTTCACTGCAATATCCTAGCGTGGTCGCGAGGCAGATTTGCGTGCGCAATTCCCCGGCCGAACCCTTGGCATAATGCAAAAACTGCACGAACTCCCGGTTGCTGCCACGTTCATATCCTTCGGCGATATTGGACGGAATCGATACCGCCGCTCGCTGCATTTGGTCTTTCAAACTGAAATCGCGCCAATCAGCCGCTGTCTGGTGAATCTGCACGGCCAGCTGCATGCCTTCCTGCCACACTGCCAGGTCCTCAAATCGATGGATCTCGTTATTCATGGGGGACAGAGTTTGTCTGCCGCCGCCATCGTCCGGGTCTGACCTGTCTTTTCCAGTCATCATTCTCCTTTCTCCGTTCACCTGCCTGCCTTCTCCGTTCTCCAGCCTCCTGTCTCCGTTCTCCAGTCTCCNNTCTCCAGTCTCCCTTCTCCGTTCTCCATGGATCTTACTGCGCCGTGCCGCGGATGACGTCCCCGGGCTCAAGCCGCGCGGCACGGCGGGCCGGAATCAGGCTCGCCGCCATGACCATGAGAACCGAGATGAGCGTGGCGGCCACGTAATGCCAGATCGACCAATTGACGATAAATGTATCCGCCGACAAAATACCCCGGATGCGGATGGGAATGTACGAGATGGCATAGGTCACAACGGCTCCGAGCGCCCATCCCGCCACGGTGCCCAGCATCAACACGATGGCGGCCTGCCAGAGAAAAATGCGGGAGATGTCCCGCCGCGTATAGCCCATGGAACGTAAGATCGCAATTTCCTTGGTCTTCTCCATGACGATCATCGCCAGCGTGTTGAACATCGCGAGCCCGGCGATCAGGGTGAAGACCGATACCGTAATCGCCGAGGAATAAGTCAACGCCCGGAACGCTTCCAGCCAGACCTTTTCACGCTCCTGCCAGCTGGCCGCGCTGTATTGGAGCGTCGCCTCGATTTGTGCGGCGTCCTGCGGCGCCCGGTCCTTGTCGTAAACATTCACCTGGAGAAACGACGCCCCGGTCGGGCGTTTCAACAACGAGCGCGCCTCCCCCATGTTGAGGTAGACCCGCACGCGGTCGATGTCGGATACACCCGTTTCGTAAAGCGCGCTCACCCGGTAGCGGCGCGACTCGCCCAGCGCATCGAGGACAAACGACGCCCCGACGTCGAGCTGCAGCCGATCCGCCATCTCTCGGCCCAGTAGCGCTCCGGAGGGCGAACTGCGGAAGTCATCAAGATTGCCCTGCACAATCTGATGTTCGAGATCGGACACCCGCAACTGATCGTCGAGATTGATCCCGAAAACTTGAACCGCTTCGGTCCGGAAGGAACTCCGGATATAGACCCCTCCGCGCAGGACGGACGACACCCCCGCCACATTCGCAAAGCGCCGCAGCGCGTCGGTCAGCAACTTCGGCTCCTCAATTCCTTCGATGTATTTCTTCCCTTCGTTTCGCATCGCGATGCGAAAATTCGACCCCCCCTCGTTTCCGGCGGCCGCCATCGACCGGATGGTGTCCTGGATCTTGTCCTCGATGCGGATGGCGCCGTTGGTGCCCAGGATGGTCCGGATGAAGAACAGTTCGAATCCGCTGGTCGTCGCCTGGGTGACCACGAACAAACCCACGCCCAGGACGATACACGACAAGCTCATGAGCATCGCCCGTTTCCGGGCGGTAAGAAAACGCGAGGCGATGCGAAGGTTGGGTGACATCAGGCAGGCGGAGGAGAAATCGGGAAAGCGGGAAAGCAGAGCGGAAAAGCGAGAAAGCGGAGAATCGAGAAAAGCGGGAAAGCGGATTCCCAGCTTACTTCTCAATCACGGTGCGGACAGAATCGCCGGGGCGAAATCGCTCGATCTGGTCGACAATAACGGCTTCGCCCTCGGCCACGCCAGAAAGGATTTCAACCTCGTTGAGGCTGACGTAACCTACCTCAGGAGTCCGCGATTCAATCCGGCCGTTCTTGACCACGAGCAGGCGGTGACCGTAGAGCGCCCGGCGGGGGACCAACAACGTTTTTTCATGCTCGCCGACGTCGATCACCACCTCGCCGGTGATGCCCGGTACGAGTTTCTCCGGCGCGATGTCGACCGTCAGATACACGATATAGCGCTGGGTGGCGGGATCGGCGCTCGGCAGGATCTTGCTGACGGTGGCCGGGTACTGCGAATCGCCGTAGGTGAGGAATCGCACGGTCGCCTTCTGGCCTTCCTTGATATTGGCGAATTTTTCCTCGCTGATCTTGGCCTCGACGAGGCGTTTTGAGGCAATGAGATGGGCGATGGGGGCATCGGTGCCGATATTGTCGCCCGGGTGGGCGATGACCTGAGCCACCTTGCCGTCAAAGGGCGCGGTGATCGTCATCCGCGCCAATTGCAGGCGCTCGGTCTTGAGGAAATTGTCAAAAGTCGCGAGGGACTGCTCACTCTCGACCTTTTCGAGATCCCGTTGTTGCTGCGTCGCCTTGACCAAACGCCGCTGGCGCACGGCGTCGATCTCCGCCAGTCCGCCTGCTTTCAGCAAACGCTCCTTCTCCGCCAGATCGTCACGAGCGTTTTCCAGGGTCACGTCCAGCACCGAACCAATCGCCACCTTCTTCTTCTGGGCCTCAAGATCGTTGGCCGTCTTTTCGATTTCGAGCTCAAGCTTGCTCGTGTCGATCTGCACCAGGAAATCCCCGGTCTTCACCGATTTGCCGGGCTCGAGCTCGCTTCGCACAATCCGTCCCGGATACTCGCTCTTGAGATCCATCTCATATTCGGCCTGAACGGTGACGCTGCCGGGGACAGAATCCACCGCCTTGTTGCGATATACGATCGCCACGCTGGCGACCGAGCGAAGCGCGTAGATAAGCGCCAACGAAACCGCAGCGAGAATCGCCGCGGCGATGAAAAGTTTCAGGGCCAAGCGCGGAGGTTTACTTGCCATCGGGGAGATAACGGTCGGGGATGATGGTGAGCATCGGGTCGACACAAAGCGTCGATAGGAACTGTGACCACTGATTCAGAAAATCGGCCCGGGCGCCGGCCAGGGTAAACTCGGCCTGGTAGAGGCCCATTCGGGCGGCGCCGATATCGTTCGCCGAAATCAGGCCCCGCTTCACGTAATCGATCGTTCCGTTGACCCCGCCCTCCGCCATGTCGCGACGCTGCTGACTTAGATCCAGAGCACGCCAGGAAAAGCTCAATTGTTTTTCGGAATCGCGCGCCTGGGCCATGGCTTGGTCGACGGTGGTGCGCAAAGTCCGCTCATAACTCCGCTTGCTGCTCAACGCAGAAAGCTTCGCACCGCGCGTGGCCAAACCGTCGAAGATCGACCAATTCGCGACAATATCGAAGTTTCTCGATTGGGTGATGTACTGGCTCAGGTAACCCGGGCCGACACTCGCGGTCGGCTGTTGACTGTAATACGCGCTGAAGCCGATCATGGGCCGCAACCGAACCTTGGCCATCTGATAGCTGAGATCCGCCTGCTTGATCTGGTCATGCAGATTGGCGATCGTATAGGTCTTCTCGCCCTGTTCTTGCACAAACCGTTGCAGCAACTGTGCGGCCGTTTCCGGTGCATAGGCTGGCCGCGGGATTTCGTCGGGGATGTTCTGGACGCCGAAATCGCTCTGACCGATCATCAGGGCAAAAACCCTGGCTGAATACTCCAGGCCCTCGATCACCTGGTCGCGGGCCAATCGCGCGTCATCGACCGCCAGCTGGGGGCCGATATCCGATCCCGGAGGAAGGGTCTTCGCCTTGACCTTGTCCTTGGCGGCGGCCAACGCCTCTTCCGCCTGCTGCAGGGCGAAGTTCGCGTTGCGCAACCTGATCTTTGTTCCAATCAGCGTCATGAATTGCGACCGGACTGTAACGATCAACAGGCGATAGGCATCCGCATAATTCCGTTCGGCCATCCGCAACCCGATTTTACCGATGTCAGCCTGGGCCTTGAGTTGGCCCCAGTGGTAGATCGGCTGGTTGGCCGAAACACTGTATAAGAATCCTACGTTGGAACTTGAACTGGTGGACGTCGCGTAGCTCGATGTCGTGGTATTGTTACCATACTGGAGGGTGGTTCCCAAGCTGGGCAGCATGCCCGCCCGATCGCTGATGCGTACCCCTTCCCAATAGGCAAGGTCGAAGTTACGGGCGATCATCTGCGGCGACTGCGCGAGGGCCGAAATAAGAATCGGCCGCAAGGCGGGGATTAAGTCCTCGGGCAATGGTGAAAGGCTGGGAGGCGGTTGTCCAAGCGCTCCAATCGGCAGAGCCAGCAAGCCGATTGCAAATAACAGGCCTATGCGGCCATGCGGGCGAGACGTAACCATACAAGATGAAAAAAAGATGAAAGTGCCAGACCGCTGCATTTCTGGCATGATTGCAATGCGGAAATCTCTGCAGACAGGTCACTCACGGAGACCATGGGCGCCGCAGAGAGTTCCAGAATGGCGGAGATCTTCGTTCATCTGAACTTCCGCCAGCAAAATTGTTCCTGTCCCCTCACGACGCAGTCAAGCCTCCGCCCGCGCGCCCAGCTAATGAATAATCTCCGGCCGCTCGCATGAGCGGGCGTAGGCCGGAGGCTCCGGGGCAGATTCATTCTCAGGGAGAACGTCCGGATTCCTCCTGTAGGGGCGCANNTGAATCAGTCTGGGGCGCCGGTCCCGGTTTTCATTCTTTGACAACGGCACGGCAGATCGACTTCACTCTATTCTGCATTACCTTTTCTCCTGAAATGCGGATTCTGTTCCCCTTTCGTGATCTTTGGCGCCACCGCGATCTGCTCTGGCAGTTCACCTTGCGCAACATTGAACTGCGCCACAAGGGCAGTTACCTTGGCTTCATCTGGTCGATCTTGAACCCGCTGCTTATCCTCGGCCTTTACGTTTTTGTCTTCGGGCACATTTTCGGGGGTAAATTCGACGAAACGCCTAATGAAACCCGCCTTGATTACGCCCTCGGCCTTTTCGCCGGCCTGTCGATCTTCCAGTTGCTTGCAGAAGTCATCGGCATCAGCCCGCTGATTTTTGTGAGTCAGCCAAACTTCGTGAAGAAAGTCGTCTTCCCCCTTGAAATCCTGCCCGTCGCCAGTGTGGGATCGTCTGTTTTCCATTTTTTGATCTCGACCGTCCTCGTCGCGATCGGTGCTGCGACGCTTGGACCGGGTTTATCGTGGTCCGCGCTCTGGCTCCCGGTGATCATTCTTCCCATCGTTTTGATCGCCCTCGGACTTTCCTGGTTGATCTCCTCCCTGGGAGTATTCTTTCGCGACGTCGGCCAGGTGACCCAATTTCTTACCCAGGTACTGTTGTGGGCAAGCGCCATCTTCTTTTCACCGCATATCATCACGGGGACTGCCTGGACCATCCTGCGCTTCAATCCCTTGCTGCACGCAGCAGCCCTTGCGCGCAACGCGCTGCTGTGGCACCATGCGTTGAACCTGCGCCAGCTAACCTTTCTGTATGCCTCGGGAATCGCCATCTGCTGGGTCGGTAACATGGCTTTCCGCAGAATGAAGCCTGCCTTTGCTGACGTCTTGTAACCAGCCAGGATCTTCCCTGCTGCGCGAGAGCCAATGCCCACCGAACCCATCATATCCGTCCACGATGTTTCCAAGGCCTACCGGATCTGGGAAAACCCGGCCAATCGGCTGTTTTCGTCGCTGTGGCGGTTTGTTGCTGACCTGACGCCGGCTGACACCCCATGGCACGCCGCCTTCTCCCGCCGGGCCAAGCGTGGCTGCCGGGATTTCTACGCCCTCCGCGACGTGTCGTTCGAAGTCCGGAAAGGGGAAAGCATCGGAATTATCGGGCGCAATGGCTCCGGGAAAAGCACCCTGCTGCAGATCATCGCGGGGACGCTGACGCCTTCGACCGGCACCATTGCGAACCACGGGCGGGTGGCCGCCTTGTTGGAGCTCGGTTCCGGGTTCAATCCCGATTTTACGGGAAAAGAGAATGTCCTGCTCAACGCCGCGGTCTTGGGCCTCAGCCGGGACCAAATCGCCGCGCGCTACGAGGCCATTGTCGCTTTTGCGGAGATCGGCGATTTCATCGACCAGCCGATCAAGACCTACTCCAGCGGCATGGTACTGCGGCTCGCTTTTGCGGTCGCCGCCCACGTCGATCCCGATGTGCTGATCATCGACGAGGCTTTGGGGGTCGGCGACGCCAGGTTTCAGCTCAAGTGCGCCCGGGCGATCGACCGCTTTGTCGCGCAGGGTGTGGCGCTGCTGTTCGTTTCGCACGACGCTTCCATGGTCAAACGGCTGTGCCAGCACGCGATTTTGCTCGAGCACGGCCATGTGGTCTACGCCGGCAAGCCCAATGATGTCGTCAATCTCTATTCGAAGCTGATCGCGGACGGCGGATCAATCGAAGCCTTGGCCGGAGATATTGCCGCCTTGCAGACCGGTTCTGTTCCGGCCGCCCCGGCCAGTCCGTCCGCCAGCGGCCGGCCGTCCACCAATGCGGGCGCGCCTTCCATAGCAACGACCTCCGCAGCTGCCGAGAAAACGGCCGAAGAACCGGCCGTCACGGCTGCCCTCCGGCTGCGTCTCAAGGCGGCCGAGACGATTTTGCGGGCCCATTCAGGTGGTGAAGGGTTGGCGCGAAAAATGGAGATGATGTTGGCCGACGAACGCCTGCACGTCCAAGTCAGTGGCCAGGAGTTCGCCTATGGCGGCCAGCTGGGGAGGATCATGGAAGTCGGCGTGTTGGACGCCGATGGTCAGGCGCGCACCTGGTTCACCACCGGCGAACCGGTGGTCGTACGCATGCGGGTTGAGGCGGCTGAGGATCTCCCGGAGCCGATCTTTGCCCTGACGATCAAGAACACGGCCGGAGTTGAGATCTACGGCACCAACACGCTTTACAGCGGACAGCCGGCGCAGCCGATCAAAACCGGCGAGCTGCGCGAGGTGACCTTTGCCTTCGATTTCGACCTCCTGCCAGGCCATTACTTCCTTTCGTTCGGCTTCACCCACTTCATTGGGGACGAGTTGGTCGTCATCCACCGGCGCTATGACGCGATCAAAGTCGAGGTTCACAGCGTTGACCGGTGCTTCGGCATCGCGAATCTCAAAGCGGTTATCGGCACGCGGACCTTGCCGGCGGAAACCACGAGCCACGCCCCAAGCCCATGATCAGCTTTCGCCACGGCGAGAAAACCGTCAACCTGCCAGCCGGAGATCTCTGGGCCGCCGGAATTGTCGAAGAGACCTACCGGGACACCTCGGCCGAGGAGCTTTGGGCCATTGTTCACGAGGTGGAACAAGGCACTCCGTGGCGCGAGGCGGTCGGTCGCCGTTACGCGCAGAACAATCCGTGGCTGCACCGGGTCGTCACGAGCCCGGATCGCGACCTTTTCTTCCGGCTCCGCCCTCCCCCGGCCGGTGCTCGCGTGCTGGACGTCGGCGCCGGCTGGGGACAAATCTCGCTGCCGCTCGCCCGCACCTGCGAGGTCACCGCGCTGGAGCCGACACCCGAGCGGCTGGCATTCATCCGCGCGGCCGCGGCGCAGGAGGGCGCGACCCGGCGGCTCCATTTCGTCCAGGCCGACCTCTTTGACGTCGAGTTCGACACCCGGTTCGACCTCGTCACCTGCATCGGCGTGCTCGAATGGGTCCCAAAATTCCGCGCAGGCGACCCGCGCGAAGTGCAGATTGACTTTCTCCGGCGCGTGCGGGCCCTGCTGAATCCCGGCGGCCAGCTGGTCGTGGGCATCGAGAACCGGTTGGGCCTGAAGTACCTTCTCGGGGCGCCGGACGATCACTTGGGCGTGCCGAACATCGCGGTTTACGATGCCGGACTGGCGGACCGGAAATGGCAGGCCCATTCGGGCCAAGCGTTGCGCGTCTTCACGTTCACCCGGATTGAGCTGGCGGAGATGCTGGCGGCCGCGGGTTTGTCCGATCACCGGTTCTTCGCTGCTTTGCCCGACTATAAGCTGCCGCAACGCATTCTCCCCCTGGGATCGGAGGTCGACTCCTTTTTCCGTCAGGGAGGCGATGTCGCCGAACATGATGGCTCAGGCGGACAGCCGCTTTCCTATCAGGCCGAACTGTGCTCACATTATCAATCGCTGGCGCACCTGGGTATTGTTAACGACTTCGTTCCAAGCTTCTACGTCAGTTGCCAGCGCGACTGCGACTAAAGGTTCGCCCGCAGCGAACTGCGCTTGAATGTGACTTGCTTCGAGGTTTTCCGGACCCAATATTCCTGGTTCTGCAACATGGCAAACGAGCCAGAGAAAGCTTCAGTTCCTATCGGTTCTTTCGCGCATGGCGCCTCCTCAACTCAGAGGGAGCCAGCGCCAGGAGGAGAAAGTTCGGAACAGCCTTTTGACAGGCCCACGGATGTGGTGGTCTGCACAATCCTCCGTAAGCTGGGGGTAGTTGATGCGGAATCCGCTCCGCGCCTCGAACCTATCCCCCGCAATCCGGAGCGCCGTGATTACCTTACGCGAGCGAGTTTCCGGGTTTTTTCCGGCAAACGTGCCATCTGCCATTTGACCGTCGGAAAGAACCTGATTGATCTCCAGATGCGCACGCGGGCGTTCGCCGAGGCCTGCCCGAAGATTGTCTGCCCACTCCTGTTCTGGCATCAATCCGCAGGATGGGATTATCTCGGGATCGAACTCGTCGAGGGTCAGAATCTCGAAACGCTCGTGTTGGAGGGCCGGCTGAAGCCCGCGGACGCGGTCGCCCAGGTGGCGAAAGTCGTTGCTGCCCTTGAAGGCACCCTGCTTCCGTCCACAGCCGAGTCAGCCGCCCAGGAAATCGATCGATTTTTCTCCTGGGTGCAGGCCTCCCCAATCTTCAGCGGACTCGATCAACAGTTCCTGCAGAGCGTAATCTTCCCTTTCATTCGCAGCGGAGCACTCTCCGGCCCGCAACAGACGCGATGGACGAACGGCGATTTGATTGCCCGCAACGTGCTGGTCGATTCGCGGGGTGGCGTGCGATTGGTGGATTATGAGTTTGCAGGCCGCACCCATTTTTACGCCGAGGACTGGTGGCGCTGGCACTCGGAATCCAAGCTCCCGCCCGAGGCCCTCGACCTCCCGGGCTCACCCAAGGCATCAGCAGAAACGTGGCAGGAAGCCTACTTCATCCTTCGCCATGCGGTCCTCATTCACGAGATCAATGGGGCCGCGGTGGCCGTCTCGGGACTCCGGCAGCAGATGGACCGGTTGGTGGCACTGGCCGCCGCCGCCCAGGCGGGTTTTCGGGCCAGCGTATTCCTCCAGCCACTTGCGCTTCCGACACCGAACCCGGCTGCCGCGCCTGACCAAGGCGCCGCCAGGATGCAGCTGTACTGGGGTTCGGACGAGTCCTACTGCGAAGAACGCTCCCAATGTCTCGCCTACCCGATCAATGAAGACGCCAAACTCAGCTTCATGCTTCATTCGGTGCATGGGCTTCTCCATTTGCGACTCGATCCGGCTGAGGCTCCGGGACTGCTGAAGATATCAGGTATCCGCGTCCGCCCCCACAAGGACGACAAGCCCTTGCTCGCCCTCGACGAGACAACGGGCTGGGAGGCAGTGCGCATGGGGAACGGCCTCCTGCGGCTTGGTGATTCACCCGCGCTCAATCTCCTCAGCCTGAATAGCGACCCCAGTTTCCTTCTCCCCGAACTGACGGTCGGCGAGGCCCCTCGCGACGTCGTCTGCGAAATCTGGCTGCGCTTTACCCCTGACCTGACAGCCCTGCCCGACTTGCTTCGTCCGTTATCTTCGGCGCTGGCCGGCCGAGCCCAGGCCGAGGCTGGACTGGCCGAGGCCCGCCGGACGCGTGCAGCACTGGAGGAGACCCTGCGCATCGAGCAAAAAAAGGCATCCGTCGGACGCTGGCAGCGATTCCTACTGGACAAACAAATCTCCGAAACACAGCCGAAATTGCAGGCCGGGCAGCAACAGTTGAGCGCACTCGATACCACGGTCGCTCAACAGCAGCGTCAATTAGGGAGCCTGACCGCCCAACTCCGCCAACGGGAGAACAAGATCGTCCTCATGCAGCGATCCTTCTCCTGGAGGTCGACCGCTCCGCTGCGCTGGTTGCGCCGGATCTTTCTTAATCGACCTGCCCTGCCCAGCCCGCCGTCCGAACCCCTGCAGACGCTGTCGGCCCTCGACATCCCTTCAATCTGGGATGCTGCCCATGCCAACGCTGAGATCTCCGGTTGGTGTCTGTATCCCGACGGTCGTCCGGTCGGTGGAATTCGGGCGCGGATCGGAACGGACACCATATTGGCCGGCACCTATGGTTTGGACCGCGAAGACGTGGCCAAGGCGCACGGCTTCACCCGGCCTTACTCCCGGGCCTGCGGCTTCCGGATCAGGTACGATCTGCCGGTTGAGACAACCCACCAGATCTTTCTGGAAGTCCTGGGAGACGACAACCAATGGCATCCACTGGTTGAGCGCACGCTCCACACCAGCGCGAAACCACG
>PLOH01000139.1 GCA_003142955.1 Opitutia bacterium | reverse complement strand
TCCGACTGCATGGATCCGGCTTAGGAAGGATAGCCGCCGGTGATGTATTGCTTCAGTTGCTCGGCTTCCTGCCGGTGCACGTCGGCCGCCCATCGCAAGACATCGCCGATCGAGATCACCCCGAGCAGTCGCCCGTCATCGACCACCGGCAAGTGTCGAAATCGCTTCTCGGTGAAAACGTCCATCACGCTCTGAATCGGCGTATCGGGTCCGACCGTGATCGGGTTGCGCGTCATCACCTGGCTCAGCGGCGTTGTCTTCGGATCGAGCCCCGCCGCCACCACGCGCCAAAGCACATCGCGCTCCGTGAAAATTCCGAGCAGCTGGCCTCCCTCCATGACGAGCACGGAGCCGACCTTCCGGCGGTTCATTTCTTGCGCGGCCTGCGAAACGGTCACAAGGGGAGACACGGAGACGGTAGCCCTCCCCTTGTGCTCAAGCAGAACTGAAATCGAGGTGTTCATTAGTTGTACTAAATCTGCGTTCTCACAGATTTAGTCATATTAATGAAGACGATTCAACCGCAAACGCAGCCGCCGCTCCTCAACAGGCAGGGCTGATTCGTTCGGAATCAGGTCGGATAACCGCCCGCGATATACTGCTTAAGCTGTTCCGCCTCATGGCGATGGCTATCCACCATGCGGCGGAGGACGTCGCCGATCGAGACCAGCCCCACCAGACGCCCGTCGTCGACGACCGGCAGGTGACGAAATCGCTTGTTGGTAAACAGCGCCATGACCTCTTCAACCGTGGTGCTCGAAGCCACCGTGATGGGATCGCGCGTCATGACGGACTCGATGGGCGTGGTTTTCGGATCGATGCCCGTCGCCACCACGCGCGAAAGCACATCGCGCTCGGTAAAAATGCCGACAATCCTCCCGTCTTCGATCACCAGGATGGCACCGACCCGGTGGCGGTCCATTTCCTTGGCGGCCTCCGCCACGGTGACATCCGGCGGCAGGGAAAAGACGTCGGATCCTTTCCGTTCGAGCAGGGCCGAGATCGAGGTATTCATGGGGCAACGTTTCGAGGTTTTTCCACATAGTAGTCACCTCCCGTCGGCCGACAACTCGATCGACCGCTTTTTGCCGGATGCCGAACCGTGAGGCACACAGCTCCTGGCGCCGCTGAGCCACAATCAAAGGTGGAGGACCCGGCGCCGTCCGGGCCAAAGATCCGGATATTGGCGGCGACAGCGCGCCGCCCTCCAAATCCTGGCAGTTTTCGGACAGCCTCTAACCTCGCGGGAACAGCCGGTCCAGCGCGCCGAGACTCTTGAGCGGGGTTTTTGCCGGCGTCGCAACTGCCGGCGGAGAAGGCAACCGGTCGGTGGTCTTTGCTGTTGGCCCGGGCTTCGCTTCGCCGGACCCCGCCGGACTCCGGAGCGCCTCCAATGCCCGGTCGAGTTTCACCGCAGACACCGGCTCGGCCGTACCCAATTCCTGCGCAAAAAGGCTCACGCGAAATTCCTCGACCAGCCAGCGATAGCGCTCCGCTGCTTCCGATCCGCCGATGTCCATCGGCAGTGCCGCCGCAGCCTTCACGTACGATGCCAGCCGCTTCGCCCGCTCAGCGTCACGGACCCCATTCTCCTTCCAGCGATCCGCGCGAAGTTTCATCGCCTTCAGGTAGCGCGAAAGATGCGCCAGTTGCGGGAACGGCGTCGCCGCGACAAAATTGGGCGAAAGCAACGCCGCCAGATCGCCCGCCAGGCCGGGATACTCCTGTGGATGGTTCACCAACTCCTGCCGGAGGGTCAGAATTTCCCTCAATAGATCCGCCACGCGCGGCACCACGCCGCGGAGGTCGTTTCGCGCCTGTTCCAGTTCGCGCGCAAAAACCGCGGCGGTCAGCGGTTCCACCGCGCGCCCGCAGATCCACCGGCGCACCGTCGTGTAAGCCTGCTCCTGCAGCGCCTCGACCGGCAGCCAGGCCGCCGCGAGCACCCCCAACGCCCGCAGATCGCGCAGGTCGCGCTGCAGCCACGCGAGTTCATAGCGCAACTGCAGTTCGAACAGGTGAAACAATCCGCGCCGCATCGCGGCCTGGGCTTCCTCCGGCGCCTTGCACAGACGCAACGCCACCCCGGTGTCGACTGGCACGAGAGCCGGATAGGCATACACCGGCACGCCCGCCTGATCGCACACATGCACCCGCGCGGGGATCTCGCCGAAGGTCCACTCGGTCTGGCCCTCTTTCTCCCATCGGGCGCGGGCGCGGCGCCAGGCGGGCGGATCCTCCCGGGCCACTTCCGCGCTGAGCTGGCGCTGGCGCTCCGCCAGCAGGCGCTGCAGCTCGTCCAGGTCGCGGCTCGCCGCCAGCGGCTGACCGCGTTCGTCGACGACCTGCACCCGCACGCGCAGATGATCGGCCAGCGGCTTGTCCGCCCAGACATTGGGATCGACTGCCAGCTGATACGCTTCCCGCAGGTAACCGGCCAGCGTCTCCGCGAGGGAATCCTGCCGGTCGCGCAAGCGCGCGCGCTGCGCCACCGCGCGCGTCGCCTTCCGGGCCGTTTCCGCCAGCGGAATCAGCGTTCGCCGCTGGCTGATTGGCAGTGCCTTTAGTAAATGGAGCACTTTGTCCTCCAAATGGCCGGGCACGGCCCAGTCGAGTGCGGCCAGGGTGAGCGACTCGGCGTCGCGCACGGAGACCGTGATGGTGACGCCATCCTCATCCTGGCCGGGCCGATAGGCGTAACCGAGCGGCAGGACGTGATTCTCGATCGGCAGCGCGTCGGGGAAGGCCGCGGCGTCGTGCGCGGCCTCCTCGGATCCACGCAAGTCTTCGGCCTCGAAAAAGAGGAACTTCGGGTCGGTTACCCGTCGTTCCCGGACCAGGTCGATGAGATCGGGCACCGACGCCACCGCGGACAGTGGGGGCGCGACGTCCTCAAGACGCTTCGCCGGCGACAGGGGCGCCGCCGCTCCCGTCGGTAACAACCTTGCCGCATAAAAACGATAGGTCGCCTCGTCGAGATTCAGGTAACCGCTGCTGCGGGTTCGCGTGAGCACGATTTCGACCTTGTCCCGCACCTTGCGGTTGTGGGCGAGGAAATCGAACGGCCAGGTGATGGCGTCGTTCACCAATCCTTCCCGGATGAACAGCTCGGTCGCGTGCACCGGATCGATCTTCCCGTAGCCCACGGCGCGCGACTCCAATTCCAACCCGTAGAGCCGGGCGCGGCGCTTGACCAGCACCCGGCCGGCGTCGGCATTCCAGAATGGCTCGGTGTGGCTGACCTTGAGCAGATGCGCGCCCAGGTCGAGCGCCCACGCGGGATCGAGCCGGGCCACCGTGCGCGCATACAGCCGCGTGGTTTCGACGATTTCCGCCGCCATGATCCAGCGCGGCCGACGCTTGCCGTCCGCCGCGCCGCGGTCCGTCGCCTTGGCTGTCGCGGGCTTTTTTTTCGCCTCTGGCCTGACGTACAGCGCCGAGCCAGGGAACAGCATCACCTTGCGGTCGTGGGCCGCCTTGTACTGACTGTTCTGCTCATCCCACATGGCGATGTTTCCTAGCAGGCCGGCCAGAATGCTCCGGTGGATCGCACGATAGGCAGGCGCCCCGAACTCCAGCTTCGCATTCAGGGTTCTGGATTCGAGGTTCAGGGTTCTGGGATTAGCCGCATGGCCCGCGGCGTTTGGGATTTGGTGTTTGGCCCTTGGTCCTTGGTCCGTGGTCCGTGTTACTTGGTCCTCGGTCACTCGTCCTTGGGATTTGGGATTTGGATTTTGGGATTTGAGATTTACCGGGACTCCATCCCGGACCGAGGTGATCTTGAAGTCGTCGCGTTCTTCCAACACCTCCAGCAGTTGGTCGTGAACATCCCGCCATTCGCGCAGGCGAATATAGGAGAGGAAATGGTCATGGCAGAACCGGCGCATCCGACCCTGCGACATCGCTTCGAACTCGTCGTGAAACGCCTCCCAAATGTTCAGCAGCGTCAGGAAATCAGAGTCCGGGTGGGCGAATCGCCGGTGCGCCGCGTCCGCCTGCACCTGCTTGTCGAGCGGCCGTTCGCGCGGATCCTGAATGCTGAGCCCGGCGGCGATGACCAGAACCTCGCGCATACATTTCTCCGTGCTCGCCTGCAGGATCATGCGGCCGACCGTGGGATCGACCGGAAGGCGGGCGAGGTCCCGGCCGATCGGGGTCAGCTGCCATTCCTTCCCCGACCCAACGTCCGCCTTGTCGCCGGGGTCGCCAACCCCGGCCACCGCGATCGCGCCGAGCTCTTCCAGCAACTGGTAGCCGGCCCGGATCGCCTTGGCCGGAGGCGCGTTGATAAAGGGAAACCGCTCGATGTCTCCGAGACCGGACATTTTCATCCGCAGGATGACGTCGGCCAGATTGGCGCGCTGAATCTCGGGCTGCGTGAAACGCGGCCGCTCGAGATAGTCCGCCTCGGAAAAGAGCCGGATGCAGACGCCTTCGGCCACGCGGCCGCAGCGGCCTTTGCGCTGGTCGGCGCTGCTCTGCGCGACCGGTTCGATCGGCAGGCGCCGGGTCCGCGCTTGCGGCGAATAGCGGCTGATGCGCGCCAAGCCGGTGTCGACCACGAAGCGGATGCCGGGAATCGTGAGCGACGTCTCGGCAATGTTGGTGGCGATGACGATCTTGCGGTGCTGGGTCGGGGCAAAGACGCGTTGTTGCTCAGCGTTGCTCAAGCGGCCGAAAAGCGGGATGACCTCGGTACGAGCGAATTGTCGGCCGTCAATCAGGTCGCGCGTTTCCCGGATGTCGCGCTCGGCCGGCATGAAGACCAGGAGGTCACCGGACGAACTTTCCCGCAGGATCCGTTCGACGGCGGCCACGGCGCCGTCGATGTAGTGCAAGGCCTCCGACCGCGTGGCCGGCTCGTCGTCGGCCGCGGCGTCGGAGCCGAATTCGTCCAGGGGCGCATAGATCACCTCAACGGGATAGAGCCGGCCGGACACCTCGATGATAGGCGCGTCATCGAAAGCCTTGGAAAACGCCTGGGTGTCGATCGTCGCCGACGTGATGATCGTGCGCAACTCCGGCCGGCGGAAGCGGAGCTGGCGCAGGTGGCCGAGAAGAAAATCGATGTTGAGCGACCGCTCGTGCGCCTCGTCGATGATGATCGTGTCGTACTCGCGCAGCAGCGGATCGCCCTGCAGCTCGGCCAGCAGCATGCCATCGGTGAGGTACTTGATCACCGTCGCCGGCGACGTGTGGTCGGAGAAACGGACCTTGCAGCCGACTTCGCGGCCCCACGGCACGCCGAGCTCCTCCGCGACGCGACGGGAGATGGACAACGCCGCCACGCGCCGCGGTTGCGTGCAGGCAATCCGGCCGGCGACGCCGCGACCCGCCGCCAGGCACATCTTGGGAATCTGGGTGGTCTTGCCCGACCCGGTTTCGCCCGAGAGCACCAGCACCGGATGCTGCTGGATGGCCGCCGTGATGTCTTCGACCCGCGCGCTGATGGGCAGCTCGGGCGGAAAATCCAGGCGGAAACTGGCGACACGGCGGTTCATGGAATCGACCGTCAGTTTCCGCGCCCCACGCAGGATGACAAGGGCGACGAATCGCCCGGACTCCCGCCGGCTTGTGGCAGAAAACACCGGCTTTGTGGCCGCGAGCGCCAACGAGTGGTTCTGCGCCGAACCCAAAGACACAGCTGGCATCCGGCCCGATTGCGCCTACTCTGCGCGATATGGCACCACCACGGTCGCCGGACGACATTCTGCGTCGCGTGAAACGACTCGCGCGCGTGGATGGCTGGAGCGTGGCCATCTTTGCAGGGCTATGCACATTGGGGTCGCTGGCGTTCCTGGACCCCGTGGGCATCTCCGTTGGATTGCTGGTGACATTGGGGGGAACGCTTGAGGTGCATGGCTACAGAATGCTGCGGCGAAACGATGCCGGCGGGATGCGCTGGCTGGCGCGCAGTCAACTGGTGATCCTGGGAACAATCTGGGCGTACGGCCTTGAGCGATTGCTGAGTTTCGATGCCGGTTATCTCCAAACCGAGATCATCCCGGACGCGCGCGCCATGCTCACCGCCCACGGCATCAACCTCGACGACTACCTCGCTCAAGTTGGTGAGGATGCCGCGGATATTGTCCCCCTGGTGCGTCTGTTCTTTGTGGTCCTCTACGCATCGGTGCTGCTCGTCACCCTGATCTACCAAGGCGGACTCTACTTCTACTACCGCGGGCGCACGGCCGCCGTGGAAGAAGCGTTGAAATCCCCTCCCCTCATTCCCGCCCCAGCACCGGCGGCCCCTCCGCCCGACCGGCCCGCAGAAGATTACGGCATTTGACTCGGGATCCGGCGGACGAAGGCCACGGGATCCTCAAAAAATGGCGTCCGCCATTTCAGTATAGAGCTGAAGCCCCTCCGATCACGTCGAGGCCTCCGGAGCCCCACGATGGCGGAGCCGCGTCAGACACGCTAAAGAACCCATTCAAACAATTCCGCTGTGTACGCGAAAGTGAAAATTCTTGCCCTTGTCCCGCGACGGAAGAAAAGATCCTCGCGCCCCATGAATCTTAAGAGCGGAACCGCCCCTAAACTCCATCGAGGCCGCGCGTCGGCCGATCGCCGCCCCGCCAGGTCCCGGATCGTCCGCCAGACTGGCATCGTCGCCCTCGCACTGCTTTTGAGCAGCCTGAGCGCTTGGGCGAAGGACAAATGGGATGCAGTGGCGGCAGCCGATCTGGCGGCAAAGGAGTCGACCTCGAGTCCGGGCGCGGATGCCGAGATTCTTCTCTCCCGGCAGGTCATTAATTCAAATTGGGGTGAATCCACGCTCGATCACTATGTGCGGACCAAGATCTATACGCAAAAAGGTGTGGAGGACTGGGGACGCTTTCGCGCTGAGATTGCGCCCCGCGCCAGGGTGAGGAACCTGGCCGGCCGGGTGGTGAAGGCCGACGGGACGATCGTCGAACTGCAGAAATCGGACTTCCATGAGAGTGTCCTGGTCAAACACGAGGATGAGAAATGGAAGCAAATGCAGTTTGCCTTTCCGAATCTTGCCCCCGGAGACATCGCGGAATGCCGGTGGAACGAGATCTTCCCCGCGTGGTTGTCCGGTTATGCCGGTTTTATCCAGGAGGAATTCCCGGTCCGGGATTTCCAGGTCACCATCGAGAACTTTCCCACTGCCTACTGGGTGGAATGGCAGAATTGCCTCGGAACCCAGAAGAGCTCGAATGGGGGCACGGAAATGACCCTCACGGTCCGCAACGTCCCGGCGTTTGAAAAGGAAGACTACATGCCGCCGGAGTGGGATTTCCGCGCCGGCTTTTTGGTGATTCCCGACAACCGCGGTACGCCCAAGAAGGACCAATGGCGCGAATACAGTTCGCACGCCAGCGACGGGTATCCCTACATGAACAGAAAGGGCGGATTGAAGAAAGAGGTCGCTCGTTTGATCGCCGGGGCCCAGACCGATGACGAAAAACTTCAACGTCTGTACCGGTTTTGCCAGAACGAGATCGGCAACCTGAAATCGTCGGACACGGCCGAGGTGAAGGCCGAGCGGGAGAAACGCACCAATGACAAACGGGATCGGTTTCAGGAACCCGCGGACACGCTGGAGAGTCGGATGGGCTGGACCAACGAGATCAACAATCTGTTTGCCGGCATGGCGCAACTGGCTGGATTCGAGGTCAAGCGCGTGGATAACGCCAGCCGCGCCAATATCTTGAACATCAAAACTGAGAAGGGCTGGATCTTTCTCAATCGCCTGCAAGTCGCGGTGCGGGTGGCGGGCACCTGGCGATACTGCGCCCCAGGGGATTACTGGGTGCCGTACGGAATGCTCGATTCGAACGACGAAGGGGTAACCGCGCTGCTCTGCGACAAGGACAAAGTGATCTATGAAACGACTCCAGTATCGCCGGCCGAGAAATCGAAGGCGGTCCGCAAAGGACGATTCACGCTCGACGCAGAAGGCACGCTGGACGGCGAGGTCGAGGAGGCGTTCACGGGGCATACCGGCATCGCCCTCAAGTCAAAGGATGCCGACAAGTCAGCCGACGAGGTCGACCGCGATTTTCGCGAACAGCTGGGCAAACGCCTGCCGACCGCGGAAGTCAGCGATTTGCACTGGGAGAACCTGCGCACCCACGAGTTTCCAGTAACCGTACACTACAAGGTGCATGTGCCGGGCTACGCGGAACAGGCCGGGAAACGCCTGATTGCGACGCTCGGGTACTTCGAAGCTGGCCGGACGGCGGAGTTTTCGGCGGATCAGCGAAAACTACCGATTTTCTTCCCCTTTGCCCGGGAGGAACATGACGACATCGAGATAATCCTCCCTGAAGGCTTCGAGCTGGACCATCCGAGCGCGCCGGCCGATGTCGCGGCGCAGGAGAAGACCATCGGCGCCCATTATTATATCGGCTACAAGCCGGCCCATCGGATTCTATCGTACAAACGGGACTTTGTCCTCGGGGGAAATGGGGCGATCTCGTTCCAGGCAGCGAGTTATCCCGCGTTGAAGAAGCGCTTCGCCCGGCTGCACTCGTCCGATACCCACGCGCTCATCCTGAAGCCGGCGGCGCCAAAGAGCGCAGCGCCGGCTGTTGACGCACCGGCCACCCCCGCTCCAGCTGCCGGCACCCCGGCAGAGACTGCCAAGACTGCGCCCGCCGGACCATGAACCCGAATTCGCTCGCCTCGGTCAAGGGCCGAGTGCCGATCCTGGCATTGGGCTTGGTTTTGGTGGCGACCCTAAGGGCGGGCGAGCTGCCCAAATGGTTGCGCACGCTGGCGGCACAGCCCGTCACCAGCACGGCAGCCGATGTGCCCGCCACCGTCCTCCTGAACGAAACGATTTTGGAGGTTGATCAGTGGGGCCGGGCCACCTGGGAGCATCGGTACGCGGTTAGGATCGTCACCCGAACTGGATTGTCGGAAGCCCGCGCCATTGTCGCCTACCTGGACAAGAACGACACCGTCAGCGCTGCCGACGCCTGGTTGCTCCGCAATGGCAACGTCGCGAGGACGGAAAGCGACAACAAGTGGTTCGATTGGTCGACGGCCGATCAGCAGGGCGCGATATTCAGCGAGACCCGAGTAAAGGAGATTTCCTTTCGCGATGATGCGGTGCCGGGCGATATCTTCGCCTGCGAGACCAAGGTGGAGGGAGCGATGCTCTTCACCCAGGAGATCTACGCCTGGGACAATCCGCTCCCGACAGCGATGGATCGCTTCGTCGTGAAAGTCCCCGCCGGCTGGTCGGTGATCCCGCTGTTGCGAGGGGCCGTGGCGCCGGCCGCCTCGGTCTCGGCGGACAAACGAGTCTGGATCTGGGAGCTGCGCGACCGCCCGTACCGGCCACATGAGCCGTGGACAGATCCGCACAGCGTTGTGGCAGCACAGGTCATGGTGAATCTTGTTCCGCCCGGGGAAGCCAAACCCGACGCCCAGAGGCTTTTCCGGACCTGGACGGAGGTGTCGGACTGGCAAGGAAAGCTTGCGAGCAGCCAGTGCGACAACGACTCGGCAATGTCCGCCAAAGTTCGCCAGCTCGTGGCGGGTTGTGCGGATGAGCTCGGGAAGATCCGCGCTCTTGCCGGCTACGTGCAAAAGCTGCGCTACGTTGCCATCAACCGGAACCTGGCGCGGGGAATGGGTTATCGCCCTCGCAAGGCATCCGAAGTGTTTGCCAAAGGATTCGGGGACTGCAAAGACAAGTCCAACCTCCTGCGGGCCATGTTGCGGGAGGCGGGAATTACCTCGTATCCGGTGGTGGCCTTGGCGGGCAACGAGAGAGAGGTTGAGCGCGACTGGCCTTCACCTTACCAGTTCAATCACCAGATCATCGCCATCAAGGTCGACAACAGGATCGACCTTCCGACGGTGGTGCAGACCCCCCAATGGGGTTCCTTGTTGTTCTTCGATCCCACCGACCCCGAGACCTTCGTGGGGGACCTGCCGTGGCACCTCCAGGGCAGCAACGTGCTGATGATCGCGCCCGGCAGCGCTGAGCTGATCCGCTTGCCGAATCTGCCCGTGGAGAGTCGATGGCTGGCCGAGCGTCGAGTGAAGTTCGCACTCACAGCCAAAGGCGCCGTTTCCGGCGAGTGTCACTTCATCGGATTTGCCCAAGACGGAGCGCAAATGCGCCACCACATGCACAGCTTGACCACGAAGGAATTGCATGACTGGGCCACGGGTCGCATCAACGCAGCAGTTCGCGGGGCGGCGGTGCAGAATGTTTCATGCGAGGACGATGAAGCCACTGGCCGGTTTGGCGTAACGTTCGATTTTGCGGCGCCGACTTTTATCCAAATGCTGCCGGGAGGGCTCGCGGTCGTGCGGCTGGATGTGCTGGGTCGCGGCGCTCTGCCGACGTTCGCGGAGAACGCCCGGCGGACCGCAGTCGAGATTCGACCATTGATCCAGGACGATGAGGTGACCCTGGTCCTGCCGTCCGGGTTCGGGGTTGAAGAATTGCCAACCAAGACGGTATTGCACGCCGCGTACGGTTCGTATGAGAACGATTACGGCGTGAAGGATGGAACGATTGTCTTCCACCGAATCCTGAAGCTCAATCCGCTGGTGGTGCCGGTGGCTGATTATCCCAAGTTCCGACAGTTTCTCGCCAGTGCCTCGAAGGCGGACCGGGAGGCGATTGTCCTGCGGATCGCCCAGTGAAGCAGCGGACTGGGAAGCTGTGGCCGGGCGCGCGGACACTGCCGCAATCGATCCCGGTGGGGTTGCATCCTTGCGTGCATGGAAGGCCCCCGTATGGTTTGCCGCCATGTTGCGGCAGAAGTATATCGAGGCGAAGCAGCGCTGGGCGGAAAAGCAGCGGGCGCAAGGCGCTGTTCCCCGCGTCGCCGCCACCACCGGACGCCTGCCGCCCGGTCAAACCCTGACGACCGGGTTTCCCGTGCTCGATCTCGGGGTGAAGCCCGAGGTGCCGCTGGACCAGTGGAGGTTGACGATCGATGGCTTGGTCGAGAAACCGGTGACGCTTGATTGGGCGCAATTCAATGCTCTGCCGCAAGTCGAGGACGTCAGCGATTTCCACTGCGTCACGAGCTGGAGCAAGTACGATTGCCGGTGGAGCGGCGTGGCGTTCGCCACCCTTTGCGAACTGGTCGAACCGATGCCGGAAGCGCACTTCGTCTATTTCACCAGTTTCGACGAATACTCCACCAACGTGCCGATGGAGAAATGCCTCGACGACGATGTGCTGGTGGCAACGCGATTTGACGGGCAGCCCATCACCCGCGAACATGGTGGCCCGGCGCGGGTGATCATCCCGAAACTTTATGCCTGGAAAGGCGCGAAGTTTGTGAAGGGCATTACCTTCCTCGATGAAGACAAGCTGGGTTTCTGGGAGGTTCGCGGGTACAGCAACGGGGCAGATCCTTGGAAGGAAGAGCGTTACGCCTAGGAATTCGGCCCGAAAATCCGGCCCGAATTCCTAAATTGCCGGCCACGCAACGGGCTAGGAGCTTGTCGGGCTCCCCTCCATGCTCCTCAACAAATGGCGGACGCCATTGGGTGCGGAGGGGTAGCTTTTCTTCCGATTCTGAGGAGAAGTTTTGAACTTTGG
>PLOH01000097.1 GCA_003142955.1 Opitutia bacterium | reverse complement strand
AAATCGATGATCCACATGCGCTGCGGCATCCGGGTGACATCGAGCCCGTTGACCCACGGTCGCAGGACGTCGCTGTTCGGTTTCAGGTGCGGGTTGCGGGCAGGGAGCATTTCGCGGGCGACGGACTCCGAAATGTCGAACGGTCCGCCCTTGGTGTCGCCCATGAAGGACAGCCCACGGTTCTCCCGGAGAGGCACGGCTTGCGTGGTGTCGGCGGAAGAAGTTGAGAGGTTGGCGTGGATGGCGGGAACAGGACAGCCGTTGAGGGTTCGCTCCTTCTCGGAGCCGTCGTCGAATCCGACCATCGAGATGTGAACGGCGGCGCCGTCGAGGATCCATTCCCGGTCACTCATGGCGAAAAAGATGCCGCCCGACTCCTTGATGCGCTTGAGTACTGTGCGATTTGCCCCGCCGCGGATGCCCTGTGTGGCGAGGAGACCGGCGCGTCGGGTATGGCCGGCGGTGATTTGGGCGCGGGCCTGCTCAAACCAATAGCAGCAGAGGTCGGCTTCGGGCGGCACTCGGCCAGCCCAAGTCTTGAAAAGGGCATCGACATATGCGTCGCCAAGTTCACGGCGTAGCATCTTGCCTCCGAGAAAAGGCGGGTTGCCGACAACGAACTCGGCGGCGGGCCAGGTGGCCTCGCGGGGGCTCGCCGGGTCGGTGAGGTCGAGAATAGAGTCGCGGCATTGGAAGCCGCTCAGCTTGCGTAGGAGGGGGCTGTCGGTGATGGCGAATCCGTTGTCGCGGCTCCATTGGAGGTACCCGATCCACACCACCGTTTGCGCGAGATCATGGGCATAGGGACTGAGTTCGAGGCCGCAAAGCTGCCACGGCACAATGCGCGGAATGTAACTGACCTTCATCCCGACTTCGGCGCCATAGGTGATGACCTCCTTTTCGAGGACCTTGAGCTTCTGCAGCGTAACATAAAGGAAATTGCCCGAACCGCAGGCCGGATCGAGCACCGTCACGCGCGCCAGCCGGTCGAGAAAGCGAGCTTTGAGCATGTCGGCTTCCGCGATGGCCTTGCTGCGCTGGGCTGGCGCAAGCGAGCCGACGTAGGGAGCGGCCGGTTCTTCCACGCGGCTTGCCCCGAATTGCGCCATGGCGATCAACTGCCGACCTTCCGCGATGAGTCTTTCGCCGGCAGCACGCTGTTGCTCGCTCTTCCGGACGAGGAGTTCTCCTTGGTGGACCAAGGTCTCGCCTTTGGCCAGGAGGTCGGCTGTTTCGACTTTGGTGGGCTGCTTCTTGCCGGTGGCGAGGAGGTTCAGGATGATCGCCCGCACGTCGGTCCATTCTCGGCGCAGCGGCGCCAGCACGACCGGCTCGACGAGGGTCTCGATATCCTCGCGGCTCGTGTAGTGGGCGCCGAGTTGGGCGCGTTTGGCAGGATCGAGCCCGCGCTCGAAAAGGGTACCGAAAATCGACGCGTCCACGGCGTTCCATTCGAGCTGGGCGGCCTCGTAGATGGCGTCGATCTCGTCGGGCGTGAGTTCCAACGCGGACGCGTCGGTAAACAGGTCGCCTTTGAAGTGGCGGATTTCATCGATGCCGAACGCACCGCCATGGGCCATGCACTGAAACAGCGAGCCCATCATCTGCTTCAAGACCGTCGGCTTATAGCGATGCCGGATGACCATCTGGGAGAAAAGCTTCGCCGGCAGAAGTCCGATGTCCTCGGCGAAGAGGCAGAAGACCATCCGGTCGAGAAACTGGGCCACCGTATGCGGATCGAGACCACGCTGCCGCAGGCTCTCCGCGATGTGGCCGAGACGGGATGCGGCCTCTTCAGTAATCGCGCGGTTGGTGGCGCCTGGTCGGAGCTTGTCCGGCTCAAAGAAAAGGCACCGCAACACCTCGAGACCGCGGACCGAGCTGATCTCGCCCAGTGCAACCCGATGCACCTTCGGCGGAGCATCGGTGAAATTAACATGGATTTCCAGGTCGCGGGTATCGCACGTGACGAGCAGCGGAGGATTGTCGAGCGCCTCACGGTACTGCAGGAGCTGTTCGTAAGCCTGGGCGAGGTTGGCCCGAGCGCCCTTGTATTCGAAAGCGAAGAAGCCGCGCTTCCACACATCGGCCCAACCTCCGCCGCCGCCCTGCTTGGCGGCGCCTTTTTCGAAGGTGAAGGTCTCGCCAGTAGCATCCAGTTCGGCGGGCGTGGGGTGGCCGACCAGATCGCAGAGATCGAGAAAGTGCTGCTGGTAGGAGGCTCGCTCGGAAAGATCAGCAGCAGACCATTTGACAATGAATTCGGCAGGCGTCACTCGACGGCGATGCCAGCAGAGGAAAGTTTCTGCGGCAAAGGATAAGAAACCACCCGAGGCGGATCAGTGCTTTGCTGCGGGCAGCACCGTCACGCGGAAGGCATGGGCCGGGTCCAGGTACTGCGCGGCGAGCGCATCGATCTCCGCTTTGCTGATGGCCTCGAAATCGCTGCTGCGGGTGCGGCACCAGGCAAGTCGTTGCGGGAATTCCTGGCAGGAGGCGAGCACCGCGCTGAGCCAGTAGGGATTCGTGCGCGCGGACTCCTTCAGCGAAGTCAGGATCGGTTGCTTGGCGCGGGTGAGCTCGTCGGGAATCGTGCCGTGCTTCTGCAGATCGGCGGCCAGCGCGAGGACCGTGTCGACAATTTTCTGGGTCTGCGCCGGATCGATGCTGATCTGGGCGAGGAGGAAACCGTAATGGGTGTAAGTGTCGCTCGGAGCACTGAAGGCCTGCGGGCTGTAGGCATCTCCCATTTCTTCGCGCACTTTCACCCGCAACCGGTCGGAGAGAATCTCGGCGAGCAGGGTGAGCCGCCGGGCGACCCGGACGTCGCGCGCATCGGTGGTCGGCCAGTAAATGGTGACCAGACCCTTGGGAATCTCGGTCGTCACGGAGTAGCTCTTGGCAAACGGCGCGGGAAAAAGCACCTTGCGGGCGTCGGCGAGCTCGGGCTTGGGCGCGCGTTTGGGCAGGGCGCCAAAGGTCCTGGCCACCGCATTGATTGCGGCGTCGATGTCGATGTCACCCGCCAGGGCAATCTCGATGGCTCCGCCAGTCAGTTGGGGTGTGAGCCAGGCCTTCATCTCGTCGAGCGTGCGAGCTGCTACGACCTCCTGGGTGGGCAGGCCAAAGCGGGGATCATTGCTGGCGAGCAAGCGGGGGACTTCGGTCTGCATCGGGCCGGTCGGCGTATGAGCGAACCGGTTGAAGGCCTGCTCGATGATTTTCCCCGCCTGCCGCTGCGCCTCGGGCCGGTAGCCCGGGTCGACCAGATAGGCGGTGAAGAGCTGGAGTTGGGCGGGCAGATCATCGCGATTGGTGATGCCGCTGAAGTCAAAGGCGTCATCGCGGACTCCGAAATCGAGCCCGATCGTCTTGCCGGCGAACAGGCGCTGCAGGTCGTCGATGCTGTGTTTGCCCAGGCCCCCGGTGATGAACGCGAGATTGGACAGAAACGCGAGGCCCGGCTCGGTCGCGGGCTCCGTGAGGCGGCCGCTCCCAACGCGGACGTTGACCCGGATCGTATTCGCCTCGAAGGCCGTCTTCTTCAGGTTGAGGCGAACGCCGTTGGCGAACTCGATCAGATCGATGCCAAGGTCGTCGACATGTTCGTGGCGAGCGACCGTGCCGGCCGGTCCAAAATCCGTGTAGGCAAAGGCCGCACTGGCGAGGCTCTCGGGCGGCTTCAGCGCCATCGCTCGGCTGGATTCGTAGACGCCGGTGATGATCTGCTCGGGGGCGGCGGATTCCTTTGCCAGATCAATATTGCCGGTCACAAAGACATTGCGCTGGTTGACGGCCCACCCAGCGCGGAAGGCGCGCAGACAGTCATCGGCCGTGATTTTTTCGAGCGCTGGCTTGAACAGCGCGAGATCGGCATCCGGGTGGGTGAACACCTCGTTGCGCAACAGGCAGGAGATGAGTTCGGAGGCAAGTTCGTCTGAGCGGCGGGTGGAGGCGCTCTTGGCACCCTGTTCGAGGGAATTCAGGTAGTTCGCTGTCGCCTCCGCCAATTCGGCGGGCTGGAATCCGAATTCGAGGGCCCGGCGAAGTTCCTGTTCGGCGACGCCGAGCGACGCGCGCCAGTTTTCCGGCCGGCAGTTCAGCTCGACGGTGGCGTTGCGATAGAAGTTGAAGTTGTCGCTGATGTCGGCGTGGCCTTCCACAAACGGAGCATTTTCCTTCTTGGCCAGGATCGATAGACGGCGCGTTAGAATCTGGAAGCCGAGATCACGCGGCAGGTCCCGGAGGCGTTGGGCGGCGGTGTCAGGCTCGCCGCCGTACGGAGTCAGCATCTGGATGGAAACCGTCGCTTGGGGGGCCTCTGGCTCCGGGTGAAACGCCACATGCAGGCCGGGCGCGGAGGAAATGTGGCCGAGGTCGGGTTGGGGCCGGGCGGAGGCGCGGGACTCCAGCGAACCGAAGGCCTTTTTGATCTGGGTTTCGACGATGACCGGGTCGAAATCGCCGACGGCGATGACGGCGAGGTTTTCCGGACGGTACCAGGCGTTGTAGAAATCAACGAACTGTTCGCGGGGGGCCTTTTCGATGACCTCGGCCAGCCCAATGGGCATGCGCTTCGGGATCAGCGAGTCGCCCAACAGGAACTCGCTTTCGGCGACCCAGGTGCGGTACTCAACGGAATCCCGGGCGCGTTTTTCGGCGAGGATGATGCCGCGCTCCTTGTTAATCTGTTGGGCTTCGATCAGCAGGCCGCCGGCGTAGTCGCCCAGCACTTGGAATCCCTCGGCCAGGGTGGCGGGCTGGGTGTTCGGCAGTTCGAGTTGGTAGACCGTGCTGTCGAAGGAGGTGGAGGCATTGGTGTCAGCTCCGAAGCTCATGCCGAGGCGCTGCAAATATTCAACCAGGGTGCCGGGCGCGTAGTGCGTGCTNNCGCAGGCTGGCGCGGCTGCGGGGCTCCTTGTTGGGCAGCACCACGTAACGAAGTCCGTTGGGAAGACGTCCCCAGACCGCCGCCGGGTCCGGCCGGAGATCGCTCGTTTCCTGACCAAATGCCGGCGGTGCAGCCGGGACCGGACGCGGCGCAAAGAGCGCGAAGGCCAGTAGAATCGGAAGGAACATAGACAGGCGGCGCAACGATGGCTTCATGATCGCGTAAACTGTTCAAGATGTGTGGCGAGGCAAGGACTCAAACGAGGGTCAGCCCGGGCCTCGACGAAGGCCGGGGCAAGCGGCGGACGCCAATGTTTGAAACCTAGCCTCCAAATCTGGGAAACGTCGCTGTTCTCACCCAAATGGCGGGAGCCATTTGTTTGGAGCGGGCGGACGCAGTCCGGCACTCTCGCAGGGGGTTTTTTGTGGCCACCAGCCGATCGCTTCTCTATTTTCCCCTCATGAAAGCACGACGAAACCGGGGACGACCCGAGGACATCAACACCGGTTTGGCCAGGTCCAAGGGTCCGGTGTCCGGGTTTATCGCCCATAATTACCGCCATTTCAACGCGGCGGCCCTGATGGACGCAGCCAAGGGCTACGAGACACACCTGCAGCGAGGAGGCAAGATGCTGGTGGCCATGGCGGGTGCGATGTCGACGGCGGAACTGGGCATCGCCCTCGCGGAGATGATCTGCCAGGACAAGGTGCACGCCATCGTCTGTACGGGCGCCAACCTCGAAGAGGATATCTTCAACCTGGTTGCCCACGACTACTACGAGCGGGTCCCGCACTATCGGAACCTGTCGGCCGCGGAAGAGAAGGCCTTGTTGGACCGGCATATGAACCGGGTGACCGACACCTGCATTCCCGAAATGGAAGCGATGCGGCGGATCGAGGCAGCCGTGCTCGCGGAATGGGTCAAGGCCGACCGCGCCGGGGAACGCTACTTCCCGCACGAATTCATGTACCGGGTGCTCCGCGGCGGGGGGCTGAAGCACCATTACCAGATCGATCCCCGGCATTCCTGGATGCTCGCCGCCGCCGAGAAGAACCTGCCGATGTGGGTGCCCGGGTGGGAGGACGCGACGCTCGGCAACATGTTCGCGGGCCACTGCATCGAGGGCGACGTGAAGAACGTCCACACGGTCCGAACGGGCATCGAATACATGATGACCCTCGCGGAGTGGTATACGAAGACCGCCCGGCCGCTCCGCCGGGGTGGCGCCGGTTCGATCGGCTTCTTCCAGATTGGCGGCGGCATCGCCGGCGACTTTCCGATCTGCGTCGTGCCGATGTTGCATCAGGATCTCCGGCGGACCGGCGTGCCGCTCTGGGGTTATTTCTGCCAGGTCAGCGACTCGACGACCAGTTACGGCAGCTACTCCGGGGCGGTTCCGAACGAGAAAATCACCTGGGGAAAGCTGGCCCCCGACACGCCGAGGTTCATCGTCGAAAGCGATGCCACCATTGTGGTTCCGCTCATCTTCGCCTGGGTGTTGGGCCAGTGAACTGCCGGAGTCGACTCTCGACTCTCGACATGATTGCGATCTGGCTTTACCGGATTCTCTTTTTGCCCGCGCTGTTGGTCGTGGCGCCCTACTACCTCTGGCGCATGCGGAAACGGGGGGGGTATAGGGCCAATTTCGGCCAGCGATTCGGTGGGACGCCGCCGTTGCCGCCCAAGCGGTCCGGCGTGCGACGCCTCTGGCTGCAGGCGGTAAGCGTGGGCGAAATGCTGGCGATCGGTCCGCTGCTGGAGGCGCTGAAAAAGGACGATACGGTTGAGGTCTACCTCACCACGACCACCAGCACCGCCCATGAAATCGCTCTTGACCAGTACGGTTCTCTGGTCGTTGCGCTCGGCTACTTTCCCCTCGATTGGTGGTGGTTCAGCCTCTGCGCCTGGAGGCGGATTCGTCCGGATCTGGCGATTCTCATGGAAGGCGAACGCTGGCCCGAGCACATCCACCAGGCCTCTCGCCAGGCGGTGCCAGTGCTCAGCATCAATTCCCGGTTATCGGACCGCAGCTTCCGGCGGATGTCGCGGGTGCGCTGGTTGGTTTTGCCGTTGCTCGGAGGCATTGCGTGCAGCCTGCCCGTTACGGCCCAAGACGAGGAACGTTTGCGCGAGCTGGGGTTCCCGGCGGATCGGCTGCGGACGCTCGGCAATATCAAGCTCGATCTGACCATCCCGCCGCTGGATGAGCCGCAACGCCACGAGTTGCGGCGTACGCTGGGATTGCGGGACGGGCTGGTGCTGCTCGGCTCATCCACTTGGGACGGCGAGGAATTAGCGCTCGTTCAGGCCCTGAAGGCTGCCCGGAGCCGCGGTTTGGCGGTCTCGCTTCTGTTGGTGCCCCGGCATGCCGAGCGGCGCGATGCAGTCGCCACTGCCCTGAGCAAGACGGGCCTGCGTTTTCACCTGCGTTCCCATGGGGTGGCGCCGCATGAAGTGGATGTCGCCGTCGCCGACACAACGGGCGAACTCCGGACGCTTACCCAGCTTGGCGATCTCGTTTTTTGTGGCAAGAGCCTGCCCCCCCACGACGGCGGACAGTCGCCGGTGGAAGCCGCGGCACTCGGCCGGCCGTTGCTTTTCGGTCCGCACCTGAGCAATTTCCGCGAGATTGCCCGCGCGTTGCGCGAGAGCGGCGGCGCGCGCGAGGTGCTCAACGAAAGCGAACTGGTCGCGGCGTGCGTCGAATTGCTCGCGGACGAGGCGCAGCGCGCGCGAATGAGTGCGGCGGCGCTCGCGTGGCATGCGCACAATCGCGGGGCCGTCGAGCGCACTCTGGCCGTGATCCACGAATTTCTGGCGGCTTCCCGGACGCAGCGTCCAGCAAACGGTAGGGGCGCAAACGTGCTGCGCCCGTAGTCACTTTGGCGGTGACGGCGCGCCGCCCTCCAATAAGATCGTCGTACGTTGCGATAAAATGGACGGATAATTCCATGACCACACAGGAACGACTGCAGGCCCATCTCACCAAGACTCCCGACACCGCCCGGGCCAACTGGGTGGCCGCCAATGCTACCGTGGTCGGCGACGTGACGCTCGGCCCGAAGTCGAGCGTCTTCTACGGCGCGGTGTTGCGTGGCGACATCGCCCGGATTTCCGTCGGCGAAGGTTCCAACATCCAGGATAACGCCATCGTGCATCTGGCGGACGATCTGGACGCCGTGATCGGAGCCTGGTGCACCATCGGCCATGGCGCGATTGTCCACGCGTGTACCATTGAGGACGAGTGCCTGATTGGCATGGGAGCGACGATCCTCGATGGCGCCCGCATCGGCCGGCGCAGCATCGTGGGTGCGGGAGCCGTGGTGACGCCGCGGACCGTGGTGCCTCCGGGCTCGCTGGTCCTGGGTGCGCCCGCCAAGGTGGCCCGCCAGCTGAGCGAAGTGGAGCAGGCCGGACTGCGTCATTGGGCTGAGAAATACGTGGAAGTCTCGCTGGCCCACGCGGCGCACGAGAAATCGAAGCATCCCGTGTAAGGATTGCCGGCCGGCGGACACTAATCAGAGGTGATGAGTCCGCCTGCCAATCACGAAGCGACGTTTCAATCCTGGCTCGAAGAGCATCGCGGCATTTTTGTGAAGGTGGCACGGTCGTTTGCCCGAGGCGAGACCGGGGTGGGCGAGCTGCAGCAGGAAATGATGTTCCAGCTGTGGTTGTCGCTGCCGCGCTATGCGGGCCAGGCGAAGCCTTCGACGTGGATCTACCGGGTGTGCCTCAACACGGCGATGACGTGGCGCCGGGGCGAGCAGCGCCGGGAGCGCCGCATCGAGCCGGAGGCGGATCTCTCGCGCTTGGCCGCCGACGCGGCGACCCCGGCTGAAACCGCTGGAAACAAGGACTTGCTCGAGCAACTTTATTCGGCCCTGCAGGCCATGCCGCCCTCCGAGCGCGCCCTGGTGCTGCTGATGCTCGACGGGCTGGCCTACCGGGACATCGCCGAAGTGACCGGCATGACCGAAAACCACGTCGGGGTCGCGCTCACCCGCGCGCGCAGACACCTCGCCGTATTGTTGAAAGGAGTAACCGATGAACTTGAATGATTACGAAGCGATCTGGAAACGCCAGGAACTGCCGGTCGGCCCTGGCGCCGACCTAGCGGCCCTGAGGGGAACCTTTGAGAAGAAACGCCGGAAGCTCGCCGCCACACTTCTTATGCGCGATATCCTTGAGGCATCGGCCGGCGCTTTCGTCTCGGGTGTTTTCGCCTATTCTTGGTGGCACATGGGGAAAGAAGGCTGGCCAATGGTTTTTGCCATCGCGCTGATTCTCGGAATCTCCGGGTTTTTTGTCCGAGAACGATTCCGGTCTCACCGGCTCCGACTGGGCCCGGATGTGCCGCTGGTCGCCAAGGTCGAAGCCGATATCGCCGAGCTACGTCATCAGCGCCATCTTCTTCTCAATATCTGGTCATGGTATCTGATGCCGTGCGGCGGCGCTATCGTAATCGGTGGCGCCACGGTGGTGCGGGTGCTGATTATCAAAGTTCAGCCAGAGTTTTTCTCCGCCCTTCGGCAGCATCCGTCCGCGCTGGCATGGATCATCGCCTATGTCGTCAGCGTCCTACCGCTCTGTTTTTGGGGCGTTTGGGCGCTCAACCGCCGTGCGGTGCGGAGGCAGATTGAACCGCGGCTCGAGGAACTCGAAAAGCTCCGCCAGAGCCTCCTGGCCTAGAAGGAATCATGCGGTTGTAGGAGCCTGCTTGCAGGCGATCCGCCCTATGAAATCGCCTGCAAGCAGGCTCCTACAAGATACCCAAAAACGGTCCGCCGACGAGCGACGACCCTGCGTAGGACCAGATCATTTGCACGACCACGAACTAGCCCACGACAACTCCATTCCCCAACTTTGCCATGAACATAAATTCCATGACCCTGACCTGGAAAAACCTCCGCAACGCGCTCGGTATTGCGTTCCCGCTTTGGTTGGTTTCCGTCTCTGCCGCCACCACCCCCGAAGTGCAGACCCTCATTGACACCTGGAACAAGGACAAACCCGGCGGCGTTGCGGTCGCCTGGGTGGACGAGAAAGGCGTGCAGTTCTTTCAAACCGGGCACTTCGCCAAGGCTGACGACCGACCGATCACGCCGGACACGCAGTTCGAGATCGGTTCGATCACCAAGGTCTTTACCTCGCTGCTGCTGGCCGAGAGCGAGCGCGCGGGCAAGGCGAACCGCGACGATCCGGTCACCAAATACCTGAAGGTTCCGGCGACGCCCGAAGGATTGGCGCGGCTGGACAAGATCACGCTCCTGATGCTGGCCACCCATACCTCGGGCCTGCCGCGCCTGCCGCCAAATATCGTCCCTGCCGACATGCGCGATCCTTACGCGGACTATACGCCGGGCAAGCTGTTGGCGGCGCTGGCCCAAAGTGCGGCGGAGGTGAAAGTGCCGGCGGATTATGCGTATTCAAATTTCGGCGCGGCCGTGCTCGGCCAGGCTCTCGCGGCGGCCTGGGGACAGTCCTATGCCGATGCCCTGCGCCACCACGTGCTGGATCCGCTCGGGCTGAAGCAGACCACGCTCGGCCTGACCGGCACGGTTGTGCCGGGGAATATGGCACCTGGGCACGACGAGAAAGGCGCGCCGGTTCCGAACTGGACGTGCGATGCCATCGCTCCGGCCGGCGCGCTGCGTTCTTCGACGCGGGAGATGGCCCTGTTTCTGCAGGCTGGCCTAGGTTTGCGCGAGACGCCGCTGGCGGC
>PLOH01000135.1 GCA_003142955.1 Opitutia bacterium | reverse complement strand
AAGGTCCGGGTGCTTGACGCGAAGGAAATTGCAGCAGCGGGCGTCAAAGCCGCGCGCGAGGTTGGGCACGTAGTCAGCCGGGAGCGTGCCGGCGGCATGCAGCCGGAGCTTGTCGAGCATGCGGCCGAAATAGACCAGGCGGCCGACCTTGGCATAGGTGCTGCGGAGACCGGGGACGTTTGGCATATGAGATTTTGGATTTCGGATAGCGAAGAGCGAAGAGCGAAGAGCGAAACAACGGACGTCTTTGATGTTCTCTCCAAACGCTGGGATCGCAAATCCGAAATCCCGGCTGGTTTGGATCCTCTTCCCGGTTTCCGGTATCCGCATTCCGACGGGGTTCCGTTGACCCGCGGCGGGCGTCGACTATCCTGCGTCCATGCACCTTTTGCCCATTTGCCGGATCCTTGCAGCCCCCACGGCAAAACGCGTTTTGCTTCGGACGGCAAGAAACGTCCAATGCCGCGTAGCGGCGAGCGCCAGAGAGCCGACGTTTGTTTTCGAATCCACTCGCTGGCGCTCGCGGCCACAATTCAAGTGCTGTTTCCTAGGAGCCGGGGCGATTTTCGCACGCAGTTCCACGGACTGCCTGGTCCGGCGTTGTAGGGCGGGGTCGCCGCACCCCGCCGCTCGCGGTGAAACGGCGGGATCCGGCCCGCGCTCCGAAGCCTCGGCGAAGGAGGGCGATCCCGCCCTACATTTAACCAGGGCGTTCCGCCTGAGCCTCTTTTCGTTTTTCGTTTTTTTGCCGGTCGCGGTTAGCGTGGCCCAGGTGGATCGCATCACTGGCCGGTCGTTTGCCACTCGTTCTGAAGTCATCGCGCAGCATGGCATGGTGTGCACGAGCCAGCCGCTCGCGACACAGGTCGGGCTCGACATCCTGAAGTCCGGCGGCTCCGCGGTCGACGCCGCTATCGCCGCCAACGCTGCGCTCGGCCTCATGGAGCCGGTCAGCAGCGGCGTTGGGGGCGATCTGTTCGCGATTGTGTGGGATGCGAAAACGCACCGGCTGTACGGTCTCAATGCCTCGGGCCGTTCGCCGCTGGGGCTCAGCTATGGGCAAATGCAGGCCGAGCTGGCGAAACTCCACCGGACCACGATCCCGCCGTTGGGCATGTTGCCCATCAGCGTGCCGGCCGCAGTCGACGGTTGGTTCGAGCTGCACGCGAAGTTCGGCAAGCTGCCGTTGACGCAGGTGCTCTGGCCCCGGCGATCCGCTACGCCGAGGAGGGGTTCCCGGTCAGCGAGCTCATCGCGTATTACTGGGACCGCAACGTCGCGATTCTGCGCGCGCAACATCTGCCCGGCGCGTTCCTCGAAACCTACGCGCCCAACGGCCAGGCGCCCGGCAAGGGGGAGATTTTCAAGAACCCTTCGCTGGCCCGCACCTATCGCCTGATCGCTGAACAGGGCCGTGACGTTTTCTACCGCGGCGGGATCGCCGACCAGATCGACGCGTTTATGCGGGCCAACGGTGGCTGGCTCCGGAAGGCTGATTTCGAGAAGCACGCGTCGACCTGGGTCGAGCCGTTGTCGACCAACTACCGTGGCTACGACGTTTACGAGCTCCCACCCAACGGCCAGGGTATCGCGACGCTGCAGATGTTGAACATTCTCGAGGGTTTCGATTTGAAGAAAATGGGATTTCTCTCGGCCGACGCGCTGCACGTCATGATCGAGACCAAGAAGCTGGTGTTCGAGGACCGTGCCAAGTTTTACGCCGACCCGGCCTTCGCGAAGGTGCCGGTGAAATGGCTCGTCTCCAAGGAATATGCCACGGAGCGACGCAAGCTGATCGACCCGGCGCGCGCTGGCCGGTCTTATGATGCCGGTCATTCGCCGGTGAACGATGGCGACACGATCTACCTCTGCACGGCGGATGCCGAGGGCAACATGGTGTCGCTCATTCAGAGCAACTATCGCGGGATGGGCAGCGGGATCACGGTGCCAGGGCTCGGTTTCGATTTTCAGGACCGCGGCGAGATGTTCACGATGGAGTCCGGTCACGCGAATATCTACGCGCCGGGCAAGCGGCCCTTCCACACGATCATTCCGGCGTTTGTGATGAAGGACGGGCAGCCGTGGTTGGCGTTCGGGGTGATGGGCGGGGCGATGCAGCCGCAGGGCCACGTGCAGATCCTGGTCAACCTGATCGATTACGGTCTCAACCTCCAGGAGGCGGGCGACGCCGCACGCTGGCAGCACGACGGCTCGACGGACTACGATCATCCGAAAATGACTGATGGCGGTTACGTATACCTGGAGAGCGGCATCCCCTGGAACGTCGTGGCCGACCTCAAGCGCCGCGGGCACGACATCCGCACGGATCTCGGCGGTTACGGCGGCTACCAGGCGATCCTATGGGACGCGAAGAACCGGACCTACCTCGGCGCGAGCGAAAGCCGCAAGGACGGCCAGGCGGCGGGTTATTAGGCGACGGCGGTGCTGGCTCGTAGGGCCGGACCTCGCGTCCGGGCCGAATAATGGTCGATCGAACAGCGCCTGCCCGGTAGCTGCGAGCGCCAGCGAGTGGAGGTTCACCACCGTCGTCTGTCCCGGGCTTACGTCGCCATCCCGGCCATTGCGCTTTCCATGCGCTTCCCTGCTGCTCGCTCCCGCTGCCCTGCTCGTTGACGCGTGGCCATCCGCACGTCCAGCTCTCCGATGGCGTTGATCACAAAGTGTACGAGATGATTCGCGGGCACCCACTCGCGCAGATCGGGCGGCAGCAACATGGGGGTCTCGCCGTCCACAGTCACCTATCGGGCGGGCAGGCCTCGCTGACGCAAGACCTACGCCAAAGTTCAAAACTTCTCCTCAGAATCGGAAGAAAAGCTACCCCTCCGCACCCAATGGCGTCCGCCATTTGTTGAG